>CAYXGW010000125.1:0-17257 GCA_964464595.1 uncultured Deferribacteres bacterium
TCGCAAGAAGCCGCACCATTCGCCTTGCCTCTTTCTCGTCAATCCCACGGGCTTCATCGTACAGTTTTCTATCCAACAGCGGGGGGGTAGTGCCAATTCCAATCCCTTCAACATCGTGTGAACCGGCGCTGCCACCTGAGAGGGTAGCGGTTGTAGCTGGTTCCAGAGCAACAATCCTCACTTCCGGATAGGCGTGTCGCAGCTCTTGGGCAACGCCCATTAGCATTCCTGCACACGTGAAGATAATGTCTTTTTTTATTGCTTCAACCTGGACAGTAACATCTCTCCTTGCCGTCGACCGGCACCACGTGGGAAAGCTCAACACACCAGCAATGGTGCTATAAAACATCATCTAGTTTCTCCAAAACTTGCTCGTTGTTCAATTCTCCCACTACGATGACTGTCTCATCGTCAATTACTAGGGCGGGCAACTCAGTAACCCCATGTTTGTAAATTTCCGGCAAATCGGTTACGTGAGTAATGCCATATTTATCCGAATTTTCTTTACTTGCAATATGTTTTTTCACGGCACTGATTAATGAGTCACAACATCCAGTATCTAATACCTTAATATTCTTCATTTTATGCTCCTTTCAATATTATTTATTTTATGTTCCTTAAATTTTGTATTGCACTTAAATTCTTCAACAACCAATACATTACCCAAGGGATTGTCAATTTTAATTCACCTTTCTTCATTGCTAATTTGTTTAAATCATTTTCTAATTTTCTAAAAATTTTGGCTACATCTTTTCCTCCAATATGCCAGATCAATATCCAAGACTCTTATGTTTTTACGAAGATTTACAACATCAATAAGTTTTAAACCAAATGGTGTTGACAATAATGACAAATCATCGATAAGTTAAGTTTAATACAGCTCCGCCAAGTCAGTCCCAAACGATTATTGCTTGTTTTGTATATTCAATTAACGGTGCTAAAATCGGCTATAACAACCCGATTCTTGCTGATTGTGATGTAGCAATTTTGGCTAATTCGCCATAGTTGTATTTACTATTATTTGGTAGATACAATTATTAATTCAAAAAAATACTAATTGCGAGTTCGCCAGCTGTCAACTGCATTGTTTAACATAATCAAAAGATTTATCGCATTTTCTTTCTGATCTTTTGGTAAACTTTCTAATATTCCTATTTCTGACTCAACAATCTTTGCCCATGATTTCAGGTAAATCGCTAGACCTTTCTCAGTCATTGTAATGCGACGAATTCGTCGGTCAAAAGGATCTTCATCTCTTCGTACATAATCTTTTTTTACTAAGTGATCGACTACTCTTGTTACCGTACTGACTGAAAGATACATTTTCTGAGCTAATGTATTCATCGTTAAAGGACCATTTTCCTTAAGCGTTTCAAGAATATAGCACTGACTAACAGAAATTCCAAAACAACAAATTTCATTTCTATCTCTAAACTGGTATTTTTTCACTAGTTCAACAATTTGCTTATGAAAACGATCGACGATTTCATTATCCTGCTTATTGATACTCATTCTTACCTTGTTAAATTTTCAATTACAATATTTGTTTACTTGTATATTACAACTAATATAGATAAAAGTTTCATCGTTATCAAGAAATTATTGCCAGAAATGGAAATGAAGGCTGCAAAGACACTCGCAAAAATAGTCATAAAAGCTACTATTACCACAATGATTCCGTTTTCTATTCTTTTTCTTCCTTTACTTTCATCTAACAAATTATTATATAATTTATGATAACATACCAAAGTTATTGAATTTTAACTCACTCGCAAGAAAAATTCAACTTTTAGCAACAGGAACCATTTGCAAAGCACTCCCTTGTGGCCAGCTTACCGGAACTTCAAAAACCTGGGTTTACGCTAATCCCACATTTTGGCCAAGACTATCTCTTAAAGATTTGATACCAACTCAGTTTTGAGTTTGCAATCTCTACGTCTTTAATCTGGTAGACCAGCGATTTTTCTTTTTTTTCAGCCACCTAATAATAATTTAAAAAATAATAAAATATCAATTAATGAATCAACTCTAGAAATTTACCGTAAACAATTTTTTATATTTAACTGTTTTGATATAAAGTCACTATTTATTTTTAACTCACCCTCAATTGGGAGAAAAAATATGAGCAATAAATCTAAAAAGAATAGAAGTTTATATTGGGGTATTTTATTGGTTGGTATTGGTGTTTTATTTTTATTGGAAAATCTTTATATTATTGATTTTAGCCAAATTCTCAGTGATTTTTGGCCATTCATCTTAGTTGCAGTCGGATTAAGGATCATTATAAAAGCATCGAGTGAAAAGAAAAAACAAGAACCTCCGCAGAAACCACTAACGGTTTAGTTCACCTGAATTTGAAAGAAGCTATAGGTTTTAATCAGCTCTCTTTTGGCGTGATTGATCAAAATAAAAAATGGTTAAAAATTGATGTGCGTATGTCATCTGGAAAGTTTCGTTATTATTTGTCCCTCTCTCTAATAAAAGAAACAAGTGGAATTAAGACGATAAATTTCCAAGCAAAATCACGAAAAGACTTTACCATCAATTCATACCGGCGCTGATCATGCTTGCCGCCAGTATATAAGTAGGAATACATACACTCATCCCTACCCAGAGCGCCGCAATATGCCAATAGTTCCAAGTACTATGGAAAAAATCTTCGGTTATCACTCGGTTCGTGCAGTTTTCCTTACTCGCCCCTTCGCGATTCGACGGGTTATTCTCCTTGCAGGAAAAAAAACCCATCTTAACGAAAAATACATAGAACTTGCACGTCATGCAAAGATTCAACCAGAATTTTTGCAGTGGAATGATTTTTTGAGCACCACAGAATTAACTATAGATGAAAAGCACCAGGGTATATGCATTTTTGCCGAGCCGCGAACAATTTACACAGAGAGCGACTTGGAAATCCTTCGCGAAGCTCGGCTTATTCTTGCCCTTGACCAAATTTCTAACCCTCAAAATTTAGGCACAATGCTTCGCAACGCTGCATTTTTCGGTGCAGATGCTGTTGTTTTGCTAAAGAATCGTTCAGTGGATATTTCGCCGACAGTAACACGAGTTGCGGTCGGCGGTGCAGAATTTGTGAAAATATTTAAGGTAATAAATTTATCACGCAGTTTGGAAACACTAAAAAAGCTTGGATTTTGGGTGTATGGCCTAGACGAACGCGGAGAAAAAACTATCGCCGAGACAGATTTTGACGAAAAAACGGTTTTTGTTGTTGGTGCTGAGGGAGAGGGCCTTCGTCTCCGGACAAGCAAGTTTTGCGATGTACTTGTCCGCATTCCTGGTGGACAGCCTGGCGTTGAGAGCCTAAATGCAGGCGTAGCAACGGCTGTGGCTTTATCAGAGTTTTATAACAAAAGGAATATTTAGTAATCTATTATAATATTATTTGTAGGATCAAAACGATAAAATTCGCCAGGAAGATCGTTATCAGACTCTGCCACCAATTCATACCGGCGCTGATCATGGCAATGTTGGTTATTTTAGACTAGAGCCACCGACCGGATTCGAACCGGTTACCTGCTGATTACGAATCAGCTGCTCTACCAGCTGAGCTACGGTGGCTTATCAATTAAATTGTAAATTTCCTTTTGATTTCCAGCGCTAATTATAAATAAATTCCTAAAGCGAGGCAAGTTTTTTTATCTTTCAGCAAGGACAATGCACAACAGGTTAGCGTTACGAATCTTCCTTAAAATATTGCACCATAGCACTATGGTCCAAATCTTCCTTTCCGGTTTCACAAAGATGTTCGATAGCTTCCTGAACTTTTTGGGTTAGCTTCGGATTATAGCCTATTTGAATAGCAGTGGCAAGTACATTTTTTAGATCTTTGCGATGCAGGCTTAATCGAAACCCGGGCCTGAAATCCTGGTTGGCAATTTTGGGAAATTTGCTATCTAGCACAGCACTTCCTGCCAGCCCACCTTTGATTGCTTCGAATACGGTCTGTATATTCAATCCTGCTTTTTCAGCGAAAGCAAACGCTTCTCCCATTGCTGCGATGTTAATCGCCACAATCATTTGATTGACTAGCTTTGTAAAACCGCCGGAACCAACTGATCCAACATGAACAACAGACTTACCCATAGTATTCAAAAGCAATAATTGCTTTTTGAATACAATCTCATCACCACCAACCATGATGGCCAATGTTCCTTTGACCGCACCAGCCTCTCCCCCACTCACAGGTGCATCCAGGAATTCAACCTCTTTTATCTTCAACTCCCGTGCTATGTTTTTCGAAACCATAGGAGCAATGGAACTCATATCAATGATAGTCATTCCAGGCCTGAGAAAGTTGATTAACCCCGATTGGCCGATTATCACTTCTTCAGATTCCGGTGAATCCGGCAACATCGTAATTATTACATCGGACCGCTCAGCCAATTCCGCAATTGTATTGCATGCATAAGCACCGGCCTCGGAGAGCGGCTGCATTTTAGCGGCTGTCCGATTAAATACAGACAATGGGAAATTGTGCTTCAAAATATTCAGGGCCATTGGTTTACCCATAATGCCTAAACCTAAAAACCCGACCGACATTTTCTTACTCATCTTAACTCTTTTTATTTAATCAAAATTGAACGGTAACGATATCACCAGCTTGTACTTCTTTCAAAAGTGATAGATCACCTTTCATTTTACCGATAATGGTAACAGCAGAAGCCGGTTTGATCCGGTCACCTTCGCTATCCGGTGTCGGACCGAAAAACAAGCAAATTGCCTGTCCTGGCGGCCAATAAGCGATATCTCCGATTTTTACAGTAGTAACCGGTGTTTCTTGTTCAAGCCTAATCGGGATCGAAAAATAAACTTCCTCTCCATATAATTGAGCCTGGGCTTGATAAGGACTGCCTTGGTACACCAGCTTTGCTGTCTCTGTATCGTTTAATTCCAAATCAAGTTTTCCACCCGGTAAATACAGCGTTAATGAATACATTGAAACTCCTCGTTTGGTATAATATAGACAGCAGGCGTATATAAATCAAACCGGAACAAAAGTCAAGACAAAAAATAAATAGGCCGAATATTATAATCAAATGAGACTTGTCTTTTTTCAAAGAATTGATTAATATCTTTCACAGAAAAATAATGGAGAAATAATGGTACTTAATGATGTTTTAGAAACAACAAAAACAAGCAGCAAAACCACACAGGATTATATTGAAATTGAAGAAAAATACGGTGCACATAATTATCACCCACTTGATATCGTAATTGACAGAGCCGAAGGGATTTGGGTTTATGATGTTGACGGAAAAAAATATTTAGATTTTTTGAGCGCTTATTCTGCAGTGAACCAGGGTCATTGCCATCCTCGAATTGTCAATGCATTAATCACCCAGGCACAAAAAGTAGCGCTAACATCTAGGGCATTCAGAAACACCGAACTTGGCTATTTTTATAAGGAGCTCGCTGAAGTTTGTGAAATGGAAATGGTACTACCCATGAACAGCGGCGCAGAAGCTGTAGAAACCGCCATTAAAGCCGCAAGAAAATGGGGCTATCAGGAAAAGGGAGTTTCAGAAAATCAAGCGGAGATTATTGTTTGTGACAATAATTTTCATGGGCGCACAACCACCATTGTGGGATTCTCCACAGATGATCAATATAAGGATGGATTTGGCCCGTTTACACCGGGATTTTCTGTCATTTCTTTTGGAAACACCCAGGCGCTGCAGGAGGCGATAACACCCAACACAGTTGCCTTTATGGTCGAGCCGATCCAGGGTGAAGGCGGCGTCTTGATCCCACCAAGTGGCTATTTGGAAGAATGCCAAAATTTATGCAAGCAAAACAATGTTCTATTAGTGTTAGATGAAATTCAGTCCGGGTTTGGCCGTACCGGAAAAATGTTTGCTCACCAATATGAAAATATTAAACCGGATATGATAATTTTGGGCAAAGCCTTATCCGGAGGGATGTACCCGGTTTCTGCCGTTGCATCCTCGAAAGAAATCCTCAGCGTATTTAACCCGGGCGATCATGGCAGTACGTTCGGTGGTAATCCATTGGCTTGTGCTGTTGCCAGGGAAGCG
This sequence comes from uncultured Deferribacteres bacterium, assembly GCA_964464595.1. Taxonomy (GTDB): domain Bacteria; phylum Zhuqueibacterota; class JdFR-76; order JdFR-76; family DREG01; genus JADFJB01. The sequence goes on from CAYXGW010000125.1 coordinate 6,054, forward strand.
CTTCGGGTGATTCAGGATGAAAACCTGGTGCAAAATTCTAAAAAGTTAGGTGACTATTTTCTGGAGAAATTAAAAACAGTAAATAGTACTCACATCAAAGAGGTTCGTGGAAAGGGTTTGTTTATCGGGGTGGAATTGAATAATGAAGCCGGCGGTGCGCGAAGGTTTTGCGAGGCGCTGATGGGTGAAGGTATGTTGTGCAAGGAAACCCATGAAAATGTGATCCGATTTGCCCCCCCACTGGTAATCAACAGAGAAGATCTGGACTGGGCTTTTGAGCGAATTCACAAAGTTTTATTGATGCCTTAATAAAATCCAATAAATTGAATTCAGGGATGAACATAAAAACGATAAATTAAGTTGACAGAATCAATCGCAAGTATATATTTAAAGGGTTATGAATTCAGATAAAACTCCAAAGAAACGCGACAGATCGCGCAGGAACGTACAGGCTCAATTGCCATTCGATAAAATGAATTACGGTTTGGTTGGTTTAAGTTTGGCAATCATTTTGGTTGGTTATATTTTTTTAACAATCGGGCCATGGGACAGTTTTTCTTCATTGACAGTGGCGCCGATTTTATTGGTAATTGGATATTGTATAACCCTGCCAATTGCTATTTTGTACAAAAAGAAAAATAAAGAGTAATTGTTCTTTTAAGGTTTGGGGTCGTAGTTCAATTTGGTTAGAGCACTGGCCTGTCACGCCAGAAGTTGCGAGTTCGAGTCTCGTCGACCCCGCCATAGATTTAAGCTTAATCTAAGCACAAAAGTCCTCAATAGTGGAGGACTTTTTTTTTGGTCCAATTCTCAAATTTGGACATATTTAGACAAATAATAGCGTACTTTTAGCGTACAAAATTAATCTTAAAGCAGGGGTTCGCGTCCCCAGGGGGACAACTAGTCTATCCCTGTAAATTGTGAGTTTGGAAAATTTTACGAAACAAAGCCAAAATCTAATTTTCTTTTACTCTGGAACAACTCCAACTGAACAGAAGTTGCCTTTTTCCAAACATTGACTTAAAGCAGTCTTCGCCATAAAAACATGAGACCTCCCAAAAGTCAATAGTTACCGATTTTTTGGAGACTCTTTTAATAAAATATCCAGCGGACAGAGTTTATTCCCCCGGGGTTAGGTACAATTTCTATTCAATCATTTTACCTTGATTAATACAATCCCTATTTATTCAAATTTATTTATCGTAACGCTCTTCAAAAAAATGGTAGTAGATCCGTGCCACGATACCAAAAATACCAAATAGGATTCCAAGCTCGAGTGCATCAGTCCAGGTTATGAATGATATTTCCAGACCAAATGCACCAAATGCTTTAATAAATACGATAACAAAAAAAATAATAGCCCCCAAAACGCTAATATATGTATCCAAACGGGAAATGTGGAAATATTTGTGTAGTCCTTTTCGGGTGACATTTTCAGTTTTGATTTGAGATTCATTTGTTTCCATTTTTTTACTCCTCTATGCTATTAATTTTGTAGTGAAGAATGCCAATCATCATGGTTTTCAATTATCTGTCAAGGTAAAATCATTTTATTGTTTAGAGAGGTCTTTTTAGCTCCTTCTTAAGCAATTTCCCTGGTTTGAAATGAGTTTTTCTTCTTGTGGGAACATAAACAGCCTCACCGGTTTTGGGGTTACGAGCTTTTGGCTTTGATTTTGTTGTCTTTACTTCGAAAACACCGAAATCACGAATCTCAATCCTTACTTCAGGGTCAGCTTCGGCCATAACTTCTCGCAAAATCGTAAACAGTGCAGACACAACTTTTTCTGCTAAGGGGAATTTCTCATCAACATGTAGAGCTACACGCTTAGCAATATCCCTCTTTGTTATGGTAGTCTTTAATGTCATAACCAATCCATTATAATTTGCATATTACAAATTGATTAGTCCAAAATCAATGATTTTCTTGACTTTGTTTGGATATTTGATTGGATAGATAACTTTTCAGATTGTGGAAATAGTATAAAACAAAAACTGGCCATTTGGGTAAAGCAATAAACCAATTATTTCCTCTTGACAAATTAACTTACAAAATGTATCTTTCGTAAGGTAGAATGTTAACATTTGAGGATTTTCTATGGCAAAAACGGCCCCAAAAAGCATACAAAATACCTTACGAAATGATTTAGGCCACGATTTGGTAGTGGCCAATAACGAGTCCTCGAAAAAAGAACCTAAATCAACGGTTGTTATGTGTCATTTTTTCCTAACAACCTTACCGGAATAACGATACCCAATTATTCCTGCAGGAAACCCAAAACTGTTTATTGCTGGCTCTCGATACAAGTCTATAACCGCATCACCACCTTTCTGAGATGCAAATGACCTAAATTTTTTCATTGCTGAATAATCATCACGACTTTTTTGGAAAATATCTACTCTTGCGATAACGGTATATTTCCATGTAGGTTTTGAACCTTCTTCAATCACAAAATAATACTTCCAATTCCTTATATTACCGGGCTTTGTAAGAGAATTCCATGTGTGATAGAAAAACTCTATTTCTTCGCTATTAGTTCTATATTCATACTTTTCCTTTGAAATATCCACAATGTATGGTGAGTTAATTATTTTTTCCTCGATATTTTTCTGCTTCATTCTCCCCGTGGAGCCGATCATACAACCTGTAAATGACAACAAAATACTAATCATAATTAATTTTGTATTTTAAATATTTTTCACAATCACCTCCTTTGCATCAGAATTAATGAAAATGAAAACACCCTATCTTACGGCCCGCACATAATATTCATTCGAATCATAACCATAATAACAAAATCCAGGATCAAATTGAACGAACCAAACAATATTTGCCCTAACGCCATCAGATGTCCAAATAACCCTCTGATTTGAATTAAATACTGAATTAATATGTAAATCATTCGAAGCTCTTATAGGCTCTACAAGAGACATTGCTTCTGTCAGGGTAGGTAGTCTCCAATCATTAAAGTCACAATAGCTATTGTTATTTAATTCGGCCACATAATGTTGTGCTTCATAGTAGTTTAATTTCGCTCCTGAACCATTGCTTTCCCAAGTTAGATTTGTAGTACTATCAAAAACTACTTCTTGTTTATTCCACTCCATTATAACGAAACGATTATTTATGCCCTTTCCATCTTTATTATTATTCTTGTCAAAAAAATCATGTGTCTTAACAATTGAATTTACTACTAATCTTTCTGGGAGATTAGGTTCAGGACTTGAGCGTAGGAATATTAATTCTGGGAATCTATTGGGTTTTTTTTGCCACATTTTTTGATATAATTCTTGAACATCTACTGCATTTCGCAAAGGAATTTTATCTTCGTAATAATCATAGGCATATACATATAAATCAGTCTCCCATTTTGTCCTCGAGTAATAATCTATACTATACATTGCTATTAAATTACCATGATCATCATACTCATAAATAGTTCTATCGTCTATGCCGCCACCCGGATTTCCGATTATCGATTCAAGTCTCTTACCATAATTATCGTGTTTGAAAAACCTAGTTACTTGAGCTGGAGTAACACCGTTAGTATTATATATGATTTCTAGTGCTTTGTCTGTCTCATTACCATATTTGTCATGTGGGTATATGCCTTGCCAAATTCTTGATCGTTTTCTCACTAAATTATTGTTGCCATCGTTAAAGTACTTAAAACTGGCGATATTATTCAGACTAGAATCATAGATACGTTCAAAAATAATATTACCATGATCATCGTGTTCATATTTATAGATAGTTGTATCTGACATTTGTCCACTATTGCCATATTTAATTCGCAAGATCCTTTCACCGTGTTCATTATATTGAAAAGAAGATTTTGATATGGCGTTGCCATCTGCATCATAAGAAGTCTTTTGAATCAGATCACCATTACGATCAAATAACGATTTTGAGGTGATTTGAATTTGATTTGAATCTGCATAGGTACCCCATTCTATCTTTGACTTGATTTCCAATGCCCTAATTCGTTCCCTTTCAGTTTTCCACTCACTGGCATGCCTTTTTTGCATCTTAATTCTATCGATTTGTTGCCCTTCCTGTTCGTTACCACAACTAATAATTGTATACATTAAGAAGAATAGACATAGAGAGATTCTTTTGAATAAACTAGAAATACTCATTTTTATTCTCCGTACTTTAAACAGAACCTAACATAGGTTTATCCAAGTCTCATATACTCCCTATAGACCACAGATTTAGTCGCATAAGAAGCCATTTTAAACATGAGTTGGGACTTTATACGACTCGTATAAAGTCCAAGATATTTTTGATTCCAACAATTACATCCCAAGATAATTTTTGGTGACGAAAAGTCAATGAATATTTTCAAAAAAATATTTTTTAGGACATTTTTCTTGTGCCTAATATTCTTTAATCATGAAATACTAACGATTTCCCTTGCTCTTTCCATGCGATCATAGATTTGTTTGCGTTTACGACCAGAGATTGTTGCGTAAATATCTGTAGTTTGAATGTATTTATGACCTAACTGATCTTTTACTTCCTCCTGGGTATGCCCAGCATCGAGCATGTGCACAGCTATAGAATGTCTTAAAGTATGCGTATGCCGTTTATCATCTGGCAGCTTTGCTTTCTTGGCATACGCCCGAAAAAGATCATCGATAGTTTTTCGTGAAATTGCATTTTTTTTCCGGGAAAGAAATAAAGGAGAATAAAAATCAACCTCTCTTTCCTTAAGGTAAGCTTTTAGAAGCCGAGCAGTGTCAGAGAAAATCCCATACTCTCCCGAAACACCACCTTTCAATCGCCAGATTTTAATTCGCCGGCGATCCAAGTCAACATCTTCTATTTTAAGTAAGCCAGTCTCCGATGCCCTGAGGCCGTATTTATAAATCACATTGAACATAGCCCGATCGCGTTTTGGTTGGATCTTTGAAAATAATCTCGCGGTCTCTTCCTGGGTAAGATATTTTACGGTTGTATTTGTTTGATTGATAGGATCCATTGAGATACCTGTTTAAATGTCCGGTGAGGAAAAAGGGCTTTACCGGTCAGTTTGTGTATTATGTGTATTGCATCACTGTCGTTATGCGACAGCAATTCGCGGACTCTTGACGTGATACATGGTTTATTTAAGTTACTACTCGCCGTTCATGCTTTCAACTATTCACACTGCGCAAGAATGTGAATCCAAAATATAGTTTTAAACCCCCAAAATAAAGTCTGGGGGTGGTTTTATTTTTTATCCTTTAAGTGATTCAGTATCTGATCATGAATTTATTAAGGATTTAATTTTAGAATGCCGATTTTATAAAAAGAATAAAGGGCTGAAAAGATACATTCGAAGATTATACTTATTTCAGAAGTATCTTACAATTGTCAAAATGCATAAGGGGCTTTCAGGAGAATATATTAATGATCCCAAAAAATATCTTGACATTCTCTGTCAAATATTGTATTTAATGTCATGTTTCTGAATCAGTGTGGTGTTCAAAGTCCCAGATCAATATGTTGGAAATTAAGCAGGAGCTTATATGAGTCGCATAATGTGGATCGTTTTTAAGTTTTCCAAGAAGGGCTAGCCAATTCGGTCGCTTAATTACGTAATATTGTAGCGAAGACCAGCCCGTACTTTCATAACGGCTCGATAGACAATCTGGAAAAAGTCGTATCCATGATGGCTATACACCAGCTGGGCAAGAAGTTCCTAAGTAAACCTGGGTCAGGTTTATTTTAGATGTATATGGATATTAATTTAATTTATAATAAATCTTTCAATTAATTAAGGAGAACGTTATGTCACTTAGAATCAACGACGAAGCGCCTAACTTCACAGCCCAAACCACCAAAGGGGAAATCAATTTCCATGAATGGTTAGGTGATAGCTGGGGAGTTTTGTTTTCACATCCTAAAGATTTTACTCCCGTCTGTACCACCGAATTAGGTTATATGGCTGGCCTGGAGCCCGAATTCACCAAGAGGAATTGTAAAGTTATTGGTTTAAGCGTTGACCCGGTAGAAGACCATATTGAATGGGCTAAGGATATAGAAGAAACTCAAGGGCATGCTGTTAATTATCCAATGATAGGTGATAGTGATTTAGCTGTTGCAAAATTATATAACATGCTACCTGCTGAAGAAGAAGGTACATCAGAAGGACGCACAGCGATGACAAATGCGACAGTTCGATCAGTATTTATTATTAACCCAGGTAAAAAGATTGAATTAATGTTAACGTATCCAATGACGACAGGACGTAATTTTGATGAGATTTTACGAGTCATCGATTCTATGCAGTTAAGAGTAAAGCACAAAGTAGCTACCCCTGTAAATTGGAAAAATGGTGACGATGTAATCATCGTACCCTCTGTTTCTAATGAAGAAGCTGATACAATGTTTCCAGATGGTTGGGAAACTGTAAAACCTTACTTGAGAACTGTGAAGCAACCAACGTGAATAATTCCTAACGAATCAAAGCAGCCGACCGACCACTAAAAAAAAGTATGGGCTTTTACGCACTCTCTTAAAGTAGAGTCAACATGGAAACAGCAAGGTCATAATTTCTCGAGAAGCTTCCTACTTTTGATAAATTGGTTTACTGTTAACCGATGAACCTCTAGAATCTTCCCGATTGCACTAACAGAAACTTTTTTGCGAAGCAAATCCTGAATAATTTCTTCTTTACCAGTTAGCTTCGTTTCTTTTGAAAGGCTTCCTTTAGGCCGACCTAGTTTTTTACCTTCACTTTTTATTCTTGCTAATGCCTCTTTGGTTCGCTGAGAAATCAAGTTTCTTTCTATTTCTGCAGAAAGGCTGAATGCAAAAGCAAGAATTTTTGAATTGATGTTGTTCCCAAGCTCATAATCTTCTTTAATTGTAAACACCTTTATGTTCCGCTCCATACAATCGTGAAGAATACTCATGACTTCCATAAGATTTCGTCCAAGTCGCGATAGTTCGCTTACAATTAGGATGTCACCTTTCTTTATTCGCTTTAATAATTTACCAAGTTTTCGATCATCTACTCTCTTTGTTCCGCTAATTGTTTCTTCGATCCATTCATTAATACGGAGTTTCTTCTTGTCGGCAAATTTGAGAATTTCAAATTTTTGATTCTCGACAGTTTGTTTATCTGAACTGATTCTAATGTAGGCTATATTCATAGTTTTTTATTAATTGTTATTAAAAAGGTATTATTTACAATTTATTTATACAATTATTATATAATTTAAAAGTAATTATTACTAGCCAATTATAGGCATTTAAAAACGGTCGTTTTTATTGTACAATTTTTACTCAAATATGAGAAGAGTAGAATTCGAGTGGGGTCTGGAGATGGTTTGTCCTACACGTCCTGGGTTATACCCTAAATTAAAAACCCGGCTGAAGCACCGGGTTTCATAATAGAGACAAACCTCACATAGACATAAATTCTTCTTGAAGATGCTGTTGACTGAGCCTTTGTTCCCCAAGCTTAATTCGGTCTAAAAGATCACTATGCTTATAGGGTTTGAACATATAATCGTTTGCCCCAGCCTCCCGTGCTGTTTGTATATCTTCTTGGCTTGTTTTAGCAGTTAACATAATTACATAAGCGCGTTTATTCTCCTTGTTTTCTTTTTCTCTGAGTTTATGGAGGACATCAATTCCAGTCATACCTGGTATCATCCAATCAAGGATAACTAACTTGGGTGCACTTTCTTGTTGAAGAATCTGCCATGCCTCATTACCGTTTTGAGCCAGGATGACATCATATCCAGCAAACTCTAAGATGTACTTAATAGCCATAGCACAAAATTTGTCATCTTCTACAATTAAAATTTCCATAACACCCCTTTCATAGGTTGCTTTTGATAAAAACTCTCATTAATAAATCGACAGGATAATACGGCGGCTTTAGGTTTTTTTGATGATTTACATCCCCATCGCTTCCCTTTCAATCATATATCCGCCCCCGTGCGGACTGTGAATTTTCTACTCACTATTTGTTAAAAAAAATAGCAACAATCCTAGCCTTTGTCAATCAGGGAAACCCTGAAAATTGGGATTCGAAAAACCTTAGGTTTGGGTAAGAAAAATATGTAAACTCAATCCCCCAATCTCTGTTTTAACATCTTTTGTTCATTTTTTTTTACGGCCCCTGCCAGCCCTCCACCCAGGTTCAGGGGTGGATAAGTATCCCTGGCTGGCATGGCAGGAGTCTTTTGTTAGCAACCGATCAAATTATACGGTAACTATAATTCGGAGGCGTTACCTAAAAAGTTTACATTGCAGCACCCAATTCAATCGCGTCAGAGTCCGCGATTTGCTGTCGCATAATGACAGTGGTGCAATACACAGTTTGTGTATTATGTCTGGTAAGAAGTATAGCATTAAACCCAATAAATAAAAAGGGTTATTTTGTTTTAAAGGAAACTATCGATGTTGAACCGGACACAATACTTATAAAAGATGATGTTTTTTATGGGTTTTGATGTGTTGAAAATAGGAGAGAATTTAAACCATTATTAGGTCAAAAGAATGATATTCGGATACATTTTTATTATTTTAAAAGTTAAATTTCAAAATTCAACTGGTGTTCAAAAACTTAAGATTAATATATTTGAAAATTTAGAAGGAGTTTATACGAGTCGCGTAACGTCCCAATGCAAACTTAAATTGGCTTCTTATACGACTAAATCTGTCGTCTATAAAGAGTATATGAGACTTGCATAAACCTATGTTAGGTTTTTCTAAATCACTGCTTGGGGAACCTAATAAACAAAAATGCGGTGAACCATCATAGGAGAATTATTATGAGTAAAGTACTTGATGAAGTGTTAGTGGCAAATGCTGATTATGTTGAGAATTTTGGAGACAAAGGCAATTTACCAATGCCTCCAGGAAGGAATTTCACCATTCTCACCTGTATGGATGCACGATTAGATCCAGCAAAATACGCAGGTTTAGCCGAAGGGGATGCCCATGTCATACGAAATGCTGGTGGTAGAGCAAGTGATGACGCCATTCGTTCATTGGTCATTTCTTATAAATTGCTCGGTACGAAAGAATGGTTTGTTATTCATCACACCGACTGTGGAATGGAAACATTCAATAATGAAATCATGGGTGATTTACTGGCTAGTAGTTTAAAAACGGCAAGTGTTGATGCTTCAGGTTGGCATGATTCAGGTGAAGGGCCTGGGTCAACAGAGGGAAAGTTTATCCAGTGGTTAACTATCAGCGATCAAAGTCAGAGCGTAACTGAGGATGTTAAACGGATAAGGAGTAACTCAATGGTTCCTTCCGATATTCCTATTTACGGTTATATTTATGATTGTAAAACAGGAAAACTTATTGAGGTTCCGGAAGCAACTGAAGCAGGCAAAGCCAGCTAAAAAACCTAACAATTAAATGGAGAGTGTCTTGAACCTGCGCAAAACGCAGGTTCAAGCATCTCATTCAAACGTTACATTGGGAAGGTTAATTACAAAAGATAGAGGCTCATATTTAGATTAATATGTAGATATGGGAAATTGAGCTAGGTGGCAATAGGGTGGCAAATGATGGTGTGGACAACTATGGACAACTATAGACAAAACAAGGCCTTCTATCTGCTATTACCTAGAATTCATAACTTACTGTTTTATAGTTACTTATCCTTTTTTTCTGCGGAATCATAATCCGCGTGTCCGGGGTTCGAATCCCTGAACCGCCACTTATTTTAAGACCTTGAAATTATATGATTTAAGGGCTTTTTTTATTATGCCATTCTTTAATATGAAGCCTAGAAATTTACCAAAGTGTCCAATAGGTGTCTATGAGAAAAAATTAGTTGAGGTTATTTCTTCCCTGGTACTGTGGATTCTAAATCCGTTGGATAGTGAATAGAGTAGTAAACCATAATCTTAAAGAAAACAATACATTAAAAGATAATAATTGTGAGGAATGTTTTTAGGTTAATTGGAATTATTACCATAACGTTACCAGAATTAACATATACTGAGGCTTTTAAATTAATAACTTTATGATAATGAATAATTAGATTATTTCATGAAAAAGAATTAACTGCCCTTTTAGTTTTCAAATTCCCATTAATTTTAGTTATGAGGTTTATTCTCCTGTAAATCTTTTGAAAAACCTATATTCATAACTCTGATAATTTCAATAGTGTTAGTTTATAAGTTAAATTATCTTAAATAATGTTGGTAAATATAATTATAATTGTAACCGAAATCAAAATGATGAGACAATAATAGGATAGTATGAGCTACGATAGAAGTTCCAACTCCATATGACCCAACTTCAACAAAGATCCTATAAATCGCCAATTGTATTATTAACCTGTTTTTCTCTTTGGCTTAGCGCTTTTGCTATTGTAATCGCACAGGAAAACTACGAAGTCAGCAAAATAGAATTCTATGGCAACAAATCGTTTGCTTCAAGTGAATTAGTGGAGCAAATTGTTATGTACGGAACCAGTGGATTCAATAAATCAATTCTTAAGAAGATGCCCTTTCTCTTCAGCGAAGAAATTGCTGAAAGCGATCGCGAAAGATTAGTGGCCTTCTATCAACGTGAAGGATTTTTAAATATCTCAGTCGAGGGAATTGATCTGGAACTAAACAAAGAAAAGAAGACTTTCAAGATCGGAATAATAATAACAGAAGGAATGCCTATCCTTGTTGATGATATTCGTTTTAATTTTAATCCGGAGCATTCAATCGATAACCAGGAAGATTTTGAAAGAATTATCAGCCAGGTTATATCTTCTTTACTTTTGGAAAAAGGCAAACGTTTTCGTGATCAGGATATCCAATTAGATCGGGAATTATTAGCCAAACAATTCAGAAATTCGGGATACCCTTACGTCGAATTAAAACCAAAGTTGGCAGTTGATTCGGATAATCACAAAGTTGACATTTCATGGCACATGGGAAGCGGCCCTAAAAGTATTTTTGGAGAAGTTGTGGTAAGTGGAAATGAAAAGGTGGCAACATCGTTTATTCTTAAACAGCTTGCTTTTAAGAAAGGCCAGTTATTTCAACAAGAGCTTATCGACAAATCACAGCGGCAGATTTATGCTTTGGGAATGTTTCACATAGCAACAGTTACTGCAAACTTAAACGAGGAACGAAGGAACGCGATTCCCATTCAAATTCAAATCAGGGAAGCTCCCCGAATGATAGTAAAGTTCGGTGTTGGTTATGGAAGAGAGGATAAAGTACGGCTGTTTTCAGATCTA
>CAYXGW010000126.1:0-17021 GCA_964464595.1 uncultured Deferribacteres bacterium
AATTAAACCTTTTTTTAAAACACTAATCTGTCGCACTTATTAATTGAAACTACTAGATAATAGAAATATTTGATTATAAAAAACATGTATTTTTGTTTTCTAAACAATACTACCCCTCAATTTCCCTTGAATTAAAATCCTTTTACAATCAAATTTTAATTTCAAATTTATTCTCATAATTCTTTAATAGCGCGATTTGTAGAATCTACACCAAAAACCTATCGTATCAAATAGTTAGGTATCTATTTCTTACAAAGGATATGTCAATGCGTAACTATTTTCTTTTGCTTTCGCTGTTTTTTATGGGTCAAATTTCATTTGCACAAACAGCATTCGAGATCGTTAAAAAATCGGAAGATTTATTACGCGGCAAAACATCAGAGGGTAAATTTACTATGACCGTTGTAACGCCAGATTACACCCGAAAACTGGAGATGGATAGCTGGTGGGTTGGCAACGAAAAAGCGCTAATTGTTATCCGATCTCCCAAGCGAGAAGCCGGCAACAAGACTCTCAAAATCGGAACCGAAATGTGGCAATTCCTAAAAAATACGGAAACCACCATTAAAATTCCACCTTCCATGATGCTGCAATCCTGGAACGGCTCAGATTTCACGAATGATGACCTGGTCAGAGAATCCAACCTTTACGAAGATTATGATCTGGAGCTTTTGGGGGAAGAAATCGTTGAGAATGAGAACTGCTGGAAAATTCAGATGACTCCAAATGAAGGTGTTGCGGTGGTCTGGGGTAACCTTTTTTATTGGGTGAGAAAAAGTGACAATTTACCTGCAAAAGTGGATTTTTATGATGAAAAAGATAAACATATGAGATCAATACAATATACTGATTATAAAGTTTTAGGCGGCCGTAAAACCCCAACCCGGCATGTTATGGTTAATAAAGTAAAGGAAGGACACCGGACAGAATTTGTTGTTCATGACATTAAATTTGATATCAAGATCAGTGACCGTATTTTTTCATTTCGTGAACTGGAGCGTGGCAATTAACCATGAATCTTCTGTTAAAACTGGCCTGGCGAAATTTATGGCGTAATAAACGGCGAACGATAATAACGATATGTGCAGTTGTATTTGCCGCGATGCTCGCTATTGCCATGCGGGGTATTCAAATTGGTACCTACCAAGCCAATATCAAACATGCAGTCAGTTTGTTCTCCGGCTATCTACAGGTACAAAAAGTTGGCTATTTAGACAATCCATCCTTACAAAAAAGTTTCCGCTTTGACGATAATTTACGAACCATTCTGGCCAACGAACAGCAGGTAACAGGGTTTACTCCTCGTGTAAATGCCCAAGGATTAATCAGCTATAAAGAGAACTCGATGGGCGCCTTGATCTTTGGCATTGTGCCAGATTCAGAGGCAAATGTTTCAATATTTAAATCCAAATTAAACCAGGGCAGTTTTATCCAAACCGACAGCAGTTATTCGATTATTTTAGGGTACAAGCTGCTGCAAAACCTGAATGCGGAAATTGGCGATACCGTGGTCGTATTGGCCCAGGGTATAGATGGATCATTAGGAAATTTTAAGTATAATATTGCCGGGACAGTCAAAATCGGATCGCCGGAATTCGATGGCACAGCCATTTTCATGGGACTTTCCGCATTGCAGGAATTGTTGGCTATGGAAGATCGTGTTAATTCTGTTGCAATTTCTTTGGTCAGTTTAGACCAGGTGGATGCATTTCAAAAAAAATTAAAAACATATTTACCTAAGGATTTCGACACTCCTTCCTGGCTAGAGATTATGCCGGATTTAAAGCAATCTATCGAATTGGATAACATTAGCGGTTTGATTTTTTTGTGGATTCTCATCGTTGTCGTGGCCTTCGGGATTTTAAACGCTGTTCTAATGTCTGTCACGGAACGCTTTAACGAATTTGGTGTTGCACTCGCGATGGGAATGCGAAATTCTACACTCGTTATCCTGGTTTTAATCGAAAGCTTTATGATCGCTGTGATAGGCCTGATTATTGGGAATATAATAGCTCTCGGGATTAATTATTACATATTTTTAAATCCTATCGAGTTTAGCGGCGATTTTGCATTGATGTATGAAGAATATGGCTTCATACCTAAAATTTATTCGACTTTGAAACCGAGTGTATTTATCAACTCAACACTCAACTTGTTACTCATATCAATTGTTGCTAGTTTTTACCCGGCATTTAAAGTTTTCAAGTTAGAGCCTTTAAAAGGAATTAGATATACTTAGATTGTTATAAAACTCTAAAAGACAAATAGATTTCATTCTGAACCTGCTTTAGCTGGTGAAGAATCTCTTGAGGATTGGATTACATCTAATTATGAACAATAAATTAAAGTCTAATATCAAAGATTCTTCGCTTAGCTCAGAATGACATTTCAGTGCGTTTTTAATTTAAACACCAAGAAATTCTCTCCGCCAACTGGTGGATTAGAATCACAATTATAAAAAGTAAATAAAATTAAAAAGAAATGAATTTAGAATTTAAACCATAAGACTACAAAATCAAAACATCAAATGTTATTCAAAATAGCCTGGCGAAACATATGGAGAAATAAAAGACGATCGATCATAGTCCTGATTTCGATTATGATCGGTGTTATTGCTGTCATCCTATCCGATACGTTGTCGATTGGATTTATGCAGCAAATATTGGATAACCAAATTGGCTCCCACGTTTCTCATATCCAGATCCACAAAAATGGCTTCAATGATAATAAAATTATTCAAAATTATATTCCGAATGAGCGGTCAATTGAAGCCAAATTAATTGCTAATCCCCAAGTAAAATATTATAGCAAAAGAGTTATTAGCATGGGTTTGATGAGCAGTGCATACAATTCAGCTGGCGTGATGATTGTCGGTATTATTCCCAATGATGAACAAAAAATTACAAAGATTAAAGAATCTATTATCGAGGGTGTCTATCTCAGCGGTAAGTTTAATGAGATTGTGATGGGTAAAAAATTAGCGGAAAAACTGGACGTTGAGCTGGGAGATAAAGTCGTTGGAATGGCGTCTTCTTTGGATGGAAGAATCGGTTCGGATGCATTCCGAATTGTTGGATTGTATAAAACCTTTAGCTCCCAATTTGATCAATTTTCGATCTATATTTCATTGCAAAATGCACAAGAAATGCTGGGATTAACGGGTAAGATTTCTGAAATTGCCATCATATCAGATGATCTAAACCAAGTGCCCAACCTGGATGAGGCTATTACGGCAAAACTTGATGAAAATTATGAAGTGCTTACATATGCAGAACTACTGCCATTATCGGTTATGCAAATAGATCTCTATAAACAATCCATGTTTATTTTTTATGCAATCATTGGTCTGGCATTAATTTTTGGCATCATCAATACCATGCTGATGTCGGTATTTGAAAGAATTCAAGAATTTGGTGTTTTGATGGCCATCGGTATGCGTAGTCGTAAATTGTTTTCGATGATAATAATGGAATCGCTATTATTGGGTGTGTTTGGAACATTGATCGGGTTTACGGTAGGAATGAGTCTTTATTTTTGGTTGGCAGATGTCGGAATCGATCTAAGTTTATTTTCCGAAGGTCTAAATTCTTTTGGATCCGGAGTTATTCTCTATCCGGTTCTCACCATTAATAGTGTTATCAATTCATTGGTAGTGATCCCAATATTTTCTGTGATTGGCGCATTGTATCCGGCTATTAAAGCAGCCAGGCTCGATCCAGTTCAGGCAATTCGATATGTGTAGTGATTTCATTTTCAAATCCGTGTCTTCGCGATGAGAGAAGCGACGTGCGATCTCATACCACATAAAAGGAGATTGCTTCGTCACTAGCAATGACACAGGACAAAGTCAAGAATAAATATGGAACCAAAAATGTCAGTCATAAAAACAGAAAATGTGGAAAAAATATACAAGGACAATGGTGTACCGGTTCATGCGTTGCGAGGAGTAACCCTGGACATAAAAAAAGGTGAGTACGTTGTGATTGCCGGACCATCAGGATCTGGAAAAACAACATTATTGAACCTAATGGGTGGTCTCGATAAACCTACCAATGGAAAGGTATTTATTGAGGGTGAGGACATTAGTCAAAAGTCAAGGAATGAACTAGGGGATCTTCGATTGCATAAACTGGGATTTGTTTTCCAGGCTTACAATTTGATGCCTGTACTTACAGCGTTGGAAAATATTGAATTTACCATGATGCTGCTTGGAATTTCGGAAAAAGAAAGACATGGTATGGCCATGGAAGCACTGGGAGATTTGGGGATAGGAGAACTAGCGCATAAATTACCCAATGAAATGAGTGGTGGCCAACAACAGCGGGTTGCGGTGGCAAGGGCGATAGTGAATAATCCGTCGATTATTCTTGCGGACGAACCCACTGCAAACCTGGATTCCAAAACCGGTAATGTTCTTCTCGAATTAATGGGCAAAATGAATCAAGATAAGCAGATCACTTTTATTTTCTCTTCGCATGCCAAGCAAGTTATAGATCGCGCCAAAAGATTGGTTACACTCATTGATGGCCTCATAGACCAGGATCAAATAATGTAACTCAACATTTATGTTGAGAAAGGAGTGGTGAGCAGGAATCTACATTATGAAACCCACAGCATTTAGAATTCTACTCAGCATTTTATTATTGCCCGTTTGTGGCTTCACCCAAATTCAATTCAATTTTTCCGGCTATATAATCGATTTACCGGTTTACCAGAGAAATAATCAAAACATCTCACAGCTTTTTCAGTTTGATCGGGATCAACAATTCAATATAACCCGTTTACGGCTGAGACCAACTATCGAATTTAATTCGGAATCCAGGCTTTCGATAGAATACGAGGTGACAACATTTTACCAGTCGCAATTATCGTTTTCGCAAGTTGCATTACCCCGGGCAAAGCGACAACTATTCGATCTAAACTGGACTCTACTGGACGAACGGCACTGGAGCAGCCAGCATTTTATCGATCGCTTTTATTATCGCCAGGAATTTGATTTTGGTCAAATAACTGTTGGTCGTCAACGAATTGCCTGGGGCAGTGGCAGAATTTGGAATCCTACCGATTTATTTAACCCTATCAATCCTGCAAATTTTGCGAAGATCGAAAAAGACGGAGCCGATTTAGTTACCGGCAAATTTTATCTTGGTGATTTTACCGATTTGACTTTGGTCTTTAATCCCCAGGAAGAGAATCCGAGTAATGCCGGTGTCCGTTTTCGCAGCAATTTGCATAAATACGATTTTTCAATTGTATCCGGTATTTTTGATGAAAGAATCATTATGGGTGGAGATTTTGCCGGAAACCTTTTTAAAGCCGGGTTTCGCGGCGAGGCCATTATTTCCGGAAAAAAGGATGATTTTAGTTCTAATTTTACCCGCTATATCCTTGGGCTGGATTATCAATTTACAACCAGGTTGTATACTTTAATGGAATACCAATTCAATGGCGAGGGTTCAAAAGATAAACGGAAATATAATCTGCTAAAACTATTGCAGGGTGAAATTCTGAATGTGGCAAAAAATTACCTCTTTTTCAGCGCTAATTATTTGCTCCATCCGTTGGTCTCTTCGTCTTTGTCAATAAACCTTAACCTGGATGATAAAAGCGGTTACTTTCTCGGGATGATCAATTATTCGGTCGGCCAAAACACCTATCTCGGGCTTGGCGGTCAATTTTTCTTTGGCGACAACCTGGATGAATACTGGTATTTTCCTAATAGCGGCTTTTTGAAGGTGGAATTTTATTTTTGATGGAAGTTCTATGGTTAATGTAATAGAGATTAATCCACACGAATATTAATTGTAGGTTGAGATTATGGAAATTAACAAAAAAGATTTTGTAAAAGCTAAGGTAAACAAAAAAATTACTCCAGGTGAAATGTTAAAAACTCTTAGAGAATTGCAAGAATTCAACCAAAAGGAATTGGCTGAAATAACTGCAATACCTCAATCTAATATTTCTGCAATGGAAACTAACACGAGAAATATAGGTGGAGAACGTGCTATAATATTGGCTCAAGCTTTAAAAGTACATCCTACAGTAATTATGTTTCCTGATTTTGATATTGCCAAGGTTGCTTAACCGTTAATTAGGTATTCTAAAAATGAGTCACATTTTAATCTCCCTTTTTCCCATTACCGTATTATTTTTAGCCAATGTCTCATTCGCCCAACCTAACTCAAAAAATTCCGGCAAAACCAATCCGCAACATTTTGCCGTTGTCGAATTATTTACTTCGGAAAGGATGCTCCAGTTGTCCTCCTGCTGATAAGCTGCTGGCAGAACTTGTTGAAAACGAAAAAGAAAAAAGTAGAAATATATTCCCCATTTCCTTCCACGTCGATTATTGGAATTATATTGGTTGGACCGATCCATTCAGCGATCCGGCCTATTCAGACCGACAGAGAAAATACGCAGCGGCTTTTCGTACCGCAAGAATTTATACTCCACAAATGATCGTGAATGGAAAGGTTGATTTCGTTGGTTCTGACAGGGGAACTGCAAAGGAAAGAATTGAAGATGCCTTGCGGCAACCTGCCCGGGTAAAATTATATTTAGATCCTGAATTAAGTGAAGATCGAAAGGAATTATCCATTGAATATAAAGCGAACGGTTTCGGCGCCAACCAGGTTCTGAATATTGCAATTGTCGAACGCGGTTTATCAAGCCAGGTTACGAAAGGCGAGAATAGAAACAGGACGCTTTATCATGAGAATGTGGTACGGAAGTTTGTTACAGTAAAAATCTCCAATTCAGGAAATGATGTTGTAAAGATTAAAATCCCCGAAAATATTAAGATTGAAAAATCCTCAATTGTTGCATTTATACAAAATCAAAAAACCATGGAAATTCTAGGGGCAGCGAGTTTGGATCTTTAAAAAATTCGCACTAAGAATCATAATTCCTTTACTTTTCTGACTGTCCAAACTGAGCCCAAAAGCATGGTTGCGCAGTTGTATAAACTACCCAAAACTATATTCCTTAAATTGGTTCAATGAGACTTCTTGCTTGGAATAAGATGAGCCAATACTTTAATATTTGCTTTGTATTTATCCTGGTTTTTGATCAGTAATTCCAATTGTTCTAACTCTTTTAAATCACGGTCAATTGTCCTTAGCGACAAGTTTGCATAGTCTTTTGCAATTTTGGGGGTCAATAATATAATCTCATTAAGTGTAAATTCTTTTTCTGTGTTCAATTTTAACATTAAATTTCTTCTACGTTTGAAAACTTTTTTATTTGCATATTTCTGATCTGCAAAACGGTCATATATAAACTTTTGCCATGATATATTAAACAAGCTATCACGGATAACTTCAAAAGTCTGTTGAAGTCCATCACGGTAACCTTGCACAGCATATGCAATAAATTCAGTTAAGTCTTTCTTTCTTTTTGCATTTTCAAATTGCCTGTAGTACTCAGGCCGTGTATCATTATAAAAATTTGATAAGATATGCGAAGTTATAATCGGCGCTCCAGAGCGCAAAAGAATATAAAATTCAGCTAATCTACCAGTTCTACCGTTACCATCACCGAAAGGGTGGATAAATTCTATATAAATGTGAGTTACAATTGCCTTGATTATTGAATTAAAAAACTCGAGACCCCTTTCAAATTTAAAGTCTTTTCTAAGCCAATCACAAAATATTTCCACTAGTGTTTTGACATCTTCATGGTCAGGGGTACGATAAGTACCTACAATTCTATTATCAGTTCGAAATTTACCCGGGATTGCTTCAAAATGCTTACCAAGTTTCTGTCCTATTGCTTTGTGAAATTGTTGCAATAATTTCTGGGATATTAGACTTGATTTATTATGAAATACAACATCTTCGATAATATTGTTGAAAGCAGCGATAATATTTATTACTTCGATTTCCTGATATTCTTTACTTGGTGGTAAATGTTTACCTTTCTGAATGTTCTCAACGTCCTGCTCTGTTAAAGTATTCCCTTCTATTGCAGTGGTTGCTATTGCGCCCTTTACAAGAGACACGGATAATAGTTTTTTTTGATATTCAGGCTGCAACGGTAATGCTGAAATTGTCTTGATCAAATTGTCACATTGCCCAAGTTGAAAAGCTATTTCTTTGGTAATTGCCCAATGTTTTTTAAACTTTATATGTGAATATTTTTCCGCAATATTCATAGAATGACCTCCATGCTTGACAAAAGGATCGACATATTTTGTGACAAAATCAAGTTATTTTTTGTCAAAAGATATGTCACGTTAAATGTGATGTTCAATTTGTCTTGAACAATCAGAGTTCAAACTACTCTCAATTTTCTTAGGAAAAATCCCTATCCCCTTCATGCACTTATTTAAATAAATTCGAAACATTTGTCGAATGTTATCTAGACCATCCTCTTCAATAAAAATATATTCTTAAGCTTATGTTCCCCTTTCGTTCCATCGCGTTTGAAATTTTTTGTCTGTTTTAAGAAAACCTCACGCCAAACTCACTCGGCCATAGAGAAACCATTCTCAACCTTCTCAGTCAAAACTCCAGTCTCATTCATACATTCATAAATACGATCAAAACTGCGTTGAATATTATTATCCAAACCAACAGATATTCGTACCAGGCCATCACTCAATCCCATTTTTTCCTGCTCTTCTTTGGGGATTTCAGAAGAAGTGCTATGACCGGGATGACTGAATAAGGTTTTGAAATACCCAAGACTAACAGCCAGGTAACCCACCTTCTCTTTCTGCATCATCGTCATCAATCGGTTGGCTTTTTCCAATGATCCCGCATCCACCGCCAGCATGCCTCCGTACCCGAAGCCGGGATTCATCAATTGTTTCATGAGATCATGACGAGGGTAAGTTTCTAATCCGGGATAATATACTTTAAGACCCATATCCTGAAACCGATTCGCCAGGAAAAGTGCGTTTGCGCCATGCTGTTTCAAACGGATATGCAGGCTGTGCAGATTCTTAAGGATACTAGCCGCACGTGTGCTGTCCAAAACCGGGCCTAATAGCATGGTCGCACCCGCGTTGATGTCGGTCAATTGATGAATAAATTCATCGGTGGAACAAATGCAGCCGGCAACACAATCACTGGTGCCATTGATATATTTGGTCATACTGTGCACAACAACATCAGCACCTAACCGCAGGGGCGATAGAATCATCGGGCTAAACGTGTTATCGATAACCAGTTTGATGTTGTTTTTCCGGGCAATTTTACTTAACGCGGGGATATCCGCCACTTCCAGCAAAGGATTGCTGATCGATTCACAGTAGAGAATTTTAGTTTTGTCGGTAATGGCATTTTCAACTGCATACAAATCTTGGGTATTAATGAATCGTGTTTGAATACCAACCCTAGGTAAAAAGTTTTTAAAAAGAGCGTATGTGCCTCCATAAATCGTGCGACTGGATATGATTTCATCGCCAGTTTGACACAACTGAAGAGCTACACAGCTAATTGCCGACATTCCGGAGGCAGTCGCTTGCGCCGCTTCACTGTCCTCCAGTTTTGATAGGGCATTTGACAAGTACTTGTTGGTTGGATTCCAATGCCGGGAATATAAAAAACAACCTTCTATTTCATGTTCCAACAATTCCTCCATCGTTTCCGGACTAATGAAGGTATAAGTCGATGAATCGGTTATCGAAGGATTTACATCTCCGAATTCTCCAAAAACCAAAATGTCTTGAATTTCGCCACTTGGATCAAAAGCCATTATTAACTCCTACAAATTTCCTCTTTTTTCTTGTTCCATCTCGATACTCTCAAAAAGCGCTTTGAAATTACCGACACCAAAACCCTGGGAACCTCTTCGCTGGATAATCTCTAGAAACAGGGTCGGGCGGTCCTGGATCGGTTGGGTAAAAATCTGCAGCAAATAACCCTCATCATCACGATCAGCCAATATGCCAAGTTCGGCAATATCTTTATAACTTTCTTTGATGTCACCAATTCGGTCCGGGAGAGCATCGTAATAGGATTTCGGCACTTGCAAAAATCGTAATCCACGACCTCGCAACTCACGCATGGTTTGGATAATATCACCTGTAATTAAAGCGAGGTGCTGAACACCCGGCCCCAAATTATAATTTAAGTATTCTTCAATTTGACTCTTTTTTCTCCCCTCGGCTGGCTCGTTTATGGGAAATTTTATACGGCCGCTGTCGTTGGCCATCACTTTGCTCATCAAGGCAGAATACGCAGTATGTATCACTTTGTCATCAAAATGGAGGATCTGGCGAAAGCCAAGCACTTTATGAAACCAGTTTACCCAGTAATTCATCTTGCCCAACTCAACGTTGCCCACAATATGGTCAATCGCTGCAAGTCCGGTAGGTTTTACGGTTGCATCATCGGGTAATTGCACATAGCCCGGCATAAAAGGGCCAGAGTAATTTTTACGCTCTACGAATTTGATCAAAGTTTCCCCATAACAGCGAAGAGCAGCAGTCTTGATCGAACCAAATTTATCGGATCTTTCATTAGGTTCTTCATCATTTACACCCCCTCGAATTGTAGTCTCATGCCATGCTTTTTCGACATCATCGACGCTAATTACAATCGACTTCACTCCATCGCCATGCATCAGCGTATGTGTTGCCATTGCACTATGGGGATTATATGGAGTATTGAGTACTAACCGAATTTTATTTTGCTCCATGACCCAGCTGGCAAATTCACGATTGCCGGTTTCCAGCCCGCTATATGCAACTGCCTTGAAACCCAGGGCCTTCCAGAAAAACATATTTTGGTAGGCATTACCCACCCATAATTCCACATGATCGATAGCATTGAGTTTTAAAAAGTCGCCCTCTTGATCAATTGAGCGTTCCTCTTCTTTTACATCAACCATTGCTGTCATGTTTATTGCCTCCATTTTCATTGATGGTTACTTTGGTCTCATATTTTACCGTTGATAAAACAAAAGATGTTCTAATTTTATTCACACCGGGAATTTGGCTGATTTTATGCAGAATAAAGTCTTCATATTCTTTGATATTGTCTACGGCTACTTTCATGACAAAATCGTCTTCACCGGTAATGTGAAAACATTCCAAAATTTCGTCCAGTTTATCGATCTCCTCCTTAAATCCATCAACCGAAGTTAATTGGTGAACAGTCAAAGACACAGACACAATGGCCATAATTCCCTTACCGACTTTTTCCCGATCCAGCAGAGCTACATATCGTTGAATAACCCCGGTGTTTTCCAGTCGTTTCACCCTCTCCAGCATACCCGGAGGCGAGATGCCAATATCTGCAGCTAATTTAGCATTAGTGATCCGACCCTCGGATTGAAGAATATCGAGAATTTTTCTATCTGTTTGATCTAATTTCATTAAATAAAATTGGGCTTATTCAAAATGATTAATTTTGAATAATATATAATAATATTGCTTAATAGTCAAACTATATAAACTAAAACTAATATTTATTCTAACATTATTAAGAGAAAGACCATGCCGGCACGTATTAAAAGCGAATCATAAAAAGAGAATTTCAATAAAATAACCAGCATGCTTGCTTATCAATAAAGATTTGTGTATTTTTCTGCGATCCATGAATCATTTTGAAAAACGAAATAATAGGAAACAACTCATCCTTTTGAAATTCGAGAGATGAATTTGTTGCTAATTGAACTATTTCATTGATTTCTACTTTTCACAGCCACAATCAAAATGAACGAATTAAAACGACAACTTGGCTTAAGCACAGCAATCGCTACAGTGATCGGTGAAGTCATAGCGGTTGGCATATTTTTGACTCCCGCCGGGATGATCAAATCCATCGGATCGCCATTTTGGTTGTTAATCGTTTGGCTGACCATGGGGTTAATGGCTATTTGCGGAGCTCTTTGTTATGGCGAGCTGGCCACCAGGTTTCCCGAAGCCGGTGGCGGTTATGTCTATTTACGTGAAGCGTTCGGAAAACCAATCGCGTTCCTTTATGGTTGGAAGTCATTCCTGGTAATGGATCCAGGTATCACTGCCGCGCTTGCCGTGGGTTTGGCAAGCTATGTTGGCTTCATGGTCAAACTTCCGCCATTCGGGATCAAAATGGTTGCCATTTCAACCATTCTAATTCTAGCCGCGGTTAACATTATTGGAATCCGGTTAGGCGCCTGGTTAATACGTGGTTTGACATTCATTAAGGTGGGCTTTTTATTGTTTATTGCAATATGGGCAGTTGGATTTCAATTGGGAGACCTGTCCAACCTGCAGCCCTTTTTTCAACAGAGATCCGGATCAGACCCGTTGTCGGTAGCTTTAGCCGGGGGCATTGTTGCTGCTTTCTTTTCATTCGGAGGCTGGTGGGATGACGGTAAAATCGCCGGGGAAATAACTAATCCAAATCGGAATTTACCACGCGCTTTCATTTACGGGGTACTGGTTATTACAACGGTTTATATTATTACGACTATGGTTTTTATGTATCTAGTTCCGGTTCAAGATGTAACTTCCGGAGAGACTTTTGCGGACCAGGACGGCGAAGTCCTTTTTGGTTATGCCGGTGGACAAATATTTTCGATAATCGTTATTATTTCGGTGTTGGGCAGTTTGCTGGCTATCATTATGACCGCTCCCAGGGTGTATTATGCGATGGCGCGAAATAAATTATTTTTGAGCGCTGCAGCTAAGGTGCATCCAAAATTTGGTACACCTGCGCGTGCGATTTTCTTACAAGCGATGCTTGCTTCCATTCTGGTAGCGCTTGGTACTTTTAATCAAATCGTATCTTATTTTGTTTTTGTAACGGTTTTTTTCATCGCTTTGACAGTCATTGCCCTGTTTATCCTGCGTAAAAAACAGAGTAGTTCGACTGGTTATTTAACTCCCGGATATCCCTGGACTCCCGCCATTTTTTTGTTTTTGATCATAGGTTTACTTGTGCTTTTGGCCGGTAATAATCCACTGCAGGTATTACTTGGTGTTGGTGTCGTTCTATTAGGGATACCGGTTTATTATTTTAATTTCAAGAAAAAAGGAGGTATTCAACATGACATGGATTAAAACAATCCCAGTTTCGGAAGGAGACGAGCGACTGCGCAAAGCCGTAGAAGGACAGGCAACATTATACCCAATGGAATATGATGATCCTGTTCATCCGACAGGAGATGGAACTTCTGATATTTTCGCATCCCACAGCTTAATCCCGGATGCTGCCTTTCATGCATTTGCAACTTACGGCGTATTACTGTCACCGGATCTGCCGTTGACGCGCCAGCAGCATGAAATGCTTGCGACGGTCGTTTCCGCACAAAATCGATGTGTGTACTGAATTGAATCTCACGCAGAGTTTCTGCGTCGTGTTAATATAGATGAAAAGCTTGTTCAGAAATTGGAACAGGATTACACCCAGGCCGAATTGTCCGAGCAGGATCGGATTATGTTGGATTATGCGGTAAAGTTAACAAAAGATGCAACCAAGGTTCATCCCGGCGATCATGAAAAGCTTAGATCGGTTGGTTTTGACGATACGGCAATATTACAAATTACGCTCATTGCATCCTGGTTTAATTATATCAATCGTGCTGCAGATGCATTGGGTGTTGGGAGGGAAGGATAAGATATTAAATACAATAACAGATTTCAGCAAGCTGCAAAAAATACTTAATACTATAAACACAAAATAGTACTTGATTTTCCAGCACATGGAATTTATTTTTGTACAATTCCAAAATAAAATAAATCCATTGGGAACTTATGGAAAGTTTGCAGACAGTTTCACAATCTATTGTTGGATCAGATCAGGATGGCTAAACGGCTTCATAATAAGCAGTTGTACAAAATGAACAAGAAAAAGAGATTTGCCCTAACGTCGCTATATATCGTTTTCTTAATTGTGCTATTTGAAGGTTCCGCAAGGTTAGCGTTTTTGATCTTGCAAGGGCCGGATATACTATGGGATGATGAATTGAGTTGGCGTCGTGCGTGGATTAGCAGACACCAAAATACTGGCACAGAAATTTACTACAAGTTTGATATCTACACCACTTCTAGAGGATGGATATCGAAGCCGAATCTTAGAGATATGAAGGTATTCAACAACAAAGTGCTAAATACAAACTCAAAAGGATTCAGAGGAAAGAATGAATATCCGTATAGGAAGGCTCAGGACAAAGTTCGAATACTGGTGCTAGGAGATTCATTTACGTTCGGCGATGAAGTAAGCGATAACGAGACATATTCTTATTATCTCCAAGAGATGATACCGCATGCTGAGATCATAAACCTGGGTGTGCATGGATATGGGCATGATCAAATGCTGATCCTTCTTGCGGAAGAGGGTATCAAATATGAACCAGACATCATTATTTTGGGTTTCCTTCCTATGGGTATGTCTAGGAATCTACTCAACTTCAGAGATTATGCGAAACCGAAATTTATCATTGATAATGAAGAGCTTAGACTCACAGGGACACCGGTCCCTTCTCCAGAGGAAACCATCAAAGGGGATTGGGCCAGACCCAGAATTTTTGATATGGTTTCAATTATAAGCAATATATTGTCTAAATTATCCGGGGCATACACAAAGGAGAAGGAGGATATTACGACGGCCATACTGACTGAAATAATCAAATTGGCTGACAGCATACATGCGATTCCGATATTCGTATATCTGCCATCTGGAAAAGAAATCTACAATAATACTACTGCCTTGACAAAGGGTGAAGACTACTTGTTTTCTATGTGCCAGGCGAACGGCAGAGTAAGATGTTTCTCCACTCGGGCATTGTTCGCAGAGAAAATGACCAAAGGTGTAACTTTCATGAAACTCTCACACTTTGGACCCGCAGGTCATCTTGCTGTCGCAGAGGCAATTAAGCGTTATTTGGTTGATGAGGGATATGTGGTTCTGCGTGATAATTTTTGAACAGTCCGATGCAATAAGCCTAAAAATAGCATACACACGGACGGCAATTCCGCTGCACTCCATTGCCGCCGGTGATGCTAAGAGTTGTGGGCGGTCTAAAACCTACCTGGTAACAGAACATCGTTTTTGGTCGAAAACCAAAATTGTTGGATCAGATCCGGATGACTATCCGAACAAAACACTATAGCATTTGGACAGTGGAAGCGTATATTTCTTTACACACATGTTTTGAAACGCGGCGGCAGCGGAGTATTAAGCCCGGCAGACAAACTTTTACTTTAACTTTATTGGACATATTTATTTCCGATAAACCTCTTTGACGGGGTTGCTTATCGGCTGTAGCTCTTCTTCAGAACCACAGCTAGAAGAAAACAAGGCGGTTGTGCAGAGCTTCATCGAGGCAATCAATAACCGGGATTTCAACACGCTCGATGAACTTGTGGACCCCAATCTGGTGCGGCATAGCCAAGCAACACCGGGCATTAACGTACGTAGCCTGGACGATTTTAAGCAGTTTCTGCGACAGGATTTGGAGACCTTCCCGGATGCGCATCAGGAGGTGAATATGATGATCGCAGAGGGAGACAAGGTCGCTCTTTACATGACGCTTACGGGTACCCAAGAGGGAGCAATGGGACCCTATTTGGCCTCTGGAAAGAAAGTTGACGTGAGATTTCTAGGTATATTGCGGATCGATGGGGGAAAAATCGCGGAGATGTGGGTAGAGTGGGACAACATCAATATCTTGACGCAGCTTGGTCACTTTCCCCTACCGGGGGAGGGTGAGCAGTAAGCTATCACCGGTTAGGTTGTGAGGTGGCTGCGCCTAACCTGGGCTCAACGGTTTTGCCTGTTTGCAGCGCATGTGTCTCGGTGCTACTTTGAGAGGATGTGCCGCCCACGGCTGAGTGTTTTCGTTATAAACCATGTAAGATAATAACCGTACGTTACGTATTTTAAGGAGCAGAAAAATGGGAAAATTGGATATTAAACAAACTATTGAGGTTGAGACGAATGCTTCCAAAACATGGGAAGTAATCGGGCCGAATTTTCTGAATATTGCTGGCTGGGCTCGGGGCGTTCATAAGTCCTGGGACAACGAAATTGCCGCAAAGAACTTCAGTGACGCACCTTCCGGCGGGCGGCACTGTGATGCGGCTGGGCTTGGCAAGCTTGATGAGGAAATCCTGCATTACGATGCAGAAAAATATGAGATTACCTGGTCGGCCAGCGGAGAGAAATTACCGGGCTTTATTTCGGGGCTGCAAAATGCGCTTGTTGTTGAAGCGATTGATGAAAACAGCTGCCGGGCAACATCGAATATTACGGCGAACACAAGTGGGTTACGGGGATTTTTACTGGGTCCGATATTGAAAAAGAGTTTTTCGAAAGTCCTCGGTGGATTTCTGCACGATTGGAAGACATACGCGGAAACGGGTCAAGTTTCGGAGACAAAACAAAGAGAACTTGCTAAAGCAGAGAAGTAGAAATTAAGCATGAGTTTATCAAAATAACAACAGCTTATAACAATGCGTGCCGTTGACTCGCCAGCAGCATGAAATTCTTGGGTTGTCTCTGCACAAAATCGCTGTGTATACTGAATTGAATCTCACGCAGAGTTTCTGCGTAGCGTTAATATAGATGAAAAACTCGTTCAGACATTGGAACAGGATTACACCCAAGCCGAATTATCCGAGCAAGATCGCGCTATGTTGGACTATGCGGTAAAGTTAACAAAAGATGCAACCAAGGTTCATCCGGGCGATTATGAAAAGCTTAGATCGGTTGGTTTTGACGATACGGCAATATTACAAATTACTTTGATTGCCTCCTGGTTTAATTACATTAATCGGGCTGCAGATGCGTTGGGTGTTGGGAGGGAAGGATAAAATACTAAATACAATAAACACTATATAGTACTTGACTTTCCATCATATTGAATTTACTTTTGTACAATTCCAAAATAAAATAAATCCATTGGGGAACCTATGGAAAAATTGCAGCAGACAGTTTCACAATCTCGAAAACCAAAATTGTTGGATCAGATCCGGATGACTATACGAACAAAACACTATAGCATTCGGCAGAGGAAGCGTATATTCAACAACCGAACTGTGCAGGAGTTGCTGGGGCATCAAAACGTCAACACAACCATGATTTACA
>CAYXGW010000127.1:0-16044 GCA_964464595.1 uncultured Deferribacteres bacterium
CTTGATTATACAAGAGTTACAACGAGTTTCAAACAAGATCCTTCACTCCGCTTCGCTCCATTCAGGATGACAATTCCAGGCTTTTTGCCTATTCTGCAACAGCCTCTCAAAAAGGGGACTTTCAAGCCGTCCATCTTTAACATACAACACGAGGTTTCTATCACTTACCATCCTCTAATCATACCATTCTTTAGACATTTTAATTTTGTCATATAAAACCCCTCCAAAAGCCACTAAAGATCAAAACGTAACCTATTTATGATCGATCAAAAATAAAATTGCTAAATTTTCCAAAAATAATTATTTTATTGATCTGCCCAGATATAGTAAATTTTCATCCTATTTAGGAGAATCTCATGGAAGATCTCTTTAAAACTGCGATAGAGCGAATATCCAAACAGAAAAGAAGACCAAAGAAGCAAAATCTTTTTTTTCCCAATGACCCACAATTGTCTAAAAGTGTAGTTTTAAATTCTTCCTTTATAAAAAAATGGAAAACGAAATCCGGCACTAGCGCCAAAAATGGCAAATCTTCTGATATTTTAAAATTGCTTGGCAAGAACAAGTCTGCCCTATCCGGATCATTAAATTCGTCAGCGTTTGAAAAAACCGGTCATTTATTGTCTCGAGCAAGTTTTGGCGCTGATGTGGAAGAGCTAAAAACATTATCCTCTTTTTCAAACGATCAATTGGTTGATGCGCTGCTGCAAAATAATGAATTACCGGACCCCCCCGATGACTGGGTTGGTGAACCATTCAACTATCAAGAATTCGAGAAACTCTCACCTCAAGAACAGCAAGATTATTTTGACACGAATTACGATCGCATTAATGAACTGCGGGCCTGGTGGTTTGAATTGATGCTGGGTTCTGCATTTAACCTGAGAGAAAAAATGACTTTATTCTGGCATGGTCATTTTACCACCGATATAGAATCAGCTTTCCTGGCGCAATTTCTTTATGTTCAAAATAATACTCTGAGGAAAAATGCCCTGGGAAATTTTCGTACTTTTTTGAAGGAAATTTATAAAGATCCGGCAATGCTTTTATACCTGAACGGCAACGATAATTACTCAGATCAGCCTAACGAGAATTTTGCTCGTGAATTGCTGGAGTTATTTACAATGGGAGTTGGTAATTACACCGAGAACGATATAAAAGCAGCTGCCAGGGCATTCACCGGTTGGCAAGTAAATCCCTACAATTTGAATTCCTTTTTTAATCCCCTGATTCATGACCATGGCATCAAACAATTTATGGGTCAATCCGGAAATTTTGATGGGGATAAGATTATTGATATCATTCTCGAACAGCCGCAGACTGCAAAATATATCTGCACAAAATTCTACCAGGCTTTTGTTAGCCGTGAATTGAATCAAGGATTCATTGACGAGCTCGCAGAACTTTTTCGCTCCAATGATTACGAGATAAAACCTGTACTGCGAAAAATATTCACCAGTGATTATTTTTACAGCAACCAATCTTCTGCTGCTCTGATTAAATCGCCAATTGAAATGATGGTTAGCAACGTACGGTTGTTTTCCGCTGTGAGCACGAATGTTTATTTCTTAATTTTTGCAACGGCGTTAATCGACCAGGAATTAATGAGTCCGCCAAATGTCGCAGGTTGGCCGGGCCAACGCAATTGGATTTCACCAACAACATATGTTACACGAAATACACTCTCAGAAATTGTAATCAATCCGGATCTTTTTGGAGATGAAGCGGATGGTCCGCCTTTCGAGTTTAATGCAATGGATTTCGCCAGGAGCTTTGGGTTAGACTCTGTTCACGAATTGGCGGAAGCTATGACAAATCATCTGCTCAGAATTCCAATCAGCGAAAGTACGACGGATTTCCTGGTTTCGGTTTTGCTCGGCAGTGCAAATCCCGAAGATTGGTCATTAAATTATCCTAGAGCGGATAGATTGGTAACCGGGTTTTTAACTCAAATAGTGCGCTTGCCTGAATTCCATTTAGGTTAACAAATATTATCAAAATGACTAAGAAAAAAGAAAAAACACAAATAACTCGTTTGTCATTTCGAGGAGTTAACGACGAGAAATCTTACAATCCATTCCAAATTGACTTATGGGAGATAAGATTTCTCCTCGCGGAGTTTATCCTGAGCGCTGCCGAAGGGCTTGTTCGAAATGACATTCTTCTAAAATTCTTCAGAAGTTTGCACTTTAAAAATTATAGTAAAAAAGGTTAAATGATATGAAGCGAAGAAAATTTCTCCAGGTCATGTTACCGGTAGCTGGTGTGCCAATTATTTATCCCATCTGGTCTTTTTCAAAACCCTTGCAAAAATATGGCAAAGCAAGCCGGCCTTTGAATTTTCCAGATGACGGCAGGGTGCTGGTTTTAGTGCAATGTGCCGGAGGCAATGATGGTTTAAATACTGTAATTCCTTACCAAAACGATATTTATTATCAATCCCGACCTCACCTGGCAATACCGAAATCAAATATCATCGACATTAATGGTGATATTGGGTTTCATAATGCATTGGCAAATTTCAAAAATCTTTTTGATGATGAACAACTCGCGGTTATCCAGGGAGTTGGATATCCCAACCCGGATCGATCACATTTTCGCTCCACTGATATTTGGCTTTCCGGATCCGGATCGGATGAAGTTGGATCCACGGGATGGTTAGGGCGATATTTTGACAGTGTGTGTCCTGAAGGCGAAGATTGCGGCACTGTTGGACCACCGGCAATTCAAATCGGACTCACATCATCTTTGGCGTTATTGGGAAGGGATCAAAAGGGTATCTCATTACAAAACCCGGTTCAATTTTATCAATTGGTCAGCAGACTCGGAGATAGCCACGATCCTCAACCCGGAATAATTCCTACTACCCCAGGTGAGCGGGAATTGGAATTTTTAAGAAACACAGAAGCGGCCGCATTCCAGTTTGCCGGGGAAATCATTGAAGCATTTGAAAGCAAGGAAAACCAGGTTTCTTACCCGGAAGAATTTTTAGCCAACCAACTCTCCATTGTCGCGAGGATGATAGCCGGCGGACTTAGCACCCGGGTGTATATCGTAACCTTACATGGGTTCGATACTCACGCAAACCAGGATGGCATGCATCAATATTTGTTGGAATCCATGGCCAATGCAATCCATACGTTCCAGCAGGACCTCAAAATGCTTGGCATTTCCGAACGCGTGGCAGGATTGTGTTTCTCGGAATTCGGCCGCAGAGTTAACCAAAATGCCAGCCAGGGAACGGATCATGGCACAGCTGCCCCGGTTTTTCTTTTTGGTGAACCGGTCAAGGGAGGGATTGTTGGCAATCACCCAAGTTTAGCCGACCTTGAACAAGGAGACCTCAAGCATTCAATTGATTACAGACAAATCTATGCATCGCTATTGGAGCAATGGCTGGCCGGTGATCCATCTGCCGTTTTGGGAGAGACGTTTAGCCAATTGCCCCTGTTTAATGTTTCCACCACTGTTCAGACAGGCTCTGCAATTCCTGAGGATTTTTTCCTGGCACAAAACTACCCCAATCCATTCAATCCGCAAACCACAATTGGATATGCCATACCACATCCTGCTCATGTTAGATTGGAAATTCTGAACACCCTGGGGCAGCGTATAGCTGTTTTAATCGATCA
Source organism: uncultured Deferribacteres bacterium (assembly GCA_964464595.1). Lineage (GTDB taxonomy): Bacteria > Zhuqueibacterota > JdFR-76 > JdFR-76 > DREG01 > JADFJB01. The sequence continues at coordinate 3,633 of CAYXGW010000127.1, forward strand.
AAAACAAAATGCCGGTAAACACCAGGCAACCTGGATTAGTAATGGGCACCCAAGCGGAACTTACTTTTTCAGGATCAATTCAGGTGGTTTTCAGCAAACCAAACGGATGACTTTGTTGAAGTAAAAAAAACCACAGAGACACAGAGGCACAGAGATAAATTATGTAAAAATATCCAAACTCTGCTAATTAATAACTTGTGGATTTCTTCGGCCGCTTTCCGGTGTAAGAATCACTCCCGGCAATTTCCAGGTTAGCTCTCCCTCATCCACAACTAATTCACCGTTGATCTCTCTTTATACTTCGTTTCCTGATAGAAATTCAGGGTTTTCTCCTTTAATTTTCAGGGTTTTCCCTATTGACATTAGAAGACAAAGTTTATTACTTTTATTACCAGATAACCTGTGAACGATGGCTAACTTTTCTTGTTTTAGTTAATTTTTCCTTTTGAGTCAAAAAATAAATTATCAAATCCGAGTGGGTAATAATGAAGGTCATTTGTGTAGTCATGCTATTTTTCGTCTTCCTTTCACTGCCCTATAAATACGGCGAACCAAAAGCTGATGTATTACTCAATGGACCGATGATTCAAATTATTCCCGACTCCTTATTCTTCGAAACCACGGAAAGCTCTGATACTCTACTATTAGTCAATCATGGAGATGTTGACTTAGTACTTGATAGTGTAAAGACGTTCAATGGTTTCGGGTATGGTATGCAGGTTATAACCAAAGACACAACTTTTGTTTGGCATATACTGAACTTTTACATTGAGCAATTTGAAACTAAAAGATTGATTTTAGCACCCGGGGATACGGCACAATTGATTGTATTTTCTCCAGACCTGTGTCCGATTTGCAAATCAAGCTCTTCTTTAAAGTTTTTCACTGACACTTTGTTCGTCTATAGTAATGATTCTGCGCATAATCCAGTGAAAATCTTTGCATCTGGAGAGGGAATCCAAAGTGCTGTTGAAGAAAGTTCTATTGTACCTGAAGATTTCATTCTACACCAAAACTACCCCAATCCATTCAACCCGCAAACCACAATTGAATATACCATACCACATCCTGCTCATGTTAGATTGGAAATTCTGAATACCCTGGGGCAGCGTGTTGCTGTTCTAATCGATCAAAAACAAAATGCCGGTAAACACCAGGCAACCTGGACAAGTAATGGACACCCAAGCGGAACTTACTTTTTCAGAATCAATTCAGGTGGGTTTCAGCAAACCAAACGGATGACGTTGTTGAAGTAAAGAAAACCACGGAGACACGGAGGCACAGAGATAAATTATGCAAAAATATCTAAACCCGGTTAATTAACAATTTGAGGATTTTTCCGGCCGCTTTCCGGCGTAATAATCACACCTGGTAATTTCCAGGTCAGCTCTCCCCCATCCACGACAAATTCACCGTTTATCATTACATAATCTATCCCTTTTGCATATTGGTGCGGATTAAAAAATGTAGCCGTATCACGAATCTCATCCAAATCGAATACTATCAAATCGGCGTGAAATCCTTCACGAACTAATCCACGGTTACGGAAGCCAAGAATTTGAGCAGGTAAAGAAGTGGAGGATCTTATCGCATCCTCTACTTTCATGATTCCTTGCTCGATGGCATATTTGCGAATCTTGCGAGGGAATGTGCCATAAAATCGCGCATGAACCGGACCATCTCCAGGCAAAGCGATCCCGCCATCCGTAGTTGTAGCACACCAACTCTGTGCGCCATAAGCCTCCACATCTATTTCAGACATAGAAAAACCACGCATTCTAGCGCCGCCCCTCATCTTTGGATTTCCCTCGACCTGGAGCTTTATCGCTAAATCGAACGAAGAAATCCCCAGGCTGGTTGAAAGATCGAAGAGTGATTTTCCAACATAAGCCGAATCAGGAAAATCCATTACAACAATGTTTTCAGGTCCACCGCGTCTGGCTAACTCATGTGCTACATCGCGCTTTAATTTTTCGGTTAAGTTTTCATTCTCTAATATGATTTGAATGGCTTTGGCATAATTTCTTTCATCGCCGTCCGGTATAAAGCTGGCAACTTCAGTCCCAACCACCCACTGGGGAATGAGTCTCGTGGAGCCATCAGACCCAGATGTATTGTATGGGTATTGATCGGCCCACATCCGCACACCTCTCCCGCGTGCCCTGTCAATCATTTGAATAGCCGCATGACTCGATCCCCAAAAATACGCGCCACGCGCTTTGATATGTGTTGCAACCACATTCACACCGGTTTTTTCGCTTACTTCAATCAATTCAACAATGTTGTCCAAAAAAGACGTTACCCGCACATTTTCCTGGCTGGGTAAATACCACATGGGATCCTGGCCGGAGGCACGTTCGTGACATATGAACACACCGTCACGTTCTTTTAATTCGCCAACCAATGCAACTACTTCCGCCGTATTGCTCCACCGGCCGGGAACGTACTCCAGCCCGGCAGAAAGACCATAAGCGCCATTAGCCATGCCTTCCCGGATTAATTTTCGCATTTGTTCAATTTCTTCTGATGTTGCAAAACGCTGGACTCTTTGCATATCTTCTGAGTTCATTTCATGCAACTGTTTGCCTGACAAAACAACTGCCCTGATGCTGTTATGGCCGACCATCAACAATGTATTCGGGCCGAATTTCCGCCTTTCCAATTCTTCTTTCTGTTTGGCAATTGAAGCCGGAGATCTGCCGTCCTGGTTCACTATGAGTGTGGTTATCCCCTGGCTAACCAGGTTCGGAGCAGCTCTTCGTTTCGGATCCTCAGATCGGAGACCACGATTTTGTCCTCGACTGGGACCGTCCGCATGGGAATGTAAATCAATAAAACCGGGTGTTACATATTTCCCTTTTGCATCGATAACCCTGGATGCTTCTGCATTTTTCAAATTTCCGACAGCAACAATGATCCCGTCTCGAATGCCCACATCGGCATAAAACCAGGGATTGCCGGTACCATCAATCAAGCGACCGCCTTTAATCAGGATGTCATATTCGGATTTTAGATTTTTGCTCTCACTAAAACCAAATCCGGTAAATGAAATCGAACACAATACAATAAACGTAAAAACAATGAGAAGATTATATCTAATATTCTTCATTTCATCCTCATAATATTATAATTTGTTTTCTAAGGATTACTAATTACTAGCTGTAATATCACTTAAAATATTCGACAGTGTTCGTTCTAAATTTCTACCCCTTAGTTCACCTCCCAAAGCGATGATTTTCCCTTTTGGGTCAACCAGGATTGGTTTGGGAATTCCTGTAACTTCAAAAACTCTGGAAATCGGAGCATTAAAACCGCCTTCGATAAATGCATGCAGCCAGGGCATCTGCCATCTTGCTCTGCGGAAATTTCTTACAACATCCGGCGTTTGATCGAATGAAAGGCTTATAATCTCAAAATTAGACTGTTTGAATTTTTCATAAGTCTCATGGAGATTATCCATTTCCGACAGACATGGGCCGCACCAGGTGGCCCAAAAATCAATTAAATAAAACTGTCCTTTAAGATTTTCATTAGAATAGATAACTTCAGGTTTATCCAGTGAGACTACAGAAAAATTTGGTACATCCTTACCGATCCTAATATCTTTGTCTTGTGGAAACCGATTTATTAGTGTTTGCGCATATTGAGATTCCGGGTATTTACTGGTAAGTTCCTCATAATATTTTTGCGCTTTTTCTGTATCTCCCGTAATTGTTCCAACCATGAATCCATTATAGAGTACCATGGTTTTTACAGAAACGTCTTCATGTTGAGTTAAGATTTGTTCCACATATTTTTCATATTTGTTTTCATCATAGGTAAATCGACTGTACATCTGGATGATATAAGGCTGAATAGAGTAAAGTGGCGATGAAGGTGGAATTTCATCCATTGCTCTGTTTACCGTGATCTCGTCCAATCCTTTTGCCCCGTAAAGTCCTAATGTTGTGTAATTGAAAATTAGGACCTGTTGAAAAAACGGATCATTTTCTTTCGCTATTTGATCAGATAATTTAACTAACGATTCGGACCAATCATAAGTGAACTCTTCCATATCCACACCGGTTTTGCGATGTTTCAAATATGCTTCCTGGTATACCGTCATTCGCTGATCCATTTCATCGTACAATTTGGCAAATTTTATGCTTCTTTTATCCGCCTCCTTAAATTCCACAACCGCTTTATGATCAACTCTAATTATTTTTTTCGGATCGAAAACAATTTTCACTTTCCCATTCTCTACATTTACAACCGAGCGATAATCACCAACGCCATCAAATTCATAATCGTCCGATTGTGTTCCGTTAACAAATCGCATTCCCGCAATGCCAAACAATTGATATCTGAATAATTTCTCTTCCGATTCAAACTCAGCCGAGTAGGTGCCATCCGGCTGTTCTTCCAGATCTTCTGCAGATTCGAAGGAAAAATTATTAAAATCACCAATTATTTTAACAGCGTCAAATTCTTCTAAAAATGAATTTCGCTGCAAGCTGCAATTAACTTTTACACTCAACGGAGATTCAATAAGTAATGGAGTTGCATAAGTTTCGTGATCAACACCGGAAAATTGAATGAAAATAAGGCCTCTCTCATGAGTAATAATTTGAAATGAGCCGTCTTCCTCCACCTTAGTGGTGGATAATGATTTCTGTTGATTTATGCGAATCAATTGGACATGCGCTATAACCATTGGTTTCCCATCGGACCCAACCAGCGATCCGGAAACCATGGTTAAATCTTGTGTCGAAGAACAGGCCATAAAAAAAAGTAAAAAGATAAAAATCAATCGATTCATATTTTCTCCGTCTTGTGTATTAAAGCACTGAAATTTGCGATTCATGATTGCAAAAATCAAGGATATTTGCTATTCTATTTAATAAATAGGCTCAATATTCAAAACAATTAAGGATTAGTCAATTTATTAAAATCTCTGCCACTGGGATTTTGAAACACGCGCAAATCAAATTCCGGCAAAACTGCTAAAATATGATCGAAGATATTTGCCTGAATACTTTCATAATTCGCCCAGACTTTGTCTTTACTGAACACATAAATTTGGATGGGCAAGCCATGTTCGGTTAGAGGAAGCTGCCTTACCAAAAATGTCATTTCCTGGTTGATCATCGGGTGGTTTTTTAAATAAGCTTCGACGTAGGCACGAAATGTTCCAATGTTGGTCATTCTCCTGCCATTCACAAGGCTGGAATTATCAACTTGTTCCAACTTATTAAATTCTTGCAACTCCAGTTTCTTTTTTTCGATGTAACCGGAGATATACTGAATCCTGCTAAATCGATCCAGCATTTCTTCTGAACAAAATTGAATAGTGTTCATATCAATATTAATGGATCGTTTGATCCTTCTACCCCCAGAATCAGACATACCGCGCCAGTTTTTAAAAGATTCGCTAATTAATGCATATGTGGGAATAGTGGTTATCGTTTTATCCCAATTTTGAACTTTAACAGTCGTTAAGGTAACTTCGACAACATCACCATCGGCTCCATATTTTGGCATTTCAATCCAGTCACCATTGGCAATCATTCGATTCGCCGTTAATTGTATTCCGGCAACAAAACCCAAAATGGCATCCTTAAAAATAAACATCAATACTGCTGTAAGAGCACCTAAGCCACTAAATAAAATAACAGGTGTTTTGTTCAGCAAAATAGAAATGATGAATATACCTCCGACAAAATATAATATTATTTTAATAACCTGGATAAAGCCCTTTATAGGAATCTCTTTTGAAATCTCAAATGTTCGATAAATATCAAGGAAGGCATCCAGAAAAGAATCGAGTTCCAGTATGCCAATTGCAATCATGTAGATTAAAACTACCCCGCTAATCACAGAAATTACCCCATCATAACCTGCCAGAGGGATTGAAACTGAATTGTAAATGACGACGGCAGGCGCCAGGTAAGCAAGTCTATTCAACACTTTTTTTCTCAGGATCATATCATCCCATTGTGTTGCAGTGAGCGAAATAACTTTGGTTATTCCTTTCACGATAAAGCGTTTCGCCAGCAAACCAGCAATCACGCTTAAGACAATGATCAAGACTAAAATTAAACTCCTCGACAAAATATCTGCAGCATAAACATTTAATCCCTGACCTTCTAGCCAGCCCTGTAAGATTTCAAGCATGTATCCTCCAAATTAGAATCGAATATTAAAACCCATAATACCCAGTGATTAATTTCAAAAACAAATATCAATTAACCAAACTTATTATGAATGGTACAAAAACGATTACTCTTTTTCAATACCAAGATATTTGAGGGTATTTATATTTTTTTCCAACCCATACTAATTGTATAGTAATTAAATACTTATTGAAAAGCCTTTAATTCTCACATACATTAACTCAATTCTAAATTTACCTGGGGACCCTTACTTTTAATATGAAAGTAGTTCATGGAATTAGTTATAGATATACATGAAATTGGGGTGACAAAATTAAAACCTGTTGAAGTGTTAAAAATAGATATTTTCGGGACGATCGAACTTGCCAGTATTAGCAATAATAACTTGGTAATCGTTAGAAATTATGGTAGTTCAAAATTATTTGCTTGGCCTATAGCTTCCTATTTGGCTTACCGGGAACGAAAAATCCTAAAAATTATTGAACACTTAAAGCAGGACAATCTTCCCCGTTTGTTATATCATGAAAAAGGATTTCAAGTTCGGAGTTATATTGCAGGGAAACCGCTAAACAAGAGTATGATTAAAGAAGATAACTATTACGAAAGTGCGAAAAAGCTTTTGGACAGCCTGCACGCCTGCGGCATTGTTCATAACGATATTGAAAAGCCGGAGAATTGGCTGGTTACAGAAGAAAACGATCCAGCCATTATTGATTTCCAACTTGCCTGTTATTTCCCAAAAAAAGGAAAAATCTTTAGAATCTGCGCAAAAGAAGATCGCCGTCATTTACTAAAGCAAAAAGCACGCTACTCTCCCGAAACATTAACAGAGGAGGAAAAGATTCTATTAGCTCAAAAAACTCTCCCCTCTCGAATATGGGCAAAAATCTTTAAGCCTGTTTATCATTTTATCACCCGAACCATTTTAAAATATTCTGATCGGGATAACTCACAATATTCTCGGTGATTTTTACTATTCCAACATACCAACCATAACTTTCAAATCCGATGTCGGTAATTGGCAGACATAATTCTCACAAATGTAGGCGGTAGCTTTGCCATCGATCATGGCTACACTCTCGATAAAAGACAGGTGTTTGGCAAGTGTCTTTTGTCCTTTTCCACCATCAGCAAGCAGAATGATTTTGTTGGGTATAAAGCGTTTGAAGACTTCATTCAGCATTTCTTTGGTATCAGCTGCATCCGGTTTACCGGCAATGATGATCTGTTTGGGCTTGCCCAATTGATAATCGAAAGCTGCGATCATCTGCGGCATTGCGGATGGAATTTGCTGCAATCGACCGGAAAATGCAGCTAAAGTCTGTTTTGCTTTATTATACCAATCTTCATTGTCGGTCATTTGGGCAAGACGTAACAAATTCATTGCGGCAATGGAATTACCAGACGGTTCGGCGCCGTCATAATTATCTTTCGTGCGCAGCAGAACGGTCTTATCATTGCCGGAAGTATCGTAAAATCCATTATTCTCTGTGTCCCAGAACAAATTAATCTGTTTGGTGGTCAAGTCGATAGCATGGGTCAGCCAGTTTATTTCCAGAGATGCTTCATACAGATCCAACAATCCCTGCACAAAAAAGGCATAATCTTCCAGGTGGGCTTCCAGGCCGGCTTCGCCATCGCGATAACGTCTGAGTAATGTTTTCTTCTTTGAGTCATATAAATCCGAAAGAATAAATCCTGCCGATGCTTTGGCGGCGTCGAGATATCGGGTTTCACCCAATACCTGGTAGCCTTTCGCAAATGCGCCGATCATCAAGCCATTCCAGGCAGTTATAACCTTGTCATCCAGGTGCGGACGAGGACGTTCATCTCGAATTGCAAATAAAGTTTGCCGCGACTCTCTCAATGAGTTGTTGATTTTTTCCGCAGTCTGGTTGAATTGTTTAGCAATATCTTCAATACTCTTATTGACATAAAGGATATTCTTTCCAACAAATTCTTCCTGGGGATCCGAAAGGGCATTGCCTCCTTCTTCAACACCATAATATGTATTGAATATCTCAGCTTTGTCCTTGCCAAGAATCGTTTCAATTTCAGCTTTTGACCATACATAAAATGCACCTTCCGCTTCCTCTTCCGGATTCTCTTTTAATGGGCTATCGGCGTCTTCGGCGGAATGAAATCCACCTTTGCTGTCGGTCATGTCCCGCACTACATAATCAAGAATATCACGGGCTACATCGCCGTAGAAAATATCATTACTCAATTGATAAGCCTCAAGAAAGGAGACAACCAGCTGAGCCTGGTCATACAACATTTTTTCAAAATGGGGAACGCGCCACTGGCCATCGACCGAATAACGATGAAAGCCGCCGCCAAGCTGGTCGTTCATTCCGCCTCCGGCCATTTTGCGTAAGGTAGCCAGGGTCATATCCAGGGCTTTTTGTTCGTTAGCTCGTTTATGGTATCTCAATAAAAAATTGAATATCACCGGCCGTGGAAATTTAGGAGCGCCGCCAAATCCGCCATGCTGGCCATCATAGCTATTGGCGATTTGGCCATAGGCCGTTTGCAGTAAACTCTCGCTAAGGGTAGATTCACTAGCTTCGATATCCGCATTTTTTTGCAGATATTCCGTTATCTTCTCTGCCGATTCCTTCAATTGGTCACGCTTCTCAACCCAGGCTTTATGGATACTTTCCAACAAATCCGGAAATCCGGGACGGCCATAGCGGGAATCCGGCGGGAAATAAGTACCGGTGTAAAAGGGCTTGAGATCATGGGTTAAAAAGACTGACATTGGCCAGCCTCCCCCACCAGTCATCGCTTGTGTTGCCGCCATGTAAACCCGGTCAACATCCGGTCTTTCTTCGCGGTCAATCTTTATACTTACAAAGTACTTATTCATAATCGCGGCAATATCCGCATTCTCAAACGACTCCCGCTCCATCACATGGCACCAATGGCAGGTTGAATAGCCAATTGAAACAAAAATCGGTTTATCTTCTCGACGCGCTTTTTCAAACGCCTCTTCTCCCCAGGGGTACCAATCCACCGGATTAAATGCGTGTTGAAGCAAATAGGGACTTTTCTCGTCAATTAAACGATTTGGTTTTTTTCCCTTTGCCAATTCTTCTTTTACGAACATAGCGATTGTATTGCCTTTCCGGGTTTTATCTTGCGACTTATTAGATTTTGTTTTTGTGCAGGATATACTTAAAACAATGATCGTTAGTGTAATCAACAACCCCACAAAAAACCTGAATTTGCCATTTTTCAATAAAGTCATAAAGGATTTCCCAATTTAGCTGTTAGCATGGGAATTGAATATAAGAACTTTGCACCAGTAAACCCACGATAATAAGGAAGGTGAATAAAACAATGAATCAATTCCCCTCAATTTAATTTATGGACAAAAACATTCATTACCAACGTCCGTAATTAAGAAATTATTAAAATCTAATATAAGTATCTTTAGCTTATGATTTATTTAATTGATCAGCCATTTGAATCCTTTTAACATAATTGAAAGGTCAAATTATGCTAAAAAGTTGTCTCAAAACTGCGTTACGGAATCTTCGTTTAAATCTAACTTATTCCGTGATTAATGTTGTTGGTTTGGCAGTAGGTTTGACGTGTTTTCTTCTGATCATGTTTTACATTTACAATGAATTTCAATATGATCAATTTCATAGTCATGCAGACCGGATTTTCCGCATAACATCCCACCGCCAGGATGAAAACAGCACACGTTCATACGCAAGATCTAATCCGGCAATTGCTCCAACACTTCTTAATGAGTTTTCCGAAGTTGAACGAACTATTCGCTTTCAGCGCTATAACGGGGCGATACGTTTTCAAGATAAATCTTTTAACGAAGATAAGATGTTCTTTGCCGAGAATTCAATTTTTGACATCTTCACATTTCCTTTAACAAAGGGCAATCCAAAAACGGCTCTCAGAGATGCGAATACCGCCGTATTAACCGAATCAACTGCGCAAAGATACTTTGGGCAGGATGATCCTATTGGGAAAACCATTGTAATGGCGGACACACTTTATTTTACGATCACAGGTGTGGCAGCAAATCCGCCTTCCCAATCTCATCTTCAGTTTGAAATTCTTCTTTCATTTAAGACTTATCAAAATATTCAGGCTGGTCGCGGCCGGATCCTCGATGAACTCTGGACTTCCGGTACTTTTTACACTTATGCATTACTTACTTCACAAGAATCTGCAAAACGAGTAGAATCACAATTTCCGGCATACCTGGAACGCTATATCGGAGATCAATCGAATTCAGGTACAAAATATAGCATTGCATTACAGCCTTTAACGGATATTCGCCTGCACTCAGATTTACGGCAGGAATTGGCCCCAAACGGCAGCTTGATGTACATTTACATCTTCTTAGCCGTAGCATTCTTTATTTTGATTATCTCATGTATTAATTTCATCAATCTGGAAACCGCTCGTTCAGTTCGCCGTGCACGCGAAGTGGGTATTCGTAAAGTTGTTGGCGCAGGAAAAAGCCAGCTCGTACTCCAGTTCTTAAGTGAAACGATTATCTTAAGCGTGATTGCCCTGGGGATCGCCTGGCTGACGATCGTTTTCGCTATACCATGGTTCAACAATTTTTCGGGGAGCGCCCTGGAATTGGACCTTGTAACTCACTGGTGGTATCTGCCCGCAACCATATTGCTGTCGATAGTTATTGGAATCTTTGCTGGAATGTATCCTGCATTTATGCTTTCTGCATATCAACCCATAAAAGTATTGAAAGGGACAATATCTGTTGGCAGGCAAGATTTTACTCTGGCAATGAGAAAAGGGTTGGTTGTGTTCCAGTTTTCACTCTCTATTTTAATCGCATCAAGTACAATCATTGCATTTCAACAAGTCGAATATTTACGCAATCGCAACCTGGGTTTCGACAATGAACAGATGCTTGTCTTGCCATTTAATTGGGATCAGGCTGTTCAAAATAAATATGAAACTTTAAAAACCGAATTGTTACGTCTTGAAGCTGTTAAGTATGTTACTGCATCAGGGGATGTGCCCGGCCGCATGTTTACAGGAATGAGTTATTGGATTGAAGGATTGCCCATCGATGAGAGCCGGGGAATTAATGCGCTAATCGCCGATCCCGACTTTGCAGAAACCTACAATCTGGAGATTGTTGCAGGTCGTGACTTTTCAGTTGATATAGCGGCAAATCTTGGAGAAACTTTTGTTCTCAATACGACAGCCGTATCAGAAATGGGGTTTAAGCCTGAAGAAATCATCGGTAAACGCTTTCGTATGAATACGGAAGGCGTTGTCATTGGCGTAGTCAATGATTTTCATTTTGAGGGGTTACAAAACGAGCTTGAGCCTTTAGTTATGACTGTCTGGCCAAGTTGGTTTGGCTATATCTCAATTAAATTGAATACATCCAATTTACCGGAAACGATTTCAAATATCTCTTTAACCTGGAAAAGGATGATTCCCAATCGACCATTTGAGTACTTCTTTTTGGACGATGACTTTAAACGGCAATATCAATCCGAAGAGCGATTCGGGGAAGTATTTATGACATTTTCTCTGCTGGCAATATTTATATCCTGTCTTGGACTTTTTGGTCTTGCCTCTTATACTGCGCAACAGCGAACCAAAGAGATCGGAATCCGCAAGATCGTCGGCGCCACAGCCACAAGTATTGTTTTATTGCTTAGTAAAAGTTTTACAAAATTATTATTGATTGCAACTATGCTGGCAGCCCCTGCAGGGTTTCTTGGAATGAACCGTTGGCTGCAATCCTTTGCTTACCGAATCGATATTCATTGGAGTGTATTTTTATATACGGCCATCGGAGCTATACTGATTATGTGGTTGACCATATCTTTTCAGTCGTTAAAAGCTGCAATGACAAACCCGGTCCGGTCGCTTCGATATGAGTGAGGTTGTGGTAATTTAGTTGTTCTAGTTTTAAAATGTGTTTGGATAAAAATTTAATCCTTCACTTAAATTGGTATAATTCTACGTTTTAATATGAGTTAAACGGTTTTTAACAATTAAAATCACACACCCCTAAATCCCCTATCAAGAGGGGACTCTGGAATTCCTTTTACTTTTCATTATTTCAATAAAATAATCTACGATAAATTTCTCAACGGAACTTTCATACTGATAATTAATGAATAGTAATCATTTTTAGCATCTCAATGTAAATAATAATTCCCCTCTTGAGAGGGGAAGAAAATCTCGTCGTGCAGGCTGTCGCAGAATAGAATTGGAAAAAAGACATAGGAACAAGATAA
>CAYXGW010000128.1:0-15598 GCA_964464595.1 uncultured Deferribacteres bacterium
TAAAACCAAGGAATGACATGTGCAATTTATATTTATGCATAATAGTCACAGCCACTAAGGTCGAGGCGCTACCAATAGGTGTTAAATTACCGCCCAAATTAGCGCCAAAAATGACGGACCACCAAAGTGTAGAATCTCCCGCTGTACCGTTACTTTGTAAGATTTTGGCAAGCATGGCTGCTAATGGAATATTGTCCGTTACAGAGCTGATGGCTGCCGATACAGCCAGCAACATGCCTGTCCCAAACTGGCTCTCTTCTGTGCCGATAATGAATGTAATGCCTTTCCCGATTAGATTGAGTACTTGCGCGTGCTCCATCACTGCAATCACTACAAAGAGCGCCATAAAGAAAACTATTAGATCCCAATCGATTGCTTTATAAAATTGATCCACTTCGGACTTAAAACGAATCATCATTACCCCGGCAAAAGCCAAAGCGACAAAACCCATGCCTAAATCCGACACCGTTGGTAAAATGGATGTGGTGGCGATTACACCGATAAACGCAAACAACATAATGGTTGCAAAATAGAAAAAGCGCTTAGACTCGATGCCATCGTTTTCATCAAAACTTCCTACTAAGGATTTGGCTTCGATTCGTTCGTCTTCTGATCCCAACTTTTGAATGCCAAATAATTTAGCACCCATGAATATAGTAATGCCGGTTGCGATCACCACATAAGGCGATGCTTTAATAAAAAAGGCTACAAATGAAATACCGGCAGTATTACCGACGATGATATTTGGCACCGAAGAAATTAAGGTGAGCAAACCACCAATATTAGTGAGTAAACCCTCAATCAACAAAAAGCCAAGAAGTTTGTCCATTCTGTTTAGTTTTCTTAATGATACACCAGTCAGCGAGCCGACAATGATCATCGCCGTTACGTTGTTCAACACAGCAGAAAAAAGCACTGTCATAATGCCGTAATACCAAAGTAAATTGACCGGCTCCCCATTTGACGCTTTAGTGAGTTTAACCGCAATCCAGGTAAAAAGCCCTGACTTAGAAGTCACATCAACAAATAAACTGGAGCCGACTATAATGGCAATGACACCCCAGTCCACTGCGGGGATATACACGGGCATTTCTATTTGATGACCACCTGGAATGATCACATGGCCGAAAGGCAAAATATGCATGAAACCACCCGCAAGAAGGGCGATAACGGCAAAGACGCCTACAATGAGAGATTTTTTGGCGTGAATTTTTTCTTCTAATGCCAGGCTAACGATCATTAAAATCAACAGCGCGGTAAAGAGTAGGGTAGTGGAATTGGAAACCGGATGAGTGGCTTGTTCGGCAATCGCTGTTAAAGTTTCTGTTATCATCTTTCGCTTCCTTACAGCATCAAAAGAGGAATTTGCCGAACTTCAACGGCTAAAGGATAAGCCAGGCCATGCATCGCCATTTGGTCACCGTCCTTGGTATTGATAACCAACAGGTCGACCTTTTTTTTATCAATGTGTTTTAAGTAGTCTTTCAATTGGTGGCCGAATTCCACAATGGGCTTTACTTCAATCGAACGGTTTAATTTAACCAATTCAGTATTTACCGATTGGATGTATTCAGTTGGCCCCTTCAGCAATTGCCGGCCAAGTTTTTGTTTGGCGTCTTCCGTATCAATCGTTGGAATTTTACCAATAGCATCAATCACGCGGTCAAAATAAATCTGGTCTTCGATATGGGATAAGTAAAAACTGCCCGACTCATCGAGAAAAGCTAGCCCGTATTGCACCAGATGATGGTCATTGACCATGTGATCGGTTACTACCATCACTGAACTACAATTATCTAAAGCACTATCGCGAGCATAACCCGCTTTGGGGTGAGGAATAACAAGGACCGGTATTTTAGTCTTTTGTAGCATAACGTCCAGGTGCTCACCGAGGCTAAAAGGGTGGAGCCAGGTTTCACTATGTAAATTACGATAAGTAACGATCAGATCCAGCGAGGAGCGGTTAACTAATTCAAGCAGGTCTTCTGCAGATTTAAAGTCATTCCCGTTAGCGGTGTTCCAATCTATACTTTGACGTTGGCCAAGATTATGACAAAAATCTTTCACCTGGTTCAATAAAAATTCTGCAGCCTCCGTATCTAAATCGGTGACTAAAAATACGGATTTAATCTTTATATCCTGATGCTGATAGGTTTCTTTTATCGCTGAACGAAAAGCACTTTCAAACTCGTCGACTTTTAACATTGTTCTCTTTTTTTGTTGTGGGTTAATACTAACTCAGAATATATTTCAAAATTAATGGGAAACGGTTTGGCTGACCAGCTTTTTCAAGATTGCCAACCGCCTTCTAGCATCGATTAAATCGAAGTCAGGAGATATTTTCGGTTCTACGATATTGGATGATACTAGTTGAGAAATCCAAAATCAATGATTTTCTTGACTTTGGTTGGATATTTGAATGAATAGATTATTTTTTAGATTGTGGCCATGTTTCAAATGTGGTTGGATAAAAATGGTTTTAAAAAAAGTGAAAGTAAAAGGTGCTTATATTTGAAAACATTTTTGAATTGGTTATGATTCATATTCCAATTGACTCAGGTTGGAATTTTCATCAATGATTAAATCCATATAAGTGTCTTATTACAAAAAATGTTTCACTATAATTTCTATCAGAATTACCATTTTCATCATAGGATGAGAAACCCAGAGCTAACTCGAATGACATATCAAGCATAATTTTGTAACTACTTTTAAAATCAACAGAAAATCGGTTGGATTTAGGTGAAAAAGTTGTTTTGGATGAAGAGGTGTTTCTTAAACCGAAAGAGAGGTTCCATCTCCCAGACCGAAAGCGATAATTAAAATTCCCAGCAACTGTTTTTTGGGATTGTAGAGTACCGCGAGTATCTGATTTAATGTTCAAATTGACAAATTGTAAGTTTATATTTAGTGGTATGTTCAATTGCTCATTGAGACTCAATGATAGAGTATTTAATAAATTTTCACCCTCCGGATGGATATTGTCGTTTCTTTCCGTTCTGGTAAAAAAGAAATTGATTCCATGTTTAAGCCTAAGTGCACGAAAGTTATAGTTTCCGCCAAATGAAATTGTGTTAACCGCATCATCTGTTCTCCCTCTACCAGACACATCCCCATCGCTATTTCTTTGATGCGTTCGGAAACCCAGGTTCAATCGCGGCCAGTTTCTATCTGGTGCCAGGACAATATTCGTTGAAAGTACATTTGAATTCCTGGTAGAAAATTGATTATCCGATAAATTATCCTCATATCGCTGATAACGTAGTGACACGAGCAATTTTCTTTGATATATATGAAATCTATCGGCAAGGGTAAGGCTTCGACGATCGTTTCGTAAAAATGGGTTCCCCAGGGAAATATAAGCCGCTCCGATGGATTTGTATTCAGCAATAAATGAATGAGAGAAAATATTCAAGCGGCCGTTGACATACCAGGCCAGGGAAGACAGATCCCTTATATCTATGGGAATAATTGAGACATTCAATATAATGATCTCGTAATTCTGCGGATCAAATGGAATATCTGTATCAAATAACGAATCGATTTCTGCTTTTGTGGAATGTCCCCTGGAGACATCATTTATGGTCAGGCTCATTGCGGCTCCACTTTTGAATTTGAAAAGGTTACGTTTAATATTGAATGCCAAATCGGCGCCTGCCACAATGTTATTTTTTGGAGCCTCGCCAAACTTTATTGAAGAAGTATCGTCTTTGGCCAGTAAGCCTGTAAAACCAACCAGGAATTTTCTTGCATTTCCCAAAGATAGCCTTAAAGCTGAAATTTTTCTCTTAAACGTTCCGCCGGAAACAAATGTTGAATCGGGTCTCAAATTGGGTGGTGGCAAGCCGGACTCGACCTGGTAAGTATTTGATTGTCCATTAATGCCGCGACGTATATCTCCATGGACAAGATTCAGATGGAATAAGCCAAAATGTAAATTTCCTTGCCAACCACTTAATCGTGCTCCGTTTAAAATAAGTTTTTCCAATTTGGCATTATTGCTTCCATAATAAACATCCAGAAATTTCGATTGTACGCCTATTTGCAATCGATTACGTGGCTGGCTAGTGCTGTTTTCATCGCTGGTTGCAACAATTTTTATGGGAAATGTGAATGACCTGAATTTGGCCTGCCCAGAAAATCTAAAAGTATTGGTTTTGGAAGGTTCCTGACGTAGGCCCAAACCAGCGCCTGAAATAGTTTGGTTTCTGGAATTGAGGGTCGAGTTGCCGGAGAATTCAACACCATTTCCGGTTATCGACTCTTCTGTAAGTGTAGTAGCAGGTACGGGCAAGACGCCATTTCCCTCTACCACAAAAGTCCAACTTAATTTTGGCATCTCACGGCCGGTGGCATCTTTTGCTGTAATTTCAATTTGGTGGCTGCCGCTTTTAAGAGTACGCAAATACAGCAAGGTAATTTTTCCTTGGGATATTTTTGCCTGCTCAGTCAAGTTTTCTCCGTCAAGGAAAATGGAAACCGACTGCTTTTTAAAAGCGATGTCTGGATTCAACGAGACCGCAATGAATAATTCGCCCTTTTTTATTTTGGAATCTGGCTGGGGATTTAGAATGATCCAGTCATTATCCTGAGCATAAATGTAGTAAGGAAAAATGCTGAAAAGACAAACAATGAATAGAATCTGCATTATTATCTTTGAAATTGTATTTTGATTTTTTCTTGCAAGAAACTTCATCATGAATCTCAATGACTGCCCAATTTTGATGCCAAAGAAATCAGAATTGGAACCTTGGTCTTTCATCGGCCATGGAACTCCTATCTAGATTTGTTTAGTTGTTCCTTTATTTCATTCACTACCGAATCATAGGCTGTCTGTTCATTTTCGGCTCTGCCGAGCACAATGTATGCTCTATATTTATCCCAAAGGACTTGCTCGGAAAACTTCTCGTCAAAATCTTTGAGAACTGGGTTTTGCTGCTTTGTCGCACGTAAGTATGTGTAAAAAGCCTGTTCAACGGTGGAGAGCTTGTTAATACTATCTTGAGGGATAGCCTTTTCAACCCTGAACGCTCCGATTTGCTCAAATTTCCTAATCGCTCCATAAATTAATCGGCTAAGTTCAACAACACTGATTGTAGAGTCCCGGGCCTCGATGTCCTTAGCCAGGAAATCAAACAGGGAGACCGTCCTTACCCTATAAGCCTCGGCCAGGATGTCCTCCTGCGTTACAGACATCCCGTACGTTGTATCTAGCCACTTCTGAAGCTCCTGAATCACTTGCATGTATGAAGAATCGAGTGGCACGACTTCTTGTCCCCACAGGAATTGCTCATATTCCTTTATTCGGTCTCTTAGCGGTTGGTCTTTGTGAATGAATATTGCGTTTTCTTTCCGATCTCTTCGAATAAGTTCAAGGAGACGATTCTCTATTGTGGACAAGGACAATTGTGGCATTGTCTTATTACCGAAGAATTCTTCTGATGAGAATATCTTCATCTTCCACTTTTCGAAGAACTCCCACAACAGCTTTTCTGATAGGGCGTCTTTTACATCAAGTATTCGTGAGATCGTAGAAAACCAGAAGTTCACAATTTGTTCCATGTTTTCCATTTCCATGATTTGTGTGGCTAACGTTGCAGGATCAGGTTTCGGTTTGAGCTTGAATCCAAATCGCGCCCCATAGCGAATCTCTTGAGGGACCTTTCCACCGAATGTAACAGGATGTACTTGACCAATGCTCACAAATCTTGAAAGTCTATCGAAAGCCTCCGCTACCACCTTTTCTCTGGTCTCAATGTCTGGTGTGGCGGGAAGTTCATGGTCGAAAATCCTATCCGTTACATTCACAATAAGCTGGTAGATTTCACTTATAGATGACAATACAACAATTCGATCGTAAAGGAACATATTTTCAAGGTATTTTTTGATAGCTTGCTTCTCGTTTTCAGAAAGCGGTCTTTGATATTTCAACTGGTGTATTAAAAAGATTGAATCAACAAAATCGGATGCCGAAGTCATACGTTCACTAATTAGCCTATCGTATAGCCCGAAAAAGAGTTTGCTTGTATGATCAGTTGCGATTTGTTGATTAGATCCTTTCATTTTTTCTTTTGAAGGATCCTCTTGCGAAAGGCTATCAATGAAGGTTGCAACAGCAAGATTTACATTGATATCGAGTATCACCACTGGATGGTTTGTAAAAAAAGCGTGTAATAACTGGCCAACGGCTTCGATATCTGTTTGGAGGTTCTTGCGCGTCTCCCGCCAGTCTTTTCTAAGCATATCGGATGTCACAGCTTCTAAACTTGCTTTGTGTCGCTCTATAAATGCTTCTAAACGTTGCCTCAATCCGTCCGCGTTGATCGAGGCATGCCTATTCTGATCCAGGGCGAAAGTAACTATCGAACGAACGATTATACCCCGTTCAATTTCTTGGATGGTCTTGATATTAGATAACGCTGAAATAGTTTGCAGCGTAAAATCTCTATACACTGGCAAATGGTATTCCGGAATCTTTCCTTGAAGCTCTTGAATCACACGATCTGCCAATATCGATGAATTATCCTTATTTAATTGAGCCTGTATAGTTGAAGGATCCCAAAGAAAAAGTAAAAGTGTAACAATATAGATAATTTTTGAAAGCATGGGGTACTCCTTTTTTTGACTGCATTTTCTTTCCTCAACTAACCTCACATATAAATCAATAATCAATAACCATAACAGTTTCTGGCTTAAAACAGATTCTTGGATCTTGAGGCGGATAAGCAATAATTTGCGAATTAGCATTAAGAATCCAACCATAGCCTTTTAGGTCTTCCAGGTATACACCTGCTGCAATATTCAAAAGTTTATTAATGTTAATTTGTTGTTTAGCTTGGTGGTCACCACTTTCTGCAAGAACGTATATGCCACTTGGCAGAGCTCTTTCATTGAATTGTTTGAGACCCCTTAGTGTTAGAGAAACAGGTAATCCTCCATTCTCACCTGCACTGCCACCTACGTTATTGATGTCTAGCGTCACAAAGTCCGGGAACCCACTATTTCGAACTCCTGCTGTATTGTTATTCAATTCTATCCCATCACCATTTACGCCGGCGCTTACGCCACCTGCAATACCCACAGCAGAAATTTGAAACCATCGCCAAATTCTTCTCCCCGATACTGAAATATATCCGCTATATTTAATTGTGTCTGGCACAAAATAGAATCCCCTTGCCTCATCATATTCAGACCTGTAATACAGCATAAGACTCGCAGATTGAATATCAGTTGGTGATTTTTGTTCATCATTATTGTCAATTACATCAGAGACTTCCGCAATAAGGTTACGATCTCCCTCGTAGTTACCATTGAAAATATGCCCGATTTGGAATTCATTCCTAGGTAGAGTTATACATACTGGTAAAGAACCAGGTGCAGTCATACCATTTCTTTTGAATTTTATCAAGTCTACAGATACCCTGTCAATAAAATAAGGACAATCAATACAAGGGATATAATCTGCGTAAATACAATTAGTACAATCTTCATCGAATGCCGTGACTTCAATAACACTATCAAAGACCCAAGCTTGAGGAACAGGATGTTTGAGTTTAATCGTAATGATAGAATTGCCTCCTGTTTGAGTGGCTGTCCAAGTTATGAAATATTTTCCTGGACCCGCCACCTTCCAGCCGATGGTGCGACTATTTGGAATGATCGAGGCAGTGAGAGCAATTTCGAAAGGCGCTTCCTGGACGATTTCCAGGTTCTCGGTGGTAGTTATCTCTATATCAATAATGGGTAGAGTAAGCGTATCACTAGTTGTTACTAGCCCAAAATAATAGGTTACTTCTAGTTTGGCTTCACCTGCGCTGTTTCCTGTAGCAGTGACTATTGATTGATTACTATTTTGCAGCGTGACATTTCCACTAATTACAGACCATTGATAACTGCCGCCAGCCTGATAACTTTGAGCAGTTATTTGTGTAGGCTCACCTATGCACAGGCAAGTTATATCAAGAATATCAACTTTGATGCTGTAAATGGTGAAATGCAACCTTGCAAAGCCAGTAACAGTTGTATCTTGACCCGGCCCGTGATAATCATAATATGTAAATGTGTAATTGCCAGTAACGCTTGCACTGGTCGATGAACCCGGCGCGGGAGCGGCGGCAACATCCACTGTAACTTCTCCTGTCCAGGTTTTACTTTGATCCCGGCCGATAGATAGAGATGGGGAACTTACAATTGTCCTCTTTTTACTTTGATCTCGGTCAAGAGATAAACCAGGTGAAACACTTGCAGTAATAGGTCCGGTAGTTGACAAGCTTGCCCGGCCGGATTCATATTCATCTGCCTCATAGCTGCTAGTCCCAGTGAAAGTGGTTTTCTCACCGGTTTGTTTACTTACATATAGGATATTTTGGCCCAGGCTTATGGAACTAAATGACAATGCACTTAAGATTATTACAATTCCTTTGATCATCTCACTTCTCCTCATATTCTGTCAAAAAAATGATGTGGTCAACTAATCTTTTTTCGGAAGCCCAAATAACTCTTTCATGAATTTCTCCATATCCCACATTTTGTATTTCCATCTGATGCTTACAGTGGCGTAATCCACGACCTCGCCAGACTCGGCGACGACGGCAACCGTTATCGGTTTCTGGCCCGCGATAAAAAATCCAGCCGCATCGATGGTGCCGCCATCCGCAGGCACGACCCGCCATTCAGGTGAAAATGAAATGAATTCATCGTTTTCATTGTACGCATCCGCTGTGAACCGATAGGTTTCTCCAACAAATAGCTCGATTTCGGTGGGCTTAACTTCAATGCTTGCGATCGGAACGATAGCTGCTCCATCAGCTCCCACTGTGAACCAGAATACTTCACTGGGAAAGAGCTGGTCGCCTTGATTGCTTGTGACATGGGCCTTCACCTGCCATGCGTAGGTTTTACCCACCTGCAAAATTTCGGCATAATTGGGATATAAAAAGGAATTTGCTGTTAATCTTTCCTCCTGAAATACCGGGAGATTTTCGACGACATCTTCGGCCGAAGTTTGTCCTGGATTCACCTCATAGAGCGCATAGTTAAAAGAAGAGGCTTGTGAAAACCATTGAAACAAGGGGTAATTATTATTGATCGTTGCCGGCGCTTGATCAAATGGCGCCCCAGGACTGATTAGCTCAAGTTCAGATGTTGGGTTTGTGGTAGTATTGATACCCTCGTCTTCCGCAATTAGGTTGCCTTGCTCATCCAATACTTCGATGGCATAAGTATAGGTATCCGGTGGCAGCATGCCTGTTTTGGTAGAAATATCGATCAATTCATCGCCGGCACCAAAGGTATCATAGTCATCAAATTCTCGATTGTTCACGGTGAGAATGTTATTGGGTTTCACGTCTGGGAGTGTCTTTGTTGCTGTTACCACATTACCATATTGCTCAGAAAAAATTTGTGTTTGCAACTTCAAATCGCGTTCGAGATTATCATTTACTAGAGTTATGATAAATAGCAGGGGAGCGTTAGCTATATTTGTGGGATCAAAATCGGCCAGAAACAAGACTTCTACCGGCACAACTTCCAGACGAACGGTAACGCCGGTACCCTGTTCTAATACTTCAAAACCATCATCCCGACTTACTATTTCGTTATTAGTAGCAATGGTTATCTTTCTTAAGCCAAATTCTGCGTTACTATTAATGATAATAAGTGCTGTGCCTATCTCCCTGTTAGCGACCTGGAAGGACTGTACCTCTATGCCTGGACCAAAATCAGCGCTTGACACGCCATTTATAAAATTTGTTGAGGTGCCCGTGATAATTACATTAAGTGTTTCTCCCGGATATCCGGAATTGGGTACAATTGAAATGATTTCTGGTTGGGCAATTCCAGATGTAATGTTGAGAAAATAAAATATGAATAAAAATAAAATATTTTTCGTCATTTTACTCTCCTCCACCTTGTTCGTTAGTTGACGATTTATATATCGCTGAGTAGAAGTGTGACAATAACCTATTTCAGGGCTTTTCCGTTCCCGCTCCATCCATTCTCGTGAAAAGCAATCACGTTCACTGGAATGTAGTATACTAATTGATATGTCCAAAATCAATGTTATATTTGAAAATTTGTTGATAACATTAGTGGGATGAAAAGTTCTAAGAATAGGTATTTCTCATTTATGTTTGAGTTTTACGCTTTAGAATATTGAGGGTAAATCGTAACTTAAAAAGACGAGAAGAGCCCAAAAACTTGGATTGAGTGCGAACGCCTATTCACTAACATCTTATAGTTTTATTATCCGTATTTGATATATTTCCTCTCGCTTTTTTTGCCCTGATTTTTTCTAAGAAGTTGCTATGTCATATGCGTAAAGCCAGCATTGGGGGTTATGCATCAAAAATATGTTACTTATTCTTTATTTATAATTACTATTTTCTATTGAATTTATATCCGTCTATATTTATACTTACTTACTTTAAGTGAATGAAAAGACAATTTGTTGATACCCGGAAATCTAAATAAAGATTGGAATTAAACCAGTGATCGAAAGACGTAAAACCAGGCAAGTAAACGTTGGAGATATAAAAATTGGCGGTGATGCTCCGATTTCCGTTCAATCTATGACAACTAAAAAAACAGAAGATGTCGAAGCTATAGTCGCGGAAATTAGACGAATGGAAGAGGCCGGGTGTGAAATTATTCGGATAACAGTACCGAATGACGAAGCAGCAGATGGATTCGCTGAAATTCGTAAAAGAACAAAATCTCCATTGATTGCCGACATCCATTTTAACTATCGAATGGCATTGCGAGCGATCGAAGCCGGGGCTGATAAAATTCGCTTAAATCCGGGTAATATTGGTTCCGTAGATCGAATTCGAGCTGTACTTAAGGCAGCTAAAGAACGTGGTATTCCGATTCGGATTGGTGTGAATTCAGGCTCTGTCGAACGCGACTTACTCGAGAAATATGGCTATCCTACTCCCGAAGCAATGGTTGAAAGTGCGATAAAGAATGTTGAGATTTGCCAGGATTTCGGCTTCGACGATATCGTTATTTCCGTAAAATCTTCCGATGTTGCAACCATGATTCAATGCTATCAATTGCTTTCTGAAAAAGTGGATTTTCCTTTACATTTAGGAGTGACTGAAGCCGGTCTCAAGGAAAAAGGATCTATCAAATCTTCAATTGGAATCGGCACGCTTTTATCCCAGGGGATTGGCGATACCATTCGAGTTTCACTTACGGAAGATGTGGTTGAAGAAGTTAAAGTTGGTTATGAAATCCTGAAGTCACTTGGAATACGTAATTATGGAGTTAATATTGTTGCATGTCCAACCTGCGGTCGAATTGAGGTGGACTTGGTTGACATCGTCACTAAAGTTGAAAAGCAGTTGGAGAAATACAAGGATAAAAACTTAACAGTTTCCATATTAGGATGTGCCGTGAATGGCCCCGGTGAAGCACGTGAAGCGGATATAGGGCTTGCTTTTGGGAAAGGGTCGGCTCTCGTTTTTAAGAAAGGCGTTAAAGAAAGAATGCTTAACGAGGATGAAGTTGTGAATTATTTAAAAGAAGAAATAGAAAATTGGCCAGACCCGGAATAAAATCATAAAAAAGTTTTTGTGTCATGTTTAACCCCGCCAAATAAACCAATCGTCACTGATATGAATTCTTCTACGAATACAATTGATAATCAAGATACCTATTTTAAGCACAGTTCAAATTTACATTATTATTTGATGGTTGGATTTATCTGTATCCTTGTATTTACAGGCATATTTTTATTCCTCCAGAGTTGGCAGAATAAAAATAAAACCCGGGATAGTGTAATAATTCGAATTTTTCCTCAAAATCAGAGCCATATTGAACAATTGCGTCAGATGAAGTTTATTTCCAGTGATCAAGACGTTTGGGATTATTTGGAGATTCCCGGAAAAGTGAGGAATGTGATAGAACTAAATCGGCTTGGGATTCCAACAGCTGTACTTTTTGAAAGCGAACAGCAAGATACAGTCGATGCATTTTATCCAACATATGATGACATCCAAAAACAATTAGAAGAATTGGCATCAATCCATCCGGAGATTATGACAATAGAGAAGATTGGGTATTCACAATTTAATCATAAACCGATAAAAGCTGTTAAAATTTCCGGCAATGTAGAGATAGATGAGGATGAACCGTCGATTCTTTTTATGGGGGGGCATCATGCTCGAGAACCCATGGGGACGCAAGTTTGTTTGGCGATGATCAGATACCTGATGAATAACAAAAACAAAGATCAAGTTAAACACTGGCTTAATCACTTAAGTATTTGGATTGTGCCTTGTGTTAATCCGGATGGCTATGATTATGTCCTTACAGAAAATAATAAATTCCCCTGGTGGCGAAAGAATTTGCGTGACAATAACAATAATGGCGTATTCGAACCTGAAATTGATGGCGTTGACCTGAATCGCAATTATGATTTTAATTGGGCCAATGGTGGACGCAAAGAAAACAAAAGTTGGTATTTCAGAGGTAAAACTCCGGCTTCGGAAAATGAGATAAAAGCCATCATGAATTTGGCTGAAAGAGAGCGATTCGTATTAGCCATTGACTACCATAGTTTTGGCGAAGTTGTGATGTTCCCCTGGGCGTTGGAAATGAAGCCACCTGACGAAGTTTTTATCAGAGATTTGGCAGCCGGGTTATCTCAGAATCTTTCAAGGTTTAGATCGACTAAAAAGTATGATATAGTTTATTTGAATGGTCAATCTGGTCAGAGTGCAAACTGGCTCTATGCAAATTGGCGAACGCTTGCTTTAATCGTTGAAATTGGTAAAGAATTTTTCCCTTCTAAAGAGGCTCACCAAGAACTAATCTCTGCACAATTAAAAGGGATGGGTTATTTATTGGATCGAGTATTGTCCAGCAGCTTGGTTGGCCATGTTTATGATGTTGAAAATCGAAAACCTTTACCAGCAATGATCCAATTGGACCAGGATTTCTCGCCGGCTGTAGAACCAACTAAATGTGATCAAAAATATGGCCGTTTTCATCGCTTGGTTTTACCAGGAAAATATTCAGTCCTTGCCATGTTAGATGGATACAAATCAACGAAAATTGAACATCTGATGGTTAATAAAGGGCAGTACTTAAGCATTGAAATTCCAATGAAGAAAATGAGTACAATGGAAATTTCAAATTAATCCTGCCAAAATAATTAGATATTTGATATCATGTGTCCCCGAATAATTTATCTGGAATACAAATAAAAAATCACATAATATATACAAAACAGGTATAATTTTATAGATTTGAAGCAAAATGGAGGCAGTTTAATGAAAAAGTGGTTGATCGTGTTATTTTTATTTCAAATTTTGATGATCAATTCTTATGCACAGCAATCTCAAACTCAGCATTATGTCAAAGTGAAATCAGAGAATATTCGCCTGGCGCCTAAAGGCGATATCATTGCTATTGTGATTGGCGGTACAAAACTAAACGTTCTTGCAGAAGAAGGACAGTGGGTAAAAATCCAGATTGAAGGTTATATTTGGAAACCATCCATTACTACCGATTTGTCTGCAGTTCAGGGTTATAAAATACACGCTTTTCACATATTATTAAAGACCCAGGCAGAGGCACAATCCGTTTTAGACAAGGTGAATGCAGGTGAGGATTTTAGTAAATTAGCGACTGAATATTCGATTGATCCCGGTGCGAAAAAAAATTTAGGTGATCTTGGGTCTTTTAGTAGAGGTGATCTGATAAAAGAATTTGAAGACGTGGCATTTAATCTTAAGATAAATGAAACCTCGGGTATTGTAAAAACATCGTTGGGATATCATATCATTCGACGGATAGAATAAATGATATGGGAGTCAAACCCACAAACAGTTGTCTCAGGGCGACATTTTGGATCAAGTATTAGATAAATTACATTTAACTTGCGTTTATACCAGTTGTGAAGATGACGAACAAGAAAACCAAATGATGAAAGAAAATTTATTTCAAGCAAAGTTATAAATGTTGATGTCTATAAATAATTAGTTTTCCGAACAATCAATTTTTGAAGGGGGTTAAATGTCTCTAATTTCAATCTTTATAAATTCATAAAGTTAACTGGGGTATTATGCTTGCTAAAGTTATAAGTGCTGCGGTTTTGGGGATTGATGCCTATGTGATCGACGTTGAAGTTCATTTAGAAGGCCAGGCGCCATATTTTGCAATTGTTGGTTTGCCGGATGGTGCAGTCAAAGAATCTCGAGAGCGGGTAGAAGCTGCAATAAAAAATTGTGAATTTCGCTTTCCGTTAAAAAAAATTATCGTAAATTTGGCGCCTGCGGACATTAAGAAGGAAGGCTCATCGTTGGATTTGTCCATTGCCCTGGGCATTTTGTCGGCATCAGGCAAGATTATGCCAGACAAATTAACTGATTATGTGCTTTTGGGCGAACTTTCATTGGATGGGAATCTGCGCAGCGTTCGCGGAGCTTTACCGATTTCAGTGGCAGCACGAGATGTCGGGAAAAAAGGCATTATTCTTCCCAGGGTTAACGCAAGTGAAGCTGCTATGGTGGAGGGAATCGAAATCATACCTGTAAACAATCTCCTGGAAGCCATTTCCTTCTTAAATGGAGACAGTGATATTCCACCTTTTCAGCTGGATATGGAAAAAATATTCATCAGTAAGCGATTTTATTCATTTGATTTTTCTGATGTAAAAGGACAAGAACAAGCGAAGCGTTCCCTGGAAGTGGCCGCAGCAGGAGGGCACAATATTTTAATGATTGGACCACCTGGTTCCGGCAAGACCATGCTTGCCAAGCGTTTACCCACCATACTACCGGATTTAACCGTCGAAGAAGCGCTGGAGACGACTAAAATTTATTCGGTCTTAGGTAAGTTACCGGCAAATACAGCTTTGGTTGCAATACGCCCTTACCGCTCACCTCACCATACAATCAGCGATGCAGGTTTAATCGGAGGTGGACATATTCCACATCCTGGAGAAGTAAGCCTGGCAAATCATGGTGTCTTATTTTTGGATGAGTTGCCGGAATTCAGGAAGAATGTTCTTGAGGTCATGCGGCAGCCGCTGGAAGATGGTTGTGTTACCATTTCCAGGGCCATGGTTAGTATCACATACCCTGCCAATTTTATGCTTGCAGCCGCGATGAATCCGTGCCCTTGCGGCTACTTAACGGATCCCACCCACGAGTGTACATGCACTGTTCTGGTCGTGCAGCGCTACCGCGCTAAAGTTTCAGGGCCGCTATTAGATCGCATTGACATCCATGTTGAAGTTCCTGCAGTTGCGTATGAAGACCTGGCTTCAAAGCAATTGGGAGAGAAGTCCGAGGCAATTCGGACGCGAGTGAAGAAAGCCAGGAAAGTTCAACTACAGCGGTTTGAATCGGAACCCAAAATTTTCTGTAACGCACATATGCAATCCCGAGAGATTCGTGAGTATTGTGAAATTAATCCTTCGAGTAAAGAATTACTCAAGATTGCAATTACCCGACTTGGACTTTCTGCCCGGGCATATGACAGGATTCTCAAAGTTTCACGGACAATTGCAGATTTGGAAGGAGAGGAACATATTCTGACACAGCATGTAAGTGAAGCGATCCAGTACCGTAGTTTGGACAGGGATTTTGTG
>CAYXGW010000129.1:0-15121 GCA_964464595.1 uncultured Deferribacteres bacterium
TCAATTTCACGAAGCTGGTGACTGAGCGCCGACTGGGACAAAAACAGCTTTTTGCTGGCATTGGTGAGATTTCCCTCTTCAGCGACTGTTTTTACAAGTTTCAGATGTCGAATTTCCATAGGGCTCCAGAATTATGTATGAATTTTTCTCATGGTAATCATTAATATTATTAGCGTGACTAATATAATAAAAGTGCGTATATTTTGCAATTCTAATGTGAAAAGTGCAAGTCCGTAAGTACGAATTAACCCAATATGTGAGAAATTATCCATGTCAGTACGGTGATATGATGGAAGGGTTTTCCATATATTGACTATGTTAATCATTAAAAATTAAACATTAAAATAGAGAAAGAATATGAATTTAAAAACAATATCCGCTCTTAAATTATTTCCTGACCGACTCGAGCAGTTTTTTTATGCGATTCCTGAATGTTCACGGCAATGGGTTCCCGAGTCTTGGGAAGGTATTCCAAGTGAGTCGTTTAGTGCAATTGAGCAAATATGCCATGTTCGAGATGTGGAAATTGATGGTTACCATATCCGTTTTCGTCGGATGCTAGCCGAAACAGAGCCAGCGCTGGATTCTCTTGATGGATATGGTTTGGTTCAGGGAAAAAATTATAAAAATTGTGACCCAGAGTCAGTATTTAAGGATATATGGTCTGCGCGAACCGAATCTTTGCAATTAATAGATAGCCTGACCGAAAATCAACTCGCACGAGTGGGATATTTTGAAGGTTATGGTCGAATTACGATGAAAGGTTTAGTTCATTACTTATGTAGTCACGATCAACAGCATCTAGCGGGGCTACAGTGGCTCTTAGGTAAAATTGAATCTAATGCCTGACAAGGCGGCTGCACCTGACCGATATTACACTGTGCTCCATAGCGACTGATGCAGCTAAAGCCCACGGTGAAGTTTTTGGTGAAATTAGACCAGCATGTACTTTTGTAGAAGTTAAAGGTTTTATCAAATGAAGATTGGCTAGTTGAAACGGAAGCAAATTGCGTCGTTGCATAACGAATAAGCGTTCGCATTGGCCGCTGCCGAAGGAACGAGTATTCAGGGTTCGGTGAAATAACCAGGCTTTGAGGTCATTCAAAAGATTAAGGAGAAGTAAAATGAAAGATTTCTGGTTTAAGGAGTTGAAGGCAGCGCAGACCGCTGCTAAAGAGAGGCGAAAACTGGTGCTGGTCGATGTCTGGGAGGATACCTGACTTGGATGCGCTCGAATGGATCGCGTGACGTATCCGAACGAAGATGTACAAGAATACTTACAGGAACATTTCATGGGTGTTAAATTGGAGCAGCATATTGACGCAAAACGCGTTGCCCAACTCCTGCGCCCACGCAAGCTGACATGGTCGCCACTCTTCCTGGTGTTGGGTCCATCGGGCATCGAGTATAGACTCATTCTCGGCTACCATCCGCCCCGGGAATTCATGGCTGAGCTCGAGCTTGGGCGTGGCCTCGCGTCGCTTACTGCCGGGGTGGCTGACGCAGCTGAGAATATTTTTGCAACTCTGACGATGCGATTCGTGGATACCAGCGTCGTGCCTGAAGCACTCTTCTGGCAAGGCATCGCCCGTTACCGAAGCACGCGGCAGAAAAAAGATCTGAGCATAGCTTGGCAGGAGATCTTGCACCGGTTTCCAGAATCACCATGGGCTTACAAGAGCGACTTTATCCAGGAATTGGCAAGCGCATGACTTACAAATTCAGGCCGGTCTCTATAGCTAAACACCGTGCAGAGGCAATTTTACAATCAGCCTGAGTGCAACACTTAACTAATTTAATTGTGAGGTATTTATGAGCAAGCGTAACGGCTCCGGCACCAATCCTGGTCTTAACTCGCCATAAATAGCTACAGTGATGAATTTCAACGGCTACGTCATGGCTGTCGAGAAAAATGAATCTAAGCTTAAACCCGAAATTTAGGATAATTTATGTCCAAGAATCTGCGTGACAAGATGCTTCGAGAGGTGGAGCAAAAATCAATATTTAAACAAGTTCAAGAGTATGCTTTTGATTACGCTGAAACGGTTTGTGGAAGAAATGTATTTCCAACCGATGACGCAATTATTGACTTGGAAAAATTTTCAGAAGAGATCCCTCAATCAACGGGTGATGCATCCGAAATACTGGAATTCTTGAATCGTTATGGTTCTCCCGCCACTGTTGCACAAACAGGAGGAAGATACTTTGGTTTTGTTAGCGGCGGTGTTATACCAGCGTCATTAGCCGCACGTTGGTTATCAGATTTCTGGGATCAGAACACTGCGCTTTATGTCATGTCACCACTAGCATCAAAACTTGAAGAAATATGTGAGTCATGGCTTAAACAGTTGTTTGATTTGCCCGATAGAGTGGTAGCCGGCTTCGTAAGCGGCTCTTCGCTTGCGATATTTTGCGGTTTGGCTGCAGCACGATATCGAATTTTTCAAAACAATAACTGGGATATTAATAAAAATGGATTTAGTGGTGCGCCTGAAGTCAGAGTAGTTGCAGGGCGCCAGGCCCATGGAACAGTGGTTAAGGCTGTTGCCCTATTAGGATTTGGTACTGATAACATTGAGTGGGTAGAAACAGACTCTGAAGGAAGAATTATCCCTGCCAAAATTCCTAAGCTAGATAGCAGTACAATATTGTTTTTACAAGCAGGGAATGTGAGTTCAGGAGCATTTGATTCTTTTGAAGAAATTTGTATTGAAGCTAATCAAGCTAATGCTTGGGTACACATTGATGGTGCATTTGGTCTTTGGGCGGCAGCATCTAGCAAATTAAGACATTTTACTAAAGGAATTGAAAAAGCTAATTCTTTCTCCGTAGATGGACACAAGACGCTCAATACACCCTATGACAGTGGTATTATACTTTGCGATGACAAAGAAGCATTAACACATGCTTTACATGCTTCAGGTTCATATATTACTTATAGTCAAAATAGGGACGGGATGCTTTACACGCCTGAAATGTCGCGACCTGCAAGAAGTATCGAACTTTGGGCAGCTTTGAAATATTTGGGTAAAACAGGAGTCGATGAATTAGTTTTCGGTCTTCATCAACGAGCATTGCAAATAGCAGAAGAACTCAAAACCGAGGGCTTTAATATTCTAAATAATGTTGTTTTCAATCAAGTGCTTGTTGCATGTGATACCGATGCGTTAACTAATCAGACTATGCAGAATATCCAAAAGTCTGGTGAGTGTTGGGTAGGTGGGGCCATTTGGGATGGAAAAGAAGTCATCCGAATAAGTGTCTGTTCATGGGCAACTACTGAGAATGATATTACCCGCTCTGTTGGTGCCTTTGTGTCGTCAAGAACTAAGG
Organism: uncultured Deferribacteres bacterium; assembly: GCA_964464595.1. GTDB lineage: Bacteria > Zhuqueibacterota > JdFR-76 > JdFR-76 > DREG01 > JADFJB01. The sequence continues at coordinate 3,334 of CAYXGW010000129.1, forward strand.
CTGTTAAGGAATTAAAAAATACATAACAAGGAATACTCAATTGTCAAAATTTTCAATTCAATTACGTGATAAAGGGCGATGCATAATTAAGCATGAAACGGCTAATGCAGAAATTATCACGGATTTACCTCCAAAGTACGGTGGCATAGGAAGATCATTTTCCTCCACTGATTTAGTTTCTGTCGCATTGGGCTCTTGTATTCTTACCTCAATCGATAATATTCTTGAGCGTGAAGACTATGATTCAAAAAAGATCAAAATGTCAGTAGAAAAAACCTTATCTGAAAATCCAAAGATGATTAAAGCAATCCGTTTGGAAATATTCTACCCGGAAAAATTAAGTAGCGTACTATTAAAAAAGTTAGAACGGGCAATAGCATCTTGTCCTGTAAAGCGTAGTCTAAATGAACAAATTGAAATTAAGACACTATTAATAACCGGACAGGACTTTCCCTAACCAGCAATGAACCTGACGCATTTAACATAGGTCGTGATTTTCACACTGAGGAATGTCAACATAGCTCACGGGAGCATCCATTCACCCGAGGAACACTTTGCACCAAGGTCAATGCCTATCAAGAGCGGACCTATTCAACTGAGAGGCTGCCGCTCATGCGTGTTGGTAAGAGCAACTCCGCAAGTTTCGGGTCGTTTGATTGAGAAATTTTCTATTTATTTTTGATGGGAATTATTCGTCTTGACATTGGGTCGATTGGACCCAACACTATTTCGTGAGGATTACTAAATTGGTGTTACTACTTTATTTAAAAAATGGATTTTTATACAAGTTATTTTGAATCTATGCTTTTTTAAGCTAAGTAATTAGGAGTAGCGAATGTCATCTTCAAATCTATTCTTACTATTTTTTCTCGCCACACTCTGGGGCCCTTCATTTCTTTTCATCAAAGTGGCGGTTGCCGAAATCCCTCCACTGACGATGGTAACCGTCCGGGTAGGATTGGCAGCTCTTCTTCTATTTCTATTCCTGCGCTGGCGTGGCGGGCGTCTGCCGCATCTTGGGCGATTATGGCTGCATTTCGCCGCTCTGGGACTTCTGGCACACGCCATCCCCTTTACTCTGATAAGTTGGGGTGAGATTTATGTTGACAGCGCGGTGGCGGCGGTTCTAAGCGGAACAACGCCACTGTTTACGATGTTGATCGCTCATTACGCCATTGCTGACGAACGCATGTCCTGGAGTAAGTTTGCGGGAATGCTGCTGGGGTTTCTGGGGTTACTATTCCTAATCTGGCCTGCGATTGAATCGGGTTTTCAAGCATCAACACGCGGGATCCTGGCGGTGACGCTTTCTTCTTGCAGCTACGGATTGGCTATGGTTTACGTTCGTAGATATCTGAAAAGCCTGCCCTCTCTGGTTGCACCGACGGCACAACTTCTGATGGCAACGATTTATATGATCCCGCTCGCTTTGTATTTTGAAAGACCTTTTTCGCTCTCGTGGCCTTCACTGCAAGCAGTCGGTTCGCTGGTTGCACTTGCTGTTATTGGAACAGCATTGGCATTTGTGGTTTACTACAAGATTATTGAAGTGGCAGGTGCAACATATCTGTCAATGGTTACTTACCTGATGCCGGTATTTGGGGTCATACTTGGGGTTCTGGTTTTGAACGAACAGCTAGCGTGGAATGCGTATTTAGGCTGCGGACTGATCCTTTCCGGGGTTATGGCCGTCAACGGGAGACTACCCATGTCTCGTCGAATCCTGAAATTTGAATCCACCACATAATTCTAAGGTGAAAATGATACCAAATTTGAGAGCAGCTCGTTTGGATGCTTGTAAGGAGAAGTAAAGTGAACCAGTGTTTATTTGTATACGGTACTCTAGGGCGGGGCCAACCCAATGAACATATTCTCACCGCCATAGGTGGTGCATGGGAAGAAGCCACTGTGAAGGGCCACCTAAAGGAGCAAGGCTGGGGGGCCGAAATGGGCTATCCGGGTATTGTATTAGATGATGCGGGAGATACTATCAAAGGATTTATTTTTTGCTCAGATAATCTCCATCATCATTGGGATGAACTAGATGAATTTGAAGGCGAAGAGTACAAGAGAATTTCGGTGAAAGTTCAAAAGAACAATAAAAGCACAACTGAAGCACAAATATATGTACTTAGAGATAGATTTTAAGAAAATGCACAGTCATTCTAATATAGAGGATAAATCTATCGTTGCGAAGCCTTCCTCTCCTATATCGTCGTTCCATTTTGCCCACTGAACCAATCACGTGCATGCTTTTCAAACCAGGCGCGATATCTAAGCGTCTCACCCCAATGAAGTAAGACTTACTTGCTCGATCTATATGAAAGGCAAGCACCCCTTGCTTCTCATTAATCCAATCTCCGGCAGAGACGCCTTCTTGATTGGTGACGCCATTATAGCCATTGTACATCTCATCTTCCCTGCTAATTGGACCAACCGAAAGCATTTTTTCAAACATAAATTCTGAATTTGCGCCATACCAGGCGATGCCTGTAGTTTGATCCTTATCAATATCTATTGCGACGCTTACAGCTGGTGCATCTTCGCTTACATCATTATAGAGTTCAAGCTTAAACCAAAGCGTGTCGGTCTGTATGTCATAATGATAATAAAATGCTTTGCCATCGGCTGAACTAGTTTCTTGGCCATCCTGTGCTTGATCGTCAGCTAACTTTACCCAATCAAAGTTTTGTACTTTCGGTGGCAAGGGGTTGATTTCGAAGGTAGACAAATTCCCAGATCGCTGGAAGGCAAGCAGCAACAAGCATAAAGTGGCTAGGCCATACAGAATTTTCATTTTTCTATTCCTTTCGGTAACGTATGTTGTACTAATCAAAAGATTTAATTGTGGTTTTAATTGTGATAATTTATAATGTGAAATGGTTAATGTTTAAGCCACAAAATCCTAAAGAGCTGTTTTATAAGTCCCACTTATCTTTTCAACACCTTTTGCCTTAATAGTTAAAAACCTAAGTACGCGGTTTTAGTACATTGGTTTCGGTATAACTGCTTTAGAAAGCCCAAAATCTAATCCCCTTATTCTGCCTAAGTTGGCAATCCCTCTATTTTCATAATTTTTAAGGCATTAGTCGTTGGGCAAGGACCCTGGCGAAGAAGATAATCGAATGTCATTTTATTGTCTGATACTTCCTCTTTAAAATGATAATTTTGGATCGTGGAATAGGTTTGGGCAAGTTCGACGAGTTCCAGGTCATGGGTAGCAATTAAACCTACGCCATTATTTTTTATCAACTCCCGTACGTAAGCACGGCTTCCGATCAGCCGCTCACGATTGTTGGTGCCGCGGAAGATTTCGTCAATCAAATAAAATAATGGAGTCTCATCATCCTCTTTGAGTTTATCCAATAATTCTTTTAAGCGCTTCACCTCAGCATAGAAATACGAAATGCCATCATTGACGGAATCCATGATCTGGATACAGGTAAATATTCGAACCGGAATTGTTTGAAATCTATCTGCGCATACGGGTCCTCCTGCAAATGCCAGAACATAGTTGATACCCAGCGTCCGCAGCAAAGTGCTTTTGCCTGACATATTCGAACCGGTAATGATCCCGACCTGCCCTCTATTTTCAAATGAAAAATCATTGGTTTTCCGCTGTTCATCCGATAAAAGCGGATGGCCTAAACTTTCAGTGGAAAACAAATGGCTATTGCTCGATTCGTCGTGAAATTCCGGAAAGCAAAATTGCGGATTTAAGGCTGCAATATTGGCAAGTGAGTTTAACGCTTCAATTTCATAGTATCGATCCAGCCAAACCGATAATTGCGGTTCCAGCTTTTTTTTGTATTGATTTAACTTGTGAGCTAAGAAGAAACTCAAGGGAAAAAGTAGATTTAAAAATAACCAAATAATATCATTTGTTTTGATTGCAATACCTGCAAAGATTCTACTAATTCGCTTAAGAAATACTGAAGGCTTCTTTTCTTCTTGCCAAAATGGTTTGCAGAGTTCTGCAATTTTAGAATTTTTGCGATAATTGAATTTCTCAAGAAATTGAAAAACGGCAATCAATTTTTTTAGCATTTTATCTAAATCAAATGCTTCATTAAATGTATCCTGTACGAGATGGGAATTCATTAAATAAAGCGTTATGTAAATGAAGATTGTGATCAGCCAAAATGCCGGCAGTAAAGAAAATATGTAGGCAGCAAAGAGGGTAATATTGACTGCAGATAATATGATCAGACTGAATAAAAGTCGTTTATGTAAATCATCCACGTGATGCTTCTTCAGCCATTGCAAGAATGAATCATTCTGCCACGACTCAGCTTCCTCGTACGCCAGGCGGGCGTAGAGAGATAATCGATCTCTAAAAGTTGATAACGGGATTAACTCCTTCACCAGGTCTTGCCTATTTCTAATTTGATCTAAATCCAGCTCCGGCTGCAAAAACCAAGACAATAATCTCTGACTTCCGCCAAATGTAACGGCAGTATCGATTAAATGATGAAGTGAACGATTTCCGGATAAATTCAAATCATTATCCAATGGAGATTTATCTTCGCCGATTCTTATTTTTGGGTTCGGAATATTCGTCCAATCCAAATTCATCCTGGCAACTTGTACAGATTTAATTTGCATCCATATTTTATGCTTTGAGATACTCTTTATCAAGTTCCTGTGATATCGTGCAACCAATGCAAATCCGGTAATAAAAAAGACGATGCTAGTCCAACCTGTCCACTCTGAAGTAAATGTAAAGCATAAATAAGCTGCAAGAATGCCAATCAACACGATAAATAACCGTAACCAAGAGTATCTTGCACTAATCTTTTTAAGCCATTCAATTCGTCTTTGCAAAAGCTTAATTTGCCTTTGCATGGCCAATCTTTTACGTTGTTTTTTTTGATAAATCATCGGCAATTTATCTTGAAATTAGTCCTTCACTGGTTTTAAACTTGTGTGATAACTCAGGCCAGGCTGTTTTAATATAGTAGTAGTAACTATTAAGCTATTAGCTTCTAGCTGTTGGCCTTTAGCTAACAGATGAGCATGTTTATCATTTTTTGTTCCATATGTAACTTATCCATAATCACTTAACCATCTATTGTTGGGATTAGAATAGCGCCAATAGCTAACAGCCAATTGCCAAAAGCTCATTTGGGCATATCAGTCAATTCGGCGCCGTATGATAATCTTTTTGCCCATCATTCTAATTTTGTGGTAACCCAGAAGGTGAAATATTTCAATTGCAAAAAATCGGGTAATCAATTTATTGATTACGAGGGTATCTTTTTGTCCACGATATTTTTTAACTCCGGGAAGCCAGTGTAAAACCGAATCCAATTGCAATCGACGGAGATATTCTGACACAGTAAGCCAAATTGAGTGAAACTCATGAATGATAAAATAGCCATCCTCACCTTGGGGTTGATATAGCGGCATCAGTATTCTACCCTTTTCTTCAGCTTTAACCTCGCCGGTTGCGTTCCTGCCCAGGATTTCATCCTGTTTAATTATTTGAAAACTCTCATATCCGGGTTTCATGCGGAACCGATCCCGTGGTTTCATGGAATGGCGGTAACGAACCTCAAACACACGCGGTAAATCCTTAGTAACCGCAGTCAAGGCATTCCGGGAGTATTTGACAAATCCATTTTTACCCTGGTTTTCAATCATCCCACAATTGGCTAAAGTTAGCCAAATAACCGCTTCCAAATGATTGACCGATTTTGGATCATCATGCTGTCCGCCCTCGATAGCAAAACCAATGGGAGCTAAATGTCCCATGTATTCCTGGAGCGTACCTTTAAGCATCTCTTCTAATCCAAGAATGATCGGCATTGGAAAATCTAATACGAATTTACGAATTTGTAGATTATCACTAATGATAAAAAAAGGAGCGCTCTTGCCGGATGTCGTATGAAGATCAAGAAAAATACTATCGTTTGTTGCAGATTGCATCACTTTCTCAATTTTCTCAAGTAATTCCAGGCGTTCATGATCTTCCGCTTTATCCAACAACTGACTCCCTGCTTTGAGAGCGGCAATATGCTCTTTAAACCATCCCCGGTTAAGGTCACGATCAATATAGCGTTGTTGACTTTTTAGCGCTGAAAGATTACCTACCAGGCCGAGGAACTCACCTCTAATTGTAATTCTGTTTTTGCGAATGCTATTAAATATCCTGGTTAGAGATTCGAATCCGGCAGGCTCATTTCCATGTAAGGCGGCAGTGCAAATCAAAGTAGGGCCAGGTAAGGTTCCTTTTACATGACCAATAATTCGCTTTGGTGCTGGTTTTTCTTCACAATTAAGAGATTTGAGTGTTTGTCCGTTCATTGTATGTGTTTTTAAATTCGATTGATTTATGGTATATTAATTAATCGACGATATTTTGACAAAATAAATGTCTTTTCCATAATACTATTTGCACAGATCATTTTTTTGATAAGGTTATAGAAATCTCTCCGAGCAAACCCTATGAGTAAGTTTAAGAATTCCAGGAAATAAAAGCTAAATATGATTGATGAATTTGCAGGAGAGGAAAAATAATTTCAAAATGATTTAAGAATTAGGAATTTGAATCGAATCATAAGACCCAAAATTATAAAAAAATACCTAATATGTGAATGGAGATATTTCTAAAAACGGCGGAATTAATGATGGAACAAGTATTAGAGAACAGATTCTAAAAGACAGTCAAAAGCGAAAGAGATAAGATTACTTAACAAATATTTGTCGAGAGTCATTCAGAAAATCGTTTTGCGTACGGACGACCTCCCTGCTATCTCCTGTTCCAATCAAGTTCAAGTTCTGATAATTGCTGTTCATCCCAAAATACAAAGCCGTCCAGGGGTTGACCAAGTATGTAACAAGAAAGTCCATGTTGAAGTTTTTTGTAGTCTGAAGCGAGTTCAAGGCTGAGTTAGTGAGCGTTGTTTTGTACTGGACACCTTTTTAATAGCTTAATTACTGAATCTTGGACTTTAGCCATGCGTATATCTACTTAACTTTTTTAGGTTCGTTTTCGAAAATTTTCGAGTGCAGATTTTGTGAAATTTCAATTTATCTTCAGGGTATCTAGCTTCGATATTGAATGTATTAACTGTGAAAAGAAACTCTCTCTGCTCATTAATTCACGGGCAGCCAATAACTCACTTTTAGGGAGAAGAAAGTATCGCCGCTGACGGAGAGCGTATCAAACAAAGACCCAGGCGACACAAAATTACCCTGGTTTTCACGCGAGAAGTAATCTTGCTGCCACAATAAGAACAGTGTGCTACCCCGGCGCCATTCCCAGCGAAGTACAAAGTTGCTGCGAAAAGAACGAACATTAAAATCCCGGTTTTTTAATTCGAAAGTTTCTATGTCATCCATAACCGTTATAGAACCATCGGTATTTTCAGAAATAGTGGTACCGTCCGTTCCATAAAGCCACAACTGCTTACTGCGTGGTTTAAGCAGCTCACCAAAGTCAAACCGTTTGCCACTGGCCGCGAACGGCTCGGCATATAATTCCAAACTCAAATCAGGAGTGATGGCATAGTTCAACCGAATTTGTGTGGAAAGCGTGCTGCGATCGATAGCTGAGAAAATATAGCGCTTCCTAAAAGTTTCCGCTCGCCCACCATCGATTTCAGTAAAATACTGACGGGTCCTGCGTTCACGTTCATATTCGGGTTCTAACGAAAGCTCTAATGCATCGGTAGGCTTAAAAGAGAAACGAGAGCTGGTGGTGAAATCAAATCCGTCCAGCTCATCCCAAATATATGACACTTGTGCGCGCCAGTTAAAATTCGATGCCCGATTGTTCGAAAGGTTGGCGTGGACGTGTTGGTTGGCAGCGACGCCCATCAACGGACCTCCCCGGGTAAAAGTCCAACTCTGGTTTGCCGGACGATAGTGGTAATGCAAGAATAGGTTCCAAAAGTTCTTGAAAGTCGAATTAAAGAAAAAGTCGAAGATTGAGAAAGTACGAATCCATTCATAATTCCAATCGGCAGTAATTGAGAAATCAAAGGAGTAGTCGCGCAGGAATTTTCCCGGCTTGGTTTTCCGGTAATCAAGATATGCCCACCCTCCCAGGCCATCAGATTGGAAAATGATACCGGCATCATTAAGTTCAAATGCTGGCGATTCAGCGGTGAATCCAGCACCCCACAGCCAATGTTCACCACTATTTTTACTAAAACGAATGGATGCAGCATAGCCAGGCAAACTGGTTCTCGACGAATCCAGGCGCACATGGGTTGCGTCTGGTCTCTGATAATATCGTGCGCTCGAGCGTTGCGCTCTGACAATCGCCAGAGAGTCGCCGTTAATATATGAAAAGCCCGCAAAACCGGAAAGAACGTATTTTCCTCCTTGAAACCGAAGATTCCAGTCCACGTTTCCTGTGTAAGCTTGTTTATTCAAGATAGCAGCCAGATCAGAATCTTTTGAAACATCCCTGCGCACTCCGGTGAGCATCAAGCCCAACGTGGATGCTGATTTTCCAAATTCCTGTTGCAGTCGCAAAACCCCAAAACCATTTAGAGGTTCGACTTTTGTCTTTCCACGCACACTGGGTGTAGAATCGGTAGCGGCGGTAAACGTATCTGCGGATTCTCGGGAGGTAACGGCTGTTAACGCGCCAATTGAAAGCCCCGAATTGAGTCTGCCGGTAATTTTTGCTGCGCTGATAATTGTCGCATTATCAGGGCTATCAACAAAATCACCATTTGCGCTACGATGGGGCGGCGCACCTATTCGCCTTGAATAAAAAAACGTTGGACCGATATTGTCGAACAATTTACTGCCTTCAATGAAAAACGGTCGTTTCTCGGAAAAAAAGGTTTCGAACGCGCTTAAGTTTACCACCGCCGGATCCACTTCAACCTGACCGAAATCCGGGTTGACTGTTGCGTCTAAAGTAAAATTTGGGCCAAAGCCCATTTTGAAATCCAGACCAACGCGGGAGTCATACTTGCTTCCGTCGTTAAATGGGTCGGCCGGGTTCGTATCGCTTGTATAACGCGCTCTGCTCGCACTGTAAGGCAACAATTCAATTCTCCGAGACGGTTTGATACCCTGGATACCGACCAAATTGCCGAATCGTGACGACCACCCGGTATCGTCCTTTTTAATCAAAACCCAGTAAAGTTCCTCATTTGTGTTTGGAATCCAACGCTTAATGTTGACACCCCACACTTGCTCATTCTGGTTCTTGAAACGAAGCTGTGAAAAAGGAATTTGCATTTCAGCACTCCAGCCATACTCCGTAATTTTAGCTTTACCCTCCCAAACTGGATCATAGGACGATTCTCGACCTCTGAACTCATGATCAGAGGGATGATAGTAATCAAAGCGAACACCTGCGGCCGTCAATCCAAAACTGTAGGCCGTCCGTCGGTCAAGATACGTATCCAGAGAGACAATCAAATGCTCCGAGTTGCCTGCGTTATCGCGCCGGGTCATATAGGCATGGATTTCCTCCGGATTCTCATAATACATCCTCGCGCCAATATACAACGAACTCTCATCATATAAAAAGCCCACTTCGATTTTATGAATAGCCGGTTCTCCTTCGTTTGGATCTTTCTGAAAAAAATCAGAAGTGAATTCGGCATGCTTCCAGGCTTGGTCATCCAAAAAGCCGTCGAGCCGAGGCGGGGTTAGATTGATTTTATTTGCTTTTAGTGTTTTACGCTTGTCGTTCGAATCATCGTCGCCAGCGAAGCTTTGAGAAAAAATAGTCAGAATAATTAATGAAATTAGGGAAAATATGAAAAACGAAAATAGTTTAATCTTCATAACTACCTCTAAAGAATTTTAATAAATAATAATACAATGATTAACTTCATCGCATAACTCAAAAATACCGGTCAAAAAATAATTTTAAAAGATTAAGCTGATAGCTCTTGCATCATGCGCAATATTGATCCAGGTATGCACATGCGGCGAGCCGCGAAAATACCAAACAAAGGCGGGTCCCTCAAGTTTCCAGCGATCCCAGATGCCATCCTTATCAGGTAAATCACCGTCTTTGTAAAAGCTAATGTACATTTTGTCTAAGCCACCGTTTGTTTTTATTGCGGTCATGACTTCCTCAATATCAGATTGACGATAAGGTTCAAGCAACGAGCGCAAAACCTGCTCAACCAGTTCTTTCTGGTCGTTGGAGAGCTCGCTCACTGGGACTCCGGTAAAATTGCCGTTTTCACCTTTATGCCGAACTGATGAAGCGCTGTCGGTCGGCGAACCGTGCTTTACCAAAGCAATTTCTTGTTGTTTGCCATCAAGGGCATGGTAGACTTTGCTGGCCAGACGTGACTGGTGCCACCAAACATTGCCAGGATGATCCGGTCGTTCGTAAAATTCAACGCCATGTCCATAGAACAGCGGCCCACCAAAGACAGCATTTTTTTCGGCCCCACCATCCGCGCGGATTGTTTGATGTCGGCCGGTCAAAACAAACGATAGTTTATTTTGGCCATCGCTGAATAAGCAAGCAGAATAGTTGCTCAAGCCACCGCTATCGTCGTACATGGCACGAATGATTTTGTCATATCCTTCTTCGCTGGTTACGCCTTTGAGAATTTGTTGAATTATTTCCTGCTGCCCATCAGAGTAAATCTGCCGAATCCTTGGACGAACCACACGCCAGTTATTGGCGACATGTAATCTGCGGGAATCCGTCCATGGCAGAAGCAGGGTCTTCTTTTGTTCGGATGTAAGGCTTTTATATAATCTTTTTACCATCTGCTCTGCTGGTTCCTCCGGACCACGGGCGAGTGCTGGTGTGATTTTATTAATTAAAGGAATTACGGTAAGACCAAGTGTAGCTTTAGCCGTTGTTTTTAAAAATTTGCGGCGGTTAATTTTCGAAGACTTCGCACTAAAACTCAAATCCAATCTTTCTTCACAATCGGGGCAAATTATTTGTTTTTTCATAATTTTACTTCCTTTCTAAAATAGGTTAAACTATGGTTGAAGCTTATGCCAGCACCCTCCATCCCAACTCCAAAAATCACTTAACGGAACTTACAATTCACCTTGATACTCCTTTCCGCCGTAAAGAATCACTTGACCACAACGACTGTCATAAGTGAACTCAGCAATAAAAGATTGACGCAAAGAAAAATAAGTAAAGGAATTCCAGGTGTCTTGAAATCCATTATTAGGCCATTACCTAACACCGTTAGCTCACCTACATGATGATGAATTACCCCGTTGAGTGCTTTTATCAGCGATTTTGCATCAATCATTCATGCATTCTCAAGTATTCAATCATAACTGAAGTTGGCTCATTTCTCGCAATTAAACTTGTAGATCTTCCCACCAGGATTGGGAGAAGAACCTTTTCGAAAAATGACCGTAAATTAGGTTAAAACACAAAAAACTCTCAGGCATTCACTACTATAACTATAATGCGATTGATGAAATAATAATCAAAAACCCGGTAAATGTCCTGACGGGCAGGTAATTTTTAGCTAACTTTTTGCTAACGTCCAGTTTAAATCCGATGAAAGAAGCAGAACCAACTAGTTCTATAGTAAACGATTTCTACATTGGCAACAAGTGGCTTGTTCAGCCCGACCTGAATCGGATTTCGGCTCAGAAACAAGAGGTACAAATTCCACCAAAGTTTATGCAGGTGCTGGTCTACTTTGCCGAACATGCGGGCAATGTCGTCAGCAGGCAGGAATTGCTCGAAGCCATTTGGCAGGAAACGATTGTGGTTGAAGAATCGCTCACCCGGGCCGTTTCACAACTGCGAAAATTATTTGCTGATGATCCCCAAAAACCGACCATTATTGAGACCATCCCGAAAAAGGGCTAC
>CAYXGW010000130.1:0-15065 GCA_964464595.1 uncultured Deferribacteres bacterium
CCGGTTCGGCGGCTGCAGCCGCTGCGAGGCTTTGTGCTGCCGCAATCGGGACAGAAACCAATGGATCGGTTGTATGCCCCTCATCGGCCAATTCAATTGTCGGGATTAAACCAACTGTCGGATTGATCAGCCGATCGGGTATCATTCCCATAGCCCACAGCCAGGATACTGCCGGACCGATGGCAAGAACCGTTGCAGATGCAGCTGCTTTGTTTGAGGTTCTCACTGGAGTCGATGAAAGAGACGATGCGAGCAAACAAAGCCAGGGAAAAGCGTATACGGATTACAGCCAATTTTTGGATCCAAACGGCTTGAAAGGAATGCGAATCGGTGTTGCACGCAATTCTTTCGGCTTCCATGAGAAAGTCGACAAATTGATGGAAGATGCCATTGAAGTGATGAAACGGCAGGGTGCGGTCGTCATCGATGAAGCCAACATTGAAACCCATCGACAGTATAACCGCCATGCTTTCCAGGTTCTTTTGTACGAATTCAAGGCAGATCTGAACAAATATTTAGCTGGACTTTCTCCAAATATAAAAGTAAAAACACTCAAAGATATTATAGAATTTAATGAGCAAAACCGAGATATCGAGATGCCTTATTTCGAACAAGAAACGATGATCAGAGCTGAAGAAAAGGGACCGCTCACGGAAACGGAATATCTTGAAGCGTTGGAAACAGGGCGTCGTCTTGCCGGCAAAGAAGGAATCGATGCTACCATAGCGAAGCATAATCTTGATGCAATTATAGCGCCTACCGGAGGGCCGCCATGGCCAACCGATTTAATCAACGGCGACCATTTTGGCGGCGGTAGTTCATCCGCTGCTGCGATCTCCGGTTATCCGAATATCACCGTTCCCGCCGGTTATATCTTTGGTTTGCCGGTAGGTATTTCGTTTTTTTCTGATGCTTACAGCGATCCTAAGCTCATTAAAATCACATATGCATTCGAGCAGGCCGCGAAACACCGGCAGCCGCCGAAATTTTTACCGAGCGTTGATTTAACTATCCCTGAGATGGTTTAATCTTCCATTAAATATTAAAAATATATTGACAGGATATAAACAGGATAAGTTTAATCTTGTTGATCCCGTTCATTCTGTCAAAAAAATAGAAAAAGAATTTTCTCACCTAAACCTATTCCAAGTTTCAATCGTCTAAATGATTAATTCACTTCTTTCGAATTAGGTCACAACACAAAATCCTTGAGGTAAAATATGCTGCTGAACTACATCAAAATAGCCTTTCGCAATATGATTCATCAAAAGCTCTACTCAAGCATTAACATTATCGGGCTGGCCATTGGGATTGGCTGCTGTTTGTTGATTTTTCTTTTTGTTCGAAATGAACTGAGCTATGACAAATTTCATCAAAATGCCAAGAACATTTACCGCGTGTATGTAACCGAGGATCCTCCTGACCGTGATGCCTTTACTTATGTTGCAACACCTGCGCTCATGGCAGAAGCCATGGAAAAATCATTTCCGGAAGTGGAAAGCGCGGTACGCGTACTAACAAGAACTGACAACCTGAGATTCGGCGATAAGAATTTTTCCGAAAATTTTCATTTAGTAGATTCAGATTTCTTCGAAGTCTTTTCTTTCCCATTACTAGCCGGTAATCCATCAACGGTTTTACAAAATTTAAATTCGGTTGTATTAACCGAAAGCATGGCCAGTAAAATATTTGGTTCCACCAACATACTCAACCAAACCTTTTCGATTAAACTTGGCGATGATTTTCATGAATTTACTATCACCGGAATCGCCAAAGATTGTCCGACAAATTCCAGTATTCAATTCGAGATCACAATTCCTTTTGACAATGCTCGCAGCTTTATGAGACCACGCGCTTTAACCAGTTGGTTTAACGTTTTTCTCGAAACATACGTAGTACTCTCTACTGATTTGGCTCATCCGGAAATGGAAAGCAAATTGGAGGCTGTCGTTAAGAACAACTATTCGGAACAGGGTGCAGAAATTGTTACTCTGCAGCTTCAACCCATAACGGATATCCACCTGAACCCGGATATTCCGCCTGGCTTTGTCGCAACCAGCGACCCAATTTATTCGACGATTCTTAGCGTCATCGCTTTGCTGGTCCTGGGTATTGCCTGCATTAATTTTATGATATTATCCATCGGACGATCTGCCAGCCGGACCAAGGAAGTCGGATTGCGAAAGGTGTTAGGCGCTGTAAAAGGCCAGTTGATCAAACAATTTTGTGGTGAAGCATTGCTGATGAGTTTTTTCGCAATGGCTTTGGGAGTTTTATTAGCAATAATAATTTTACCTTATTTCAATGAAATTGCCAATAAACAATTGGTATTTACAGCTGATTTTTTTAGCTTGGCAATTTTCGCTTTCTTAGTCCTTTTGGTTGCCGTAACTGCCGGAAGTTATCCGGCTTTCATTCTATCCAGGTTTCAACCTGCCGAGATAGTCAAAGGGGAATCGAAACTGGCTGGCACAAAACTGTTTGGTAGAAGTTTGGTTGTAGTTCAATTTGCCATTTCCATTTCTTTAATCGTTAGTACACTAATTATGCTGGATCAAATAGAATATCTGCAAACGAAAAACCTGGGATTTAATGATGAACAAGTTTTAGTGATTCGCAATAATAGCCCTGCTGCTCAAGGGAAACTGCTGGTTGAGCGGTTGCGAAATCAACTTGCCAACCAGGATGCGGTACTGAGTGTTTCCGGCGCTTCCGCAACTTTTGCCAGCCCATGGACTACTATGGGATTCCGGGACAACCAGGGCGAATTTAAACAGTTCTACCAAATAACGGTTGATCATGATTATTTGCAGACCATGGAAATCGAATTGGCTGATGGCCGCGACTTTTCGAAAGATTTTGCTACAGACTCAACCGATGCGGTAATTGTCAACCAGGCAATGGTAAAGTTTTTTAATTGGGAGTCCCCGCTGGGCCAAAGCTTCCCGGGTAACAATTTTCCTCCACACCAAATTATTGGGGTGGTAAAAGATTTCAATTTTCAATCATTACAAAATGAAATTGCGCCTTTAGCGATTGTACTCGATCCGATGACTCTCCTTCGCGGGATCAATGATATCAATACCTCCTTTTCGCCACGATCGGTAAATTTTATCGATGTCCGGATCAAACCGGACCATATTCCACAAACCATCGAACTGGTAAAATCAGCCTGGCAAAACAGTGCGGCCAATCAACCCTTTCGATTCAGTTTTCTTGATGAAGACGTGGATCAACAGTATCGCGAAGAAGAACGATGGGGCAAGATTGTCGGCTACGCTTCTTCTTTTGCTATTCTCATTGCATGTCTTGGCTTGTTTGGATTGGCAACATTGACAGTTGCTCGACGCACAAAAGAAATCGGTATACGTAAAGTAATGGGCGCAAATGTTAGCAATATCCTTTTAATGCTAACAAACGATTTTGGCAAACTTATAATCATAGGAACAATTTTAGCATGGCCAATCGCTTTCTTTGCGATGAGAGATTGGTTGGATGATTTCGCTTACCGTATTGGAATTGGCCTAGATAATTTCATTTTAGCAACAGCCTTTGCGATTCTTATCGCTTTAGTTGCAGTCGGTTATCAATCGATCAAAGCAGCGTTGGAAAATCCGGTAAAGTCGATTATGTATGAATGATATATGTGGAGATGGCAGACGATAGATGATAGACGATAAGAAAAAAAACTTACAGTAGATAAAAGTCAATTCAGAATTTCACACGGTAGTTAAGATTGAGACAGAGAATTCTGAATAGCTCCCTGGAAGGATAAAATTACAGAATTTTCAAAAAAATATTTTGACAGGATTAACAGGATGATCCCGATTTAAAAATACTCTTGTTATCTATGTTGATCCTGTTAATCCCGTCAAAATTTGTTGCTACTGAAAAGTATCAGCCGATTTAACCACCTTCACGGATTTTATATTCAGCTTGTAATTTGCAACTTCATCGTCTTCCGCCAGCACATCCGCCGGCAAGCCGGATTTCACCAAATTTGAATAGCTCATAGGAGACGGGAGATTTTGCACCAGGCTTTTTGCCAAAAGCTCAGCCTCGCTCACATCGGTAACGATGGTGATGTACATATTCTCAGTTTGCCAATGTTTGCGTAGCGATTTATTGACCTCATCAAGCTTTACCTTTGCCAGTAATTGATCCAGTTCCTTTAAATAATTTTTACGGCCATAATAACGGGAGTCCATCAACCAGCCCAGTTGTTGGGACGGTGATTGCGCATAAAGTTTGATGTAGCTCCGTAAGAAGGTACGTGTCTCTTCAAATGCATCCTTCGTCATCCCATTCTCTATAATAAGATCAAATTCCCGGATGGCCATTCGCAAAGAAAAGTGGGCATGGCCGATTTCAATGTCAGCCAGCTCCTCATATTGCCCTTTAAGCTGTTTGGCAATCTGCACCGGACGGATCCAGAATGAAAAGTAATTGGATTGCCTTGGCACTCCAGATGGTGGCAATTGGAACCCGCCGCCGTTATCGTACCATTCGATATAAGAATAATCGCCATAGTTCATGGATCGGGTTTGCCTGATTTTCTGGTATAAACGTGAATAGGATTTTCGATGTTCACCCAACCAGGAATTCGCTACCATTAAAGCGGCAAATTCATCGTCCGAGCGAGTAATGGCAAGAGGCGCGCCGGTAAAAATCGCAGAGCCGAATGCGCCTTCTTTTGCAATAATTTCCACCTCGATACCATTGGCCAAATTGGTTTTCCCTGGTTTGGGAATGGTGGGTTTTGCATCTGATAATTTAGCAACATCTTTTTTCAACTGTTTCAGAAGATCTTTTGAATAATTACCGGCGATACCAATCATTACATTATTCCTGGTAAAAAAGCTGGCATAATGCTGCTTGATATCCTCCAGGGTGATTTCTGCCACACTGGTGGATTTTCCCTGTTTCATGTGCTGATAATTCGTACCCCGGAATAACAGGTCTTCCAGGGCTTTTTTGCTGTATACTTCATCTGAAGAAGCGCGTATAATCTGGTCAACATAGTTTTGTTGATTGGTCATGATGCGCTTGTAATCATTCTCATCAAAAGTCGGATTGAGCATTACATCCCGTATAACTTGGTAAAAGTCTTCCTCGAAATCGGCGGGTACCTGGAATGTAAATACCGTTACTTCTTTATCCACATTGGCGCCATAACGGGCTGCCCAGGGATAAAGCAGATCCTGAATTTCACCGTAGGATAAATCGCCGGCTCCTCCTTGAGTCATCATGGATGCAGTGGCAAAAGTCAATCCCTCTTTTCCGGCAGGATCGCAAATGGAGCCGTTACGAAACATGAACTTGACCACAATCTTGTTGGATTTTGCCAGCTTCAATTCCACGACTTCCTGGGCAAATAAACCTGTCGCCAAACAAAAAAGCAGCGACAGAAATAGCATATGTTTTATGGTCTTCCTCATCTTAACCCTCCTTCTTCATCAGCAGTAATGGTTGCAATCGTTAATCCATCCGCTATAAAATACTTCTTTGCTACCATAATTACATCCTTGACAGTTACCTTATCATACATGGCATAAAGGTTATTTAATGATTCCGCATCACCGGTGAGCTGAATATAGTGGCTCAGGGAATTGGCAATCGAATTGGGATTATCGATACCCATGGCAAAACTATATTTTAAATTTGATTTGGTTTTCGAAAGGATTTCTTTATCCACACCGTTCATTTTAACATCTTCAAGGGCTTTGACAATTTCATCCTTGACATACTTCATATCAGCCTTGTTCACCATAGAGACTTGTATGTTGAAAAGATTAGGATCCCGGGAATCGAATGCTCCGCCGCCGAGAAACCGAACTTTTCTTTCTTCCAGGACCAGTTTTTTGTAGAGTTTTGAAGTATTTGAAAAAACGATTGAAGAAAGGACGTCCAAAGCCGGCATGTCGATTTCTTTGTCGCTGAAAGCTGGGCCTTTGTAACTCAGGTTAAAATAAGGCGGGATCCCTCCTTCCTGTAAATGCACATACCGGGTGCCGGTTTGCGGCGGCTCGATGGGAACCTCGGAAACATAATTACCGGGCTGCCAATCGCCAAAATATTTTTCCGCCAGTTTATTGACTTTCTCCGGCGTAACATCGCCAACCACCACGATAGTGCAGTACTCCGGTTTATAATAGCGCTGAAAAAATTCCAGGGAATATTTATATTGATTCGGCATGTCGACAATATCATCGAAGAATCCCATAGTGGTATGTTTGTACGTATGGTTATCGAATGCTACATTTTTCATCCGTTCCCGGATACGCGCATAGGGACTTGCATAATTTTTTGTGTATTCACCTTTTACTGCGCCGGCTTCGGTTTTGAAACCATGTTCGGAATAATTCAAATTTCGGAATCTATCGGCTTCGAGTTCGAACATAACATCCAGCTTCTCGGCATTGCCGGTCATGTGATATTCAGTTCGGTCCTGGGTTGTATTGGCATTAGCAGCCGCACCGGTTGATTTGAGGACTGCGCTGTATTCCTCCTTCGAATATTTATCCGTACCGCGAAACATCATATGCTCGAAGAAATGTGCGAAACCAGTCACGCCATTTTCGACTTCGTTACGTGCACCCACCCGGACAACGATATGAAAGGACGCGAGACCGGGGCTGTCGAATTGCACGGTCACGACCTGCAAGCCGTTATCCAATTTATGTTGATGGATGGGATACGGCAGAATTTTGTCATCCGCCAATAAGCCGGCGCTAAGACAGAAACTCAGCAAGATCAAACTTGTGAATAGAAATTTTTTATTCATATTTCTCCTACCTCCAGTTATTATGATTATGAATTTTGAAATGAATTTAAAATATATTCAGATTTAGGACGTTTTTGTTTAAAAGAATGTTGCACAATTAATAGCAGTTCAATGGAAAGCTATAAAAATAATAAAGGAATCTTCCTAAAACTTTGAAAAATGAGGGGTTTAGTGGGATTGGAAAAAATTGTTACCGGTTAAACCTCAATTTCCAGGATTGTCATTCTAGAAAGAATCTATTTCACCTAATGGACTATCTTCCTTAATAATTGAATCATTCCAATCGGGTTTTTCGATGGTATTAATTTTCTTAAACCTCATTTGTTGAAAAAAACACCAATTCTTTCAGCGTTTTGCGCAAGCTTTGCACTCTCGAAGTCGACAATACCTTGCAACGCTTTGGCTATCAGTTTTTTGATATTAGTTTCAGAAAACTGAGGTTTGGTTCGTCTACGGTATCTTCATAATTATAAAGCAAAATAAAGACTTATATATTTGGCATATATATTGCCAATTTTGCGCTAACTAGTAGTGCGGTCATCTAAATGGTCGCAGTAAAAAATGAAACAGCTCAGCTCGACGCACTTCGGAAGTGCGGCTGATATTGGCAAAAAGTTATGTAAAGAAAAGAGGAAAAGATGAAATTAATTTATTTGTTTTCATTCTGTATTCTTTTTGTTTTTGGATGTGGCATAACAGGTCCAGACATTATTGAGGATTTACGTTTAAAAACCGACAAAAAAGAATATCTAGTCGGAGACACCGTTGTTACACTTACGGTTGAAAACCGATCCGACTACACTCGGACATTTGTGGCAATCTCGACGTGTACTATTGGTTTGCAACAACAAATCAACTCGCACTGGAAAACCATTCCTAGGACTCCTGATTTATTAGATTTCTGCAGCAGCATTCGAATCGGGACAATAGATTTAGCGCCTGGCGCTGTTTACACAAGACAACTTATGTTGGAAGAGTATGAAGATGTACTAACTGAGCCAATTGCAGTTTTGCGCTTAGTACTACATAGGGTTCTAGCAGTGTTAAAGGAAAATAGCAATATCGAGTTGGTCTTCTCGAACACATTTACTATCGTCGATACCTCCCATAATTATCAAAGATAAATCTTCTCTTTAAATAATTTTTCTCTGTGTCTTCGCGAGGAGTGAAGCGACGCGGCGATCTCATTAGGATTAGCAGGAGATTGCTTCTTCGTCCCGTCCAGGCGGGACGGTACTTCTCGCAATGGTAACCATTCCATTATGAACAAAAACAATTGCAAAGTCAACATATAAGTTTGAGATTTGGTTTTTTCAATTTGAATATTATTTGTTATTTGTCTTTTCAAAAAAATCAAATAGATTCCTCCTGAATGACAAAACGACTGAACTGCCAAACCAAATCGAACCTTAAAATTTCAGCCTTTTAAGAGGGGTTCTACCAATAGTAAAAAAGGAAAGAACTCATTGCCCTTTTTGAATATATTTGATGTCAAATTTAATAATAGAAGTTGAGTAAGAAATTGACGCAATCAAACATCCTTTGCTGCAGCCAAAAACTAAATGACTTGCCAAATGGCGACGATTGGCTTTCTGACCGCGAATTGGATTTTCTGAAAAACTTGAGAATCTCCAGGCGCAAAGTCGATTGGCGGCTGGGTCGATGGACAGCCAAAAAACTGCTTCTCCCAACTCTGAATAAATCTCACATTATTAAAGATCCATCCGAGATAGAAATCATTGCTGCTGAAGATTCAGCGCCGGAAGTTTTCATCTATAAGAAACCTGCCCCGGTGACGATCTCTATTAGCCACAGTGGAGAAATTGGATTCTGTGCTGTCAATATCAATAATTCACCAGTTGGCTGCGACCTTGAGTTCGTAGATTCTCGCAGTGATTCGTTTATATCAGATTATTTCACAGTGCGAGAACAAGAGTGGATGAACCAGGTATCAAAAGGAGAACGGCCATTGGTTTCCACTTTAATTTGGAGCGCCAAGGAAAGCGCATTGAAGGCTTTACGAATGGGATTGAATATAGATACCCAATGTGTTCAGGTTGATCTCACGCAAGATCCTGGTACAGAAAATTGGCATCCTATGTCTGTTGAATATACGGAATCATCAAAGGTTTTTCACGGCTGGTGGCGTGAATTTGGCGATAGCATTTATACGATTGTTGCAGATCCCCGACCAGGAATTCCGGTTCTTGTACCGGTTTAACAGGTGGCATATTATTTACCAGAATAATCCAAACCGTATCGATGTCCAGATCAATACCACCAAATATAAACCAATCCAGATCCACCTGTTGAACCACCAGTGTTCCAATTTTTCCTTGCCAAAATCAGGCTGCGCTCGCAACCAAAGGTAACTGGTCCCTACCAGTTGTTCAGGCTGGACCGGCTTGCCACTTACACTGCCCAAATTTAGTAAGATAATGCTAAACAAAAACATAACAAGCGCTGCATTATTGTAATCATTGAGAAAAACAATACCGTGATCAATATTGTCCAACAGGATTGAGCCAACCACCGAAACAATCAAAGCCAAAAAGCAGCCTCGCAGGTTGATCTTCCTTGATAATACTGCAGCAAAGAAAATGGCAGTGATGGGAGGGGTGAAATATGCGTAATAATTCTGGAATTGTCGATAAATGGATTCCTTATCCTCGTACAAGCCGACAAAGACCATTCCCAGCGCCATAATGACAACAGTCGCAACCTGGCCTGCCCTGATCAGTGTTTTGTCCTGGGCATTTTTATTAAAGAATTTCTTGTAAAAGTCATATGTAAAGAGCGTAGAAGCGGAGTTGAGCACCGAATCACAAGAGGACATCATAGCTGCAAAGAAAGTGATCACAATCAGACCACGCACGCCTGTCGGAACAAAGTCGACAATAAGTTTAGCGAAAACCGTATCGCCATAGCCTACAATTTCTTGCGGGCCGTAGATCAATAATGCGGCCATGCCCGGCACCATTGCAATGAAAGGAATAAAGAACTTTAAAACTGAACTAAGCAGAATACCCATTCGACCCTCTGCAAGCGAGCGAGCGCCCAGCATCCTTTGTGTGATGGTCTGGTTGGTCATCCAATACCACATATGGACAAGCATGATCCCACCACAAATTGCCGTCCATGGCAGATTGGCATCATCGGCGGAACGGAAAGCATCGAACATCGATGGATCAAGTTTATCCGTCAGTCCGCTCCAGCCGCCAACTTCAGGTTGTGACAGCGCGGTGTAGCACACCCATAAACCGCCGGAAATAATGAGTATGGTCTGAAAGAAATCCGTATAAACAACGGCTTTGAGCCCGCCGAGTGAAACATAAATCAAAATAAAAATTGAAAGGCTAATCATGATTAGCCATGGGTTCACGTGCAGAAACTCCGAAAAAAAGATAGAGCTGGTCAGCAGCAGCACGGGAATATCAACGATTACATAGATGAAAAGTGTTAACACAGAATAGGTTGTCCCTAAAGAATTGCCAAACCTGCGGGAGAGAAACTCCGGCATGGTAAATATGCCGGACTTGAGATAGAGCGGCAAAAAGAAGAACGTCAAAGTGATCATAGCAGCGCCGGCAAACCACTGGTAGTGGGAAAACAGCATTCCGTGGTTGTAGCCAAGGCCTGCCAGGGTGATGAAAGCGAAAGAGCCCATATCCGTAGCGAAGATGGAAAAAGCAATCACATACCAGGGAAAAGTTTTGGTAGCACGGAAGTAGTCATCACCGGTTTTGTTTCTCCGCCCAAACCATAAGCCAATCCCCATAAATATGATCAGGTATAGCAGGATTACGGAGAAGTCAAGAGTAGAAAGCTGGATCATAGTATATCTTAATGAAGTCTGAACGAAACCTCAATATAAAAATCGTTAATTGTAGCAAACGTGATAATTGTGTATGAATACGATGATTCGATTCTATTTTTCCTCTTTCTATTCCAGACTAAACCCATTACCAAAATCGTCTTTAAATACTATAAATGATGGTACACTTTCAAAGCCAATCTCAAAACATCATGTGTTTATTTTGAATGAGATATTAGCTTCAACATTTGTTTGTCTGATGCCAAAATTTAAAAATAATGCAAATATTGGTCTACCACAAAATCATTTGCCCAACGGATTACATCGGGTAATGCTTTAAGTTCTAACAATTGTACAAGTTGGGGTGTGCTCACATAAGTTAAGGCAGGTTTTGTATAATGTGATGTAGTTACGTAAACTAGTTTATTAGCCATCCATTGTTTATTTGCGCCAACAAATTGTCTGACTAAGGAAACCTCGATGGGTCTATTTGCAGAATAGCGTTTTGCCTCAATCGCAATTTTTATCGGTATCTTTGCTTTTTTACATAGACATATCAGATCCACGCCGCCGTCTTTAGTTGCTGCGGTAAGTTGAACTTCATAACCAAAGCCTTCAAAAATTCTTCGTAAAAATACTTCAAAGTCCTTGCCTTTTAAGTTAAATATTGTTGATGGATTTTTAGCACTTTCAGTAATCATCAGGTCAACGGCATCAACTATCTTTATATTTTTCTTCCAGGGTGGATAATAGAGTTTATAAGCAGTCGGAACCAAGTCATGTCTCTTGCAAATTGCGAATGCTTTATAAAGATTGTCGACTGCATCGAATTGGTAATTTTTAACTAATGAAGGTTGCATTATTATCGCATCGTTGATTTTTGCCTTGAAATAGTTTTTGTCAACCTGTTTTCGCAACTCGTTTGCGACTAACGTTTTTAATTCTTTCGATTTCTCTAAATTTGCATATAGGTATTCTGCATCGTTCAAATAAGCCTTGACTTCCATACCGATAGAATCGCGGAGCAAAAGAAGTCCGGTACATAGTTCAGGTTTAGACAAAATTGGATTGAACACCTCAATTATGATCTCACTAAAAGGAATGTTAAGCTCAAAACTGCCGGAAAATTCAGATAGCATTAGTTCTGCAATGCGTATATTCTCATGCGCTGCTCGAACTTTTCTATATTGTGTTTTTGAAGTGAATGCCCCTGACAACATCGCCATTTTCTCTTCCCATTCGAGAATTTTATTTTTTGATGACGTTGTTAATAAATTGATTAATGGCTGAAAGAAATATGAATCTCTTTCTAGCTTTCTCGCAGCTAAAGTGAATTCGTAAATATCAAAGTTTTTGAAGTCTATTTTGGTCATTACCGCTGGGCTGATCATTTGTTCAATAGAATATTATGGCTATCTCAGCTATATTTCTAACAAAGTTTATCTGCCTAAATTCTTTGGGGTTATGAAGTGTTCAGGTTCTTCAATAAGGTGCTTGCTTGAATGGTTTTATTTAAAAGCGGCGATCCAATTATTTATTTTGTCCTCCAAAATTGCTAATGGCACACAACCCGTTTCCAATACTTGATTATGGAATTGGCGAACGTCAAATTTATCACCGAGTTCTTTTTCGGCTTTGCTGCGTAATTCCCTGATTTTTAATTGGCCGATTTTATAGGATAAGGCTTGACCCGGGTTTGCCATGTAGCGTTCAATTTCCGAAATGATACCCGCTTCGCTTTCAGCTTCGTTATCCAGGGAGTATTGAATGGCTTCTTCTCTGGTCCAGCCTTTAGCATGAATTCCGGTATCAACCACCAATCGAATAGCTCGATGCATTTCGGCGCCTAGCATGCCGAAATATTGATATGGATCAGTATACAAACCCAACTCTTTTCCCAACGATTCGCTATACAATGCCCAACCTTCGCCATAGGCACTATTCCAGATGGTTTTTCTAAACTTTGGTAAGACTTCATTTTCTTGTGTCAACGAAATTTGGTAATGATGGCCGGGAATGGCTTCATGTAAAAACAGGGACTCATCCGAGTAGGTATTATATTTTGTAACATCCGGAATGGGTGTATAGAAAACACCGGGGCGTGTCCCATCCATTGATCCCTGGTTATATTCGGCGCTGGCGGATTTTTCTCTGAATGCTTCCGTACGTCTTACTTCAAAAGCTGTTTTTGGTTTGAGGTCAAATAATTTCTCAACTTGCGGTTTTATTCTGTCATGAATAGCATTAAAATTATCTAAAACCTGTTGAGGCGCTGTAAAAGGCATTAAGTCCCTGTTGCTTCTTACGTGATCAAAAAACGATTTAATGTCACCTGTATATCCTACTTCCGCTTTTACATTTTCCATTTCCAACAAAATACGAGCCACTTCATTTAACCCTAATTGATGTATTTCGTCACTTGTCATATTGGTAGTTGTATAAGTTTTTATTTGATGTTGGTAATATTCTAACCCATTTGGGATTGCCGCAATACCACTTGAATTTCTTGCAGCTTGCAGATATTCCGTGCTCATAAATTTGTGTATACTTTTATAAGCAGGAATTATTTTTCCGCTAACCATTTTGCTATAGGCTTCTGATAATGTTTTTTTCTCATCGGCTGAAAAGGTGTCCGGGAAATTTTTTACCGGTGCGTAAAATAGGTGTTTATCTAAATCTTCTACGGTAAGCGCCCCCAGCTGTGGGATCACTTTAACAATTATCGAACGAGGAAACACATAGCCTGATTCTATTCCCTCCATCATTTTACTTTCCGCAGAAGCCATCCATTCCAAATAACCATCCAGCCGTTCGAGCCAATTATTATAATCCTCAACCGTTTTAAAAGGCTGGGCGCTGGCGCCGCTTGCCAATTGACCTATAATTAAATTGACTGACCACATTTGGTCGATTGGAAATAGATCTTCTCTAAATGTTAAACGTTTTAAATTAAGTTCGCAGTCCCATTTAAGAACGGCCTTACTGATTTTTTCACTTTCAGATAAATCCTCCTCATTGAAATGAGATAATTTTTCTAGATAGTTGGTATAATATGCCTTTATTTCTGATTTGTATTCACCGGATAAAGTATTGGGAAAACTGTTATTGTAGCGACTGTCGCCGGCAAAAGTCGCATCTATAGGGTGTAATTTTAAACCCTCTTCGTAGAAGTCGTTTAACAATTGGTTGAAACTGATGCTGACTGCCATGTTATCTTCGTTAGGGTTACAGGATATAAAAAGTATTAATACACTCGCAAGAAGTAGAATTTGTTTATTCATTTTGTTAAGTTCCTTTTATTTTAATGATTTCCGACATAAATATTCTAAACTAGGTTTGATTACCTATGAGCTTTTTATAACTTTCGTGATTGTGCAAGGGATGCCAGGTTGGATCGAGTTTTAGAATTGCCTCTGACATAAGTCCGGGACGAGAGAGTAAAAACGCAAGCTGCTCAATGGCAAGTGCATATTCGCCAACCATTACATAGATTCGTGCTAAGTCTTCAATACGATAGAGTCCGGCCCAGGCTTCCTTGGTTACCGGCAGCAATTCCACCCCTAACTTACCTTCCCGGATTGCCACTGATTTTTTACCCAACCCGGCATTTACAATTCCCAGGGAACTATGTAGTCTGGCATCGGTGGGGCGTTTTTGAATCAACTCTTCCAAAATAACCCGGGCGGAATCGTAATAAACCATAGCCAACTGTTTATTATCCATCAAGTCGTAGATTTCAGCTAAAAGTTGTGTTCTATGCTTAAAAGACCACTGCCAATCAAAAGTTTGATTTGGTAAAACAGCAAGCCTGCGTAACGCTCCTGGATAATCTTTATTGATCAGATCGATAAAAATCGATGACGTAATTATAAATTCATTCTCAGCAAAGCCTGAGTTCCTGGCGCCTTCATCCAAAACTGACTGTGCCAAATCCGGATTTCCCTTCCAACGAAGATACAAATTAGACTTGTTGACATAAAAACTAACCACATCAGGCCTGATTGATAAGGCTTGATTATAGTAATTCTCTGCATCAGGATAGCTGCGCAGGAGCTCGTAAGTTTCTCCCAGGTGGAAAGCAAGATTTGCAGACATCGGATCCAGGTCAAACGCCTTATTGATACTCGTAATAGCCTGCTTGAAATTACCTTGTCGTCTTTGAACATAACCGATCCCCGCAAGGAGATCTCCGTTGTTCGGCTGATCCTCTTTGGCGATGTTAAACTGCTCCAGCGCACGTGTATAATCCAAATGGCCCCAATAATAATAATACCCCAAGGCCACGTGTGCCTCGTCAAGTTCAGGTGTGACATCGAATGCTTTATCGACAGCCCGTTTTGCCCTGGCCAAACGGTTCTGGGTGCGATCGTAATGATACCAGTAAGCACGTGAGTGCACTTCGGAAAGACGCGCATAGGCCTTCGAAAAATTAGTGTCTATTTCAGTCGCCTTCTCATACATCTGAAT
>CAYXGW010000131.1:0-14574 GCA_964464595.1 uncultured Deferribacteres bacterium
AGGCGCTACCCAGATGCCGCCGACTTTAAACAAGCTGTCTGCACGGCCGGAAAACCACAAATAGCCATCGGCATCCAGTCTGAATAAATCACCGGTTTTGCACCAATGGCCATGGAAGGTCTGCCAGCTTTTGTCGCGATCTTGAAAATAGCCTAAAGCTACACTATCGCCTTTTACCCACATGACTCCGGTTTCATTGGCGGGTAGTTCTTGCGCTCCAGGACCATCAGCATTCGTGGAAAGGATTTTTATTGTATAGCCATTTACAACACGGCCAAGTGATCCCGGTTTTATATCACCAGGACGATTGCTGGCATAAATATGGAACATTTCAGCCGAGCCGATGCCATCATAGACATCATTACCAAAGCGTTCCATAAACCGCTTAAGAAGTGCGGGCGGCAATGCCTCCCCGGCAGATAAATGAAAACGAACACAGGATAGATCCAAACCTGCTTTGCCTGATTTAATCAATGCATCATCATAGTCAAGCAGTTTAGACATCATTGTTGGAACGTTAGTAACGATAGTTGGCTGGTACATTTCTATGGCCTTCGCCAGGTTCTCCGGCGTTGGCGGTTCTGAATATAAACAAGCAGTAGCGCCGACAGCGAATGGAAACATTAAATTTGTACCCGTTGAATAGCCAAAAAATAAACGAGGGACGCTTACCGTACTGTCATCAGTTTTGTAACCGACTGTCCCTTTTGCGTACACTTCAGTGTTAAATGCAAAATCCCGATGAGTATGAACTGCCGCTTTCGGTTGTCCGGTAGAACCTGATGTAAACAGCCAAACCGCTAAATCATCGCGTTTGATATCCGGAGGAATGGTATGTTTATGATCCCTGCCTCTTTCTATTGCCTCGGATAGCGAAATAATTTCAACTTGAGCATGCTCTAATGAGTGCGTAATGCTGCATGGGGCTTCCGGATTCTCTCCCGTAGCTGTTTCCGGAACGAGTAAAATTGCTTTTAAATATGGATTTTCCCCTAGCGAAAGCGATAGGTTTTCTAGGACTGTTGGCAGTGTAATTAAAACAGTCGCTCGACTATACTCAAGGACATATTCCAAGTCTGCAACCGGCGCTGCCGGGTTACCCATTGCCACCACAGCCCCATGCGCCAATATAGCAAAAAAAGACCAGGCAAACGGCGGAACATCCGGCAAAACCGTGTAAATTCTCTCTTCTCTACCGACACTAATAGATTGAAAATAGTTAGCAAGGCAACGCGTTCTTTCGGCAACATCTTTGTATGTATAGGAAAGATCGCCATATCGGATAGCTGTTTTATCGCCAAATCCTTCCTTCAGGCGATCAAAAAGATAGTAATCGGCTAAGTTGAAGATATCCGGAAATCTGACATCATTTTTGCTTTTGATATTTCCCATACAGATCAACTACCTATCTATTAAAAATCACAAACTACAAATCTCAACACACAAATAAATCACAAACTCCAATTTCCAAATGATCAACCGCTGAATGCAATTTTTTATTTAAAAAATTGTTTATTGAAAATTATTTTGTTATTTGGCCTTTGTAATTTGATTATTTAGCATTGCTTTATATAACAAAATGATTGTCGTGAGACGACTAAGTTACTACCTAATCTTACTGATTATCAGGAATCACCGCAGTTACTTCAATTTCCACTTTGGCTCTTGCATCTAAAAGCGCTGAAACTTGGAATAAACTCATAGTGGGATAATGTCGGCCAATTTCTTCATGATAAACTATGCCAATTTCTTGTAACGAGTTTCGATATTCTTCCAGGTTGATCAGGTACCAAACCATCCTGACTATATTTTCAGGTTTGGCTTTGGCCTCCGCCAAAATGCTAACAACATTTCGAAGGCATTGTCGAACTTGATCAATCAAACTATCAGTAACGATTTCAGAATCTTTATTCCATGCAACCTGGCCGGCAATAAAAATCATTTCACCTTTTGCTTGAATACCATTACTATATCCGGAAGGTTTTTTCCATTCTGCAGGTTGTAATATTTTCATTAAAATATCTCTATTTACAATGCTTTTAGTGTTTCTTTTGCAATGATAAGTTTCTGAATTTCCGATGTGCCTTCATAAATCCGCAACGGACGAATATCACGATATAGTTCCTCTACAGGCATTCCTGAAACCACACCCAAACCACCGAATATCTGCACAGCCGAATCAATAACTTGCTGAGCTGATTCGGTAGCATATAGTTTGGCCATTGCGGCTTCTCTCGGGATTCGCTCAGCGCCATTATCTTTGCTCCACGCGGCACGATAAACCAACAACGCACTGGCGTCGATCTGAACCGCCATTTCTGCAATCTTTTGCTGAATCATTTGATATTCTGAAAGCGGCTGACCGGATATTTGCCGTTGTTTGGATCGGGCCACTGCTTCATCTAATGCTTTCCTGGCAAAGCCCAATGCAGCTGCTCCTACCGTAGATCTAAAAATATCCAATGTGGATAATGCAACTCTAAGGCCTTGTCCTGGTAATCCAACTAATTGGGATTCTGGTACGCGGCAGTTTTCAAAGACAATTGTGCCCAGCGGATGTGGTGAAATGAGTTCAATTTTTTCACTGCACTCGAGCCCGCTGGTGTTTGCATCCACAACTACTGCTGTAAGTCCATTGTTGCTATCCTTGCCCAGGTTTTTTCCAAATACAACATAAAAATCAGCAATGCCGGCATTGGATATCCAGGTTTTGCTGCCGTTAAGAATATAGTCTGAACCTTCTTTTTTGATTGTTGTCTGGATAGAATTTAAGTCGGAACCGGCATCCTTTTCAGACAAAGCAAATGCGGCAATGGCGCTACCAGTTGCAACTTTCAGAAGATATTTCTCCTTTAGCTCATTAGAGCCAAATAAAGAAATAGCCCCGCTGCCTAAACCTTGCATAGCAAATACAAAATCAGCCAAACTGGAATAGCGCGCAAGCGTCTCCCTGATGATACATAAAGAGCGCACATCAAGTTTTTCATTAATGCCGCCAAAATTCTCAGGAACCACGTATTTCAGCCAACCGGTTTCGCCGAGACTTAATACGAGTTGCTTGCAAGCTTCATATTCATTTTCTTTGTTGTAAGAAGGTATTTTCTCGCTGGCCCATGTTTCAAGGGACTCAGCTAGCTCACGATGGTTCTCGCTGAAAAATGGCCAGGAAAGAAAGGTTTTGTCAGACATCAATTTCCTTCAAATTTAGGGATTTCTTTCTTTACGAATGCGTGATACGCCCTGTGAAAGTCTTTGGTTTGCATACAAATTGCTTGTGCTTTGGCTTCTGCCTCCACTGATTCTACTATGCCCATATTCCACTCTTCCCGAAGCATTTTTTTAGTCATCGCGTGAGCCAATGTTGGACCTGTTGCTATCGTTTCAGCAAAGGACTGCGATTCTTCCAAGAGAACTTCCGGTTCATAAATTCGATTGTAAAAGCCACAGCTAAATGCTTCGGGCCCCTTCATGATTCTGCCGGTATAAAGCAGTTCAGCGGCTCGTCCATGTCCAATAATTCGCGGTAGAATTGAGCAAGCACCCATGTCACAGCCGGCAAGTCCTACTCGTACAAATAAAAATGCTACTTTACTTTGTTCTGTACCAAACCGTAAATCAGAGGCCATTGCAATTGCAGCGCCTGCTCCAACACATATGCCGTCAATCGCTGAAATAATTACCTGGGGACAGGTTTGCATGGCGATGATCAAGTCTCCTGTCATTTTAGTAAATTTGTTCAGATCTTCCTCATCCATTTCCACCAGGGGCCCGATAATCTCATGCACATCGCCACCCGAGGAGAAATTGCCTCCAGCCCCAGTGAACACTACGGATTTCACATCCTCCACTTCTTTCAAATTGCGGAACATGTCTCTCAATTCAGCATAAGAATCGAATGTTAACGGGTTTTTTCTTTCCGGTCGATTCAGCGTGATGGTCGCAACTTTGTTTTTAACCGACCAGAGAAAATGTTTCGGCTTGAAATCTGAACCCTTCATGCCTCTCCTTCTTATTCACCAATAATCATGAGAAAATCTCGATTTGCAATGTAAATGTGCGGTCTTTTTCTTTAAATCACAAAAAACAAATCATAAATTCCAATTAAATATTATCTTCTAATTTAACATGGATTAATTCAATCTTAAGTAAAATATATCATTATCACCCTTCGACGAGTTTATCCAGAGCGATGTTGAAGGCCCAGTTTTGCTGAAATTTGAATTCGACTCTGTTCACAATGGCATCATAAAATTTAACGTTAGTTTAACAACAAATTTAGCTTTTAGCATTTTTACTTTTGAAAATTTGGTATTGAAGTTTATTTGTCATTTGATTTTTGTTAATTGGAATTTTTTGGTTTTAGATAGGTCCAAGTTGCGACTCTCTTGCTCGACGAGACAAGGTCTCCAATTGCTGTTTACCGCTCAAGTATTGATCCGGCCATTTAATATCCTCATAACCAAGCTGAGCTGCCGCACGCAAAGTCCAGAACGGATCCCAAAGATGTGGCCTTGCAAGCAAGCACAGATCAGCCCGTCCGGCAGCGATAATGCTGTTAACATGATCGGGTTCATAGATATTTCCAACCGCCATTGTGGCAATACCAACTTCCAGGCGAATCCTTTCTGAAAAGGGTACTTGGTACATCCTGCCATATACAGGTTCTTGATTGGGACTGACCTGGCCGGTAGATACGTCAACGATATCAACATCGTGCTGCTTTAGCATCTTTGCAATTTCGATTGAATCATCAATAGTGATGCCATTCTTTACCCAATCAGAAGCAGATATCCGCACAGACATCGGCTTATTCTCAGGCCAAACCACACGCATTGCGTCGAAAACTTCGAGGGGATACCTCATTCGGTTCTCCAATGAACCGCCATATTCATCGCTACGAATATTGGTAATTGGAGATATGAAACTGGATAACAAATAACCATGTGCACAATGCAGCTCCAAAAGATCGAAGCCGGCTTCATCGGCTTTAAGGGTGGCTGCCACAAATTCTGTTTTGATCCTCTTCATATCTTCAGTTGTCATTTCGATAGGAACCTGGTTTTGCTCTGTGTACGGAATCGGAGATGGCGCATAAATGGGCCAGTTGCCTTCATCCAGGGGAACATCGTAGCCTTCCCAACCCAATTTTGTCGAACCTTTTCTACCCGCGTGACCAATCTGCAATGCAAACTTAATTTCACTATGCTGATGCACAAAATCAACAATTCGTTTCCAAGCTGTTATGTGTTCGTCGTTGTACAAACCAGCACAACCGGGGGTAATGCGGGCATCCGGAGAAATACATGTCATTTCAGTAAACAGCAATCCGGCGCCGCCCATTGCCCGAACGCCAAAATGCACAAAATGGAAATCGGTAACTTCTCCCTCCACTGCGCTATACATTGCCATGGGAGAACAAACCACTCGATTTTTGATCTCCATATTCCGGATTCGAAATGGCAGAAACATCGGTGGAACAGCTTTTTCATATTCTCTACCGGTTGCCTTCGTGCCAAGCCACTTTTCAAAATCCTCTAAATAAGCTTTGTCACGTAACCGTAAGTTTTCATGGCTAACTCTTTGGCTGCGGGTAACCAGGCTGTATGCGAATTGTTCAGGCTCCAGGTGGCCTTTCAACCCGACTTGCTCAAACCATTCCGTACTGTTGCGTGCGGCGCTCTGCAACCGAAGGACCTCGATTCTTCTTTCTTCCTGATAATTCCGCAGTGCGGTTTCCAAATCATCGTACTCATGGATTTTGTTAGACAAAGCAATGGCGCTCTCCAGGGCTAATTTTGTCCCGGAACCTATAGAAAAATGAGCAGTGGCTGCTGCATCGCCCAATAGTACTGTTTTATTGTGGTACCATTTTTCACAATTCACTCGCGGGAAACTCATCCAAACAGCCGATCCATGCAAGTTTTCTGCATTAGAAATCAAGTGATTGCCATCCAAATATTCTGCGAAAAGATTTTCGCAATATTCTATACCCTCCTCTTTGCTCATCATATCAATGCCGGCTTTGTGCCATACATCTTTATAGCACTCTACGATAAAAGTACTCATGCCTTTTTCGAAGCGATAGCAATGAGCTTGAAACCAGCCAAATTCCGTTTCCTTAAAAATAAATGTGAACGCACCAAAAGTCTTTCGAGTACCCAGCCAAACATATTTGCAGTGACGAAAATCGAAATCCGGCTTAAATTTATTTTCATATCTTTTTCGAATAAGGCTGTTTGAGCCGTCTGCAGCTACGATTAAATCAGCACCTATAAATTCCATATCATCCTGAACTTCATTACAGAAAACAATTTTAACACCAACCTCTTGCGCTCGTTTGGTCAAAATTTCTAGTAGAGCCTGACGAGAAATGCCGCTGAAACCATGTACGCCGGATTTAATGACTTTTCCACCGAAATGGACATCAATATCATCCCAATGCACAAAAGCGTCTGTAATTTGTGTGTAGGTTTCTTCATCAACTGATTTTAGATTATCCAGGGTACCATCGGAAAAGACAACCCCCCAGCCATAAGTATTGCCGCGCTCATTTCTTTCGAAAATAGAAAGTTCATGCGAGGGGTTTTTCATTTTCATTTGAATGGCGAAATAAAGGCCCGCAGGACCGCCGCCAATGATAGCTACGTTCATAATACGTAATTGCTTAGCTGTAATTGTTCTGTTTTTTGATTTTTAGAAAAAATCGTATTTTTTATTTTAATAAACTACCTCGGGGCAGAGCCACCGAGGTATAAAAAGGTGGTTTGCTTCGCAAACATTTCGATCGTATTTAACCCACGAGGCAGAGCCTCGGGGAATTCTTTGATTAAAATTCCAACAATAACAGTTGTTTTTTATAAATTGGATTTCAAATTGTTGTCCTAAACATGATAAGGATTTCATAGGGATTTACTAAGCCTTTTATCCTCTATCAATATATCATCAAAGAGGAAAAATGAAATCGACAAATAAATATTTATTAATTTTACTGGTTTCTTCCTCTTTTATTTTTCGTTATCATCCATTTGAAGTACAATTATTTGTTCTCCTATCTGCACCAATAACTTATTTCCCGGACTATTAAATGAAACGCCGTACAGCTTCATTTGCATTATTTGTTTTTTTGCCGACAATAAATAGCTTCTTAATTCAGAAGATGAATTTTTATACCACAATATTTTAATTTGGCTCTCTTGCCATAATTTAATTAGGCTTCCTTGTCCTGGTTCATATACTCTTGCGGCAATTGCAATATCCCCATTCTTGTTTACATCTAAAGATAAAGGAAAATTTGATTGAAGTTCAATTTTGTGTGTTTCTTGCCCTTTTGCTGCATCAAATAAAATGACTTCCAGCCCAATTGAAGCGACAAAATTGCTGCCGCCATCATTGGAAAAGGTCAAATTTTTAACAAGTTGTTTTCTTGTCGGTGTCCTTCCTATTTCCCCACCGTTTCGGTCAACAAAAATGATTGCTCGTGCAGAGCGAGAACCTGGTCCTATAGTAGATTTTATCGGCCATTCTTTTTGTGATAATTCCGGTGGCATAACAAACTCAACTAGAGGCAATCCTTGTTTGCGGCGTTCTCTATTTGTTGCCCGCCATTTTTTATGTGCCCTGTCGGAAATTTCTCTTCGTTCTTGTGCATTTTCTTGCAACATCTCGATTCTTTGAGGATCATGAACAATTGATTCAAATGCTGCATAACTGCCACCATGGCTAATGGCTATAGTTCCAAAACTTAAATACTGAAACTCCTTAGCCCATAATTCTTCGCCATTGCTTGTAAAACAATACAGATACACCGTATAACCACTGGAACCTTTGGCCAATAATCTTGACCCATCCCTTGAAAATGCAATTTTATCTAACCACGGTAACTGGTGGCGTGCTAATAATCGCGAAGTAGTAAAATCATAAAATTCCAGGATATCTCCGAGGATTTGGGCTAAAACAAAATGTTTGCCATTGGATGATGGGAGCAACAATCCTTTCCCCCAATTGTTAAAAGCGCCTAAATGGTTTCCGTTTTCATCTACGAAAGTAGTGTTGAACCGAAAATAACTTTCTCCACTTTTTCCAATTCTTTTGCTTATCGCTAGTACTGAGCCATCAGCTGAAAATTTTCTAAGGAAAGAATCGTTTGTTTTGGCAAGTAATGCACTCACCTCCAACTGGCTAACTTGTTCCGTATGCTGTTTAGCCTCTTGAATTGAAAAATTGGCTTTCTCAATTAGTTTTTTCTCTTGTGCAAATCCCTCAATCGGAAAAATAAAAACAAGAAGCAAAATAGTGATTTGTAAATACTTGAATGATTTCATGATCCACTCTCCTTTGGTTTTATACATAAGGCTTAATATTCTTTCTCGAAGTTTGTATTCGTTTAATCAAATAAACATAAATAAGTTCTGCTAATTTCAGTAATTAGGTTAATATAAATAGAGAGTTTTTACCACCAAACTGATAGATTATGACTCATTAATAATTTTCCAACTAAAACTCAATCCCGGGAGCTAAAATTAACCTGAATATGAGTAGTAGAAAAACCAGAATGATAATGGGTTTCCAACATATTTTATTATTGACAACACTTCCTATGGGTTTAACATTTTCCACCCTGGGTGCTACTGACCAAATCCATGGGATTGAAAACACAAGCAAAATAGAAGGAGAGATTAATTGCGTAACGGGAGGGATTCGAAAAGGAATAATAAAAACACAACCCACAGCAGCTGCACCCACAGCGATAAAGCGAATATAATGAAGTTTCATTTTAGGATTGCTTAAATCAACTGTGTCGGGAGCGATTTCCAATAGTGGCCTGCTAAACCAAATGCACACTACAATGGTAGCAATTATACTTATAATTGCCAGGCCGACTTGCACAATTTGATTTAAACCCAAGTAACCCACTAACGCCTGACCCACATCCGTGTTGGGGTCAAAAACAGCTACCATTACCTGGGGTATTGATTGGATCAGCCCATGAAAAGCCAGCCACAGAATTAGCAATTTCCACTCATTCCTGGTGCTTCTTATTTTTTGAAACCAGGCCCAGCATATCAAACCGATAATGAAGATTGCCAAAGCCCCCGAACCCTGCATTAAAGATTCCATCGGATGTTGACCTGACCAGCCATGGTTATTATGGTACAGGGTTGATTGCAGACCGAGTGCCTTTTTACCCAACACTAGAAATAATTCCTGGAAAAAGAATATCACATTATATGCAACAGCGTATAAAACTGCAGAATTCAATAAAGTTGAGTAGTGGGTCATTTGTGGTTTTTCAAATTTATCTTTATACCTACGAAGATTCAGAAGTCCGATTAATATGGGACCCAAAATAAGGAACGAAAAAAATATCCTGGTTAAAATCATTTTATTATTTCCTGAAAGACTAACCTATAAAAAGGATCGTTCCTCTTCAATAAATTCTTATTATTTCCCCATTCCCCATTCCTTCAATACTCCTAACGTAGCCATTGATTACTCTTTGCATCGGTATTGGATTATGACCCGGAAAATAATCCGAATATTTATCGACTGCATCTTCAACCAACCCACAAGACACTACATTAATCCTTATTCCATTTTTCATTTCCAAAGCTGCAGCTTTAACAAAACTGTGAATGCCGCCATTCACCATGGCCGCGCTTGTGGTCATAAGTACGGGGTCATCAGCCAATATTCCGGTGGTTAAGGTTATGGAACCATTTTGGTTGATATAATTTTGCCCGATACGTACTAAGTTGATCTGCCCCATTAATTTACTCTTAATACCGATATAGAAATCATCTTCAGACAAAGCTTCGAATTTATCCCATTTGGCTTCTCCGGCGATACAAACTACCGCATCTAAATTTGTTGTAGATTCAAATAGTGCTTTAATCGAACTGCTATCACTTATGTCTACGGTGATCTCACAATTCGATCTTCCTGCAATTAAAGTTTCATGCTTACCTGATAAATAGCTTGTTACCTTTTTACCAATGGTACCTGTACCGCCAATGATTAGTATTCTCATATATTTTTCTTTTCTTCTTTTTTCTTAATTTTCATCTATTTTAAAATCCGGATTATATAAAATACCCAACAAGTTGCCCCAGGGATCCTTAAGAGTTGCAACCACAATATCTCCTCCCACATTAGTGGGTTTTTCAACAAAATTTGCTCCCAATCCAAGCAACCTATCATAAGTTTCATTTATATGATCCACACCCCAATAAGCAACAACACTTTTTACTTTGTCTGTTGTGGGATTCTCTTCCGGTTGTAATCCCAATTCATAACCGCCAATGTTAAAACCCACATAAAAAGGTTCGTCAAAATAGGGCTCTACCTCAAAAACTTTAGAATACCATTCTTTGGCTTTTTGAATATCTCCCACCTGATAGGCTATCGTTCTCAGTCCGAGAAATGAAGTTTTCATTGTATACTGTTCCCTTTTCGTGTCTTGAGTTAATCCTGGTTGAAAAAAACAAATAAACAAAATACCTACATTAATGAGCTTCGTACTGTTTTCCTTTGAATAGAATATGATCACTTTTTACTTTCAATGGTACGGGGAAGAATGTAGAAGAGTGCTTATAGTTAATGAAAAAGCAAACAAATCTTTAATGAACTTAACGCCTACTTTAAGATCTTTCGCATTAAAAACAAATCGGTCGATTGGTTAGGTTTATTCGTTTTCACGATTGTTCCTGGAAAAGTAAAGTTCAACACTTCCATCATAGCTTTTCTTGCTTTGTATTTAACACGAAAAAGGTTGATCATTTCAGTCACTTTTTTATCCCCTCCTTTTATTTTCTGCATTTTTTTAAGAAGTTTAGCTATTTCATTATAAAAACTCCTCCCGGTTTGTTTTGCATACTCGTTTATTCCTTTCTCGTATACAGCAATCATTTCATCAGGATATTCATTTGTTAAATGTTTCGAATACTTATTTACAAAATGGATATGGGTGGGATTGAGTTGGACTAGTTTCAAAAGGCGACTTATATACTTTTCTTCTACAAAAATATTGGCTAAAGTTATAAGATGAGTATGATTTCCCATTTGATCTACCCCTTTGATTTTGTTTATGATTTCTTCACATTTATCAGGCCATTCCTTTTGATTGTACACAGACCTTAATTTCCTGTAAAACTCCATACTAAAATGATTTTCAAAAAATAAGGTTTCGCTCCACTTCAATATATCAGAAATGTTTTTTTCTTTTTCAGATATTTCCAATAACTTTTCTTTCCATTGAATTACTGTTCCTGAGTGTCTTTCATTTTCTGCTATAATAATTCCTCTTTTACAAAGAGATTTAGCTTTTTCATAATTTTTGTTCTCAGTAGCTTCATTCAACAACATTTCTCTAAAATCGGGATATTGAATATGCTGTTCTATAATTTTTCTTGCTTCATCTATTTTATTGTTAGCTTCTAGATAAAATATTTTTGCCTTCAGCAATTGTACAACACTGTATTCGGAAAATGATTTTATTTTCTCAGTTTCTATTTGGCTGTCAATCAGACCAAATAATTTTGATTCCTGTTCCGGAGTAGTTGTAAGTATTGGCAGTATATCTAAGAAATTATATTCAATTTCAAAGTCGTGATACTTCCCTTTTGGATATTCTTCGATACAGTAATCAAATAATTCATCTTTCAGCATTGGAGGCACTTGTTCTATGATCTGTTCAAAAACATCGAAACTATAGCCGATTAAACTTCCAGCTTCTCCGTTTGAGTCATCCATGTTGTGTATAAACACCGGAACATTTTCAATGATTGCCTTGCAGATTGACAAACTTTCTATAACATTACCGTCAGCTACAAAATTCTCAGCCTTTTTCAGCAAATCAGCCATGGGATTACAAAGCTCTCCGGTTGAATGGTAATCTATAAAACCATGATTACCTTGAGCAGATTTATATAAACAATTCACGACAGTATGATACTTTCTGCCAATATCTTCATCTAATAAATCTGCAAAATAGGCTACAAATTGATTTCTCAACTTACTGTTTTTAGCAAATTGAGCAATTAGGAATTTTGCGAGATCTTCTTTTGATGCTTTCTTGAAAATTTCTGCTGTTCTATTTTGTTTTTTATTGGCGATTTTCATTTTGGATTGGCTTTTTTCTACTTCCTTGTTTTGAGCGATGGCGTAAAGTGTTGCAGTAACATGTTTACAAACATCCCCATAATCATAAGGGCAATTGCATTCCCAACCTTTTATTTGCGTATTTTTTGTGTTGACAGTTACCGTATAAGTTTCGCTACCATGCACTTGCGCCATCCACAATCCCGGTGCAATCTTTTCAAGGTTATCTACATGCTCATTCTGAAAGTAATCATATCCTCTTTTGAGTATTGTGGAATCGATGCTTTCTTCAAAATTATTTATGTTCATTTTAGCTTTATCTATTTAGAATTTTCGAATTTAATAACCCCTTTTCACATTCTTATCAAATGGCATTTTCAATTGATAGAGTACATTTTCGTCTGTGGCGTCATCGAGGATGTCTAAACCATATCGCACTTTTTTGGGATCGTCATAAACCAATGTGCCGAAAATTCGATCCCAGAAGGAGAAGATATTACCATAGTTTCTGTCGGTCCAGGGCAGCTCAAAATGATGATGAAATTTATGTACATTGGGTGTGATAAAAACAAAACTAAGCGGTTTGTCCAGCCAAAGCGGCACGATAACATTCGCATGAGTCGCGTACGCAAAAAAGACGGTGACGATCCGATAAAAAAAGTAGAACGCGATGGGGGCGCCAATCACAATAATTGCAAATAAAGCAAAGATTTCCCGCAAAATATAATCGCCCGGATGGTGGCGCGTTCCGGTGGTCACATCCACTTTGGTATCGCTATGGTGGATCATATGAACTCTCCACATCCAATTGACTTTGTGCAGCAGGTAATGGACAATATATTGCGCCACAAAATCCAGCAATAGGACAGCAATCAACAATTCGGCCCAAATAGATAAATTGATGTAGAACAACAAGCCAATTTCATTTTGCTGGATCCAGTTGAATATACCAACTGTAATAATACCGAAAAGAATATTGATGGTGATCGTAAATGCCAGAAACACAAAATTTGTACGAGCATGATGCCATTTACGATAATCAAATCGGACCAAGGGGTAATTGCCTTCCAGAATCCAGGTAAAAGCCAAACAACCAATGATCCAAACCAGTTTCTGCCAGGCCGGCATTTGCTCGAAGAAGTTAAGAAAAGAGTCCATTATTCATATATACCAAAATTAACAACTTTTAAATTGAAAAATTAGATACTACTGATGTTCATTAATTATTTGTTCAATTAATGGTTTCAATGTCGGGATATCATATTTCGCAGTTTTCCAAACGACTTCTGTATTAACTCCAGAATAATCATGAATTAATTTATCTCGCATACCTGCTATTTCACGCCATGGAGCTTCCGGATATTTATTTCTAATTTTAGTAGAAATCTTTTTAGTCGCTTCCTATTACTTCTATTGCCCGAATTACAGTATAAATGGTTTTATCATCTTTTTCAAATTCAGATAAATTCATCTCGTGAATAAATTTTCCAGTTTTTTCGATTGATTCTAATATATCCCGAAGATATTCAATGAAATCTCTTTCCATAACTATACTGGTTGAGCCTCATTCAATATAAACTTTCCAATGCGGGGTTTGAGAGCATCCTTCATTACCAAATCAACTTTTACTTTCAATAAATCAGAAAGATAATTTTCCAGTTCCATAAATTTTATTAAACCTGGATTTTCAGAATATATTACCAATAAATCTAAATCACTTTCAGAATTTTGCGCATTACGAACAAATGAACCAAATACCTGCAATGATTTCACATTATATTTTTTTATTAAGAAAGGCAATTCTCGCTTTAATTGCTGAAGAATATTTTCAAATTCAGTTTTCATATTCATAAAATCAATAAATATTTTTGAAAATGCAAGGAAGATAGGAATAAATTAGAAAATGGAAGACAATAGTGACACGATTTTCTCACCAATTATCTACTTCATTTCAGCTTGCCCCCCACCCTTCAACTCATCCAAGCGATCATTTATAATCGCTAAGCGAATAAACAGAGGTTCGAGCATTCCATAATATTCATCTTCAGAATAATTGGTTTTATTCACTTTTAACAAAGAGATTTCTTCTTCAACTTTTTCCTGGCCTCGAACAAGCTTGACTAATACGGTATCAGAAATTCCAATTGCTACTAATTGCAGAATTTGTTCGCGTTTCAGATAGGTGCGGCCGGCAAGAATGCCCTCACCCTGGGCCATGAGGTCATCACCGCGGTAACCGACACCATCCCCGATATCGTCCAGCAAGGCATGTTCTGTGGCGATATGGTTTTTATCCGCATACCATCTCTGGGTTAATTCGGAAGCAGAAAGAAAAATCTCGGCGACGTCGAGATTGCCATCTTTATCCAGATCCGAGCCGGGGGTATTCAGGGCTTCAATCAAATATTGCGGGAATAAGGTTTCGTTGCGCTCCCTGCCGCTTTTGGTGGCCGAGATGATGATTCTGTTTACACCACT
>CAYXGW010000132.1:0-14527 GCA_964464595.1 uncultured Deferribacteres bacterium
GAAACGCCAGCCCGTTAAAACTGTTGGTAAAATAAACCAGGACAAGCTTCTGCTTTTCGAAAGCGACAACATAACATTTGAAACTACCATTATCGCCCCAGTGCCAGAATGATTTTCCTTCGCTTGTGTGCTGCAAGCCCCAGCCAAGTCCCCAGGCAAGCGTTTCGGATTGCAATGTGGATTTTCTGCTGGTGCACATCACACATTCCGGATCGAGCTTGACCTGTGGGCTAAGCATCTTCCGAAACGTTTCTGCTGCCAACCCGGTGCTGTTCAGCATTGCGGTTACGAATTTCCCGTAGTCCGGTGCGGTCGTATGTAAAGAAGCTGCTGCATTGCTGTGCTGTGGCTTGCCTTTTTTGACCTTTTTTCCGGATGGACTGTGCCCTGTTGCTGAAGCATTATCATATCGATCTTGCCAAACAAAGCTGCTATTTTGCATATCCAATGGTGTAAAAACACTTTCTTGCATGTAGTTTTGTAGTGATTGACCCATAACCTGCTCGACAACTTTTTGCAAATAAACATAGCCCTCACCGGAGTAGCTGAACTGGCTGCCGGGTGGGAAATGAATCTTCAGCGGCCTGCCTCGCCGCCAATTTGACAAGCCGGTGCGGTGCGAAAGCACAATGCGGGCAGTGATTTTCCGGAAATTATCGTCGTGTTCAATTTCATCATAAATCCAATATTCGGAAAGGGGTCGATCCAGTTCCAGCTTCCCGTCATCAACCAATTTCAAAACCCCATACGCAAAAACGGGTTTGCTCAGGGATGCCGCTTCGAACACCGTTTCGGTTGTCACAGGATCGCCGGTTTCCGCATTTTTTACACCGAAACCCCTGGACCAGAGAATTTCCGAATCTTTGACAATCGCAATGGATAGCCCCTGCACTTTTGAGATGTCCATTACCAGGGGTATCCACTTAGCAAGCTGAGTCGTATCGATTTCTGTTTTTAATGGGATTAACTCCGGTTCGGATGTTTGCAGGAGTTTTAGTAAATCATTTTTGGGTTCTTGTTCACACAAACAGCTTTGGATGTTTAGAGTAAATAGTACGATGAAAGTGAATATGAGAATGAGTTTGAAAGAGATTTGGCGGAATTGCATGGGTTCCTTTCGTTTCCGTTATACTGTTTTAAATCTTTGCCACAAACCACCCCTAACCCCTCCTTAAAAAGGAGGGGAACACCTGTAATTTTTACTAATTTTTCCTGATATAAATATTGCCATTG
This sequence comes from uncultured Deferribacteres bacterium, assembly GCA_964464595.1. Classification (GTDB taxonomy): domain Bacteria; phylum Zhuqueibacterota; class JdFR-76; order JdFR-76; family DREG01; genus JADFJB01. The sequence continues at coordinate 1,234 of CAYXGW010000132.1, forward strand.
TATGTGGAGAAATGCATTTCCGGACCGCCGCCGTTTAACTTGCCATACATATCGCCTTCTAATCTTACTTTATACTTGCCGCCTTTTCTGCGTGGACTGTCTTCAATTCTGCGAATGGTGCGCTTAACCTCGATTTCAAAATCACTGTAAATACTGCCGTTTTGGGTTTTTAATCTCAAGTCGGCTTTTATATTTGGCGGGAAAGTAACATCCACTTTGCCATTAAAAGAAATAAAGGACATTGCCTTATTCGGTTTTACATTATCGAAGGATACGATTACATTGCCGTTCGTTGTGTTCGCAATCACGGTACCGGAAACATCCAATATCTTAATGCCGCCATTGGTATTGTTTGCTTCAATTTCACCCTCGATATTTTCCACGCTAATATTTCCGCTGTTAACTGTGGAAATTCGCAGGGAGGTCTTCACAGGAACTTCGATGACCAGGTCCGATTTTGAATTGCCGTGCCCGGAAATTTTCATCTTGTTATCTTCTTCCTCGATAGTAAAGCCCATACTCGTGTTTGGGATTAAATACATCCCTTTGGATTTTTTTCTACGGGAATCGCGATCATTATTTCGATATATGGTTTCTACGATCACTTCATCGCCATCATAGCCCCGAATTGTAATTCCACCGTAGGTTAAGCTAACTTTCAAATATCCCGGCTTCGATGGATCACTAAATTCGATCGTGAACTTTTCACTAACCTGATCCTGCGCAAACCCGGGCAATGCAATAAATGCAGCAGCAAGGAATATTAAAGTTTTCATCCAATTCTTTTTCATTTTTCTACCCTTTCTAGTCTTTATTTTCATAAATATAAATGTTGCCGTTAAAACCATCTAATTCAATTTTTGGCCCGCCTTTTCCTACCCTTACATTTGAACCGCGATTACTTTTGTACACATACTTGCCATTTTTCTTTCGTAGCGGTTTCGGCAAAGTCTTTGGTAAATATGTGAAAGGAAAATCCGAATAAGCCTTGCCGTTGAAAGTCTTAATGTGTAAATCGGCGGAGAAGCCAGGCTGAAAAGTAACATCCACATTCCCGTTCAGAGATCCGAAATAAGAATCCTTCCGGGGATTTTTCGTGAACGCAATCCTGATGCTGCCGTTCACGGCATAAACATGACCGGCTCCGCTGATTTTCTCCATTTCGATGCCGCCATTGATGTTATCCACTTCATAATTTCCGGATATATTCGTAACGGTGATCTCACCATCGTTGATTGTCTTTAAGAACAGATCCGTCTTGTGGGGAACTTTGATTTCAAAATCATAAGTGACTTCATAACCGTAGTGCCGTCAACCTTTATAGTTGATAGAGCCATCTTCGCGGCGAAAGGGTCCATCAACATATAAGGAAATGGTATTGTCATCATCACTGATGTCCAAAGTGACTTCCTCTTGTGCTCGTTTCATCTTGCGATCCGAACGGGCTTTTATCGTGTACTTTGCAACCAATTGGACATCGTTGCCATTATATCCGACGATCTCGATCGACCCGTAAACATTATCAACAACAAGCTCACGGGGACCGCTACTACTAAACTTTAATGTTTTCTTGATGATTTCTCTTTTGGTATCCGCAGCAAGGTTTGCAATGCTGAAGACTACTAGAAAAATGGTCAGTATGATTCTTTTAAAAACCATGAGTTCTCCTTTAGATTAATTGTTCTATCCCTTTTTTCGCCCGCTTGCGAACTTCCTGGTTTACGTTTTCATCTTCGGAGATTCGCTTTAATGTTTCTATCGCTTGTGTTGCACGATTCTTCACCAAAAGTTCTATCAATTCAAATTGGATCAAGGGTGATTCCTGCGCCGCCAGGGATTGAATCAGGCCTGATTTGACTTCAGGATTGTTCGAAAACAGGAATAAGGATTGAATAGCCGCCAATCGTACATTGACATTGGGATCATTATTCAAAGTATTCAACAAAGCGGTCAGGATTTCCTGATCCGGTCTTTCAACTTTCGTTGTAAAACTGACGCCTTTGAGGCGCTCGCTCGGAGACTCTTGATTCAACAGGGCAAGGCTGACCAGTTGTTTCATTGAGCGAAGGTCCTCCTGCAATGCCGTCAATTGAATATTGCCGGTCTGTTCAGGCTCAAACCGGCTTCCTACAAATATGCCCAGGAGCAATAAAGCCATAGAGAACCCCATTTTAAGAGCAGGATTTTTTGGCCACCAGCGTTCGATCCAGCTATTGACAACGTCCCTGACTCTTGGCGCTTGTTGTGATTGCGATAAACCTTCCTGGTAAGCAGACAGCATGGTATAAAAGCGCTCGCGTGTTGCTTCACCGGGTTGTTCGTTTGGCAGCGTCCCGAGTTTCATCCAGACTGTCTGAGCGCTCAGAACTTCCTTTGAACACGAATCACAGGTTTTAATATGCTCTTGGATTTCAGATAAGATGGTTTCATCCAAATCTCCGATAATGAAATCCGGTAAATATTCTTCAATTCGTTTACAATTCATCATGTTCTCTCTCCGGATAATTCATAAAAAATACCCCTTAAATCTTTTATAGCCCGATGAACCAACACCTTTACGGTAGATACCGGGCAATTAAGTATTTTTGAAATCTCTTCATATTTTAAATTTTGAAAGCGGCTTAAGACCAGTACTTCTCTTTTTTTGAATGGCAGCCTATCAAGTGCTTTACGAACCATAGCAGCCTCTTGATTGGTTTCCAACTCTTCCGTTGCAAGAGGGTCCTGACTGACTGGCTCCCGGGCATCTTCTTCCGGCAAAATCTCTAACTTGCGTTTTCGGTAATAATCGACTCGTGCATTCCTTGCGATTTGGTACATCCAGGATGTAAATTTGCTATCACCACGAAAGGTATTTCGATATTTCAAAATCCTGAGAAAAACTTCCTGTACAAGATCATCACTTAATTCACGATTTCCGGTAAGTTTTAAGAAGAAATTAAATAACACGACATGATGCCTTTCAAATAATAGTCCCAATTTATCGATTTGTCCTTCTTTAACAGCAAACATAAGCTGTGTATCTGAAATTGGATTCAATCATTGCCTTTCTGTTTTTGCAAATTCAATACTGTAGACTAACCTTAACTTAAAAGGTTACACTGGTTTAGCTTTTAGCTCGCCTTTGGCTTTTAGCTGTTAGCTGTTGGCTGTTGGCCTTTTAGCTATTGGCTATTGGCTTTTAGAATATAGCTGTAAGCCTCTAACTTGTTTAACGATGGCAATAATAACTTCTTACTAGATATTCAGTATTCTAAAACTACTAACTTATTTTTACCAATAGCTAACAGCCAATTGCTAACAGCTGGTATTTATTCTCGTTCAACTAAGTAATACGCACATGTTGTAAGAAAATTTCTTAATATTGGAATTGAACTAATCAAGTAACTTTGTTTTTTTACATTTAAATTAAACTTATATTTATAAATAGGATTGAACAAAAATAATTGCCTTTTGATGGGTCTATAACGCTCATTTTTTAGAACTCTCTCAAACCTCTCAATGGAAATACCTGTTTCTTTTATTTCTATTAATCCTTTTATTTTTTGATTTGATTCCCCAAATGTCTTGAGCATAAATTCATAAAGGGGTTTAGGTAATAGATGAAAGTATGGCAATATTGATAGAAATCTACTTTCGCAAATCTGCTGATGTCCGCCAAAAGGCATTTGCCAGGGAGGGAAAGCAAAAAATACTTTTCCGCCGGGATTCAGGAAACTTTTTAATTTGCTTATGAATCCTTCTTGGTTATGAATATGTTCGATAACGTCTTTCAATATGATTAAATCAAACTTATGGCCTAAGTCTTTATCCGGTTTTATATCATCAATATTTCTTGAAATAAACTTCACTCTATTGTTTTTATATTCTTTTTCCATAAATTTTTTAGCAAGCTCTATTCTGTTTTCACTGAGCTCTATTCCGGTGCAAAAATGATTTCTATCTGTAAAGGCCTTTAAAACTCCTGCTTCGGCACAACCAATTTCTAATACCTGCAATTTGGAATTTAAGTCAACATGGGGTTCTATAAAAGGTATGATATATTCAGCGGAAATCTTGTATTGAATATTAAAATACCTTGCTTTGTCTTTATGGAATTCAAACATAAATTTCTTTTAATTCTGGCTGGCGTTTTGCAACGTATGGATTATTAATGTAAGTTAAAAACCTATTTTTTACTTTTTTTTATCTCAAATTTCATCGATTCACAATTTTAAAGCAAGCCGTTACCATTTATCGATGGTCAGGATTTTTCAAAAGAGAAGAGATCAATCCGGACTATCCTGCGAATTTTGTTAGTAGAATTAAGAATCACACTTTTTATATTTCGAACAATCCATGAGATATGGCAATTGTTGCCAATCGGCTAATAATAAATAATTTTTTGAGGTTGGATACTATCGAACATAAGTTAAATTAATCTTTAACCATATTTTAAATGGATTACTCACTCCCCTAAACAAATGTCTTTAAAATATCCTTCTGAATTCCCTGCAGCTCTGCATAAGCCTTGTTTATTTGGCTGATCTTGTCTTCCAAATTTTTCATGAGATTTTTCTTCTCTACTGCATTACGGAGAATGATGAGCAGGTCGGCATTATCCCAGGGCTTTTCGATGTATTGGAACAGACCAACTTCATTGATTGCTTTAATAGCATTTTCCTTATCCGCATATCCAGTGAGAATAATGCGGGGTATCTGGGGATTAATCTTTTTTACTTCCGCAAGAAAACTCATGCCATCCATCTCCGGCATAAGGTAGTCCGAAATGACAAGGTCGATATCATTTTCTTTTATATATTCGATGGCTTTTTGGGCCGAAGTGAAGATTGAAACTTCATATTCTGTTTCAAGGGCCAAAAATGAGTTGAGACTGGTTAACACCATGTCTTCATCGTCAACAATAACAATTTTCCCATTACCTGGTATGCTTTCCATTTCTTTGCCTATTCTTTTAATTCTACCGAAACTAAAGTCATGTCATCCCAAATATGTTTAGGATCGCTAAAACTTCTAGCTGATTCAACCAGTATATCCAGAACTTCTTTTCCTGGTTTATTAATATTGTCTTCTACAGTTTGAAGCAAATACTTTGATTCAAAATCCTGCTTGTCGTAATTTAGGGCTTCCCCAATGCCGTCAGTATATAATAAAAGAGCTTCATCTTTCTCTAATTGGAATGTAACTTCCTGCCCCAATTTATATTGCTCCTTACTAATCACTCCTAGTACAAGACCATTCACTGTTATATGTTTCGCCTGGCCGGTTTTGCGATTAAAAATGATTGGATGAGGCACACCGCCATTACCTATACAGCAACTTCCTGTTTTAGTATCAACGATTAAAACAAGCGCTACTACAAATACACCCTGGGGCAGCCCTTTGAAAAGAGTGTCATTCATTCCGGTCAGGATATCCTCTGTGGTCGCACTAATTCCATTAAAAGAAGAAAATGCCATCTTCAAAAGAACGGTACTCAGGGCAGCCTGTACTCCGTGACCCGTAATATCTGCAATTAAAATTGCAACCTGGTTTTCGTTTAGATTTATAATATCATAAAAATCACCGCCAATTTCCAGAGCAGGAATGTATTGGACTGAAATCTGGAGATTATTTTTAGAATTGTTAACCTCAGGCAACAGCTTTTCTTGAACTTTCTTGGCCAGGGATAATTCATCCTGAAGCATTTCGTTTTTTTCTGCCAGCTTGTTTAGCTTAAATAAAGTCTGGTCAAGTTCTTTAATTTTTTCCTTTAATACTACATTTAAGTTTTTATAAGCAAGAGCATTTTGGACAATTAAGATAAGATGATCGCTATCCCAGGGTTTTTCGATGTATTGAAATAAACCAACATCATTGATTGCTTTAATCGCATTTCCCTTATCTGCATAGCCGGTTAGCAGGATGCACGGAACATCTGGGTACATCTTCTTAATTTGTTTGAGAAAATCCAGTCCATTCATTTCTGACATAAGGAAATCTGAAATGACTAAATCAACCGGGCTTTTCTCAAGTTCTTGAAGCGCCAATATGGATGATAAAAATGTTCTAACCGTATAGTTTGTTTCTAATTCGAACAAAGCCCGCAGTGATTCAATGATCATTTCTTCATCATCTACAATGAGGATAACCGGGGCATTCTTTTCAGAATCAGATTTTTGAGTATTTGTATTCATTCTTATTGAACAGGTATCCTCAATCGAAATGTAGAGCCTTTTTGAACTTCACTGTCAACTTCTATTATGCCATCATGTTCATCGATAATTTTTTTTACGATTGACAGACCCAAACCTGTACCCTCACCCGAACCTTTCGTTGTAAAATCAGAATCGAAAATCCGGCTAATATTCTCTGGAGAAATCCCTTTACCGGTGTCGCTCAATTCGATTATGATTTTTTCATTTTCCATGAAGGTCTTAATTGTAATCTTTCCGTTGCTCTCAATCGCCTGGCTGGCATTTACCAAAATATTCATAAATACTTGATTTATTTTATTGGGATAACATTTTAACAGAGGAAGCTCGCCGTAATTCTTGATAACCTCAATTCGATTTTTGATTTGATGATGGATTAAGGTGAGTGTATTGTCCATCCCTTCATGAACATTCATGTCTTCCTTCTCCAGCTTATCCATTCTGGCGTATTTTCGTAAACTGTTTACCATGGAAATTATTCTCTCCGCCGCAGTTGAATTGACCGAGGTCAACTTTTCGAAATTTTCCAAAATCATATTAATTTTAGGGTGTTCACGAACTTCATTGGAAATATTTTTATCAAAAAGGATACTTTTCAACTTCTCGGTGGTCCGTATAAAAACATCATTGTTACTGTTGAGGGCAGCTAATGGGGTATTGATTTCATGGGCAATTCCAAATATCAGATTTCCAAGGGCTGCCATTTTCTCAGATTTACTTAATTGGTCATGTTTCTCTCGTAATTCTTTTATACTCACTTCAACTTTACGAGATAATTCTTTATTAGCAATTTGCAAACTTTCTTCCAATTTACGTCGATCAGTTATATCCTGGACTATTTGTAATTCACACCAATCATCACTTTGATTTTTAAAATAACTCAATGTAAACAGATATACCCTGCCATTAGGAAATGTTCGTTCTTCAGAATAATTACTGTCTTCGGAGACCAGGGCTTTCCTTGAGATATCTTTGCTCAAGCCTGATTCACACCAGTGATGTTCATCTCCCTCGCTGGTGTGATCGAACATCTCCTTTAGCTTCTTGTTTTCGAATTCTACCTTTGATTTTTTATCTACATTAAATCGAATACCGAGACCGATTGGCATCATATCCAGAATGTATTCAAAGTTCTCTTTGGAGTATTCTTTATCTTTTTCTTTGGAGACTTTCATTTTATTTACACAGTAATCATATGAATTGATAATAACATTTTTTAATTCTACTTTTCCATGTTAAGAAGCAAAAGTCGTTTATCAGAGGGATGGTATTTTCGAGCATCGCCATTGTCATCCTGATGAAATCTTCAATCCATTGCCTAAAATCATTGAGAAGCAGGATCGACTTTCTTCATTAATCCTCGCATTCGCCGGGCTATCGATTTTAGAATCCCCTGGGTAATATTTGTATGGTCAGAAAGGAGATCATAAAAATCTTCTTTTTCAATTTTTAGGAGGAGCGTTTCTTCTAATACGGTCGCAGTAACAACCCTGGGCTCATCATCGAATAATGCCCAGGCGCCAAAAACATCCTTATGTTTTGCAGTCATGACTTCATTTCCATATCGATCGAGACGAACACTGCCCTCAATTACCATATACATAGAGTCAGATACTTCACCTTCCTTATAAATGACATCTTCCTTATTTACTGATACTTCTTCCGTAATTGCAGCTATATGCGCTAAATCTTCTGTAGTGGCATATTCAAATTCATTTACATCCTGTAAGAAAATCACTTTTTCGACGATGGTTAACATAAATAAAACGCTCTAGCTTAAGCTCATAGTTTTAAGTTTTTTCATTGTATATTCTGCAGTTTCTTTCACAACCGGGTCTGTATTGTTCAGATGGGGCCTAACATACTGTACACATTGACTTTCATTTGATTCAGCGATCGAGTACAGTGCACAGACTTTGAGCCAATTATCGTTACCTTCAAGTAATAAGGTATAGCAACCCGATTCCGAGGGTAATTCAGATTCAAAAAGTCCTTTCATCTGGTTGATAATGTACTCTACAGATTGAGACTCAACGATTGGAATGATAAAACTTTTCAGTTTGGAATCAAGCACGTTGTCTAAAAATTCAATAGCGTTTGCACGTAAGATTTTGATCTTGCTGACGATACCGAGGTAGATGTTAAACATATCCTTCGGTGTGTACCGCAATCCCAATAACCTGAAAATTCTTTCCAGGTTGATATCAACTTTTTCTTCTAACGCTTTTATTAATAGGCGTCTTGCTTTTGCTGTTTTTAATTCGGTTTCATTGTTTTCAACTTTACCGGGTTTTGAATGCAGGTTATTTTGATTGTTCAACTCCAACAATATTCGATAATAGTTTTTTATTTCTTCGTGAATTTCAAGCTCGATTTTTCCTTCATCAAATTCTAAAAACGGAAATTTTACTTTCAGTTTATTAAGTGCCTTGATCACTTCATAACGCAACCGCAAATCTTTTTCTTCCAATAATTCTGTCAAAACATTTACTGAGTTTTGCGATCCAATTAAAGCAAGTACTTTAATCATTGCCATCTTTTTATTTTTATCAGTCTCTACTTGCCATAAATATTTATGCAAGATCTCGATAACATCTTCACCATAATTTGCCAATGCCTCTCGTGCAGATGTTCTCAACAGCATTGTATTCAGATGATCGATTAATGGTTGAATGAACTCTTTTGCCTTTGTTTGTCCTGCATTAAACAACGCAGCCTCAAGAACCTCGGGTGGCTCTTGACCCAATAATTTATGTAAATAAGAATATAATTCCGGATTTTTGGCAGTGCCAATTACCCGGGCAATACTGATCTTTATAAAATTTTTTGCTTCATCAGATTCATTCCGTTTGTAACGATCTTCGATTAATTCGTCGATAATGCTCTTTAAATTTATTGCTTCATTTAACTCATCATCTTCCCTGGATTCCTGGGCAGCACAAATCAAAGCAGAAGTTTGTAACAAATAATCCTCATGATGCAGGAACCTGTTTAGTGTGTCAAATTTATTAAGGGAATGATTGCATAAGTGTTTCATTGCAGCTACTCGAACATCCTGGTCATTATGCTCTACCAGTTCGGTTGCTTCAAAAATGAAATCCACATTGTCGTATTTTGATATGATCTCAAATGTTTTTACTTTAATTGAACTGGATGGATGATTGATCAATAATTTAAATTTTGGGACGAAACGATCATTCTTCACATTTTCCATCAAGTTTAAGACATAAAGAATTTGCTTTTCGTTATTGCCTTCAAGCACTTTAGTAAGATTTTGGAAAACTGCAGCATCTTCCAAATTAACGGTTTGTTCTTCGGGATCTATAATCCTTTTTTCAATGGCCAATCGAAAGGAATTTAAATACTCTTTTTTGATAAGAAAATTCAGAATCAACCAGAAGGTTATCATGAGGATTAACAAAATGGTGATATGTCGAACCGAAAGATGAAATACTAAGGTAAGCACAATTAACCCCAGTCCTGCCACACCAGTGGCTAAACTTACAACAAAGACATCAATAAATTGCTTTGATTTATTCTTAATTGCAGCAGGTATTGGTAGAATTAACAGCTCTTTACCGGCTTTATGGAGAGATTGTTTAAAGCCGCCATCACTAATTTTAATTAGAATGGCTGCCCATAAAACGGGTTGAAACAAAATTGCACTGGCGCCAATTAAAATGGCAACAGGAAGGAAATACAATGAATTATTAACGCCAAATGTTTTCAATATTTTGTTTGTGAATACAAGTTGAATAAACAACGAGATAACACTTATTGTGGATAGCCAAAATCCAAAAAAAGCTGTAAGTTGATCTTCTTCATGAATGGATTCTATTGCGATAGCGCTAAATTGATAATCTACAATTTTTGCAACAAGTACGCTAATCCCGACAATACCAGCAAGATAAGTGAGGTGCTTTGAGTTCAAGATAAGTTGAAACGGATTTCCCTTGGTATCTTTTTGCTTGATCCGTTTTTGTTGCAGCACGCTCTCACGATAATTTAGCCTGGCGCTTTTGATCCAAACGATCCGGAGGATAAAAAGGCAAAGCGCTATAAAAAAGCAGCAGACCAGCAATAAATTTTTTGTTCCAATCGGTTCGGCAAGATAACTTGCCAGGTAACCGCCAAATATACCACCGCTTATCGCACCTGCGCCAATAAATCCGAAGAGACGTTTTGCTTCTCGTGCATCAAAAACATAATTTGCTAACAACCAGAATTGTGAACTCCACACGACCCCAAAAATAGCTACCCAAATGTAAAAGGCATAGATAAACCAGACTTTTTGGTTATTGATTAACAAAAGTCCTCTAAAGAAGAGCAAGGCAATAATTGATGCATACAACGTTATACTGATCAACCGATTCAGCATGACTTTGCCGGTAAACTTAAGATAGATAATTATAAATATGGTTGAAAAGACAGCAACAAGCATCATCACAATTGGAAGTTGGTTTATGCCAAATTGTGATAAAAGCATTGATTTGCTGACTGGTTTTAAAACCACTAAGGATGCAATAATGAGGAAAATATAAGCAAACATCAAAGAAGCTCTAAACCCCTCACCCTCCCTGATGGAAAATAAATTAAGAATGAGCTTCATCAGAGTATAAACATTCCAGGCGTAATGTCTTTTTTCAAAACTAACTTGTCATTTCGTGAAATTTTTTGCCGGCGTATCTTGCAGCAATAAACCAAAGAACCACGACTACCAATGTAAATATGGAAAGCCAGCGTTTGCTGGAAAAACCTGTAAAATAAGTCGTAATTGCCAGGCTCACACCAATAGCCAGCACTTTGGCAAACCGCTGCACAAACATATCAATGAAGGCTTTTGCTTTGTATTTTTCATCCCGGGTTGTGGGCACATACAGCGCTTCTTTTGAAGACTGGTTTATGGAATAGCTAAAAGCACTATCTGCAGTATTCAGTAAACTGCCAGCCCATAAAATGGGTAAAACCATGAAACCAATCGAACCGAGTGCAATTGTCATTGGCAAGATGAGCAGAGCAATCATGATGCCAAACCGGGTCATGATGAAGCCCGTTAGAAAAATTTGAACGATCATAGCAGTAATATTACTGATCGCATAAACAGTACTCAATTGTTCGCCAATTGCATCTCCATCGAGATAGTGAGACACGGTCGCTTTGAATTGAAAATCCAGGACTTGAGAGGTAATTTCATACAGGCCAACAATGGCTACGATAGCTAGAAGATAACGCGATTTGAAAACGAGCTTTGCTCCTTCCAGGGCAAGATTGGCTTTCGGATCGGCTGGCTTCTCATCTACTGGTTTTTTAATCAATTCAGGTGGATTTTGATCAACAATTTTTCCTGCGTTTTTGGCTATCAGTACAATAATAATCGCAATAATAAAGCATAACCATAGCCACGAAGCGTTGCTTAGATATTTGATCCAGACGCGAAAAAACGTAGACCCAATCGCGCCGCCCACTACGGCGCCTAGGACGATTAACCCGTAGAGTCTTTTGGCTTTGTCTGGGGTTACGCTGTCGTTGAGAAAGGCAAAAAATGTAGTTACCATTAAGGTCGTAAACAAATCGCCTAATAAGTAAAAAGTCCAGACCGTGATATCCTCGGGATTATTGATTAGCAGAGAATATCCGGCAAAGCAAATCATGAAAAAACCTGAAAAGATATAGGTTAATTTTTGCCGTCGAAAATTTCTAACAAGCCAGGTAAAAACAACCACAGCCATTATTGCCACAAACATATTGAGTATTTTAGCAAGCAGCTCTGCCTGGGCGGCGTCCATATGCCAGGAGAATAAATTGAATCCCGTTTGATCGTAATATTCTATAAACAGTTTAGATTTTAAAGGTTTAAGAATCCAGAAAGTAGTAATGACCAGAAAGAAATAAATGGACATAAGAACTGCAAAGGGGCGCTCATCTTTGCGAATGTCCATAATTGCTTTTAGCGGATTTGCCATACGAATTCCTTGTTTTTTACCACGATTGGGAAATTGAGCTAATTAATCCTGTCGCCGAATTCCAACCAATTGAAACTGGCCTGTTGGGCTATCCAGGTCTAGATATATTTTAACCCATTTACTCCAGATTCCGCTGGAATTTCTTTGCAATTGCAGCGTCACTTCCCAATAGTCATCTGATGATCCTTTTTCCTCAGTCCCATTACTTGTGATGGTCTGGGAGGGCAGCGCTATACAGGTGGATTGCTTCGTTTGATTAGTTTGAACTGGAACGTCGTTCCCGTTTCTTAGTGAATGACGATACTGAGCGCTTTCTGAGCTTGCAAGCCCGGTTGTAATTGCCAGATCTTTAAAGCAAAGATTCTGTCCGCTTCCATCGTTTGTTATTTCGAACTGATCCAGCGGCGTCATTCGGTTAAACCAATATTGCCCGATAATGTCTCTTCTTTCGATAATTATCTGCAGCAAATATTTTGCGGCATCAGGATTTGAGTATTGACCCTGTGTAACCGCAGTTTCGAGCTGCTTATTTGTAAAAGACATTACCAACTTTGCGCCCCAATAGCCGTCCAGATTGGTCATGTTCTCGAACGCTGGGTTTGGTTGTATAAATTTGTATTTTTGCGGATGAAAATTTTTGGATTCAAAATGACCTATAGAGTTATAAGGAATATTCCATTCCTTTTCCCATGGTTTCACATTAGCGCCGAGAGTAACCATGTTCAGGAAGATCTGGTGCGGGTCAAAAACGTTTTCATATCCGATTGCAGGGGGCATAGGCTCATCGCCTTGGCTACCCAATGTTGATCCGAAATCGATAAGGAAATGTTTGATGTATCCTTCATCAACGTAAGAATCGTATGAATTATTCGACTTGGTGTCAAAATGGTTCAGCCAGGCGGCGAATATACGGAGTCCCCTAAGCTCCCTCCTGTGCTGGTGCGGAATGATGTCGTTAGGATCATCTTTTCTGGTGTCTTTGTATTTGAATGGGCCCATCGGTTTTCCCAGAATATACTTGCTGGCGACGGCCCTGATTCTGTCGTCCGGAAGGTGATGAACTCTGGCAAGGATTTCATCGAGATCTTCGCGATTCATCAGACGCTTTCGTCCCTTCTCATCTGTGATCCTAACGTT
>CAYXGW010000133.1:0-14488 GCA_964464595.1 uncultured Deferribacteres bacterium
TGACCTCGCCGAGCGCATCAATGTTTCAGAGCCAGTCGAACCCGGCGATGTTATTGATCTCGATCCTACGATGCCCGGATCTTATCGTAAAGCTCGTAGCAACAGCCAATTAATTACTGGTATCATTACAACAGATCCAGGGGTTATCTTGGGAAATAATCCGGGGGAAATGGATGCAGCCGCATTTATTGCAACTAAGGATGCAACCGGAATTGGAACGTTAGATCGACCCATGTTAGCATTGATAGGAAGAGTCCCTGTGAAAGTCACTACCGAAAACGGTCCGATAAATGCCGGGGATTTACTTACTGTATCCAGCAAACCCGGCTATGCCATGCGATGCGCCGGAGCAAAAGAATGTGAAGGGGCAATTATAGGCAAAGCGCTGCAAGGACTGGAGAGTGGGAAAGGATTGATTTTGGTGTTGGTGATGTCGCGTTAGAAAAGGCACAAAGAGACAATGTAACACAGGCACAGAGGCACAAAGTGACAAAGTGACAAAGTGATAAAGAAAAAGAATAAAGAAAAAAAGAAAAAAAGAACAGAGAAGGGGAGAATGAACAAAAGCGGAGTTGTAAACCGACATTCATGTCGGCTCCGCACTAATGCTTTATACCCATCCTTGTTTGTTCATTGATCATTTGAAATTTGGAATCCCTGAACAAGTCCGGGACAAGCTTATTTGTGATTTGCATTTTGCGATTTTTGATTTTTTCCGCATCCGGCATCCAGCAATTAGATCCCCGATTAAAGCATTCGGGGATGACAGTTCATAGGAATAGCATCTGTTATCCGGCATCCGGTGTCCGCCATCAGCCTCTAGCCTCAATCCCCTAAACCCAACCCTCAATCCACCTTCAAAACCACCATGGTCATGTCATCATGCTGGGGGGCTTCCCCGGCAAAACCATTGATGATTTTGACAGTGTAATCAATTAATGCTTCGGCAGAAGAGCCATTATGGTTTTGCAGCAATTCCGAAAAGCGGGCATCGCCAAATTCTTCTTTGTTTTTGTTCATGGCTTCTGTAAAGCCGTCTGTGTAAAAAATTAACGTGTCACCGGAAGCAAGCGATAATTCTCCTTCGGCAAGCGTCTTTTCGAATATTTCACCCACTTCCAATCCTAAACCGATACCGGCAGTTTGTAACAGCTCCATTTCTTTGTTTTCTTTTCTTACCACAATAGCCGGGTTATGGCCTGCTCTTGCAAATCGTAAAGTTTTTTCACTGCCGTCGAGAACAGCATAAAACATACTCACAAAATAATTGCGTTCCATGGAACGATACATCAAACTATTCACTTTGTTCAAGACCTCTTTTGGTGATAATACCACTTCGGCGTGGGATTGCAAAATCCCTTTGGCCAGGGTCATGTAAATCGCTGCCGGCACTCCTTTGCCGGAGACATCTCCGATTGCAATGCCGAGCTTGTTGTCTTTCAATTCGATAAAATCAAAATAATCACCGTCTACTTCCTGGGCTGGTAAACAGATGCCCGCAATATCAAAGCCGCTCACATTTGGCTTTTCCTTGGGCAGCAGGCTGAACTGCACTTTTTTTGCGATCTCCAATTCTTTCTGAATTCTTGTTCGTTCCTTAATCTTGCGAATGTGTGCCGGTTCATCTTCAGAAATGAATTTAAAGCGCTTTCCTCTTTTTAGACTGACCAGTCCAACAACGAAGATTCCAGTCATCAAAAAAATCAGCAAGAAATTAGTGATGGTAAAATAATTGGAATCCGTCGCAAAAAGTGGCCCCATTCTGAATAGAATCGTATAGAGCGCGCCTGAAGTCATTGATGCTAAGAGGCCATAGCGGCAAAATACGAATCCCTGGAAAATTCCAATCGCAGTAAAAGGAATAAGTGAATAAAAAGGCTGCGATAGTGAGAAGGTGTTGTCGAAAAATAAACAAACAATGCCATAGATAACTCCGGCTGAAACGATGGCCACGGTGGTGGATTTTAAAAACCGATTCAAATGTGAGATCAGGAAAAGCCTGAAAATAACCTCATCAAAAAGGACAAATAATAATGCGTTGGCGAGTATTGCGAGCAAAACTTGCTGATCGCTAAAAAAAGCCAGGCTGGAATTGCTTAGTCGTGGTTGAACTCCCAGTAGGGACATCAATAAGAAATAAAGACCTTGAATAATTCCGAATAGTATCAACCCGGATAAAAATCCTATCGGTACTTCCCGACCTATATTTCTCGTGATCCATTTTCCATAAATCAGGCTCCCGATTCCTTCCAGTAAACGGGGATTAAACGAGCGGAAATTATAGAATCCAACATTCCAGGCGCTAACAATGAAAATAAAAATGGTAAATCCAACCGTAAACATTTGAAGTCCGATAACAATAAATTTTGTATAATAAATACTAATTTGTCCTAGTCCTGTGCCAAAACCGCCGTATTTCCAGGAATTGATCAGTAAAAGGATAAATAGCCCCAGGAATGCGGCACCCGCAATAATTCCTCTTCGAACACCAATAACCCCTTCATGATATCTCTTCAAAAAAACAACAACTGCCATTATTAAAATGATTACATAAATGATGACCGAAATCCCGTTCAAGAGTAAATTGGTGCCGCCCACTACCCCGGATTCCACAACAAAACTGTCCGGTTCTTTAAAATAGGGTGTAATTCCAACAACCTGGCCATTCGTAATATTAACATCTACAGCTTCGTGGCCGTCTGCAAGATTGTCATGAGTTCGTTTAAAAACCAGATGATTGTCAGTCCGGTTTTGTTTGTTGACAATTGTGCTTTTGTCTAATTCGTAATCCTGAAAAGTTAGCCCTTGCCATTCACTTAAAAAACTAAAAGCAACATCGGTGGCTTCATCCTCGCTTAAATTCGAGCCGGAAACGGAATCCGGGAATACATGTCGGAATGAGTATATTTTTCCCGAAGGAGATACCCTGAAATAATACATTTCTTGTTGAATGTCCCTAGGCACATTTCGGTAATATTGAAAGCGCCAATGAGAAAGGGGAACTTGTTCATTTTTGGCAATATCCTTTACAACCTGAAAACCAATGTTACGAGTGAGATAATCAATTCCAGTAACATCATAGATAAAGAAGGAGTCATGATAAAACCCACTAATATCAATGCCCTGTCTCTTAATGAAATCCTCGACGACTTTTGTCGCCTCGCTTCTTGTTATTTTTGGCGGACCGACAAAATAGGGATTGATCTGTGGCATAAGATAAATCCCAAGCACTAAAAAGAGAATAGCAAGAACAGCAGGTAATATTAATTGAGAGAAAGAATCTTTTTTCATTTAAGCTCCGGAAAGCTGGTTAATTAAAGAGTCAATAAATTGATCATAAAAAGTTGGATTTGCAAAAGATAAACCAGGAAATGTATAAAGTCAATTTTTAAGATGAGAGTTTTTGTATAAATTTGTATTTAAATCATGCTAGATGAAAGAATCAGAAAGTGGAAAAAGTTCTTTTACGGATATGTCAACCCGAAGACACAATGACGCGGAGCATCAAATTATAATCATGGTTAATGGGGTGGAGAAGGGGAGTGCTATTTTAGGAATTAAGAGTAGTGAAAGAGGGAATAGAAAAGTAATTATTAATGATAAGAATAAGTTATCGAATTTGTTTTGCTGATTATAATATATTATTTGAATGGTAATCGTCTATACTTTTTGTATATTTGAGAAGGAATTACTATCATTTTAGGGCCGACTTCTTCTAAAAAAATGACCTGAAAATCCAAACAAAACGGAAAAGCAAATGAAACCAAATCAATCCCGTCCTTCCTGGGACGAGTACTTCATGGAGGTCGCAAACAGCATTTCCAAGAGAGCGACCTGTGACCGGGGAAGAAGCGGCTGTGTGATCGCAAAAGACAAACATGTCCTTGTTTCGGGTTATGTCGGCTCTCCGGCCGGATTACCCCATTGTGATGATGTTGGCCACCAAATGAAAAGCGTAATTCATGAGGACGGCACAACCACAGACCATTGTGTTAGAACGGTGCACGCCGAACAGAATGCAATTTGCCAGGCTGCGAAAGTAGGAATCTCAGTACAAGATGCAACGATCTACACCAGAATGACTCCTTGCCGCGTTTGTGCAATGTTAATCATAAATTGTGGCATTAAACGCGTAATATGTGAAAGGAAATATCATGCCGGCGGTGAATCGGAAGAGATGTTCGCCGCGTCCGGTGTTGAATTGATTTACAAATATGATGAGCTGCAAAAATATGAAGATTGAATGCTGAAGTTTTCTTGGATAGATAAAAAGCTATGTGTTAACTGGTTTATCGATGTTTTTCAACTATCCTTTCGCCAAAAAATATCAACCGCTAATAGCAAGCCAAATACCAAAGTAAGCACGCCAAGCGCCTGGGGAATAACAGCGGTTGACCAAAAGCCCACATAATAAGAATCTACACTGATCATGGGAATTCCGTAGAAAACAGGAATGGTGTTGGCAAACCATGCCCAACGAAATCCTTGCCGATAAGCGGTAACAGTAACTGTAATTCCCATAATGACGAGAGACATATTTGCAAGGGCACCGGCAAGCAGATGACGCCCGTTTGCCGAGCTGAGATCAGCGCCGGCACTAAGAATTCCCCAGCTTGCTGCTGCCAAACCAATATAAGCTATCATCATAATTTTCCAGGACAAACCAAGCCGCCATGGCTTTGCGTGATTAACTTTTGATTGATTCATCATAATCCTCTTTTCTGTTCGTTAGCGATCTTGTGAATCTTTTTGATCCTGTCAAAAAGTTAACCTTTAAGTTTTGTTGCATGTTGAATGAATCTTAGCCACAACAAAGGTATGAAACTATTTGATCAAAATATTGTAAAGTAATAATGCCATAATTCCAAATCGCATCTATTAAAATCATAAACTAAATCAAAAAAATCATGATTAGACAACTTTTTACCCGGAAAATCGATTTCATTAAACCAGCATCCTTCTTTTTCTTTCTATTTACTTTATTCGCACCGCAAGGAGTTTTCTCACAAAAAATCATTCACGGGATAGTTAAAGATGCAAAAACCGGCACTACACTTCCGGCGGCCAATATTGTAATCGAAGGCACCTATCGCGGCACCATTACAAATGAAGAGGGACGATTCTCGCTTAAAATCAAGCAACTCCCGGCCACCCTCAGGGTAAGCTATATTGGTTATTTAACCGAGAGACGAGCCATTAATGCCAGTTCGGGAAGTGAGCAAAATATTCTTCTTAAACCGACAGTTTTTGAGTTCGAGCCGATCGTTGTAACTGCGGAAGATCCGGCGATAGCAATTATGCGCGAGGTCATCAGACGCAAGCAAATCTGGCGCGCAAAGTTATTTTCATACAAAGCCAAAGCTTTCACCCGGCATAGACTGGAAAATGACTCCAGCATTGTCACAATAATGGAAAGCGTCTCCGAGGCGTTTTGGGACAAGAACAAAGGTTCCAGGGAAGTGATTCAATCCAAACGGCAAACCTCAAATGTAAAAGAGCAAGAAAATTTTGTCGGCGCTAGGTATGTCTCCAACTTTTATGATGATGATATAGAAATCCAGGGACATAAAACCATAGGGCCGACTCACCCCAAAGCGCTTAAATATTACAATTTTAAACTGGAAAACCAGCGGGTTTTGGATGAAAAAATTATTTTTGATATCCGGGTTACACCGCGAACCAAACTCCAACCGGCATTCGAAGGCAAGATATCCGTAATGGATGAAGTATTTGCAATGATCGAAGTTGACCTGAAACCCGGTGAAGCGTTTATTTTCCCTCCGCCTATAAAAGAATGGAATGTTTATTATAAACAGCAATTTAGTAATTTTGGCAAAGAATTTTGGCTGCCGGTCGATGTGCGGATTGATGGTGATGTAAAAATCGGTTTCCCAGGGCTAAATTTTCCGACCATGAAATACCACCAAACATCCATACTCACAAATTACCAGGTCAATGTTATTTTGCCTGATTCTATTTTTAAAAAGAAGCAGATGCTGCAAATCGATTCCCTTTCCATCAAACAAGATAATGACAGCCTGTTTACTGCCAACCCGGAAGTCGTTCCGCTTTCGACTAAAGAGGAAGAAGCCTATTCCAACATCGATAGCACGAATACTATTGCGAAAGCTTTTAAACCTACAGGCATCCTGGCCCGGTATATAAATATTGATGATGAAGAAAAGTTGAAAAACAGGGAATCATCAAACCGGTTTATACCTTTCGATCCCCAGCTTTCTTATAATCGAGTCGATGGCGGATATCTTGGCTTAAGTTTGGACCGGAGCATCCATAAAAATTTAAGAGGGAAAATATCCGGCGGTTACAAAACGAATCTTCGAGAATGGGGAATTCAGGCAAAATTGAGATACAGGTGGGGTAAAAGAAAGCGTGGATCCCTGCAATTAATGTATTTCGATGATACTGACACAAGGTATTTTTCGGAAAATTATAGTCGGCAAGGGACGGCGTTGCGGCCATTGTTTGGAGCTGAAGATTATTATGATTATTATTGGGTAAAAGGATTTCGAAGTCAACTGGGTTATCGAATCCGAAAACTTGATTTGAACATTTCGGCAGGGTTTCGGGCAGAGGAACATTCCTCCAGGACAGACATCACCAGTAAAGGCCTGATCCGCCGGAAAAGCGGGCAAAGGCCCAACCCGGCAATTCAGGAAGGCAAACTACGATCTCTGGGTCTCACGCTGGCGTTCGGTGATGATTATGTACCATTTGGAGTTGTAGGTCAAAATCGGGTGGAAATTAAAATCGAGCACAGCCCTTCAAATTTGTTGTCGAATCAGTTCGATTTCACAAACTATCAAATTTCATTAAATGCCAGGATACCGACATTTTTTAAACGCAGATTAATGCCGAACACCCTCGAACTCAGGCTCGTCGGTGGCACCTTCAGCGGAACGTTACCGGTGCAGCGCTTCGGTATTCTGGATGTCAGCCTGGGGGCATTCAGTCCGTTTGGTGTATTCAAGTCTTTACAGGGTTACCCGTTGGAGGGTGAAAAATATTTTGCAGTTTTTTGGGAGCACAATTTTCGCACCATTCCCTTCGAAATGATTGGATTGCGGTCCATTGCGAAAAGAGATTTAGGGATCATACTTCATGGCGCTTTTGGCCGTACCTGGATCGATGCGTCGCGGTTGACTGCCCTCACTTACGTACCTCGTTACCAGGATAGTTTTCGCCACGAGATTGGGATCTCCTTAAACGGATTGTTTGGCTTCTTCCGCCTGGATTACACAAGAAGGCTTGATAAACCGGGGGATTATATAGGGTTTGGTTTTAAACGGTTTTTTTAGACGCATATTAATTTATTTTTATCAAAAGAACAAATGAACATCTCTTACTAGCTAACTAGGTGTCCGTTAGAGACTAAGGTTATAACCAATTAATTTTTTATATTATTATATTGATTTGAGAAAAATAGATACACTAAAATCTAGACCGAATTATCCCTTGAAAGGTAGAAAAACGGAAACTGGGTTCAGTATCGGGCACGTTGTGATAATTGTATGCCGCCTCCAAAGCAACAGAGGAGGACAAATTAAATTGAATTCCGCTGCCTATATTAAATCCCATTTTAGTGCTACCTGCTTTGAAGTGGTAAGCACCCCCACCGCCATTCATAAATAGATGAGCTCGCCTATAAATCGGAAAGACAAACTTTAAGTTACCGGCAAGTTGCGTGACCGATAGATCAGAAAACTGGTTCTTACCTTTAAATTGATACAACCCCAAAAGGCCTTCAAGATACATTGATCTAGAAAGTCGAAGTGCAATGTCAATGGTACCGGCAAAACCAGGATCGTAGAAGTCGCTGATGTCACCATGAGGTAAATCGATACCAAAATGAATACTTAAAGCCAAAGGTTTAGGTTCGATAGCTTCAATTGTTGTTGAGATTACGGCAACACCATCGTTTGGTATTTCGATTTTGTAGAAATTGGGAGCGATCAATCTGGCACCTGCAAGACTGTGTTCCCAGCCCTCAATTTCGCCATCATGGCTTACGAAATATCCGAAGGAAGATTGGGGGCGCAATACAGGATGATCCGCTCCACCAAACCTTAGTCTCCTTCCAGTGTCATGATATACATGGACAACATATGTTGGCCTCTGCAGAGCAAGCTCATCAATAGAGAGCTGTTGCGTACTAACAATTCCAGGCCGATCCCGTACTCCAGGAACATTAATATCCCGGACAGATGGACCAACTTTAAAATCTGGGTTAGTCGGGACTCGGTCACTTCCAAGATTGCGGGGCAGATTGATTGTTTCAACATATAAATAAACATCACGCTTTGGACGGTTCAGGGCGTCGGCTCCCAGCCCTAAGACACTAATTTCTGCTTCACGGGAAAACCTTGAGGCATTCACAAAATCCATGTTTCGGTAAACGCTATTAGGTGTAAATTTTAAGCCTGCAGCCCCGGATAATTCAACAAGCATACATTGGTGTATCCTCTTCTTGAATCGCTCGGGGGGAAGTGGATCGCCACACTCTAAGGGATACGGATCCGGAAGATAGTCGAACCTCTCGCAAACAGACAACTCCCAGGGCATTAGTTGAATATCAGCATCGGCTCCGTCTATGATGTCTCCTGAGTTTGAAGCAGTAGAACCACCCGGAGCTGGAATATCCCTCCATAACAAAGAAGGATCCGGGATATCATTCCAATTTGGCAATGACCCCCAATTAGCGAGCCTAAATCTTGCTGTGATGTTGCCAGCATCTATATCACCACCTGTATTATTAGTCGGCGCTGCAAAGAATGTGTTCGGATCGTTAAGGAGAATCCTATGCGGCATTGGATTGGTGGTACCGATTTGGCTTGAAGTTATCGAGACACCTTCGGCACAAGTAAGGAGAGAAGCGGCAGGACAATTTTCAATGCAGAAGTCACCCCAGGTCATGAAAGGCCTAGGATAAATCGGAGGAGTCGATGTGGTGCTGACCATATCGGGATAGTTGTATACTATCACCTGCCCGTCTCCACCAGCAATTTCAGGTGGGGTAACCACTCTCAGCTCAAACCACATTTTGAATGGATTCGGTAGATTGATGCCAGAATTGTCAAGATTTGAACTTGCGGCAGGGTTAATCGGCACCAGCATTTGTATGGCCCATTCATAGTTACCGGGAGACGATGGCTTCTCTATAAACCAAACCTTGGTACTATCGCTAACCCATTTAGGTGTGGCCGGTCCTCCCCCTCCGGTTTCTTCCCAGGAACTCCAAGTCATTCCATTATTTGTACTTACCAGTGTTTCCACATCAACAAAACCTTGGGCCATTTTAGGAAGAGATGAAGAAGCGGTATGGGGCGTTACTTTTATTATTACGCCTAATTCGTCTTCCAGCTCTCCCATTGATAAGCCGACATAGAGCGTATCTAAGTTCTCATCGTCAAACCTGGGTACAACCCTTACATGCCAGGATAGATAAAGATTTCCCGACCGATGAAGTGCTCGAAATACCACCTGTTCCGTTGCACCCGTGCCGTAACCCGTTAAATCCACGCCAACCGCCCCTCTCCAGCGTGGGTCGTCAAGTCGATCGTCTTCAGACGGAAAATCAAGAACATCGTTATCATTCACATCCCACCAAATGGGCGGACCGGGATTTGCCGGCACCCCGTTTGCACGCGGTATACAAATTGCAGGTTGTGCATTAGATTTAGCTATTACTATTAATTGGAACAAAAGGCAACTTGTGTAAAAGATCAGAAATATTCTTTTTAAGATCTGATACTTACCATTTTTTCTATCCGAAGTGGTAAGATTATTTCTATACTTTTTCATTTGAGACTCCTTGGTTAGATTGAAAGTAATATTGAAAATTGAATCCTTTTAATGCCTACAAAAACCTATCAGTAATATTATTTGGATCCGATTTGCCAGGGCAATAACTTTAATTAGTTTTATTATTCTCCTAAATTCTGTAATCACATTTAGACTATTTTTTCTGGTTTGGATCAAAACCATCGGAACTAAAGACTGAAAATTTGGGAAGTGTTGTCTGAGATCCGCCATTGTATGATGTGGGATAATATGTAGCCAGTAATACCGGATAAGCGACTCTTGTACTAGTAATGTTCGCTCCATCCAATTGTCGAACGACAAGATAAGCTTTAACGGTCATAGCGGAAGCAACTTCGTACACCCTTCGACAGGCGAAGCTGTTGCGATATATAGAGCTTGTTGGTAATACATCAGGGATCACGAAGGAGCTAGCACCGCTGCCAAATATCGATTCAAGTGGATCTGTTGGTACGTTGAGCGCAACATTATCCGTCATTCCATTTGAATGTGAAACAGTCACGTATCCAGATGCCTCAACCACTACAAAACCAGCCCCAGGAGTCGCAATAGACAAACTGTCTACTCTTTGATTTATGGTTTTATCATTAATTAGGTTAAAAAAACTTGGACCGTATACATAAGCTGTTCCCGGTTCGTCAGCAATTTTGCCGGCAGTCACGGCATTGCCGGCGATTGTGGGACTGGGATAATTGCCCGTCAAGTCACCATTGGCCACTGTCACACTCGCATCTAATTTTTCCAGTGTTACGGCGCCATTAACAATCTCGTCTGTGTCTATTGCATTATTAGCCATCTTGCTGTTGCCTATCGCATTGTCTTCTATTTCGTCTCCACCCACGACACCCTGGGCGATCATACCGCTGGAAACGGAATTGGCCTCCCCTTCCTGGATATAGCGATCGTCTGTGAATGTGGTATTCAAAGATACCTGGTCCGCTGTTACAGTTAAGCCAGTCCCGGCACCTATATTTAGAGTTACAGGGTCAGACATGCCTCCTCCGGTTAAACCACTACCAGCAATAATATTTGTAATAGTGCCACCACCGCCTGATTCAATTGTTTGCCAATCGACAGTGGCCCCATTGAATTGTAGCACTTGGCCTGCCTCAGCACCTGAAGGATTGATTTTGTCATTACTTACCGAGTTGGCAGCTAGTGCTCTATTTCCTACAGCTCCGGAGGCGATCTTATCGATGGTTACCGCACTATCAGCGATTTTGTCAGGAGTCACAGCAGCGCTGCCGATTTTACTTTCAGTTACATTATTATCAGAAATCATGCTCATAGTAATTGAATTGGCTTGGCCTTCCAGTACGTATCGGTTATCGGTAAATCCTGTATTCAAAGTTATCTGGCCTCCTGATACGGAGAGACCAGTTCCCGCATTGACATTCAATGTCACGTCATCAATTAATCCCCCGCCGGTCAAGCCGTTTCCCGCAATAACTCCTGTGATGTCACCGATTCCAGCCGTCCCCCATGCTACGTTGGCTCCGTCGTATACTATCGCCTGTCCAGAAGCCGCCCCGGCGGGGCTAATTTTATCCAGAGTGATCGAATTGGCAGCCAGTTTGCTATTGTCTACTTCACCATCAGCAATCTTATTGGTTGTAACCGCTCCATCAGCGATTTTGCTTTCGGTTACCACGTTATCTGGTATATTTTGGGCGCTGTCTGCGTTTAAACTGTAAAAACTATAAGCTGCACTAGTTAGGGGGGCGCGCGGCGTCAAGGGCTCATCAGGGCTGACTTGCACGATTAACCAGTAACGCTTATCAAAAGGTAGGAGAAGTGATGTTTGGCTTCCTAGAGAAACTCTGAATAGACCATCCACAACATCCACACTCCCATGAATCTCTGTCCACAAAACAGTTCCGTCGATTGCGGCATCAAATATTCTAAAGGTTATTAACTTACTTCCATGAAAGGGAGTGCCTGTATCATCGGTTAAATATCCCTGGTAATTGATTTCCCTTGGCGGCCCTTGCCCGTAAACATAGGTGGACCAAAGTAAAACCATTATGAAAAGTGTAATCAGCTTTTTCATTGTTTTCTCCTAATGAAGATCATAATTGTTAGTTAGTTGATTAATTCTATCAAGCCTTTTGAACCTATTTTACCAACACCATCTTTTTGGTATCAGAAAAACTACCTATATATATTTGATAGAGATAGACACCGCTCGCTACCGCGAAGCCTTGTCGATTCCGTCCATCCCAATATTCTATATGATAACCGCTATTTTTCAATTCACCATCAAGCAAGCTGGTTACTTCCTGTCCGAAAAGATTGTATATTTTCAGGGTTACTTTTTGTTGTTCGGGCAGGGCGTAGCGAATTGCAGTGGTTGGATTAAATGGATTGGGAAAATTGTCAAATAGGGCGTATTGAGATGGAATTGCCCCAGCCTCATTAAGTTTTTCTTCGATAAAATATTTATTCCCCACTAACAACACCAGTTCGTGGACAAGATCCTTTTTTAAGTTTTGGAAACCATAGCGGTTATTCAGGCGAAGATTTTGTGAACGCTTGAGTACCTTATCCAAAACCCATACTTCATAGAATGCCGGTATTTCATCTAATCCTGCAAAAGTAAGGTTTACGGAATCTTTTATTCTGCTGCGAACCTCGAAATTCCATCGGTAGCTATCGTTGTTTGCGGGCCGAAAATCCTGGGAATAAGTATCGGGGCGAATGCTCCATTCCCGATGAGGGAAATAGAGCATAACATAATCTCCGATAGGCGGCGGTTCGTAAAAATCATGATGATCCCATTCATCTAGAGCATCGCCTCGAACCCCGGCGTAATTGGCCAGATCTTTGGCGTCCTGGCTCTGCGCTTTTACCTGGATGGACCATCCATCGGTATTTGGCATAGCTATTTTTGCCTGTGATTGACGTCCGACTTCAGGTAGACGAATCTTCAAACTACCTGGAACTGCAACTTTTATGGCGTAGCCTTCCCATGGTTTCAGGGAATCCGATGGGGGAATCGGATCCGACCAACCATTTTGTGTGAAAGTGATCACTCTTTCACTGGTTTGAAGTGCAGAGACAGGGATCGGAAAATTAAATGGATTGGCAATGAAATTCCAACCGGAATCAAGAAACACCGTAACAATAGAATCGGCGACCAATTCGCCGCTGCCGGTGTCGATTGAATCCGGCGTCTCACGGACAATCAAAATGAAACTTCTGCCCGGTGTAAAGTTCCTCGATGAATCAATTTCTACGTAGCCACCATTTTGATAATCGAAAAGGCGCCATTTTTCTGGGTCGTAAACACCGAGGTCGTCTTCCAAAACAGCGCGTGGGCTTGAGTTGTCCAGTCTTAACGGCACCGAAATCAATCGATACGATTTCGAGGTCCCGCCGGCAGGCTGCGGGGTCGGATTAGTCAATTTTGTCACGACCTCAGGATCAATAGAAAACAGACGGCTGCGACCAAACACGATTGCCCTATTTGCATCACGCACGCGAATTATGCAAAAATCGGACCTCGGCATTTGCGCCTCCCAAAACTCTGAGCCATCGTTGGCACTATTTGGGAACAAAGTCTGCCATGTACTACCGTTATTTCTGGATATTTCTATATTGACATTTTCAGATGCATTTTTTGATGTCCATTCAATCTCCTGCTGGGTGCCAACTACCCAGGATGTCTGTGCATTGGGCACAATTGAAATTGAACCCAGAGGAGGAAGCCAAAATCCAGAGTAAAGATTGTAGTTTTGGTTTCCCAGAGAATCGACATCAGTCTGCCCAGTAGTAGACGAAATTGCGAAACTTTTAGCGCTATTTGTTGAATTAACTATTCCTCCCGACCCGATGACGTATCTATTGATCTGGCTAGCGCGAGTGACAGTACTTAAATACTCTGAATTGTCTTTCGTCTGAGACCAAATTGTGGAATTTGAAAAATAAGAAAGAATCATGAAACAGTAAATCGGAATATTTCTTCTACTTGTGATCAACGTTGCATAACACATAACTAATGTATCCTTTTGTAATTAAAGCCTTGTTTGCTTCGCAAGGCGGTTTTTCTTTACTGGTAAAGCTGGCGATAAATCGATTTATTGTCAGAACAAAACACATTTAACCCATCAGTTATTTGGAGGGTTCTCCGGTTTAGGAAGTAGATTGGGTCCATTGGTAACCTTTTCGGGTCGTGTAACAATATATAACACAGTCCCACCTACCACACCTCCACCAATCAACCACCATTTTTTCCCTCCACCTCTTTTGGGAGGACGAACAATCAAATCAACGGGTATTTTCCAATTTCGCACAATTTCTATGGCATGGCTTATTTCCACGGCGTAACTATATTGAGCTTGTTTCTTTGTAACCATTCCGATTAATTTGAAATTCTTGTTTAAGAGCGGACCTCCTGAATTTCCGGAATTAATTTTTCCTTCGAATCGAATCAGTTGAGTAGATGGATCTAACTTTTGATACTTACCAGCAGATATTTCCCATTCGAAATCTCCAGGATGACCTATTGCTGACACCTCATCTAATTCTTTAAGCCTTGTTGTATCTCCAAGAAATATGTGAAAAACCGTTGTAGTATCCTTAAAATTAGGAATGTATAAAACTGCTAAGTCTTTGTCTTTGTCAACTTTTTGAAAAACCTGTGCTTTCATTC
>CAYXGW010000134.1:0-14458 GCA_964464595.1 uncultured Deferribacteres bacterium
GAACAATGAACAATGAACAATGAACAATGAACAATGAACAATGAACAATGAACAAATATAAAATTTCAAATCTGAAAATGTAACATGATTTCTAAAAATATTAATTTTGCTGTCATTTCGAGGAGTTTACGACGAGAAATCTTTTGATTCAATCAAAACAATTTAATCAAACAAGATTTCTCCCCGCGGAGTTTATCCTGAGAGAAGCCGAAGGGCTAAGTCGAATTGACATTTTGTTAATTCTTCAGAAGTTTCATAATCAAAAGAGATCGTTTAATGAAAATAGCAGAAATCCCAAAGTTCAACGAAGATGATATACAGAAACTTTTGCAAAAACTAAATCTTCTTCGCACTGAAATTCAAAAGGTGATAATCGGTCAGGAAGAGACCATCGAACAGCTTCTAACCGCGTTTTTATCCGGCGGTCATTGTTTGCTGGAAGGAGTGCCGGGACTGGCAAAAACCTTGATGATTCGAACACTAGCGAATGCGGTTCACTTGTCATTTCATCGCATCCAATTTACCCCTGACTTAATGCCTTCTGATATAGTCGGCACGGAAATTCTTGAGGAGGACCACGCAACAGGCAAACGCTTCTTTAAATTCAACAAAGGTCCGGTGTTCGCCAATATTGTATTAGCCGATGAAATTAATCGAACGCCACCAAAGACGCAATCGGCTTTACTCGAGGCAATGCAAGAATTTGAAGTTACCTATGGCGGCAAGACTTACGAATTGGAACGGCCGTTTTTTGTGCTCGCAACTCAAAATCCGATAGAGCAAGCCGGAACCTATCCACTTCCGGAAGCTCAATTGGATAGATTCCTGTTAAACATTGAGATTAGTTATCCTCCTGAAGAAAAAGAGCTGCAGATTTTATCTGCAACGACAGGAAATATTATTGCTGAAGCACAGCCGGTAATGACTGCCGATGAGATTCTGAACGCTCAAAGAATTGCCAGAGAAGTAAATATTAATGAAGCATTGCTGGTTTATGTGAACCGCTTGATAAGAGCGTCGCGGCCAAACGGCAGTTCGATAGAAAAAGTATCGGAGTGGGTTAGATGGGGCGCCGGACCTCGAGCCGGCCAGGCAATTATTCTAACCTCAAAAGCAAAAGCCTTATTAAACGGACGATTTTCCGTAACCTTAGAAGACATAAAATCCATGGCTTTCCCGGTACTGCGCCATCGTGTGTTGGTCAATTTTAAAGCCGAGGCAGAGCGAATTAGTTCAGATAATATCACCAGAGAACTTCTGGAAAAAGTGCCTGAGCCAAAGAGCCCTCTGGAATAATTTGTTGATGAGAGAGGTGTTTAAAAAATCTCCCCTAACCCCTCCTTGTAAAGGAGGGGAATTGTTTAACTGATATTTTATTTGTTAAATTAGTGTTAAAAGCCAAGCACAATCGAAATGCTATTTAACCGCAGAGTTCGCTGAAAACGCTGAGTTTTGTGCTTCAGCGATCTTTGCGTTCTCTGTGTTAAAGCAATAACAAACAACAAAAATATGCCAATTTCATCTTACCGCTTTATTGATCCCTTAACACTGGCTGCAATTTCAAATCTGGAATTACTGGCGAAAACAGTTGTGGATGGTTTTATGATCGGCGCTCACCAGAGTCCGGTTCCGGGAGCAGGTCTCGAGTTTAACCAGTTTCGCAGCTATCAACCGGGAGATGATGTACGCCGGGTTGATTGGAAATTATTTGCACGGTCGGATAGATATTATATCCGTGAATCAGAGGTAGAGACCAGTATTACGGTTCGCTTTATTCTGGATGCCAGTGCATCGATGTTACACGAGGAGAGTAAAATCTCAAAGTTTAATTACGCAAGATTTCTGATCGCTTCACTTGGCTACCTGGCGCACTTGCAGGGAGATGCAATTGGGATTTATGCAATCAACGATCAGGATGTTTTTCAACTCACACCGAAGAGCAATCATCAGCACTTACACAGGTTCATTCATGAACTAGAGAATTTTACAGCTGTCGGAGTTTGGCCGGATTGGAATGAATTGGAAAGCATTTTTATTTCGGAAAATAAGCGTGAGTTGATCATTTTTGTCAGCGATATGTACGAGAATAATGATGAAATTCGAGAGGTGTTGCGTAAACTTCATGCATTAAAAAATGAAATCATTTTGTTTCAATTGATCGGACGTAAAGAATTGGATTTTACTTACGAAGGCGCCTTAACGTTTGAGGATTTGGAAACCGGAAAAAGAATTCAGGCAAATTCCGATCAAGTCAGGAAAGCTTACCTGGAGAAATTTGAAAGCACCCAGAATGAATTGCAGCGAACACTTCATGATAATCAGATTGAATACCAGCAGCTTATTTTAGATCAACCCCTTGACTTTGCGTTGCGAAGCTACCTTTCGCAAAGGGCAAAGCTAAGTTAGTGGAATCTGAATGTATAAATTGGATATGATAAATTGTACAATTATAAAAGTAAGTCATATTAATTAAACTCCGATAGGAGTGATATATTTATAGAATTAACTTGGATAATACAGATTTTGAACTCCGTAGGAGTGACATATTTAAAAACTTTTGACCATTAATGATTTTGACATGTTGTATATTTCACTCCTAAAGGAGTTTCAAAAATGTTCAGAAATTTTATTGGCTATAAATATTTCATCCCGCTGGGATTTGAAACATATCAATTATCAGAAGTATTAATTTTTTGTTCTTCCAGTTTTACGTCGCAACAATATGTATATAACTATTTATATTTTAAAAGTTAAACTTAAGGTTATCAAGATTACAATTCTAAAGCAGTAGGTTTATGAGGAAAACTGGTTATTTAAACGCACCCCTCGATACGTAATCACAAAAAAGCTGTGATTACTACTCGGGATGCTCGTAATTACTTTATTTGTCCCTCAAAAAGGAGCATCCTGAGTAGTCGACTTTAGTCGTCGTATCGAAGGGTGCTTATATCTCACATTTCTTTTATGTGAACAACTTTTGTAAATTATTTCCGGAAAAACTTAATTTTTTAGGTTTATTCGGTGTGAATAAATCAAATTAAAAACTCATGATCCAATTTCTCAACCCAATATTATTATTGCTTTCTTTTTCAGTTTTAATCCCTATCGTGATTCATCTCTTGAGCCGAAGGCGTGGCAAGACACTTAAAATAGGAAGCGTTAAGCTCATCACAGAATCCCAAAGCAATAAATTTAAAAATTTAAAGCTGAGTGAAGTGATGTTACTTCTACTGAGAGTTGCCTTGCTTATTCTGTTGGTTTTGTTGTTAGCGAAACCCTATTGGATCGATCACCAATCCATCAATGAATCCAAAGGAAAACACTGGGTTCTAATAAGTCCGGAAATCCTGGATAAAATAAATAATTCATCCATCAATACAAAAATCGATTCCTTAATATCGAAAGGTTATGAACCGCGTCTTTTTCATTCACAGTTTCCCAAGATTAATTTGGATGTTAAAATTGAAATCGATCAATCGCTACAAAACTACTGGTCACTTTTGCGTGAAGCAGATTCAATATTACCACCGGGTTCGCAGATTGTTGTTTTTGCACCAAGTCAACTTAAATCTTTTCGCGGCGAACGTCCGCAACTGAATTCAGACTATACCTGGTATTCAATTGAAACCGAAAAAAGCCAATGGATCGAAAACGCCAAAGTTCATAAAGATAAGCTTTTAGTTACATTCGGATTCAGTGATTCATCGAAAACATCTTTCCGTGAAAATGAATTCGAAATCCCAGGAATACCGAGAATATTCAGCGGAAACGACATGCCTCCGGTTGAAATCGTTCCGGACTTCAAAAAGGAAGAAATCAAAATTCGTATCATTCAAGCAAGCAATGATTCTTCAGATGTTTTCAGAATTCAAACCAATCCATCAAAAAGGGTTGTTCAAATTTTTTATGAAGAGGATAGAGTAATTGATGCGAATTATGTTCGTGCAGCTGTCGAGGCTGCCGAGGAAATAATCAAAATTCCGATTTTAATATCGATGCTGGGAATGAAGGATTTTGAAAAAGCTACAAATTCTCCGGAACTCATTTTTTGGCTTTCGTCTGAAGATATTCCTGGGACATTGAAAAAATTTACACAAGACGGAGCTACCCTGATAACAGATATGGCCTCACATGAGTACGAAATAAGTACCGGCAAAATTATTATGACTGGCCAAACCACAGATGAAGAACCCAGGATTTGGCGATATTCTAAAACCCAAAATAAAAGTGCTTCAATTTGGACAGACGTTGTAGGCAATCCATTACTGCAGTTCGAATCCCTTGGACTTGGAGAGATTTACCGGTTTCACAGCCGTTTTCATCCACAATGGAACGAATTGGTGGTTAAACCGCAGTTTCCGGAATGGATCATGGACGTGCTTCTTAATAGTCTGGAAAACGAAAAGGGGGTGGAAAATCAAAAGCGAATTGTTGACAGGAGAAATATAAGCGTCAATCAACTAATTCCACAAAAAATTAAAGCACATAATGATATTCGGAAGAAAGAGAATAAATCCGATTTAACAATTTTTGTATGGCTTATTGTTTTATCACTTTTTAGTTTTGAGCGCTGGATTTCTGAAAGGAGAAAAAACTAACGAATCATCTACATAGAAACATTCTCCAAAGGCTGGCCAAAGATTGGAACCGACAGGTTTTGGTTAGTTCATTTCTGCAAGCCCTGGGACTGTCCATGCTATTCTCTTTTGGCCTCGGCCATATTCTGAGTTGGTCGATCAAAAGTCAATTCCTGATCCTTATAAGTATGATCGTATTGCTTGGTGTTGCCTTAATCAGATTGAATTGGCATAAGCGAGCCCAGGTGAATCAAATTGCAGCCCATTTAAATCGAAAGTATCCGGAACTTGAGGAGAGCAGTGAATTATTTCTGCAGTCAGAAAAATTAACTCTTTTGCAACGTATGCAGTTAAGCCGCATCGAGCCTCTTTTTACTGAAATCAAAATTCAATCTGTTTTACCCAACAATTTACTGGTTTCCGGATTTAAGTGGTTATTTGTGCTAGGATTGATCACTTCAATTACCGCAATTTGGGCGCCGCAGATTTCATCAAAAAAAGAATTTTCGTTCAAGCCAATGGTGCAACAAGGTAAAGAAGTCGTCGCAAAAAACTCTGAACCCCCGGCAAATGTAGAATCAATCCGAATTGAGATTTCCCCGCCTGATTATACCAGGAAGCAAAAAATAACCAGCAAAAATCCTAACCTTAGTGTTGCTGAAGGTTCTGAAATAGAATGGCGAATAAAATTAGATAAACCTGTTGAATCCGTTAAACTCGTATTAAATAATGTTGATACCCTTACTTTCACGGAGAATCCAAAGCGAACCTACACATTGGGTTATAATGCAACAGAATCAGAATTTTATTATTTGGAATTAAATAGTGGACAAGGGATTTCTACCGTGTCCGATTTTTATCAGCTGAAAGTAATTGAGGACATGCCCGCATCTGTATCTGTAGTACGTCCGAACCAACGTACTGAAATCAAATTCGATAAACCGGCTAAAGTCAACCTGGTGGTTGAAGTCAAGGATGATTATGGATTCGACAAAGCAAAAATATTTGCCACTGTTACCAGTGGTTCCGGTGAGTCCGTATTATTTCGGGAAGATCAGTTAAACTTCGATATAATCAAACGGAACTCCGAAACATTTGTGGAATTGAAAAAAAATCTGGATCTATCGAGTTTAGGTTTGAATCTAGGTGATGAACTCTACTTTCATGTAAAAGTGTGGGACAATCGTTTACCGAAGCCCAATATCAGCCGCTCCGAAACATATTTCGTAATTTTAGAGGATACCAGCCAAGCGTCTTTTTTGGTCAGCGCCGGGATTGCCATCAACCCGATTCCTGCTTATTTCAGGAGTCAGAGACAGATTATAATCGATACTGAAAAACTTATACAAGAAAAAGAGAATATTAATGAGAGAGAATTTAAGATTCGTTCAAACAACCTGGGAATCGATCAAAAAGCGCTGCGGTTACGTTATGGCCAATTTCTTGGTGAGGAATTCGACAGTGGCTATGGTTTCGCTCAAGCCTTTGGAGCTGAAACGCCGCCTGACCCAAATGCTAATCTTTTTGATGATCATAACGAACAAGTAAATCAAGAGGAAGAAGAGCTTGATGTTTTGGAAGAATTTGGCCACTCCCATGATTCGGTGGAAAATGCCACTTTATTTGCCGAATCCATTAAAGAACAACTTAAAGCATCGTTGGCTGAAATGTGGGATGCGGAATTAGAATTGCGGCTGCATAACCCGGATGAAGCTCTTCCTTTTGAATACCGAGCACTTGTTTTATTGAAGCGAGTGCAACAGAAATCCCGGGTTTTTGTGCAGCGTGTGGGATTTGATCCTCCGCCGTTGGAACCGGTCAAAAAACGTTTATCAGGTGATCTTTCAAAAATTGAAAATATGGCTCTAGAGACCAGGCAAGACAAAGAGGAAACATTTCCGAATATCCGCCGGGCGATTAAAGTGCTAAATGAATTGACTAAATCTAAACAACTTCAAAATCAAAATGGAATTATCATTCTGGAAAATGCCGGAAATGAATTGTCCCAACAGGCACTGAAAGATCCAGGTTTATACTTAATGGCTTTACAGAACCTGAGGCAACTCATTAGCGAATTGAGACAGGGTGAAGACGTTTGTCAGAATTGTGTGTTTGAAGCAGAGAGAGCGTTTTGGCGGATTTTACCACTAACCCAACCCGGCCCGGAAAAAATTCAAAGAAATAACTCTAACCTGGCAAAGGAGTATTTTAAGAAGTTAGGCCTGTGAGAGTGTGTCATTGCGAATTTGGCTTTAGCCAGATGAAGCAATCTTCTACGAAATCCAAGGAGATCGCTTCTCCCGGCCAGCCGGGATCCCGATGACACGATTGTAATGAGGATTGATAAAAGTAAAATTATGATACCAGAAGAATTTATGAATCGACAAAATAGGCATTTATTATGATCCAAATTGGATCTTTGGTTTTTCCCCATTCAAGCACGTTTGTTATTTCAGGTCTTGTGCTGTTCCTGTTTTTTATGGTTTTCCTGATAATTTTAACGCTTGGTAGGTCTAATAAAAACCATTTGAAGCTGCGATTAATTATGCATTCATTTGCGAGTTTAAGTTTGTTTTTAATGCTTTTGCAGCCGCAATGGAAATCCACAGTAAAACAAGCTGGAGCAATTTTAATCACCCCGGGAGCCAGGGTTAGTCAATTGGATTCTCTTTCAGAAGAGCATGAATGGTCCAACTTGTTTTCATTGGTAAATGACAAAAAGTGGAAATTGAACTATCCTGCAATTCTTCAAATCCCGGATGTGGGTTACCTGAATCGACACTTCCCTGAAGTCAAGCTGTTACTTGTTGTCGGCCATGGACTTTTAGATTATGATTTGAATGAGCTAAAAAACCTGGATGTGATTCCTCACTTTACAAATACATCATCCGGAATTCAACAGGTTGAATGGCCTAGAGAAATACCCTTAGGACAAAGCCTATCTGTGAGTGGAGTCATAGCAGAATTGAAATCTAAAAGTAAATGGCTCTATATGGCTGGTCCGGAAGGTGTTGTTGATTCGACAGAATTGAATTTTTCAAAAGGTAAATCAGCTTTTACTTTACAGGATAAACCCAAAGATGCGGGAATGTTTTTATACAAGATTTTTACGAAACAAAAATATAATCCTTTCTTAGAAGAGGAAATTCCAGTCATTGTAGTTAAACCTAATCCACTAAAGATTTTGGTAATGCAATCCTCTCCTAAGTTCGAAACCAAATACCTAAAATCGTGGCTGGCTGAGCAAGGATATTCCATTGTCATCCGTTCCGGAATCAGCAAAGAGCGGTTTCGATACGATACTGTGAATCACAAGAAATTGGAACTTCAAAGAATCAATTCGACAATTCTTAACGACTTCGACCTTGCTCTCGTTGATGGATATGCACTTGACGCTCTCAGCACAGCAGAAGCCAACCAGTTGTATACCGCCGTTGAAAATGGCCTGGGTCTTTTGTTGATACCTGACGATTTTATATTGGGGCCTAAAAACCCCCAGCGTTCCCGTTCTGCTTTTTTGTCAAAATTTCGATTCAAAGAATTCGAGGATCTGGATATTCGTTTTGTAAAGCCCAAATTAACAAATCATAACCCCGATCATTTTTCCGACATTTCATCAGAACCATATGAAATTGAAACCCAATTTGGTTTGATCCCTTTGGTAAAAGATGGAATGGACCGTTGGTTGTCTGCTAGCGTTTATTCAGGAGAAGGGTTGGTTGGTATCAGTTTGGTAAAAAATACCTATCATTGGCTTCTCTCGGGAAAAAAAGATCATTATTCCGATTATTGGTCCTATATGCTAACCAGCTTATCCCGGCGAGACGATCGAAGCGATTCCTGGATTTTACCTGCCAATCTGCCCTTGTTAAAAAACCAACCTATTCAATTAAAACTACTAACTAAAAATGTGAACCCCGTTGCATCTGTGACTTCAGAAGACAATCAGAAGGATAAAATTCATTTAAAGCAAGACCTGTTCGAAAAATCCCTGTGGACAGGTACTTACTGGCCCAAAAAGGCCGGCTGGTATTTTGTTTCAACGTATTCCGGAAAGGGATCCTGGTTTTATGTCAGTCAAGAAGATGCCTGGATTAGTTGGCGCCAAGGACAAAAGATCAAAGCAACTCGTTTGCGATCAGCTTTTAATGCAACAATAGATGAAACCCATAACGTTCCTAAAAGTAAAAAAACACGAGCTGTATCATTAGTTTGGTTTTTTCTTGTTTTTTTATTATGTACCAGTTATTTGTGGATTGAGAGAAAGATTTAGACTGATTAAAGATTTAAAAAAAAATGATAACCAAATATATATCTATTTATACTCCCGAAACACTTATATGCATTTTAAAATTGAACCTAACAATAACAAATTAAGTTATTGTAAGATTAATCTCGTTTATCCTGTTAATCCTGTCTAATCTTTTTTGAAATAATATCGCCTATATGAAATTGAAGCTTACTTTACCAATTGTGTTCATTTTGATAGCTTGGTTTTTTTTCGGAACTCAAAAAG
Source organism: uncultured Deferribacteres bacterium (assembly GCA_964464595.1). GTDB lineage: Bacteria > Zhuqueibacterota > JdFR-76 > JdFR-76 > DREG01 > JADFJB01. The sequence goes on from CAYXGW010000134.1 coordinate 9,094, forward strand.
AAGAGCCGCTACCTACTCCCTCGGGCGCGAAGCAGGCTCTTGATTTCTGGTCGGATTCACGCGCTTATCCCCAATCGACAATTCCCGATGTTGGATTTATGAAAGCCTATGAATTCACTAAAAAAAATCTACATAATGTCAATCGTTCGCTAAAAAAATCGTCTTCCTCCCAGGAATGGCGGAGTATCGGTCCGAATAATATTGGCGGAAGAACACTGGCTATTGCCATTGATCCGGTTCAACCGGATATCATCTACGCCGGTGCCGCCAGCGGTGGATTGTGGAAAAGCACAACCGCAGGAAGGGGCGCTTCCGCATGGAAATATGTATCGACAGGGTTCCCGGTACTGGCAGTAAGCAGTATCGCTATTGATACTTCCGATCCAAAGACAATTTATATCGGAACAGGTGAAGTTTATGGCTACCAGCAAGCGTTTCCAGGGATTAATTACAGAACTACCAGGGGGAGTTACGGCATCGGAATTCTCAAAACTGATGATGGCGGCAAAACATGGATCAAAAGTCTGGATTGGGCTTATAATCAAAAACGAGGAGTACAATCGGTTCGTATCGATCCCCAAAACCCGGATATAATTTGGGCGGCTACTACCGAAGGTACTTATAAATCAGCAGATGCCGGTACCACTTGGCAGAAAGTACACTCCGTAATAATGGCCATGGATATAGCCATAAACCCCGATGATCCCAATACCGTGTTTGTTGCTTGTGGTGGATTGCAAAGTTTGGGGCATGGTATTTATCGCACAAAAAATGGCGGTTCAACCTGGTCAAAACTTGTTGTCGGATTGCCAAACACTTTTGGTGGCAAAGCCCAGCTTGCCATTTCCAAATCATCTCCAGATATGATTTGGGCAAGTATAGGCAACGGTTTCTTCAGAAATGCTGGCACCTGGTTGTGCAAATCAAACAATAATGGTGATACGTGGAGTACTATCTCTACGCTGGATTATTCTTCTGCCCAGGGTTGGTATGCTCATTATGTCGGCGTTCATCCCACCAATCCAAATATTGTTATTACAGCAGGACAATTGGGAATTTACAAATCAACATCGGGTGGAACGAATTTACAAAGGAAGACTGAGTTTGTATATCCAAGAGGAACTCCACCACCCGGTGGTCCGGAAGGACCTCCAACATATGCACATGCGGATAATCATGCCATGGTATTTCATCCATCAAATCCGGATATTATTTATTTTGCCAATGATGGCGGCGTGTGGCGATCTTTGGATGGCGGCGAGACGTTTCAAAGTTGCAATGGCGGTTACCAGACTACACAATTTTACAATGGCTTTTCAACTTCACAAACAGATTCTCTTTTATCCATCGGCGGATTTCAAGATAACTGGACAGCAGTCTATGAGGGTTCTTCAAGTTGGCGTCGTGTGGCTGCAGGTGATGGCAGCTGGACGGCAATTCACCCCGAAAATCCCGATACAATTTATGCATCCAGCCAGAATCTCGCTATGGTAAAATCGAATAATCGAATGGAATCATGGTTTAATGTTCGACCCCCTGAGTCAAACTCCGAGATCACAGCTTTTATTGCACCTTTTGTGATGAGCCCCTCAAACCCGAATACATTGTATGCAGGTAGAAGTAACGTTTACAAAACCACAAACGGCGGAACGGGATGGGCGATCACAACAAAACCCACCACTCTCCAGGGAAACCCTGCTATTGCGATGGCGATTTCAACAAATTCTCCTGATACCGTTTATGTAGCGACTGCTCCACAAGGCACAAGACCTGGAATCTTTATTACAAAAAATAGCGGTTCCTCCTGGCAAAACATAACAGGAAATCTTCCGGATCGATATCCTTTGGATATTGCTGTGAATCCAAATAATGCTGCTCAAGTTTATGTCGTGTTTGGCGGGTTTGGTTCGTCACATATTTTCAAGTCGAATGATGCCGGTCAATCATGGCAGGATATTGGAACAGGCTTGCCGGATGTGCCCACATCTGCCGTAGTGGTGGATTCAAAGTATCCCCGGCATATTTACCTGGGCAATGATTTGGGCGTCTTTGTGTCACTCGACGATGGCGGTTCTTGGCAGGACTTTCGAGAAGGATTGCCGGATGTCGTTATCGTAATGGATCTCAGTATTTCTCCTACGAATCGAAAGCTGCGTGTGGCAACACATGGCAATGGAGCTTATGAACGATCTTTGCTGGATATTGATGTTAGAGTCGAAAATTCGCCCAATGTGGTCTCACAATTTCAATTGAAGCAAAATTATCCCAATCCGTTTAATCCGACAACCACCATTGAATTTGAAATTCCGGATCGAGCTCATATAAAAGCCATTATCTATGATTTGTCCGGCAGAATAGTCGATCTATTAGTTGACGGGTTAGTAGAGCCGGGGTCACACAAATTGGTTTGGGATGCCATTGGTTTTTCAACCGGGATTTACTTTTTAAAACTAGAAGTCAAAGAGTTAGGTTCTAAACAAACTTGGTTGGTCGTTGGGACGACCAAGCTAACATTGCTTAAATAGAAGTAACATCCAAACAAAATCCTTAGAAAGCGCATATCTTGGAAATCCGAATACTATCTGCAGAAGATATCGATAAGTCCATCTCCATGGCTGAAGCCATCGAAGCGAATGCCCGGGCCTATGCGAGTCTTAGCACCAACGACGCTGTTTTACCACAACGAATACCCATCGAAACTGAAAACGGCACAACTTTATTCATGCCGGCTTATCTTAAAACTGCACAAGCAATGTCGGTGAAAGTAGTTTCCGTTTTTAATGATAATCCAAAACTGAATTTGCCAAGAATCCATGCTTTGGTTGTAGTCGTTGACACAGAAACCGGCAAGCCACTAAGTTTGGTTGACGGTGAAAGGCTTACCGCACTCCGTACCGGAGCCGGAGCAGGCGCAGCAACGAAAATCTTAGCACGCGAGGACGCAAGTGTAATGGCCCTGTTTGGCGCAGGCGCCCAGGCCATGGATCAAGTGACAGCAGTGCTCTCAGTTAGAAATATTCGCGAAGTCCGGGTCTTTACACCGTCTGGTAAATCTGCAACAAACCTGGCAGATCGGATTCGTCAACAATTCCCTCAAGTAAAAGCGTTTGCAGCACAAAACCCGGCACTGGCAATCCGGAATGCGGATATAATCACCTGTGTGACTACCAGCAATGATCAGGTTTTTAACCCGGCTGATGTATCAACAGGCACTCACATTAATGGCGTGGGATCCTTTAAACCGGATATGCGGGAAGTTCCGGTTGCCGGGTATCATTCCTCTCTCAGAATTTTTGTGGATAGTTTGCAAGCTTCCTTAACCGAAGCAGGCGAGCTTATGGAAGCCATCGATAAAAAGTTGATCCAAAAGCAAAACCTGTCGGAAATAGGTGATGTGATTGCCGGTAATCAACCGGGGCGACAATCTCCCGATGATATTACCTTTTTTAAATCAGTCGGTGTTGGGGTACAGGATGCAGCTACTGCGCAGTTGGTTTTGAGGAGAGCTGAGGGATTAGGATTAGGGAAATTGGTGGATGTTTAGAGAAGAATGACAAATGATAAGTTTTCTAACAGACAACTAACGAAGTTTCTCCTTTTACGATAACGCCAATTGCCAGATATGCCGATTCAATTCATTTCACAAAATTAATTTCAAACTCAATCTGCCAAAAACCACCTAAACTCGCTGCTTCTTCCTCAATCCTGGTAAATATGGTTTTAGAAAATTTTACGAATGGCTCTATTCCCAAAAACAATCGCTTACTTTTACGTGTATAAGACCAAACTCCGATTACTCTTCCGTTGAGTAAAATTACCGGTGAGATCCAGCCTGCTTTGCGATAAACTCTTTTGTAAAATTTAGAATCCACTAATTGATTTTTATCAACATGGCCAAGCATAAAGGGATCAAAATGCGGCAATAAACACAAAACCTGGCCATCCAAACTACTTTTTCTGAGTTGGTCAAAATCTTTCAGAAGAATCAAACCCTCTTTATCTTCGAACCCAACTTCAACCAATTCTTTTGCCATTTCCTGCCGGATAGTTCTGACCTCCTGCATGGAAATACCAGACCATTTGGCGAAATCCTGCAATGTAGCAGGGCCATAAGCAGCCAAATATCGACTGAAAAAAATTCTTTTGGCATCCTGTTCCGAAACTTCTTCCAGGTTCGGCAGCCATTGATCAACTCGGACAAGAGTAACTTTCCGGCCTTGATCATGTCCGTAACAAACCAATCCCTCCACCATAGCTTGTCTGACAACTCCCCACCAACTCAGTTTGTACCATTCCTTTGCATTTTTTCCAATCATTTTTAAAGAGATGACGTGTTTCGTTAATTCACTTCGTGTCATCGGCCCATCGTCTAGGATTTCAACTACAGCTTTGGTAACATCATTTCCCTTCTTTTGAGTCACACCGTACCTGGACATAATCTGTTGCATTGCGCGGGTACGGCTGCGTTTAATCGCATTGATATAAATGAGATAATCACTTGCCGATAACACGTGAAGCGTTCCCCGCATGGCAGATGTTTTGACCAAACTACGGTTTTCCCACAAAGCTGAATGGATATCCGCCCTGGATATTTTGTGTGCTCGAGCCCACAACTGCATCTCGGCTGCAGCCATTACCTGTGCTTGGATGCCACAGGTACTTTGGCTTATCGTATTTAAATTCTTTTTATTTTGATCAGATAAATGGTGACGGGTTAATCGAAATGCGGAAACCTGGGACCAACTAAAGGACTGTTTGGATTGCATGAATTTGATTTTTGTTCGTTAGCTAAAGGTGGCTAGAGTTTTTGGAATGATTTGCTACTTTACTAGCTTGGATAATTCATGAATTATAGTTTCAAGTTTTGAAGTTCCCAAAATGTCATCCCGCCGCAACCGATAGTAAACAAGGCTTATGAATAGTTCAGCCTTACTATTTTTTTCGTTCCAGATTGAAAGGTGACAACAAATCCTTCTCATTTTCGCGCCAGGTCCACACTTGCGTAATATGGTCAGCATCCTGGAAAGTGAATTTTAAATTACGCATATGACCATCAGTTGTCTTTGTCAAATTGGTTGCATCGACAAATGTGAAATTCAAATTTTTAATTTCACCCAAGGGGACTTCAGCAAGCATACGGGGTTGATTACCAATTGAACAATAGTGCGTCATCCTGAGCTTCTCGCCATCGATGTGAAAGATGCTGATCATACTCGGTTCATTTTCCGGAACACGGGTTTCCATCACAGCTGAACCACCAGCGACTACCTCATATGTTATGCTTAAAGGATGTCCATCCGGGCTTTTGCTTTGCCACTCGCCAGCCAGAGATTTTAATTTTTCAAAGCCCGTTTCTGCTTTGTTT
>CAYXGW010000135.1:0-14390 GCA_964464595.1 uncultured Deferribacteres bacterium
TTTTGAAGGTTTCAATTGTGTACTGGCCAATGACGGCAAAGAAGCATTAGAAATCATCAATCAACAAAGAATTGATCTGATGCTTCTGGATATTCGTTTACCCAGAATTGACGGCATGGAGGTGTTGAAGAAATCTATCTCAAAGCATTCCTACCTGCCAATTGTCATGATCAGCGGGCAGGGTACAATTCAATTGGCTGTTGAATCGACTAAACTAGGGGCATACGATTTTCTAGAAAAACCCCTCGAAGCAGAGCGGGTGCTGATAACTGTTCGGAATGCATTGCTGACAACAAAACTTAAAATCCAACGAGATAAACTACTTACTGAGTCAAGGCAGTATTACCAAATGATTGGAGTTGATCCTAGCATGCAGAAAATTTTTGCCATAATTGACCGCGCCGCTAAAGTAGATAGTAAAGTTCTCATCATTGGCAAACCTGGCACTGGGAAAGAGTTGGTCGCGAGAGCGGTCCATTTAAACAGCCTACGAGCGGAGAATCCTTTCGTTCCGGTGAATTGCTCCGCAATTCCGGAAAGTTTAATTGAGAGTGAACTCTTTGGCCATGTTAAGGGCGCCTTTACTGGCGCCATTTCCGATCATCAGGGTAAATTTCAACGCGCCAATGGCGGTACCCTGTTTTTAGATGAAGTTGGTGACATGAGTTTAATGATGCAGGCGAAACTTCTTCGTACAATCGAGGATAATATAGTAGAACCTGTGGGCAGTAATAAACCACAGGAAATATCTTTTCGAATTGTCTGCGCAACCAATAAAGATCTCCGAAAGGAAGTTGATAAAGGTAATTTCCGGGAAGATCTTTATTATCGTATAAATGTGATCCCGATCTTCATGCCAGCGCTTAAAGATCGTCGAAATGATATTCGGCTTTTATCAGAGTTCTTTTTACAGCACGTTTGTAACAGCGAAGGGCTGGCGGAAAAAAGATTTGCCGAAAATGTCTGGCGCTTATTGATGGATTATGACTGGCCTGGAAATATCCGGGAACTACGAAATGTAGTAGAGCGTGCGGCCGTACTCTCCAACGAAATTTTACTCGATATCCCCGTCATGCATCATGCGATGCAAGATGGACGACCTCAAATGGACGCAGAGCCACACCAGGAGCAAACCCTACGGGAAGCCCGTGCCAAATTTGAAAAAGACTTTATCCTCAAAACCCTCGCGGCTCATGAAGGCAGAATCCAGGAGTCCGCTCAATCTCTTGGCATTCAACGCAGCCATCTCTGGAAAAAGATGCAACAGTACGGTATTAGCCTATAGACACTTTTTTCGTGCTTCGGATTCTGATTTAATTAATTTAGTGGAACATTAGTGCAAGAAATGGGTGTTGGTGTTCAAAAACTCGTTCGTTAACAAAATCACAGAAGGAACTAAAAAACTTCATCTAACGTTATGTTTATTAAACCACTATTATTCTTGCTTTTATTTAAAAAAACAACTTGCTTTTTAGAAATCAAAATTGTATTGTGCACTACTACTAAATATTAGTATTCATATAATCTCAAGGAGCTACCATGTTTGGAGATCAACCTAGAGGACTGCCTGTTCTGTTTTTTACGGAAATGTGGGAGCGGTTTAGTTATTACGGGATGCGGGCATTATTGATTCTATTTATGACAGCTGCCGTGGCGGAAGGCGGCCTTGGTTTAGAAACCGGGATAGCGGCCGCAATTTACGGTTTGTATACATTTGGAGTCTATGCTATGGCGCTGCCCGGTGGCTGGATTGCTGACAAATTGATTGGTCAGCGCCGTGCCGTACTTATCGGCGGTATCATAATTGCTCTGGGACACTACACACTGGCTTTACCAATGCTATGGTCATTTTACCTGGGCTTGTCTCTGGTAGTTATAGGAACGGGCTTATTGAAACCAAATGTAAGCGCAATTGTCGGCGAACTTTACCCGGAAGGCGGAGCCAGACGTGACGCCGGATTCTCGATTTTTTATATGGGAATTAATGTTGGTGCTATATTGGGTCAGTCAGTATGTGCCTTGCTGGGTGAAAAAGTTGACTGGCATTTGGGTTTTGGCGCCGCGGCTATTGGTATGACTTTCGGTATTATTCAATATGTTGCTGGTAAAAAGCACATACACAATCTTGGCGAACTAAAAGGGGATTATGCCAAAGAGTCGAGTATAAAATCAGCGCGGAAGCAATTCACTATTGGTATTGGCTTTGTCTTGGCATTATTAATAGCATTTGTATTATATGTGCAAGGCAGCACATCATTTGATATCGTTAGTTTTGCCGAGAATCTCGGGCTTTCTATTACGGCAATAGCTTTTATATATTTTGCTGTAATCATAATATTTGTGTGTAAAAATTCAGATGAAAAAAAACGTGTTGGACTCATTGCGGTTCTATTTCTCGGCGCGGCCCTTTTTTGGAGTGGTTTTGAACAAGCCGGCTCATCGATGAACTTGTTTGCCAGGGATCTTACAGACCGAATGGTATTCGGCTGGGAGGTCCCGGCTGGTTGGTTGCAGAGCATCAACCCATTATTTATTGTAATTTTAGCGCCGGTTATGGGTATGTTATGGGTACGATTAGGTGACAAAAATCCAAACATACCTATTAAATTTGGCATCGCTCTTGTATTACTTGGCGTTGGATTTTTTGTATTGGCCTGGGGTGCTTCATTTATTGAAGCCGGTAAAGTAAGCCCCATGTGGTTAATTGTCACTTACTTTTTCCATACCGTCGGTGAGTTGTGTTTGAGCCCTGTCGGATTGAGCAGTATCACTAAACTTTCACCGGATCGTCTTGTCGGCCAGATGATGGGAACCTGGTTTATGGGCACTGCGTTGGGCAACCTGATTGCAGGTCTTGTGGCTGGTTACATAGAAACGCTGCCGCAAAATGAGTTGTATGCTGTTGTTGCAGCCATTGTTATGGTATCCGGCTTTATATTCCTGTTAATTCAAAAACCGATAAACAAGCTTTCCTGCGGTATTAAATAGAAGATAAATTTACAAAAGTTGTCGTTGGCGAATTGGAAAAATTATTTTACTTCAAATTCGCCGACGGCTTCAATTTTGTTCACTTTTTAAAAAATTTATTCCCTGATTAATTTAGTACTTATTATTGAAAACGATTTCTTTTGTAAGTACAATGTAATTATGATAGCTAAAATTATCCGAATCGGTAATTCTCGCGGTATCCGTATTCCAAAAACACTACTGGAACAAACTGGTGTTTCAGACGAGGTAGAGTTAGAGGTTAAAAACAATCATATCATTATTAAGCCTGCTCAAAAACCTCGTAAGGGTTGGCAAGATAAATTTCAGACTATGGCAAAAAACAGTGACGATGATTTACTGGATTCAAGTGAATTACCTCACTTGAATTCATGGGATGATGAGGAATGGGAATGGTAGATGCAAGTATCAAGATTTGAAGTTTATTTAATCAATCTTGATCCTACCAAGGGAAGAGAAATAAAAAAAACCCGCCCTTGTTTAATAATTTCACCTGATGAAATGAACCATTTTATTAGCACAATCATAGTTGCACCTATGACCGCAAAAAAACATAATTATCCTTCCAGGGTCAAATGCAAATTTTCCGGCAAAGATTGCCAAATCGTTTTAGATCAAATCAGGTCTGTTGATAAATCTCGCTTAATCAGAAAGATAGGGAAAATAAAAAGTAAAACGCAGATTACGGTTTTAGAAATTTTACAAGAGATGTTTGTCTGGTAAATAATTTATTCAATTCATCGAATTCAAATTCTTATGTGGAAAATTAAAGGCAAAGAATTAGCACAAAAATTCAATCAAAGGAAAATATTTGATAATATTTCCTTTGAAATTGGAAGCGGCGAATCAATAGCGATCACAGGTTCCAACGGCGCAGGCAAAACGACGCTATTACGGATCATAAGTCAGCTGCTGCGACCAAGTTCCGGGGAAATTACTTTTCTTGAAAACCAGGTTGAGATAAAAAGAGATAAGCTCTATGTGACTATTGGGCTTGTAGGCCCTTATCTGCAATTATATAATCAGCTTACTGCGCTAGAAAACTATTCATTTTTCTGCAGAATCCGTGGCTTGCCTGCTAATATCCCCCATTTCAAAAAACTGATGAGCAGATTCGGATTGGCTGGTAGAGAAACAGACGAACTAAGGAATTATTCTTCCGGAATGCTGCAAAGAATGAAATACGTATGTGCATTACTTCACGAACCGGAAATTCTTTTGGTTGATGAACCAACGTCTAATTTGGATGAAGCTGGCTCTCAAATAGTATTCGAAATTATGGAGCAGCAAAAGCAAAACAAAATTTTGATATTAGCAACCAACAATAAAGACGAGGTAAAATTTGGCGACAGTACAATCGAGCTTACTGTATAAAGCCTGGATCGTTTTTCAAAAAGATATTCAGCTAGAATTACGTACCAGGTATTCCATCAATGCTTTTCTTTTGTTTGCAATAACTTCATTAGTCGTTGTTAGTTTTGCAGTCGGACCCGGAGCTTTATCGGAAAAATTTCTATCAGCTTTGTTGTGGATTATCCTCTTTTTTGCTTCAATTTCAAGCCTATCTCATATTTTTGTTAGAGAAGAAGAACAGCAAACAGCAGATACGCTGAAACTAGTTGCGCCACCCCCGGCAATATTTTTGGGGAAATGGTTGTTTAATTTAATATTGCTGTTTGGATTACAATTGGTAACCATACCCTTATTTCTGATGTTTATGAATGTTACAGTACGGAATTTTCCAATCTTTATATGTATAATTTTATTAGGCAACCTGGGTTTATCGACTGTCGCCACAATAATTGGCGCCATTATCTCCAAAAGCAATGCAAAAGGCACTCTATTTGCAGTGCTTGCTTTTCCAATTCTCTTCCCTATTTTGATATCCGCCGTTAACGGAACATTTTTGGCTTTCAATGGGAATCCTTTTTTCGATTGCATTACCGATTTGCAAGTATTATTTTCATTCGCCGGTGCAATCTTCATCGCCTCAATTTTACTGTTTGAATATGTTTGGATTTTATGAATCTTGGCCGATTATTATAACTTGTAGGAAATATAAGTAATGATGAAGGGATTAAAAATTTTCATTTTTTTTTGGATGACCCTGGTACTGATTGCATCATTGAAATTCGCCCCGGAAGCGGCAGGTTTCGAAAGTACCTCGAAAGTTTTATTTTTCCATGTACCGATGTCATGGATAGCTTCTCTGGCCTTTTTGGTTTCTGCAATTTTTGGCATTCAGTATTTACGGAATCGAAACATCAAAAGTGATGTTTGGGCTTCTGCATCGGCTAGCCTGGGTTTTTTGTTTTGCATTTTAGCAACAGTAACAGGGTCGATTTGGGCTAAATTAGAATGGGGATCTTATTGGAATTGGGATCCCAGGGAAACATCAATTATCATTCTGTTGTTGATTTATTCTGCGTATTTCGCCTTACGCTCAGCATTGGATAACGAAGAGCAAAAGATGCAATTATCTTCGGTGTACTCAGTCCTGGCTTTTATTACTGTTCCTTTTCTGATCTTTGTAATCCCGAGAGTCATAGATACGCTCCATCCTGAAAACCCCATCATGACCAATGATTCAGAAATGAAAATGACCAGCTCCATTCGAATTGTATTTTTCGCTTCATTATTCGGGTTTACAATGATCTACTATTGGATGCTGCGACTGAAAGTGGATTTAGAGCTAATAAAGCAAAAACTTGCAGGAATTGGAGAATCTACATGAGTGAAAATGTTTTATTGGTTGTATTTTTAATTGTTTGGTTCGGAATTTCATCATATCTTTTCTATCTCGACCGGGAAGTTAAACGGGTTAAACAAAGATTGGAATTACAAAAAAAAGCTCATGATTAAATGATCTTGAGCGATAAGAAATTTAATATATAAAATAATAAGGTTATCATGAAACCTAAATTTATAGTCGGTATAGTTGTCATCATAGCGTTGATCATTTTTGCAGGGATAAACCTGACAAAATCTTTAACGCCTTATGTGACTCTAAAAGAAGCGAAGGCTTCTCAAGAAATCGTTCAATTTAAAGGCAGCAGAGTCAATGGTAGCGAGCATTACGATACCGAGAAGAAGGTATTTTCATTTAAACTAATTGATGCAAAGGGAGATGAATGCCAGGTCGTTTATGGCGGTGTTAAACCTTCCAATTTTGGACAAGCTACAGAAATTGTTGCAATAGGTAAATATGTAAACGATAGGTTCGAAGCTCACCAACTATTGGTGAAATGCCCTTCAAAATACCAGGCTGAAGAGTCGAAATCGTGATAGTCGGTTATATTTCAATCGTGCTGGCATTCTGCGCATCCCTTGTGGCTGCTGCAGCCTATTTTTATTATTACAAATCAAATAATAATAAATTTCTTTCAATCGCTAATTCCAGTTATACAGTCATGTCTATTGCCGTATTTTTCGCAATCGGACTATTACTAAGCCAAATCTGGTCTTACAATTTTCAACTAAACTACGTATATAGTCATTCTTCACTAGCACTCCCTTGGCATTTCGTTTTCTCGACATTGTGGGCAGGACAAGAGGGCACATTTCTAATGTGGACTGCTTATTCAAGCATTTTTGGGTTTATTCTAATTCGTAAAACTGTCAGGAAAAACCCCCTCGTATTATTCTTTCTGGTTTTAACCCAGTTTTATATCCTGCTGATCTTACTTGGCCGGGATCCATTTCTTATGGTTTGGGAGGTGCGTCCGGATGTTCCAGTTGGATTTGTCCCCGCTGATGGCGCGGGCTTAAATCCACTATTACAAAATCCCTGGATGCGCATACATCCTCCTACCCTGTTTGTTGGTTATGCATCAACAGTAGTCCCCTTTACTTTTGCAATGTCTGCCATGGTCAGAAAAGATTTTACGACATGGATTATCGAAGCCAGGCGATGGATACTTTTTACTGTTCTCATTCTAGGAACAGGCGTCATGATGGGCGGTTACTGGGCCTACACAACTTTAGGCTGGGGAGGATACTGGGGTTGGGATCCTGTTGAAAACGCTTCTATTATACCATGGATATTTTCAGTGGTAATGCTGCACGGGACAATGATACAAAGCAGACAAAAAGGATTGGTTCGATCCAATTTATTTTTCGCCGGGCTAGCCTATATCTCAATGTTATGGGGCTCTTTTTTAACCAGAAGCGGAGTATTGGGTGATTTTTCCGTACATTCCTTCGCTGCATCTGACTTGAATATTTACTTGATCTGCTATGTAGGCTTATTCCTTTTCATGTTTCTGGGTTTATATGTCTACAGCACACGAGGTATTCGAGGTTCATCTTTTGCTGACGGAATATTAAATCGAGAATCCTTTATCCTTTTTGGAATGACAGCTTTCCTGTTTTCAGGAATATTTACATTTATCGGAACCTCGGCGCCATTTTTTACAGCATTGGTTAACAAGCCTGCAGGTGTGAGTATCGAGTTTTATGAGACCATTCATATGCCAATAGCGCTTTTGATTATGGCAGCAGTTTCCTTCGCACCTTTATTGGCATGGAAGGTCAATGCGTTTCGAAATATCAAACGCTTGAATAAAAGTTTAATCATCAGTTTTTTCATTACCACTTTTGCTGTAATCTTAGGACTCAATCAACCCATTTCAATCTTGTTATTTTTCCTGTCTGTATTTGCGATTATCATTAACGGTTGGGTTGTGTATGAATTTATCAAGAAAAAGCCGGGTAAAATGGGTGGATATTTGGCGCATGTTGGCTTAGGATTCATAGTGATTGGTATCATCACATCATCTATGTATGATAGTTCAGAGAAACTCGCCCTGCCAAAAGATCAATTTCAAAAAACCTCCTTTGGTTATGATATAAAATTTGTCGGATTCAGGGAAATGCCTGATGGTAAAGATCGGGCACAGTTGGTTTTAAAATCGGAAAGTGAAGAATTTGCCGCTGAAATGCAATTCTATTTTAGTGAGTATACAAACAGCTACATGCTTAATCCATATATAAAGTTGAAGCCTCTGAAAGATTTATATATTTCACCGATTAGCTTTATTCCGGCAGAAGATCAAAATTCGCAACAACTTTCTCTAGGGCAAGGACAAACGGGTAAATTTTCTGATATTGCCGTCACTTTTAACGGTTTTGAGGTGAATCAACACGGCGAGACACAAACCATGATAGTGAAAGCAAACCTAACCGTCGAAGTCCCCGCTGGAACTTATTCAAACAATCATGATTTGGCGCCTGAGTACAAAGTTGAAAACGGTAAGTTTAGCTCTACAATCGTGGATATTCCGGGACGAGATGGTGTAAATATTAAAATTGCGGGTGTAAATGCCAGCAATAGGGTAGTTCATTTAGAGTTTAATTCCACAAATGGCGGTGTTGAGGGTGTGGACTATTTAGGAATTGAAGTCAGTGAAAAGCCTTTCATTAGTGTCTTGTGGTTCGGAATTCTGGTTTTAATGGCTGGGGTAATCGTTACAATAACAGATAGTAAGAAAAAGACGAAGGTTTAGTTTTTCCCAGGTTATTTCTGATTTATTTACAATTTTCCCCAAATTTCTGAATTTGTGCCATTCTGAGTGAAGTGAAGAATCTCCAGTTTCCATTAGACGAAATTTACAAACTCTCCCAAGACCAAATCAACTTCTACAAAAAAAATGGTTTTTGCCTGCTTAGAAATGTTCTTTCAAACGGTGAAGTCACATTCTATCGAGACATCATTGATCATGCAGTATCAATTCGCTCGGTTCACGATGAAAGAACATTCTCCCAAAAGAGTTTTTATGAACGTGCCTTTACACAATGCGGCCATTTGTGGTCGGAATTTCCGGACGTTAAGAACTTCACTATTAGTAAACGATTAGCCGGAATTGCCAAACAATTTTTTGGTGGAACACAGCCCAGGCTTTGGCACGACCAGGCTTTATATAAACTACCGGGTGGCAGCATTACCGAACCACACCAGGATATGGCTTACTGGCCAATGCTGGATCGCAACGCAGGAACGATTTGGGTCGCGCTTTCAGAAGCCTCTATTGAAATGGGCGCCATGTTTTTTATTCCGGGAACACATAAGTTAGCTATGGATAGTTGGGATCATAAAATCAAAGAGAGCAGTGATCTGCTTGATCGTCTGCCGGAACATCTCAAGAAGGAAGCAATTGCATATGATTTAAAACCAGGCGACGCTACATTTCATCATGGATTAACAATTCACTACACAGGTAAAAACAAAACAAACACAATTCGAAAAGCTGTTTGTGTGATTTATTTTCCGAATGGTGTGCGTTATGATGCTGATAGTCCGGAGGCTAATCATCATTGCGCTGCCGGCACAAAACATGGCGAGCCAATTGCAACAGAAAAGAATCCAATCTTAGCTTAACAGCCATCGCAATTTATCTCACTACATTCTAAAAATTTTCCCGTATATAGTTTAATCAATCATATTTGATTGATTTAATTTCGATCTGAAATTATGTTCTATTAACAATTCCTGAACTTTCAATTTAAATAAAATAGGTTTTCCCATGCGATATCCAATAATAGCCGTATCTGTTATTGTCGGTTTGACCCATGTAGGTTGTGAAAATGCCAATGATCCTTATTTGTTCGAAAATGAACCTCACCTTAAAAATATTAAGATGTTGACCGATTCCGGCGAGAATGCAGAAGCCTATTTCTCATTCGACGAATCCAAACTAAGCTACCAATCCACATCAGGAGGTTTGGAATGTGATCAAATATTCTTGATGAATCCGGACGGCACGGGTAAAAGGATGCTCTCAACCGGAAAAGGAAGAACAACTTGTTCATACATCTTGCCCGATGGTAAATCCATACTTTATGCTTCAACACATTTAGCGGATGAGAATTGTCCCGCCCCACCTGATTTTTCCCGCGGATATGTTTGGAAGCTTTATGGTACTTTCGATATTTTCAGGGCAGATATTGAAGGAACGATTCAAAATCAATTGACCAACACACCGGGCTATGATGCAGAAGCAACAATCTCTCCTAAAGGAGATAAGATTGTTTTTACATCAACTCGTGACGGTGATCCGGAAATTTATGTCATGGATCTCGATGGCAGCAACCAGACTCGATTGACCTTCGAAAAGGGTTATGACGGCGGTCCTTTCTTTTCACCGGATGGCACTAAAATTGTTTTTCGCGCCAGTCGGCCCAAGACGGATGACGAGTTGAAGGATTACGATGACTTAGTGGAAAAAGGCCTGGTTCGTCCGGGCATCCTGGAAATTTATGTCATGGATGCAGATGGTTCAAACATGAAGCAAGTAACCAATTTTGGCAAGGCCAGCTTCGCGCCATATTTCCATCCTGATGGTGAACGTATTATCTTTGCTTCAAACTACTTAAGTGAAAGTGCTAGAAATTTTGATCTTTATATTATTCAAGTTGACGGAACAGGTTTGGAGAAAATAACAAACTATGAATCATTTGACGGTTTTCCAATGTTCACCAAAGATGGCAAACATTTGATTTTCGCCTCAAATCGGTTTAACAAGAACCAAGGCGACACAAATATTTTTATTGCTGATTGGGTAGATTGATTTCACAAACCACAGAGACACGGAGACACAGAGGATCAAAGTAACAAAGTGACAAAGTGACAAAGTGACAAAGGAGAAAAGTAATAAAAACAATGTCTAAAGGTTGTTTGCATTTTTATTCTCTGTGCCTTTGTGCCTCCGTGGTAAATAAAAACATTTCTGTCAAATGTAAGCTTCATTATTAATAAAAAAAGGATCAAACAATGACCAACATTTTATTAGCGGCTATTTTATCACTTTTGACTCTTTCAGCTGGACAGCTGGATGAGAGAAAGAATTCAAACCCGGAAATCACTGGATCCGAATTTCAAAAACATATTAATTTCCTGGCTTCAGACGAATTAGAAGGCAGGTTTACCGGCAGTAAAGGAAGCTACCAGGCGAGTGAATATATCAAATCCGAATTTAAAAGTTATAGTTTGCAGCCTCTTTTCGGATCTGATTATTTTCAGGAATTCCCGTTTGTTGCTGATCTCGAAATCACAAAAAACAATTCTTTAGCAATTCATTTTGAAAAATCTACAAACAATCTAAATCTTGGGGAAAGCTACACAACTGCACCCTTTTCTGATAAACAAGACTATTCAGGAAATTTGGTTTTTGTTGGTTATGGTATTTCGGCATCGAACCTGGAATATGATGATTATGAAGGTATCGACGTGAAGGATAAAACGGTTTTGATCATGCGTTATCATCCTGAATACGATAATCCACATTCAGAATTCGAAAAATATGCAGCATTCCGTTATAAAGCGACAATTGCCCGGGACAAAGGTGCAAAAGCGGTTATTTTCGTTAACGGTCATTTGCCTAAAGACTCGGAAGATAAATTAATGAAACTGCGATACGATCAGGCGGCCAACGTCCATTCAATGGGAATTGTGCAAGTCAAGCGAAATATCGTTGATGATCTCTTTCGACAAGCAAATCTCGATTTTGCTGAATATCAAAAAAATATTAGTGAGAATAAACAACCAGCCTCATTCGAATTCAAAGATGTGAAAATCAGGCTAAGAACGGAGATCAAAGAAATTGTAAAGACAGGCAGAAATGTTGTTGGATACCTAAAAGGGCATGCTGAAGAACACAAAGATGAGTTCATTGTAATTGGCGCCCATTTCGATCACCTGGGATACGGCAAAACCGGATCATTATATCGAGGCGAGGAAACCCTGATCCATAACGGCGCAGATGACAATGCTTCCGGCACTGCAGGAATTCTCGAACTTGCGCAAAAATTTGCCAGTCAAAAAGAAATGTTGAAACGAAATATGGTTTTTATTGCATTTTCGGGCGAAGAGCTCGGTTTACTTGGCTCCGCTCATTTTGTAAAAAACGCTTCGATGGCAACAGATCAAATGGTCGCGATGCTTAACATGGATATGATCGGACGAATGGATGAGAACAAACTCATTGTTTATGGCGCGGGCACCTCACCAAAATGGAAGGACATCCTTAACGAGCTTAATCACGACAATTTCAAACTGACCTTTCATGATGAAGGCTATGGCCCCAGCGACCATTCTTCATTTTATGGCAAAGAAATGCCTGTGCTGCACTTTTTTACCGGAACCCATCCTGACTACCATCGGCCTTCTGACGACGCAGACAAAATCAATTCCGAGGATGCGCGGAAAGTGCTCGAATATGTTTACCGGATTGCCACTAATGTCGACAATACCCCGGGTGAATTAGAGTATGTTAATATACCACAGCGACAACAAAGCAGACGCGGATTCAGGGTTTATGTTGGAACCATTCCCGATTATTCCGAGAATCTAAACGGCCTTAAGATTTCCGGTGTTTCGAAGGATGGCCCGGCAGAAAAAGCCGGGTTAAAAGGAGGCGACATTATTGTGAAATTTGGCGGTAAAGAAATCACAAATATTTATGATTATACTTATGCTTTGCAAGATGCAACCCCCGGCGATATCGTTGATGTTGTCATAACCAGAAATGGTGAAAAATTGACATTTAAAATTGAACTCGACGCACGGTAACAATCAATCTGTAGAGCCTCATAGCGTCGGAAGAGCCGTAAAACACAAATTCCAAATGGCCCAAATCACAAATAAATCTAAATATTCAAACTCAAAATCGCAAGGTGTACAGATATTTTAATGAGCACAACACAATGCCATTCTTCAAAAAGGTAACTTGTCGTTCATTGATAAAAGTCGGTTTAATTGAATTCATTCTGTAAATACAAAATTAAATCATTGCACTGTTTGTTTGAAAATTGGATTTTTTGCTCTTTATTTGTTATTTGGATATTTGTAATTTGGGATTTCTTAGCTTGATGAAACTTTACTAAAAAAACAAGGTATTGCCATCTTGGTTCACAAAGTAGTTATAATAGGTGGTGGTTTCGGGGGGCTTTATGCCGCAAAATCTCTAAAACATGCTCCAGTTCATATAACCCTGATTGATCGCCGAAATTTTCATCTTTTTCAACCGCTTCTTTATCAAGTGGCAACGGGTGGGTTATCCCCCGGTGATATCACCGCGCCACTACGCTCTGTGCTTAAATCCCACAAGAATATAAGCGTCATTTTAGGAGAAGCCGTTGATATTGATCCGGAAAATAAAGTAGTCAAATTGATTGATGGAGAAATTCCATACGACACGATCATCGTGGCAACGGGAGTTACCCACCATTATTTCGGTAAGGATCACTGGTCTGCTTTTGCACCTGGCCTCAAAACGGTAGAGGATGCATTAGATATCCGCTCGCGAATACTCTTGGCATTCGAAGCAGCCGAACGCGAACCTGATCCCGAGATTCGTAAAGCCTGGCAGACTTTTGTTTTAATTGGCGGCGGTCCAACCGGGGTTGAACTTGCGGGTGCATTAGGTGAGCTATCCAGATCGACTTTAAAACATGAATTCCGCAATATCAACCCGGGCGACAGCAGGATTATTCTGGTTGAGGCAGCTGATCGAATTCTGCAATCTTATCCATCAAACCTATCGAAACAAGCCGAGAAGGCTCTTATAAAATTGGGTGTCACCATCGAATGCAACAGCATGGTTACAGAAATCGAACCCGGGAAACTTTACCTTAAACAAAAAGAAACAATCCTAAAATTACAAGCCAAAACGGTTCTTTGGACCGCCGGAGTTCAAACAGCGTCATTTACACGGAAACTGGTTGAACGAACCGCCGCAAAGGCCGATCAAAACGGCAGAATTTATGTTCAGGAAGATTTATCTATTGCAGGCCATCCTGATATCCTGGTCATCGGAGATTCTGCCAATTTTTCTTATCAGACAGGTAAGCCGTTGCCGGGAGTCAGCCCGGTGGCAATGCAGCAAGGCCGGTATGCGGCGAAGTTGATCAAAAAAAGAATGGCAGGAAAAGAGATTCCTCCTTTTAGATATTTGAACAAAGGCAACCTGGCTGTAATAGGCAGAAATGCTGCAATCGCCGATTTGGGTTTTTTAAAATTCCATGGCTTTTTCGCCTGGATTCTTTGGATTTTTATCCATATTGCGTACCTCATTGAATTCGATAACCGCATCCTGGTTCTGTTCCAATGGGCCATGAATTACTTTACTCGAAAACGAGGCGCCAGATTAATCACGGGGGGATACTCAAAATAAATACACACCCCTAAATCCCTCCTAAGGAGGCTGTTGCAGAATGAATTCATAAGTTAATAAAACTGTCATTCCCGCATTGTTCTTAGGCGGGAATCTTGTTACTCGAATTCATAGATTCCCGATAAAAACCAGGGTGTCCGAGAACTGGTTTTGTTACTCCTGCATGCCTTAAGCAGGAGTCCATTTTGTGCTTAACTGATGAAAACAGACCCCCGA
>CAYXGW010000136.1:0-13943 GCA_964464595.1 uncultured Deferribacteres bacterium
CGGCCTGGGCCGCCGGATCTCCGCCCAGGTTCGGGACGGTAATGACGACATCGTGTTATACAATACTTATGATGCACTAGGCAGGCCGGACTCATCGTTTAAAGCTTTCTTCAAAAGCAACTCGGACCATAACTTTGTGCAAAGAAGCGAGTTCCCGGCCAGCCCGTTATTCGAGTTGACCGAGTACGAAACCAATCCTTTGAACCGGGTGAGTAAAGTCACGCCTTTTGGCGGTGGTTCTGATATTTCTTTTGCCTATGGCACCGAGTTGTTCGGCGGCAAGCGCTACCGCTTTGTGCGGAGCACCGATGAGATCGGCGTAAAAACCAAGGAATATTTCGATAAATTTGATAACCGTGTAGCGATTAAAAATGCCGAGGGCGAAAGTGAAGCGACTACGACGGAATTCCTTTACGACATTCTCGACAACCGCACCACTTCCCGGCCGCCCAACTATTTTGCTCCGCCAGGAACGTCAAGCAACAGCGACTGGATTACCACCTTTTCATACAACACCCTGAGCCAGTTGACCAGGAGGATTACACCGGACGCTGGCACAAGTCAATTCAAATACGATCATAACGGCAACCTGCGCTTTTCCCAGGATGCCAACCAGCAAGCCGCAGGTAAGGTTTTGTTTGTCACATACGACGGCCTCAACCGGCCACTGGCTAGCGGCGAAGCGGTCGCCGCTTTTGCCAGCCTGGACGGCGATAGCTCCGAATCCATTGAATCGGTCAGCTCCAACTGGATCACTTTGACTGTCTATGATACGACTTCCCCGCCGGGTACCTACCCCTGGAACCTGTTCGATTATAGCGGCATTACCCTGTCCAACACCAAAGGCCGCCTGGCTGCCAGCGCCCACCTCACCCATGGTAACAGCGTGGAAGAAACTCTTACTCTGCAAAACCAGACCCTATCTTCCAGCCAACCGCAAACCTATCGGGGTCTGAACGCTGTCATTGCCGCTGACGTCACCATTGGCAGTACAGCCGACGTGGTGTTTAAAGCCGGCAATAGTATCCATCTTAAGCCGGGTTTTAAGACTGAGACCGGCAGCACGTTCGGCGCAATGATCAACCCGGCTTTAAGCAGTCTTGTAGACCATTGGCAAGTCACTTTGTTCAGCTACGACGATAATGGCAGGCTGGAAAATAAGTATATTTTCACCAAGGGATTGACTGATTCCACAAAGTTTACCTACACCTACGACCGACAGGGCAATATTACACAAGTGAAAACTGTACAAGGGTCTGAGGAAGTCTATCATTGGTATGATTATAATGAAAGAGGGTTACTGGAGAAAGTATTTGTTTCACAAGACACCACAAAACCTTCCAGCGCCGATTATGCGTTCGCGTACACTGCAACTGGTTTGCCGGACTCGATAGTTTTTATTAAGACTCTAAATTACACTTACAACGACCGCGATTGGCTCACCGATATCAACGATGTAAATAGTACTGCCGAGCTGTTCGCAGCCCAGTATGATTATTTTGACGATGGTAATATAAAGACTGCACGGTTTTACAATACTTTTATATTCATTTTTCCATTCCTGCATAAATTTAAGTATGAATTTACATACGATAAACGCAAACAGCTCATTGAAGCCGATTATTTTGATGATGGGTCTGTTTCATCCAATTTTGATGTTAAAGCTATTACCTATGACGACAATGGTAATCTCATAACATTAAATCGCAACGATAACCAGGGCAGCATAATGGATAGCCTGAGCTATGAATATGGCTCCGACAACAGGCTGCTAACTTTGGAAGATGATGCGTCGTCAATTACAACTGATTACAGTTATGACGATAATGGTAACGTCGTTTCTATTCAGGAGGGCGGTGCAAATAAATTCAGAACCATCCATTACGAAAACAGAAATTTACCGATATTCGTTGAGTTAGTAGACTATACGGATGTTATATATCTCTACAGCGCTGAAGGCCAGCGCATCTTCAAGAAAGTGGATACAGACGAAGGTGAGAATTATATTATGGACGGAAGTCAGAATGCAGGATTGCTTAGCGAAAATGGTTCTTTAACATACTGGAATATAATTGCGAATGGCACTATGGGCAGAATCAAAGTGAATGGCGATAGACTGTTTTACATTAAAGATCATTTGGGTTCAACTCGTTCGGTTGTTAATGCAAGTGGTAATTTGATTGATAGTTTCGATTATTACCCGTTTGGTATTGTTATGCCGAAAGGGTTTTCACCTACTGATCCGACAAAAGAACAATTTACCGGCAAGGAACGGGATTTGGAAACCGGGTTAATCCATATCGTCTGGCGAAGATATGATCCCGGGAGTGGCAGGTGGTTGAGTGTGGATCCGCTAGCAGAGAAATTTCTTTCATTCTCACCCTATAATTATACCTTGAATAATCCATTTATTAATTTTGATCCTGATGGCAAAGAAGTAAGGTTTGAGAATGAAGAAGATGCAAATTTATTGAGAGATGAATTAAATGCACTATTCAAAGGCGCAAATATTACAGTGGTCCAAAACGACGATGGGCAATTTATACTAAGTGTTGGTGAAAGTGATTTTGATTGGGCGCAAGACAAAGTGACCTCGGCTTTGAACGACGTGCTTACATCCAAAGAAACCATTTTTACTGTGACTCTTGAAAAAAGTGACGCTCTACAGGGCCAAGGAGGTGGGGTACTAAAGCCTTATTGGTTTTCTAAAGGAGCCGATATTCGTGTTGACCCTAGAGGTTGGATAAAGAGAAATCAACCCCTCGGTGTTGTTTTTTTGCATGAAGCAGTTGGGCACGGCCACCCGGTAGGCGATACTTTTGAAACCACGAATTTACAAAGAAAACGAGATGAATTTGGAGCCAGAGGCATTCAACGTTACTTCGAATATAACTTAGTAAGTGATTATGGCCATACTGGCTACAGGCAAGCAATCATAACAGTTGGTTGGAAAACTTATACTAAATTTCCGGGTGTAACTTATAAGAGGTAAGTCTAATGAGGATTAAGATGAAACTAAAAAGACTCGTATTGCGATTTTGCATATTTAGTGTGGGTGGTTTTATATTGCTGATTTTCTACTTTGAATTTGGAAGAAATATTAGAATTGATCCACTGGAATTTACTCAAAATGTTTATGAGAAAGACTTTATTGACAGGTCTTTTAGTTTAGTGAATGATTTTCCAACATGTAGATTTGTTAAGACCATTGAAGTTAATGTAAATGAAAGGAACATCACTATTCAAGTGGAAGCTGTTTTTTCTCAAGAGCAAGGTTGGCCAGTATCGTACTGCCACTTAATAAGTTTTGGGACGGAAAGTAGAGATCATTTAGAAACAATTATCAAGGAGTTAAAGGCAAAATACGGCAGTCCAACTGAACATAACTCGACGGAGAGTGATGTTTTTGGAAATACCCGAGAAATAAGCGATAGGCATTGGGTGGTAGACGGAGCTGATCTGGTTATCCCCTCCGAAAATCATATGAAAGAATTTGAGGCGGGTGGAGTCACTTGGATGGGTACCAGACCATCACTTCCGTTTTTGGCCTACATCATTGCTAAAAAATGGATGATATCAAAATTACCAAATTCATTGCAACCTGATTGGTCAAAAGAAATTAGCCAAGCACGAATAAACGCTGAATAAAATAAATGGCGGGGTTATAATGCGGCTGAAAACCCAGATATTTATAATGGAATGTTAACTGCAATAAGATTTAAAGGTTTTTTTAAAAGAGGCAGTTCTAAACCCTTCAGAGTTTTAGCTAATGATGGTAATGATTGGGTTGTGAAGATGGTAAGTGAAATTGTAAACTCGAAAAGGTTAGTTAACGGATATTTAGCTGGTAAATTAGGAGAAAAATTAGGACTGAATACACCATTTGCTGAAGTTATAGAAATAGAGAGTAAAATATTTAAAGACCATCTTGATATTAATACTTTTGATAAAACGCGTAAAATAGCAGTTGCTTATAAATATTTACAAGTATTTAAAAATATTGAAGCACCCAATGTTGTACCTGCATTTGATGGGTTGAATTTTACTTCTGAATTTAAGCAAGCTAATAAAGAAAATTTTATAAGAATTTTTGGCGACGGCTATAATTCTGAACAATTTTTTTGCTTCCAATTATTTTGTAATTGGTTAATAATTCGTGATGTTGGTTACGATAATTTAAAGATCGACAAAAACAAAAGTCCGGTTTTTACAGATTTTGATCTAGCCTTTGACAGTGATGATTATAAACCCCCAACTGCTTTAGATTGGCCTATAACTCCCACATTTTGTGGAGGAATAATTAAGGAATGGCATTTTTTTGATCCCTGGATTCAAAAATTAGTAAATTTAGACAAATCCTATTTTGAAAGTTTAATAATTGAATTTCCAAATGAATGGCAAAATAAGATAAAATATTGGCTGGGTTGGCTGGATTTTCTTTTTGATAATCGTGGAGGATTTATTGAAGATTTTAAGTTCTTTTTTGAAGAAGGTTACTTTGAATAGGAAAAAATTAGTTTTAAAAAAATCACATAATGGGGAATATTATAATGGCTAAAGCTAAACCAATATTGTATACCAGTACCATGACCGCGATTGGCTCACCGACATAAAGGATGTAAGCAGCACCGCAGAACCGTTTGCCGCGCAGTATGATTATTTTGAAGATGGGAATGTGAAAAGTGCGACATTTTATAACGATAGCGCCCAGATTGTACAGTCAGAGAAAAAATATAAATATAATTTTATCTACGATAAACGGAAACAACTGAAGGATGCAAATTTTTTTAAAAGCGCTACCGAATCAGTATTAACTTTTGATGTGAACAGTTTCGGCTACGATCCAAATGGAAACATAACAAATATGGATCGCCATGATAACATTGGCGATAGATCGGACATCAACTATTTTTATGGTACAAATAATCGACTACAGAGTTTGGAATCAGGTGAACGGGAGAGTCCGGTCTTTACCGATTACACTTATGATGACAACGGTAATGTCGTTACCATAGAGGATGACGATGTAGCTAAATTCAGAACCATGCATTACGAGAATAGAAATCTACCGGTGTTTGTGGAATTAGGAGATTATTCGGATATCATCTACCTCTACAACGCCGACGGACAGCGCATCTTCAAGAAGGTTGATAAGGATACAGCAGAACATTATATTATGGACGGTAGCCAGAATGTAGGGTTATTCACTGAAAACAGTTCTTTGACATATTGGAATATGGTGGCTAATGGCACTGCTGGAAGGCTCAAGGCGATTGGGGATAAGCTGTTTTATATTAAGGATCACCTGGGTTCTACAAGAGCAGTTGTGAATGAAAGTGGTGCTGTTGTGGAAAGCCATGACTACTTCCCCTTTGGCTTACAGATGCCGGGGAGGAGTTTTATGAGTGGAGGCACCAAAGAGTTGTTTACCGGCAAGGAATTGGATGCGGAAACAGGATGGCACCATTTGGGTGCCAGACCTTATGATGCAATCATCGGGAGGTTCCCAATTGTAGACCCGTTGGCTGATAATTCACCCAGTTGGAGTCCATATAATTACACGTTAAATAATCCAATCAATCTGATAGACCCAACTGGTTTACAGCCTGAAGATGACCCCGAAGATGATAATAAGATTCTCAGAATTGACTTTTCTACAATTCATATGACTGTAAGTGAATTTATTGATTATGTAAATGAGAAATTGGCAGAAGGTGTACAAGCAATAGAGGATATTATTAGTGCTATACCAGGAGGGACAGCAGTAACAGCAATAGCAGAAGCACTGGCTGCTGATGCAACTGGACAAGATGTTGATTTAGCGGATGTGGCAAAAGGATATGGAGAAGGTGTTTCGGATTTTGTTATAGGTGGAGTGGTTGGGAAAGCTGTAAAAAGGGTAGCAACGATTGCTAAATCACAAAGCAAAGTATGGAATAAACTGAAATCTTTTAGAGGAAAAACAAAGACAAATGGACTAACTGGCAAAAAGAAGAGATATTATGAATGGGACCATAGACATAATGAAATTGAAATCTATGATGCAAGAGGAAAGCATTTAGGTGCTATCGATCCAATTAGTGGTAAACTGATAAAGTCCCCCGACAAAAAGAAAATACTTGGTTCTCTATAATTTCAAAAAAATAAACGATTATGGTACTATTATTAATACAGGAGCTAATATGATAAAACATTGCTGTAATCAAATGGATGAACAATTGCGATTTGATTGCGATACTCATAATGATCCATTTGACTGTCCAGATCAATTAATTCTTTATAACGAAAAGTTCGATGAATACTCGATTATCATCCATGATGGCGGAACTTCTTCCGTTAACATAGAATTTTGTCCTTGGTGCGGAAAGAAATTACCTAAAACAAAAAGAGATGCATGGTTTAATATTATTGAAAACCTTGGTTTGGAACCAGATTCTCCCAATATCCCTAAGGAGTATCTTTCAAATGAATGGTGGTTAAACGATCAAAGAAAACATTGAGAAATGAAATCCTCAATTTCAGTGTCCTAAAGGGTATAGTGAAGGCGCACCGGATATAGTATTAGGCGGTGTAATTGGAAAGGGCGCAAAGCAAGGTATTAAAGCTATCAAAAAGCGGCTAGGAAATTTGGTCAAAGACGAGGACAAAACAGCCAGAACTGCAATTAAGGAACGAGGTGGAACAGGTAAAAACATTAAAAAGACTGGTCATTGGGCAGATAAAACTCTAAGAGAAATTGCAAGGGAGTCGTTGACGGAAAACCTGGAGCACAAAAAGCACTGAAGATAGTTAAGCGTGCCTCGAAATTGGGTCAAAAATCAAAGGGAAAATGAGATGAAAGAAATGATAAGGCGAATCGCTGACAGTTCTATGGAATTACAAGATGTATCCTACCTTGTAGAGGACGGGAAAAACTGGCTAGTTTCAAGCGTTGAACTTATTTTCGATCCTCCGTACAGAATTGTATTTGAAGCAACAGAGGATGATGCTATTCGGGCGAGAGTGGGAAGCCTAGAAGTTCATAACCATGAAGAGATGGTGACTGCCAGCGACCAAATGCCATGGAGGGAGTGTTTAGGAAAGGGTGTCATTTTTGCCTGGGAGTTGCTTAATAGCGGTGGCTATACAGATGGCGTTCAGTTCCTTTTCGGCCGAAATGTTACGGACACTCATTGCATTCAACTTATGGTTGAGGCCTCAAGCTTTACAATTGGGGAGGTAAATAATTTCAATCGAATAGATCAGGGTGAGCTGGGAGCCAAGAAGTAGATAACCTATCTTACGATTATGATGACAACAACCGCCTGCATCACTGGACGATACCCATCAAACCTCACCGGATTGGGATGCCGAAGACTCTGATTACACCTACGATGCAAATGGCAATGTGATCCATATGACCAAAAAGGGGGTGGTCAAATTTAGAACTATACATTATGAGAACAGAAATCTTCCTGTATTTATTGAGCTGGCAGATTTTGCGGATGTGCTCTATCTTTATAACGTTGATGGACAGCGAATATTTAAGAAGGTGGATACAGACGAAGGTGAGAATTATATTATGGATGGCGGCCAGAACGTTGGCTTGTTCACTGAAAACAGTTCTTTGACATACTGGAATATTGTAACGAATGGCACGGCTGGTAGATTGAAAACGAATGGGGATAAGGTGTTTTACATTAAGGATCATTTAGGCTCAACACGTGCTGTTGCGAATGAAAGCGGGACGGTAGTCGAGAGCCATGATTACTTCCCCTTTGGATTGAGGATGCCGGGTAGAAGTTTTATGAGTGGAGGTACCAAAGAGTTGTTTACTGGGATGGAATTGGATGCGGAGACTGGGTTAATCCATATCGTCTGGCGAAGATATGATCCCGTGATTGGCAGATGGTTGAGTGTGGATCGTTTGGATCAATATCATTCGCCATATGTTTATGTTGGAAATAATCCGTTTAGATTTTCTGATATGTTCGGTTTGGCAAGTGATGATACTATCGGTATACAAATTCCAATCCCATTGCCACCCGTTATAATTGTGGCAGAACGAATAGTGGATGATTGGCCGCCCGCTCAATTTTATGGGCCTATAGCAACAGGCTTAAGTTTGTGGTATTTTGGGACAACTGATTATAAAAGGGTCCTTTTCGATGGGAACTACTTCCTTAATGAAAGTGTCCCAGCTTTTATGGTTGGACTTGCAACATTTGGGTTAGGTAATAAAGCCAAAGGCGGGGCAGCAGCTTGGAACGCCCTTAAAGTAGGTAGACCTTTGAGAAAAATGGGACATGCTTTCCGCCATTTTGACGAATTTAGGAAAATTGATCCTAGTATAACTGAACAAGATGTTGCCAAAATATTAGAGTATGTACGAAAAATTGATAAGAACCCTCTGATCCAATCGAACGGTAGAAAATTGTATTCGGGCACAGTAGAAATTGGAGGCAAACGAGTAAAAGTACAGGTAATTGAAACTGTAGACAAAACAATTAGAACAGGATGGCCAGTTAATTATTAGATCTTTCTCCCAACGATCATGGGCCAAATGTTGGGTTAAATTAAATCTACATTAAAGGCAATACAAATGAAAAAGACTATCACACCAAACGATGCTGAATTAAAAGAGTTATTTGCTCTGTTTTCGAGTGCTTCATTGTATGAATTGAGACAAATCTATGATAAAAATAACGACCTTTTTTTCATGAATGAAATACTTTCAGATGAATATGAACTGACTGAAAGTAAAAGGGAATTCGCAAGCGATAGTTGGAGAGCAGTTATTTACTTTTTATTAAAGAATGGTTATCAGTTGAAAAAAGGTGATGAAGTTATTGACTTAAATTTCATTAATGAGGAATTTGTATCAGCTTGAAAATAATTCACTTGAGAGCTGAATCTAACAAATATTAATTGGTATAAATTTATCCCTTGTTTATAAATAATGCAGAATACTCTGGTGTGAGCAACAAAAAATGGCTGGTTAATTTGTAGAAATCTGGAATATTAACAGGTTGGCCAATTGGATATTAGCATAATCAAAATTAAGATGGAAGAAATCTGATGATTAGATTAAGCGATGAAGAATTAAAAGAATTATTCGCATTGTTTACAAGTCCGGCAAAATATGAATTAGAGCAAATATATAAACCCGGAGAACATTTTTATAAAAATGTAAACCTGGAAGAAGAGTATACTGTTTATCTTGACAAACGAGATTTTGCCCTCGATTCTTGGAGGGCAGTCCTTTATTTTCTGTTCAAACGAGGATTTCAATTAAAAAAAGGGAATGATATCATTGATCTTGATTTTATAGAAGGAGAGTTTGTTACCGACTGATAATCTGTTTTAATTTAGTGTCGGCTTCGACAACAGGCTGCCAAGCAAATAAAAACTGGTGATTATTTCTTTGAACAATCAGCCAGCTGGCAAGCTCTTTAAAATATGATGTTCAGGATATAACATATGATCCCAATGGCAATCTTCTTACACTAAATCGCAACAGCGTACAGGGTAGTATAATGGACAGCCTGACTTATGAATATGGCTCCGACAACAGGCTGTTGACTTTGCAAGAAAATGCGTCGTCAACTACGAGTGATTACACCTACGACGATAATGGTAACATCGTTTCTATTCAGGAAGACGGAGCAAATAAATTCAGAACCATGCATTATGAGAACCGCAACCTGCCAGTCTTTATGGAATTAGATGATTTCACAGACATTATTTACCTCTACAATGCAGAAGGCCAGCGCATCTTCAAGAAGGTTGACAAGGATACCGCAGAACATTACATTATGGATGGCAGCCAGAACGTTGGCTTATTCACTGAAAACAGTTCTTTGACATATTGGAATATTGTTGCGAATGGCACTATGGGACGCTTAAAAGCCAATGGGGATAAGCTGTTTTACATTAAAGATCATTTAGGTTCTACACGAGTTGTAGTAAATACCGCGGGTAATATCCTTGAAATCCTCGATTATTATCCTTTCGGATTGATCATGTCAAGAGAACCTTTTGGTCCATTTGAGAAAACCAAAGAACAGTTTACCGGGAAGGAGTTGAATGCGGAGACTGGTTGGCACCATTTGGGTGCGAGACCTTATGATGCCATAATCGGGAGGTTTCCAATTGTGGACCCGTTGGCTAATCATTCTCCTGGTTGGAGTCCATATAATTACACGAAGAACAATCCGATTAATCACTTTGATCCAACAGGACTACAAGAGGAAGAAGCGAAGGAAGAAAAGAAGGAAAAAAGTTTTTTTGAGATATTGGTCGAATTTCTTAAAGCTCAGTTCCCGGATATAGATATAAAAATCATTGAAGAACCCCCAACACATGTGGATCCGAAACCGATTGCTAAGGAAGTTGGCAAAGTGTTCGGTGAAGGAGAGGAAGTAAATAAAGCAGTTGACGCAATTGTACTTGGTAAAAAAACTGGACAACCACCTACACCTGATCCAAAAAGAATTATTGCTCACAATATTATAAATGAGAATAAAGAACCTCCGTTTGCTAATGATGCAAAAGTAGGAAAATACGAAGGGAAAAAGGGTTGGTATGACAATAAAGGGCGTTTCATTTCAAAAGGAGACAAACCAGGTGAATGGCATGTATATCCTAACCGTAAGACTAAAAATCCAAAATGGAATGGGCAAAAGCCGCGCCGGATCTGGATGGCGACGGCAATGGCGATCCGACCAATGAGACGGCTTCCGGCGGTGCAGGGCCGGATATACGATTCAAATATGACAGCAGGGGCAACCTGCGTTTTGAGCAAGACGCCAACCTGCGCCAAGGGGGTGATGACCTGGTATTCTACCAATATGACGGCATCAACCGCCAGACCACGGTGGGTGTGGCCAAATCCGATGCGACCATTCCAGCCTGGAGCAATTTAGACCCCGACGTGATTTATGACGGCGGCAGCGGCGAGAATTTTGAAAATGAAACCGCCCACCCGCAAAACCTGAGGACCGGCAATTTTTACGACGGTGAGCCACCCTACGGCAGCGGCGTTTGGACCCACGCCGTCGATCCCGGGGTTTTTAACAACCTGGCAGGCCGCCTGGCTGCTACGGCGTATAGAAACCACGGAACCCACGACTGGTCGTATACCTTCTTTTCTTACGACAACAACGGCAATATCGAATGGATGGTGCACCAGATCGATGGGCTGCAGAAAAAAATCGAGTATGAATATGATTTTGCCGGCAATATCAGCAAAATGATTTACAACCGTAACGGCGGCAACAAATTTTTCGTCTGGTATGAGTATAACGAAAGAGGCTTATTGGCGGATGTATTTACCAACACCAGCGATAACCAACCCGGGTTGGCAGCCGCCAGCTATGACTATTGGCCGACCGGCGTGGTGAAGACCCTGGGCCTGGACGAGAATTCCGGCCAGTCCTATACGGAAACCATGAACTACTTTTACAACGAGCGCGACTGGCTGCGGGGTATCAATGCGGAGAACGGTATTGACGACATCAACCCGGCCAGTCCCGGAACCCTGTTTGCCATGCACCTCAACTATTTTAACGGCGGCGGTACACCGCAATTTAACGGCAACATTTCCGATGCGGCCTATTTTACTCTGCGCCCGGATGAAAGCGGCTTAAACCCGCAAGGCTCGAATTTTCACAAGTATGTATTTGACTACGACGATCTCAATCGCCTGCAGGACGCCGACTATTCCTTTGCCACCGACCCGGCCAATTTTCTCAGCAGCCAGTCTTATGCCGTGCAGAGTATTTCTTACGATAAGAGCGGCAATATCTCGGGCTTAACGCGAAAAAATGATAGCGGCGCGGGCCCTGCGTTAACCTACAATTACCGGACGGGCAGTAATATACTGGACTGGGTGCAAAACCTCAACAGCCAGGCCGCTGGTAATTACGATTACGATAACAACGGCAACATAATCCTGGACCAATCCAAAGAGCTGGTGGATATCCAATACGACCACCGCAACATGCCCCTGGAAATTATATCCGATCTTCCCAACCAGTTGGCTTTGAGCGATACTACAATCACTAGCACAAGGATCTACCAGGCGCAAAACAGCATTACTGCCGAGTCTTTTGCCATAACAGGCACCGGGGATGTTACGTTTGAGTCAGGTACGGAAATAAGGCTAAAGCCGGGCTTTTCTACGAAAACCGGATCTGTTTTTATTGCTTCCATTAATCCCGATCTGGTTACGACAACCACTACCGCGATCAGCAACCGCTACGACGACAGCGGCAGCCGTGTAACAAAAAGCTTTCCGACCGGGTTTAAACGAACTTACTTGAGGGATTTTAATGGTAAAACGTTGGCAGTATTAGATGAAAATGGCACAGAACTATTTTATAATATTTACGGCTTGGATTTGATCGGGCAATATGATGTTGCTGCCGGCGAGGAGTTTTACCATTTGAAAGACCATCTGGGCAACATCCGCGTTACCATAAATGACAACGGAGATGTGTTGGCATACAATGACTATTATCCTTTTGGTCTGCAAATGGCAGGTAGAGTTTACAATGCTGCAGTTGAGAATAATACTTATAAGTACAACAGCAAGGAATTGGACCAGGAGACCGGGTTGAGTTGGTATTATTTTGGCGGGAGGTTTTATGATCCGGAAGTGATGAGGTTTCCAGTGTCAGATAGGTATGCAAACAAGTATCCTTCTTGGTCTGGATACCAGTACGTCTTTAACAACCCGCTTAGATTTACAGATATGACTGGCGATACTGTCGACGTTGATGAGGATCTTTTGAACCCTGTAGTTTATAAAGTGGGGAAAAGAAAAGGGCAGCAAAAAGATATAAAGGATATGACACCTCAGGAAGACAAAGATATTATTTTCAAAAATGGTGGAATGAAAATAGTGAAAACGTAAACAATTTATTTGGCATAGGTGGAAAATTTGAATCAACAAATATATCATTTACTTTAGGAATATATCCAACACCATGGTACAAAGGATCACCTGGTTATTATGGGCACATAGCTTGGGGAAAACAGGGCACAAAAGAGGTCGATTTATTCCATGGTGGGAGTTTATTTTTTGGAGATGAAAATATTAATCCTAATTTTGGTTTGGATGAATTACAAATGAATGTTTATTTTCATCCGGAATATGCAAGACGTGAATACTTCACAGCTCCACACGAATGGAAGCATGTTTCAATAATTTTTGATGCGGTAAAATATAATAAAATAGTACCAGGTGCAAAAAAACAACATTCTATTATAGATGCTAACAAAGTTCCGCTTATTAAATAGTCAAATTAGGAAAAATTATTATGCTTAATACTAATTTAATATTGATAGTGTTAATACTATTTATTTTGTTACTAATCTTCAGTAAAATCAAATTGACATCTTGGAAGTTTTATAAACATCTTGTAATTTTTTTATTCATAATAATTAACGTATTTGTTTTACTATGTTTTATTGTAAACTATATTTATGCTTATAAACTTTATACTCTTGAAGTATTGGAAAGCGCCTAATGAAATTATTGCTAATTTCATTTTAGTAGATATGAAAATAGTATTTTTTTACATGCTGTACAACATTATATATTTCTCGTTTTGTTTGCGACAAAAAAAATACTAAATTATCGCAAGTTAGATAATTTTATTTGTTCTTTTAGGGGGCAAATATGAAACTACTAATATCAGTTTTAAATTAGGGTATCAACCTTTAAGCTTTTGGAAAAACTTATTAACAAATGATTTAATCAAATATCAGTATTTTGGTAGAACCGCCTTTGAGCAACACGGGACAAAAGAGTCAGATTTAGATATTATGGGTCTTTTTTCTAGACAACCTGATTATGGAATTGGCAAGTTAACGATTAGCATCTACTTAAGTCCAGATAGAGCCAGGATTGAGACTTTACCCGAACGAGTGGAAACAAGTATCAATTATATTTGATGCGG
>CAYXGW010000137.1:0-13773 GCA_964464595.1 uncultured Deferribacteres bacterium
ATTGAGATTCCATGAATGACTCATCGGGCTGAAGGCTATTCTGCGACAGCCTGCCAGGCGGGACGTGAATGACAGTTGGGTAGAGCGGGAATGGCAGTTTTGGTGAGGGGTATTTGTCTGTGCAAGTCTGTGGCTTTATTCCGTCCTATCAAAAACATCCAGCAGTATTTGCACGATGCAGACCCCTCGATACGTAATCACTAAAATGTGATTACTACTCGGGATGCTCGTAATGACTTTAGTTGTCCCTCAATAAGGAGCATCCTGAGTAGTCGACTTTAGTCGGCGTATCGAAGGGTGCTTTTCCATCTCACATTTCTTTAATGAATTTCGGACGGTTTGACCAAGGGAAGGACTTTTCCCATCCTTATTTAAGGAGGGGTTAAGGGGGGTGATTTTTCGAGTGACAGAGAATAGCCAATACATCATCCATTTCCTGATAGAAATCTAAGGATTTTGAACCCTAATTCTCAGGGTTTCCCCTATTGACATTTGCATCCGGAAGTAGTAAAATAAAACGATTGGGTGCAATAGCAATTGCAACCAACCAGATAACAGATAAATCACAAAAGGCTGAAAAGTGCAACATAAATTCAATCTTGTGTTCCTTATCTTTCTCTTCTCTACATCATTCACCCAGGCCCAGGAACCGCAATGGGAATTGTTCTATCCCGACCTTAGCGGCCCCATCGCGGTTGACCCGACTGACAGTGATATTATTTATATTGCCTCCGGTAAATCCTTTGAAAAAGAGATGTGGAAGACCACCGATGGCGGGCAGACCTGGAACCTTTACTCGGAGGGTTGGAGCATGGTCAGGCCTCGAGATATTTTGATAAATCCGGACAATCCACAAGAAATTCTGGTAGGAGGCGGCTCGATTGCGGCGGCGCTTAAAAGTACCGATGGTGGCCAGACCTGGATTCGCTCAGATTACGGCTTGACAACCCCTCACCGGGGATACGAAGTCTCCCAATTTGTTTTTGACCGCCAACGAGGCATTTACTACCTGGCTGACCTGGCTGAAGGGTGGTTTTGCGGGTTGTATCGAAGTGTTGATGGAGTGCAATGGGAGTTGACCTCGTTATATGGTTGTCCTCTGAGTGTTATTGTCGATGAATCGAATGGTGATGTTTATGCCAGTACGTATATAGGAACTGTCTGGAAAAGCACGGATACCGGCAGTACGTGGATAGAGAAGAACAATGGTTTGCCAACCAACTCACCATTCATCTGGCATCTGGCAAAAGTCAACAACAGTCAGACATTGTATTGCACCATATGGGATTATGGTATCTACAAAACCCTCGATGGCGGCGATAATTGGTTTTCCGTGAATGATTCGGTGACCAGTCAATTAGATTTCAGGGGTGGTCTGTTGGTAGCAGAGTCAGATACGAATACTGTCTTTGCCGGGGCAAGCGGGACAGTGGTTGATACTGTCATCACAGGCGGGATATATCGCAGCTCAAATGGTGGAGATTCCTGGGAACAGTATAACATCGGTTTACCAGATACTTCTTTAGATTTCAGCACACAGTTTATATTCTTGGACAACAAAGCTAATCGGCTATATGGCAGTATTCTTTCAAAATTTCCACTTTCACAGGGAGAAGGAAATATCTTTTCTCTGCAAAAAGCTGTAATTACTGCAGTTCGCGAACCTACTCATGCAGCTTTTGTAAGGCAGATGGAACTAAAAAGTTTTCCTAATCCCTTTAACACCCAAACCACCTTGGTTTATACCGTTCATACTAAAGGTCAATTAACCTTGCAAATTTTTAACATTGTCGGAAAAGAGGTGCTACGTTTGCTTGACAAAAAAGTTGGTCCTGGCGAATATCGTATTCATTGGGACGGAAGAAACAAAGCCGGTAGAATAGTCCCTTCCGGGGTTTACCTGGCAACGGTCCATCTTGGCAGGGAAGCTGCTTCCATCAAATTGTTGATTATAAAGTAAATGCAATTCATGGTTAAGCATTTTGCTCAACAGGTTACTCTTTTACAATATTGAAATCATCATTGCAAGCTAAAGGGGAAATAGCCCATAAAACGATCCATTCCCTGATAGAAATCTAAGGATTTTGAACCCTAATTCTCAGGGTTTCCCCTATTGACATTTGCATCCGGAAGTAGTAAAATAAAACAATTGAGTACGATAGCACTTGCGACCAACCAGATCGAGAAGGGCATAATGGAACTACATGTTAAGTCATTTTTCTTGAAGCTCACAGGATTGCTTGCATTATCCCTTTGCATTTTCTCTAATTGTCTCGCGCAACCAGATACAACCGTTACTTTACATTATCCACTGAATATTGGCGATTATTGGGATTACAGCTTTGGAGAAGGAGGCGGACCTTTTATTGAAACCAGGGTAATTATTGGCGATACGATAATGCCAAATGGTAAAAAATACAGTATCATTGAAAAAAATGCTGTTGGATTTACTACCCGTGAATACCAGCGAGTTGACAGTTCAAAAGTGTATCTGTATGGGGGAGCAAAGGATATTCTTCTATTTAAACTGAACTTAAAAGTAAACGACACATGGCCTTATTATAAAATTCCTCTTAATGCAATTATGAAAGTGACCCATGTTGGAGATACTTTATTGTTTTCCAAAGTGTTCAAATACGCAAGGATACCCGTTTTTGATCTGCCCGATACCACTGAGGGTTTTGGCCCTGAATTCATTCTGCTAGACAGCTTAGGTATTTATTATAATGGTTTTGAAGGCGGTTACGCGCAGCTTCGGGGAGCGGTTATCGCTGGCAAGGGTTATGGCATCTTCACAAGCGTTGATCGCTCTATGAATCAAGGTTCTGACAACCGGGTTGAATCGGTGCATAATTACCCCAACCCTTTCAATAATTCTACGGTAATCCAATACAAATTACATACAGCCGGACAGGTTAGAATTTCGATATTCAACCAGCTTGGGGCCAGAATTTCGGTATTGTATGATGATTTCCAAAATCCCGTCCTACATAGGATTCAATGGTTTGGCAAAAACTCAACAGGAATACCCGTATCATCCGGCATCTATTTTTATACAATTCGACTGGATCACAAAATTTTAGCAAAGAATTCACTATTATTTTTTAGAAGGAATTGAAAAGGAGTTATCGTGAAACGAATCATTTTGTTAACCGTGTTCACATTACCAATGAAAAAATTTGAACAGGATTTTGGGGAAACGACGATGAGTAAATTTCAAGTTCAAGGTGTGATTGCTTAACAGTTCATGGTTAAGTATTTTTGCTCAACAAGTTGCCCTTTTACAATATTGAAATCATCATGCAAGCTAAAAGGGAAATAGTCGACAAAACGATCCATTTCCTGATGCCGGGATAAGGGTTTTCGAACCCAATTTTCAGGGTTTCTCCTATTGATAGTTGCATTTGGAAGTAGTAGAATAAAACAATTGAGTGCGATAGCACTTGTGACCAACCAGATCGAGAAGGGAATAATGGAACTACATGTTAAGTCATTTTTCTTGAAGCTCACAGGATTGCTTGCATTATCCCTTTGCATTTTCTCTAATTGTCTCGCGCAACCGGACACAACCGTTACATTCCACTATCCTTTAAATATTGGCGATTATTGGGAATACCGGATAAACGTTAGCGGATTAATAGTCACTGGAACCAAACAGGTAACAGGCGATACGCTTATGCCAAATGGGAAGATGTACAAGGTGATAATACAAGACTTTACCCCCTTTGGTGCTGGCATAAGCTACCTTAGGGTAAGCGACTCACTGGAAGTCTATCGATGCTGCGAAGAATTAGTCTATAAACTTCGGGTGAGGGTTGGGGACAGCTGGAGACTCAAAAATCCTACTTTATGGGACTCAGCTTTCGTTCGTGTGGATGAACTTACCAAAATGCAAATACTCGATAGAAATCTTCATGTATTTACTATAAATGAATACGGACTTCCGGATAGTTTACCCGGAGGACCAGGTATAATGGTAGCCGATAGCCTTGGGGACTTTCATTATGGCTACGAGATGGGGCTTCGTACATTAGTAGGGGCAGTCATAAATGGGAAGAGGTACGGAACTTTAACCGATGTAGTCAAGGAGGAGGATTTAATAATTCCAAAAACCTTCGAATTGTTGCCTAATTTTCCAAATCCATTTAACCAGGAAACTACTTTGGTTTACACCGTTCATACTAAAGGTCAATTAACCTTGCAAATCTTTAACATTATCGGAAACGAGGTGGTACGTTTGGTTGACGAATCAGTTGGTCCTGGCGAATATCGTATTCATTGGGACGGCACAAACAAAGCCGGTAGAATAGTCCCTTCCGGGGTTTACCTGGCAACGGTCCATCTTGGCAGGGAGGCTGCTTCCATCAAATTATTAATCTTAAAGTAAATGCAGTTCATGTTTAAGTATTTTGCTCAACAGGTTGCCCTTTTACAATATTGAAATCATCAATGCAAGCTAAAAGGGAAATAGTCGACAAAACGATCCATTTCCTGATGCCGGGATAAGGGTTTTCGAACCCAATTTTCAGGGTTTCCCCTATTGCAAGTTGCATATGAAAGTAGTAAAATAAAATAATTAAAGAGCGATTGTACCGCGACCAACCGGATCGAGGAGGGAATAATGGAACTACATGTTAAGTCTTTTTTTAGGAACCTCATGGGAATACTGGCATTATCCCTTTGCATTTCCTCTAATTGTTTCGCACAACCAGACACAACCGTTACCTTCCACTATCCTTTAAACATTGGCGATATTTGGGAATATGAATATCTGTTGTCCGGCCAATTATTTGCTATTGAATGTCGTGAAGTTATAGGCGACACACTAATGCCCAATGGCAAGACCTATCGAATAATTGACACAGATTTCGCACTTTCCGCAACTAAGTTTCAACGTATCGATTCGATGCGCGTATATCAATTCTACGATAGATTTGAGCCGCCAAATCAAATAATCTATGATGAATTCTTATTATATAAATTAGACTTAAAGGAAGGGGATCGCTGGACGTATCCACCCGGAGGTTATGATGGATTTATTGCTGATTCTGGCTTCGTAGAAGTAATACGAATTGAAGACAGAACTTTGTGGTTAAATAATTTCATTACAGCAACCTTGGGTACTTTTACTTTACCGGATACTGGGTACTGGTTTGGTTCAGATATAGTGTTATTGGCCAGTGTTGGTGTGCTTGAAGATTCTTTTGAAGGAGGAGGGCTTAGATTGCGTGGAGCTATAATAGACGACATTCAATTTGGGATGATTACGTCTATCCAGGGTAATGATAATGTTTCAGCGGATAGATCAATAGTAAATTTACAAAATTATCCCAATCCTTTCAATAATTCTACGACTATTCAATATAAGTTGAATAATTCAGCTTTTGTACGAATATCGATTTTTAATTTGTTAGGTGAAAGAGTTAATCTCCTTCAGGATTCCTTTCAAACACCTGGTTTGCACAAAATCCATTGGAATGGAGACAATGAGTCCGGGTTCACCGTAGCTTCAAGTGTTTATTTCTATCTGATAGAGGTAAATAATACAATAAGGGGTAAAAGAAATATGTTTTTTCTCAAGTAACTCATCAATAACCAACACATTTTTGAAGGGATGGATTATCATGAAACGTTTTTTAAAACACGCAGGAATTTTCCTGTTATTGATTTTTATGATTGAGGTGAATTATTCTTACAGCTTTGATGTTGTTTGTGGTACTACGCAACAACCAAGTGGTGCACCATTCATCCAAACTACTGGTACTGTTAAAGCGCTTATTTTTTTTGTAAGGTTTAATAATACCGTGTATGAACCAGGAGGCTGTTTTGTCGATCCTGATAAAGGTTGGCCTGACACTCTTTATGCGTTGCCAGAATGGGCAGATGATTTCATAGATGACACGGCGACTACCCCTTATACCTCTGGTGGATTGAGTGATTTCTTTTATCAAATGTCAGATAGTGTCTATAATTTTATTGGTGATGTATTCTATTACGAAACTCCGGAAAACTTAAGCTATTATGAGGATTCATCTCGGAGACGTGGTTGGCTAAATAAAGAGATTATTGAAGAGTTTGATTCTGTTATTGATTATTCTGATTACGATGCAGATAGTGATGGCGACGTAGACATGATTATATTCATCTATCGCTTCTGGAGTCCAACTTTTGCGGGATTCTCAGGTTCAGGCATCGCTAATTTGGGCTTTGCAGGTTCCATAACTCATGATGACGTGGACATAATAGGTGGTTTTCCAGGTTCAGGTATTTCTCAGCATAGCACACCCAATTTAGGTTCTGCAAAGCATTTAGTAGCACACGAACTGGGTCACTACTTTTATGGTGGTAATCATTTTGATTACACTGGAACATGGGGGATTTTTGATGGATATGATGGTTCAGTTGCAATGAGTGGTTATGAACGACTGTTACTTGACTGGATAACGCCCACTCTTATTGACTCAGACCAATCCAACTTAGAAATTACAGACGCAATCACAACAGCTGATTACTATCGCATTAATATCAATGCAACAGATTATTTTCTATTAGAAAATCGTCAGCAATTAAGTATTAACGAACAAAAACCATTCTGTAGTACGGGCATTCCCGGTAAGGGTCTATTAATATCACACATTCGACCAAATGAGAGTAAGATCGATCAATTACGTTGGGAAGCGGCGGACGGAACATTTACCCTTAAGGATGCAGGTGACTCCACAGATACATACAAGCCTGGCAATAAGATTCAATTTACGCCGTGGACCAAACCCAATTCAGATGATGTAGATGGAACAAATACTGGAGTAGCAGTTACGAATATTCAACTGTCAGGCAATACCATCACCGTAGACATAGACTTGAGTTTCACCAGCGGCACAATCACTGAAAACTCCTGGTGGGAGGGATCGCAAAGCATTACAGGTGATATAACTGTAAGCACTGGTAACACACTCACTGTGGAAGAAGCATCAACTATAAAGTTTGAGCCAAATGCCGGATTGATTGTCGATGGCACCCTCAACGTGGAAGGCACCGAATCCGATCCTGTCACCTTTGAACGTAGCGGTACGTCTGGCGACTGGGAAGGCATTGAATTTAGAACAGGTTCTGCCGGTACGGTTTCATATGCCATTATAGACTATGCTTTTAATTCGACTGGTATCAGTATTTACAATGTTTCTCCCACTATAGAGAACACCACCATCAAGAACTGTTTGTGGGGTTTGTACTTATACTACTCTTCATCCATTATCCGAGACTGTATCCTCACGGATAATGAAGATGCTATAATCGACTATTACTCTGCGGCGCAATATTTAGACAATACGATTAGGGACAGCCAAGCCGGGCTTGGCGAAGGTTATGGATTGTTTTTTGTAGATTCAGATCCTGTTCTATTTCGCAATCTAATTCACGATAATGTGTCGTACGGCATCTATGCACTAGCCAGCTCTTATGTTGAATTAGGGTCAAGCAGTGAAACAGGCAATAATGTCATTGCCAATAATAGTTCCGGCATTGTTTCACATGGTTCGAATACATATGTTTACGTTGGCGCATATCCCTCGTGGGGTGGTGATAATAGCATATACGATAACACACCCTATGATGCAGCCGCCTATTCCAGCAGTTATATTGTCGCCGATTTTACCTGGTGGGACAGCGCAAGCGGAGGAGATATTTATTACGATGCGACAAGTGCTGTATATGATGATTTTAAGCTTTCGTCAGATCCCAACGACCCGGCTCCTCTTATTGCTTCAATGCCCTCCAGCCCTTCGTCAATTGCCGGCCTGTCAAAAACAGGTAACATGCAACAATCCGCAACGGCAGGGCTGGGAGATGTCAGCAAAGATGCAATTTTCGATTTGATTCAACGCAGAAATCTTTACAGAAAGGTGAATCTGAAGGGTTCATCCCTTATTTGGAGTTAACGATCAATGGAAAAAAAGATACGGAAACGGTTGATTTTGCAAAAAGTATGTTAGCCCTGGAATACTTACTCGATGGTCAAATTCAAAAAGCATTAGTGCTGGCGGAGGCTAACTTAGCTGCCTTTGCGGATACTGATAAAGAACCCATGAATCTATTAACCCTATTTGATATCAGTCTTTACGGTTTAAGGAATAAAACCGAAGCTGCAGCCATTCTAGAGCAATATGTAAGTAAGTATCCCAATGACAAAATTACAAGCCGACTTCAAATCGAATTAGATAAAACAACAGATGAAGGCATTGGGAAATCTTTGAACACCCCTGAAATAGAAATTGCGAAAGACGTGGTGAATTTTGAATCCCAAAAGATATTTGAGTTGCTGCCAAACTACCCGAATCCATTTAACCCGTCCACAACCATTCTATTCGAATTGCCGCAGGAAGAGATGGTTGTCCTGCGAATTTTTAATTTAAGAGGTCAACTTGTTAGAGAGCTTATAAATGAATTGAAAGAAGCTGGCCGGCATTCTGTTATTTGGAATGCAGAAGATGAATTCGGCAGATTTGTTGCGAGCGGCGTTTATATTCTAACTCTGGAACTTGGCCGCCAAAAATTAACCCGAAAGTTGATGCTGGTAAAGTAGCTGTACCTTTCGCTTGCTAATTACACAAGTGGGAGGTCTCAAATTTCTTTGAATGCACCCTCACTTAAAGCGACTGCTTCAGGCCGGGTT
This sequence comes from uncultured Deferribacteres bacterium, assembly GCA_964464595.1. GTDB lineage: Bacteria > Zhuqueibacterota > JdFR-76 > JdFR-76 > DREG01 > JADFJB01. The sequence goes on from CAYXGW010000137.1 coordinate 8,672, forward strand.
CTGGCATTCCGAAAAACGATCACTGCCCAATTTCGAAAGTCATCCAACAGTACATAAATAGTTGGCAGAACAATGAGTGATATAATTGTCGAAAAGGTCAATCCGCCGACAATAGCTCGAGCCATGGGAAAGTATGCCGGACCGTTGCCGCCTATTTGAGTCGTAGCAATACAGAGCGGAACCAGGCTTAGAATTGTGGTTCCGGCAGTCATTAGAATCGGTCTCAGGCGATCCCGTCCACCTTGTAAAATGGCTTCAGATCTTGAAAGACCACTAGCCCGAAGCTGATTGATATGGTCGATTAGCACGATGCCGTTATTCACCACCACACCGACCAATATCAAAATCCCGATCATACCCATCACCGACATGGCTGTTCCTGTAATTGCAAAAAACCAAAAGACACCGATGATGGCAAATAGTATCTGAGACCATATCGCTGCAGGAAAAACCAACGATTCAAATAATGCAGCCAAAACAAAGTAGATCAACGCCAGGGCCAGCAATAAATTCACAATCATCGCAGTAAACGCATCATCTTCATCATTAAAACTCTGGCCATAACTCCAATTATAACCGGCAGGAAAATTATAAGTGTTGAGAGCCTGCCGGATCTTGCCTCTTGCTTCACTCACGGTTAAATCCTGCAAATTAGCCGAGACCGAAAGAGAAGTGATGCGGTTGTTGCGTCGAATCGTCCTGGGTCCGCGGCGGACATCAAAGCTTGCCAGGGTTGCCAGTTTCACCGTCTCATTGTTTTCATTAAAGAGCGGCAAATTACGCAATTGTTCCAGTGTCTGTTTGTCTCCTTTTTGGAATTCCAGGCGAACATCGATTTCACCATCGTTGCTTCTAAAACGCCGTAAATTCATTCCACGCATAGCCGTAGAAACCGTATTGGCAACTTGTTGAGTGGTAAATCCATATTTGGTGGCACGGTCACGATCTACCGTTATATGGATTTCCTGTTCACCTGCTTCCGCTCCTGAGCGAACATCTTCCAAACCCTGGATTTGTGATAGTCTCCAGGCAACGTCTTTCGAAAGCTCAACCAGTTTTTGGGTAGATTTACCATTTAATTGCACACGGACAGATTCACCCCGGGTGCCGCTGGACCTGTCAAACGAGGGATTGGCAATAGCCATTCTAGGCAGGTCTGCACGAATCTCTTTTTGAAGCTGTTTCATGGATTTGTTGGCACCGTCACCCTTTTTCAATAATATAGTTGAACTGGCAAAACCGGTTTCGTAATAACTGTATACCGATTCGATTTCAAATTTATCCTTATGTTCAAACAGGTAGTTCTCATAAACATCAACCACCACTTCGATTTTTTCCAAAGCATATTGGCCGTTGATATGATAAAGTAATCGCAACCGACGATCTTGTTGTCCGCCAAACATATTCATTTTCATAAACGATAATGGAATGGCTGTTGTGGCCAGAATGATAATAATAAATAATACAGACAATTTTTTGTGGTTTAAAGTCCAGCCCAACAACCGGGAATATTTCTTCACCAACGTGTCAATACTGGTTGGTTTGGTGCGGGCTTTTGGCGGTTTTAAACGAGAAGTAAGCAATGGCACAATCGTTTGGGCAATAAGCAAAGAAGCCCCTAACGCAATACAAATTGTGATAGCGACGTGCTTCATGTAAATTGCGACTGAGTCATTCGGACTGACAATATTGGGCAAGAATACAATTGCAGTCGTCACGGTTCCCGCCGATATTGCCATTGCAATTTCTTTAACACCGGATATTGTCGATTTTTTTGCATCTCCCGGGTTCATCAATTGATGGCGGTGAATACTTTCCGTCGCAACCACTGCATTATCCACAAGCATTCCGACTGCCAGCATTAATCCCATCATGGATAAAATATTTAAGGATAAACCAAGAAAATATTGGACCGCCAGGGTTACCAAAAGTGAAAATGGTACTGCCAGTGCAACGATTAAAGTTGTGGAGACTTGCCGTAAGAAAAAGAACAGTACCAGAACAGCCAATGTCCCGCCGATTAATCCTGATTTGAGCAATTCGTTAATGGAGCTGAGAATGCCTTCTCCCTGGTTATCCATATAATAAATGGAGATCCCTTCCATTTCCGGGTTTTCTTTGATTTTGTCGATTTCAGCAACAATGCGATCGCACACCTCGACGATATTTGCACCGGCTTCTTTAAAGACATTTAGTCCAACCGCATAACGACGATCCAGGTGGCGGCCATAATCAAGAATTGGCGAATCGTATTTGATTTCCGCGATATCCGACAATTTAAGATTATTTTTACCTATTATCAATTCACCGATTTCCTCGATTGTTTTAAACTCTCCGATCGGTCGAACCACGAACCTGCGATTCCCATCCGAAATTTTGCCCGCCGCTACAGAGAAATTGCTGCGTTGCAGTGTTTGGGATAATTGAGCTAAATCAACATGGTGTGCAATAATCCGGTCTGCCAGCAACTGGATTTTGATCTGTTTTTTCTCTACACCGTATAAATCAACTTTTGCGACGCCCGCTAGACTTTCTACCCTGCGCTTTAAATTGCGATTCAACATATCGTAGGCATTTGATAAATCACGATTACTGGAAATCCGCAATGTCATCATTTCCATGTCACCCGTTGAAAACTTTCTTACGATGATTCGCTCAACATCAGAGGGCAGTAGATTTCGAATGCCGTCTAACTTTTCTTTAGCTTCCAATGCTTTGAGATTGATATCTTGGCCCCAATCGAATTCAAACTGAATATTGGCGCCACTTTCCCGGGAAAAAGAAGTCATTCGTTTATAACCACTGATGGTGGCAAGTACTTCTTCCGCCGGCCGGGTGATCTGGCGTTCCACTTCTTCAGGTGTAGAGCCTGGGTAGGGTATTTGAATATCGATAAAGGGAACATCCAGGTCGGGGAAATATTCCAGGGGCAATAATTTTGTAGAGATGAGGCCGAGAACCACAAAACAGGCAAAGATCATTATTGTAGTTACAGGCCGTTTAAGAGATGCTTGGGTTAAATTAATCATTTTTTAATCTCTATGTTAAAATGAATGATCGAAAATTGTAAAATACTAACTCTCATAAGATCAAGACAAAGTGTGCAAAGAAGCTAAGATACATAAAGTTTTATTTACCTCTATCCAATACGGAATACATCACTGGGATGACTAACAAACTGAGAAGGGTTGATACAAATAATCCACCGATTACAGTGATAGCCATGGGCGCCCGGACTTCCGCGCCTTCACCAAAACCGATGGCCAATGGCAGCAAACCAAGCATAGTAGTAATGGTAGTGATCAGGATTGGCCTTAACCTGGAACGCCCGGCTTCAAGAATAGCAGCCATTTTTTCCTGACCCTTGGCGCGAAGCTTGTTAATCAAATCGATCAAGACGATAGCATTATTGACGACTATTCCGGCCAATAAGATAAAGCCAATAAACACAACCACACTAATGGTAGAGTTGGTGATCAACAACGCCAACACAGCGCCAATCATTGACAACGGAATAGTTATAAATATCACAAACGGATGCAAGAATGATTCAAATTGAGAGGCCAGAACCAGGTAAACCAGGAAAACCGCAAGAAGCAGTGCAAGCATCAGCGAACGAAAAGACATATTCATTTCTTCATTTTGGCCGGTTATACTAGGGATGAGATCGAATGGAATGGCTGTATTATCAATTATTGCCTGAATTTCTTCCACTGCTGCGCCCAGGTCGCCATAACGTAAATTGGCCGTAACCAGGGCCACACGTTCCTGGCCTATCCTGCGGATTTCTCCCGGACCGGTTTCGACAACAATATCTGCAATTGCTTTCAAGGGAATAGGCCGCTCACTTTCCGGGTTAACCAGCAATTGCCGGATTTTCTCTATAGACTCCCGGTCTTCTTCGCGAGAACGCACCAGCACATCGATGCGGCGATCATGCCAGGAATAGCGGGTTGCCACTGCTCCTCGAACCTTATTCACTACCCGGTCTGCAACCTCGTAAACCTGCAGGCCTAATGCTGCGGCACGTTCCCGGTCAAAATGGATTTGAATTTCCGGATGGCCGCTTTCCATGGAAGATTTTACATCCGCAAAACGATCCGAACTCTGCATTTGTTTGGCGATTTGATTGCTGACCGATTTTAGTTTTCCCAAATCATAGCCGGCAATTTGCACTTCGACGGGTGTTTTAAATGTAAACAAACTGGGTCGCGAGAATTTATACTGAACTCCCGGAAGCTGCTTCAAATCTTGTCGCAAAGCATCCATCACGGTTTCTTCGTCAATACGTTTAGAGCCTTTGGTCATCACAATACTAAGTTCTCCCCAATTTTCGCCACCCTGATCCGGGTTGGCATCCATCCTGTTTCCCGTTCCGGAAACAGCGAAAGAGGTTTTGATATTTTTAATAGAGTCGGTGCTTCTCTGCACTGCAGAAATGAGAGCGTCTGTTCTTTCCAATGGCGTTCCCGGCGCCAGGCGGAATTCAACGTTAAATTCCCCTTGCGACAACTGTGGAATCAATTCGACCCCCAAAATGGGAATAAGAAATAAAGTAGAAGCAAAAAGCGTAAAGGCAGTACCCAGTACCACTGCTTTTTTAGCCAACGCCCGGGCTAATAATTTCGGGTATAAATTTTCGATTGTTGAATAAACACTGCTAAACAAACTTAGAAATGGTTTTAAGATAAATCCCATAATCTTAGAAATGAGTTTCGTTGTTTTGAGTATTCCCCGAATGATTAGAACCGGAACCGTATTAAACAGGAATAGCCTGGTCTTTCTGAGCCAGCCGCCAACTTTTGTTCGAGGTGGAACTAATATTGCCGGCTCTGTAATGGTTTTTTTTCGGCTTGCCATTGACGCCAACAGGGGGATTAAAGTAATCGCAACAACGAGAGAGGCCAGCAATGAAAACGTTACAGTTAGTGCCTGGTCACGGAATAATTGGCCTGCCACACCTTTTACAAACACTAGTGGGAAAAAGACTGCTACTGTTGTCAAGGTGGACGCTATCACAGAGGTGCTGACTTCACTGGCACCGTCTCGGGCAGCTTGCAATGGACTCTTGCCTTGGGCACGGTGACGCGAGATGTTTTCCA
>CAYXGW010000138.1:0-13561 GCA_964464595.1 uncultured Deferribacteres bacterium
CGGGATTGTAAATTTCTACAAATTCCCCATCTGTGGGTCGAGCAACAATTTCAGAAAGAAGTAATTTCAGTGGTGTAGACAAGCGAACACGGACCAAGTTAACCGAGCTTATATCACTAAAGGTCCAAAGGCCTCCATCAGAGCTGGCTACTCTATGAAATAATTCTATCGTATCCCCAAGTGCAACGCCAGCAACCGCAAGCAATGAATCCAGCCGGCCATAATTTATTGATAAAGCAGTATCCGTTTCTACATTGGTATTGATCAGACAGGAGTCAAAGCTTGTATCTAACGACAATTGCCATATGTAAACCACTCGGTTTCCATACCAGTCGTGTGCTCGATTCCAGGAGACTACGAATTCTTGCTCTATACGGCCTCCTATGACAATTGTGTCACCATCTGCAGGTGTAAGAATGGTTGTCTGCATCGGAGGTGTATTGGGACTATGCAGGAGTTGGCCGCGGAGTTCACCGGAAGGTGAAAAATTGGAATGTACATTTACATAAAGTTCACCATTCTGCAGGAATTGGGCTGTATCTCCACCAGCAGAATACATGCTTTTATATATGCCACCAGTTTGATTTTGATCTATTGTTGGATTCAGTGGAATCAACACAGATCCATTAACTCCGGCAGGCGCTAAATGAATGTGAGATGCTGCAAAGTTACCGACCAAATTTTCGAAAAATCCATTCAGCCAAATTTTATTGGCATCCAATTCCACCATTACTTTTCCAACTCCAGAAGTCTTTACGGGCTGTACTTCATTAATACCAGCCAATTTTGTCACAAAAACATCTGTTGGATGGCTAATTTGTCCACGCATTTCGCCACGTGCGAAAAGGGATGAATGTACATTGACGTAAAGCCCTCTTTCTCTAACGGCTCTCAGGGTATCTGCACGAACGACAAACATATTTTCAGACCGGACATACAATCCTCCACGCAGATCCTCATCAAGGACTGGGGTAAGACCGTAAAAGACCGATCCATCTTCATTGGCTGTACCACCATGGATATGCGAAGCCGCATAATCTCCTACCAAACCGTTGAATGATCCCGATACCCAGATCTTGTGACCTCGAGCTTCAACCATAACTTTACCCATAGCGGGACTCTTGTTTGGGTCGGTTTCTTTTGTGCCAGCCAGGATGGCAATGAATACATCCACCGGTCTTCGCAGTTGACCGCGAACTTCTCCGCCCGGATATGCGGTGGAGTGAACATTTACATAAAAACCCCGATCCCTCAAAGTTTGTCTCTGTTCCGGGGTAAATACATTAGCATTACCCGCTCTAAATAACCAACCACAATGAGGATTGTTTTCTTCAGTTTCGGCATTTAGTGGAAAAATAACCGGACCATTTACGCCTTCGTTGCCAAGATGAATATGAGACGCGGTAAAATCACCCCGGAGGTCTTGAAAAAATCCATATAGCCAGAACTCGTGGCCGCGCACCTCTAATGTGGCTTTACCCATACCTAAGCTATTGTTGGGTTCCACTTCATTTGCACCTGCCAGTATTGCATTGAATACATTCACAGGTCTTCTGATTTGCCCACGAATTTCACCTGCTGGGAAGCGGGTTGAATGGACATTTACATACAATCCCTGTTCCCTGATGTCTCTGCGACGATCCGGGTCTAAAGTTAATTTATTTTCCTCCCTGATATATACTCCGCCACGGTCGTCCGGATCGATAGTCGCATTTAATCCAACCAACACAGGACCGCTCACATCAAAGTTACCTGAGTGAATATGAGAAGCTGTAAAATTCCCTTTTAAACCGCTAAATTCGCCAAAGACCCAAATTTCGTTTCCTCTCGCTTCGATGGTCACTTTACCCATTCCCATAGATTTATTTGGCGGATGTTCTTTGCTTCCTGCTAAAATGGCGTTAAACACCTGGACAGGACACCAGATTTGACCACGGATTTCGCCAGCTGGGAAAACATCGGAATGAATATTGGCATACAATCCGGAATTCTCTAGTAAATTCCTCTGCTCCGGAGTCATAACAAATCGATTTTCTTCTCGGATATAAATGCCCATTGAGAGATTCTCGTCTACTTCCGCAGTTAAAGGAAACAGAACGCCGCCATTCTCATTTGCCGCTCCCTGGTGAATATGGGAAGCTGTAAAATTTCCTTCAAGCCCTGAGAATGCACCGGACAACCAAAGATCATGGCCACGTGCTTCGACAATCAGCTTGCCCATCGCCATGGTTTTATTCGCCGGATTTTCTTTTGCGCCGCCAAGGATCACATTAAACACATCGACAGGATACCAAATTTGTCCCCGGATTTCACCGCCTGGATGGACCTGGGAATGAATGTTGACATATAGGCTGTCTGATTTTAATGCCGCCCACTGTCCTGCATCCAGGCTGTACCTGTTCTCCTCACGAATATAAAAGCCGCCGCGGTTATTCGGCTGGAGTTGCGGACTAAGAGGGATAATCACGGGTCCAGCTTGATTAGCTCTGCCAATGTGGATGTGTGAAGCTGTATAATCTCCCACCAGGCCGGTAAATTCACCTAATAACCAGAGGTCGTAGCCCCGAACCTCTACGGTGAGTTTGCCCATTGCCATCGTTTTGTTGGGCGGCACCTGTTTGCTGCCGGCCAAAATGACATTATACACATCAACGGGACAGAAGATTTGACCCCGGACTTCGCCGCCTGGATAAACCTTCGAGTGTATGTTTCCGTAAAGGCGTCCCTCACGCAACGCCTCAATTTCCGGCAGCTCAAATTCAAATTTGTTGTCTGCCCTTAAGTAAAACCCGCCCCGTTGATCTGGATCAAGATTGGGATTAAGCGGGACATGTACGGGGCCATTTTCACCTGCCGGCCCGATGTGAATATGGGAGGCTGTGTAATCGCCTTCCAATTTGTTGAATTCACCGCTAAGCCAAACATCGTGTCCGCTAACTTCTACAGTCAGCTTGCCCATGGCCATTGTCTCGTTCGGTGGTACTTCTTTACTGCCGGCGAGAATCACATTGAAGATCTCCACCGGCGGCCCAATCTGTCCACGAATCTCACCTCCAGGATAAACCTCGGAATGAATGTTCACGTAGAACTGTTTCCCACGCAATTGCTCGATCTGGAGGGAATCTAATGTAAAAGTATTGTTAAGCGGGCTGTACGTGCCGCCTCTCTGATTTGAATCCAGAGTGGGGGTCAGTGGAATAAGTACCGGTCCATTCGCGCCAGCAGCTCCTAAGTGAATGTGGGAGGCGGTATAATTGCCTACCAGTCCACTAAACGATCCGGAAACAGAAATCAGGTTTTGGTGGCGCTCCACAACTACTTTTCCCATCGCCATAGTTTTGCTAGGAGGCACTTCTTTGCTGCCGTTTAAGACCGCCATAAATGGATGAATGGGTCCCTGCAAAATCACCTGACCTCGAATTTCACCACCAGGATAGACATTTGAATGAATGTTGGCATATAGGCTATCTGTTAAAAATGCCTGGAATTGTTCTGATGTATACGCAAACACGTTGTCTTGTCTTAAAAAGACGCCACCGCGCTGATCGTCATCGAGAGTTGGATTGAGTGGTACCTGTACAGATCCATTTTCGCCTTCACCCCCGAGATGTATATGTGCCGCTGTAAAATCACCATCTAATTTACTGAATGTTCCATGAACCCAGATGGAGTCCCCAAAAACTTCTAAAAAGATTTTTCCCATCGCCATGCTTTTGTTAGCCGGAACTTCTTTGGAACCCGTTGGAATCGCAGAACAGATAATGGTTGGAATTCCATTAGTCTCTATTTGGCCGCGAATTTCACCGCCCGGATAGGCCCATGTGTGCACGTTGATGTATAAACCACGATTTCGCAATTCTTCGATAAAGACGGAATCAACCGGGAAAGTATTGTTGGCTGGTTCGAAAGTGCCACTACGCTCGTTCGCATTCAAAGTAGGATTCAAAGGGATAATGACGGGTCCGTTCGAGGTCTCATCTCCGTTATGAATATGGGAGGCAGTGAAACGGCTTGAGAGTGTATAAAACGGCCCTGAAAGAACGATATGGTTTGCAACTAATCGGACGGATACTTCACCCATCGCCATAGTTTTAACGTGGGGAATCTCTTTGCTGCCCCCCAAGATTGCCGTGAAGAATTCTTCCGCAAATACGATTTGTGCTCTGAGTTCTCCTGTTGGGTTTGTCTCTGTATGAACATTAACATACAATTGGCCGTCTAGTAAATTCTGTAACGTATCGGCATTCATAATGAACATGTTGTTCGCTGCTTCAAAAGTCCCGCCTAAAGAATCACCATCAATAGTAGGATTCAGTGGGATAAGTACCGGTCCGTTTGTACCTGCTGCTCCAAGGTGAATATGGGAAGCAGTATATTTCCCGGATAGACCGCTAAAGGATCCGGTAACAGTCACCTTATTGCTGTCAACTGCAACCGATATCTCGCCTGTCGCAGCAGTTGTAACAGCCGGGACTTCGTTATCTCCCGACAAGGGAATTTGTGCAAAGGCATTGTTGGTAAGAAGTATAGTTAATAAAAAGCACCCAAAACTCATTATCATTTTACGCATAACAACCTCCTTGTTTGGTTACGTTATGAAATTGAGAATTTGCTATCTTTAATTTGAAATAGAATACTATTTGACTTGAATTATACTCTGCAGAAATACTTGTTTTGCAATTAAAAGATATGAGGGATAACTATCCGGATCCGGTTTACAAGTTGAAAAATACATAAATTAAGTTTTTAAGTCAAGTAGTTTTTACTTTTTTGTAATAATAATTTGTGCGTGTATATTGTACATTAATATCGTTAAACGGAAAACTTTGGAAACTGAAGATTATTCTTATCATTTAACAAGGAATTCCAAACAACAAAAGACAAAACTTTTTTTCTTCCTTAAGCGTCCAATAAACTATATGCGACATATGGAGAATGAATGAACAATTTTAGTGATGCCGAATTAATCGAACGGTTCAGGAAAGGACAAATTCAGGCATTTAACTTGCTGGCATGGCGTTGGCAAAAGCCGATTTTAAATTTTCTCTACCGATTTCTCGGAAATGTACAGGACTCAGAGGATGCTTGTCAAAAAACTTTTATTAAGGTGTATCAAAAATTGATAGATTTGCAGGATTTAAATAAATTTAGAGTTTGGCTTTTCCAAGTAGCCGCGAATCAAGCGAGGGATCAATTGCGGCACAGGAAGCGGCATTCATTTTTTTCGATAGATTCAAATTCTAATATGGATGACGAAATAGTGCCAGAACTCCCGGACCCGGAATCAAATAATATGGAAGACAATGCACACGGGAAACAGTTACGGCAAATATTTGAAGAAGCCATGCAAAACATACCGGAAGAACAACGGGTCGTTATAGTTATGAAAGTATACCAGGATTTAAAATTCATTGAAATTTCAGAAGCCTTGAAATTGCCATTGAATACGGTGAAATCCCGCATGTATTATGGCTTAAAAGCTTTAAAAGAAATTCTGAAAAAACAAAACCTCAGTGAGGAGGCGTTGAGTTATGAAATGTGATTTAGTAAAAGAGCAACTAATGGATTATATTTTCGCGGAGTTGGATGATTCATCCCGGGAAAATATAGATGAGCATCTAAAGAAATGTGAGAATTGTTCGAATGAAGTTGCAGCATTCAACCAGACAGTAAAAGTGATGAAAAAATGGCCCCAGGTTGAGCCGATACAAAAAATGATCTTTACGGTTCAGAAGCTCAATTTTCTTGATCGGGTAAAAACATTTTGGTCGGAAGCGATGGAAAGCTCCCGAATTTGGCGCTGGGGTTTTCGTTTGTCTGTAACCGCTATTGTCCTGGCTCTGTTATTCATTCAAACGGATTTTACATATGGCGACGGCCAATTTTCCATAACTTTTGGCGGCAAAGAAAATACAACCCAGATTTCAAATTCACAAGAATTGGTTACGGCTTTGAAAAAGGCCCAACAAGAAAATTTGTATTTAACCAGCCAGTTGATTCAAGATAGTGAAATCCGGCAAAGAAACTTATTCATTTCCAAAATGAATGAGCTATCCAAGTTGATGGATCAACAACGGCTGACAGATTTGCAATATGTCGGTGAAAGCCTGAACCGCATAGATCGAAGAAATACATACCAATTTGACCGGACTAATTCGATCTTGCAGGGACTCGTACAAACGACAGGCGCAAGCAATTTTGATAACAGAAACAGGTAAATAATAACCGGAGAGTAACATGCGTTTTTCAAAAATAATTGCAGCATTAATTGTGATTGCAGCCCTTTTATTGATTGGAGATTCGAACCCTATTTTTAGTCAAACCAAGAAAGCCGTTATTAAATCGGAAATTTACATCATGGAAGACATTCTCGATCAATTATTGCAGGCTTCCCGCCAAAACTTATTCGAAGGAAAAAACATCAAAGGTTTTTACCTGGATGATTTTGGTTTGGTTTTTACGGTTAGTTTGGAAAGAAACTTCTTTAGTGTTTTTTCATTTGGTAATGAATTTGGAATTTCGGTTGGCAGGAGTGGAAGTAAGAAAGACAAAGAGAAAGATAAAGCAAGATCGTTCGCATATATGGCCAGCTCTATGGATACTGCTCAAATGAACCAATGGATGGACAAGCTAAATAAGAAAATTCATACCTTTTTAGGCACATATGTTGATGTTAACAATCACATAGGTTCAAATGAAAATGTCGGTGTCCTGGTATCTTTTAACAACATGGGCAGAAATCAGCCGCTTGGGAAATTTTACCAAGTAGTGAAAAGTAATATTGTGGAATATAGAAATGACAGGATCGACCGGGATGGATTTGTAACCAGGATAAAGCAGCAGAATATCGATGATGGCAAGGAGCTTGAACAGATTTCGATAATGAGCAGAATATTACACTCAAGTTTATCTGAAAAAAGGAACCAGCAAATTTTTGGCAATCGAAATATTAATGGCGTGTATATTAACAACCTTGGCGTCATGTTTACGGTTGGTGGAATTTCACTCATTCACGATTTTGCCATTGAATCAATTCCCTTTTTAAATCCGGGAGCGGGTAGAGCGGAAGATTTTGTGTTTAGCGTGAGAAAAAGACAAGAGGAAGAAAAGAAGAAAGTAAAAGAAAGAATATCAGATTATAAAAAGAAGATTGTGAAGATCATTGGTGATTATGGCCCATCATTAAGGTTCCTCCCGGCGAATCAATCCATCATCGTTTTGTTTGGTGCGGATGGCGGATTCTCTGATGTTCAATCTTCAAATGTCTTGATCCGTTTAAAAAAGAGAGATGTGATGAGATATTCCCAAAATAAACTGGATTTGACAGGTCTGATTAAACTAGCACAGCTTGAAGAGTATTAAACACAGCATGATAGCTTAGCCGGGGAACTGAAAAACAAAATTTGTTTTAAACTAAATCTACGTATTTATAACTACTTAAATTCTAATTCGATCATTCATCGAATTGGAAATGTCTTTCCATCCTCAAAATTTATTGGCATATTATAAGCAAGATCAGGCATGTTTAACTTCCGTGGTTTAACATTTTTTTGGCTTCCTCTGGAAAAAACTTGCCAGGACAGTACTGAATTTTGATGAAAACCCAATGAAACCAAAATCTGAAAACAAAGCATGGGCGATTCTAACTAAAAAAACAAATCCATTCTCTGTTTTCGTACTGCTTATTATTCTTATAGCTTTGATGTTCAGACTAGGGATTTGGGTTGGCTATTTAGATAAACCGGACACTTTTATCCATTCGGACACGAATTCATATTTGCAAACCGGGATTGAATTAATAACTAATGGCCAATTTCCCGGTTTCTTAAGAACGCCGGGTTACCCCTTCTTTCTGGGTTTTCTAAGTCAAATATTCAGTTTGTCTTCCCCTGCCATTGCATTGGTCCAAATCGGCATTTCGATGATTACATTAGGTTTGATATTTTACTTTGCCTATCAACACCTTGGTAAAACCTGCGCCATCATCGCCACGCTTTTTTTTGCATCGGATATCCCAACCAGTATCTTAAACAATCATCTTATAACCGAAACCATTTTCACATTTATGTTGATGGGCACTTTAATGGCGATTGTGTATTTATCAAAAAAAGACACTGGTATTGTATATTCCTCATTGGTCGGATTGGGTTTTTCACTCCTGTCTCTATGCCGACCAATTGCATTGTTTTTATTTATTCCCGTCGCGGCCTGGTATTTTTTTAATCTTCGAAAGAATTCAGAACGCGTTTATTTTCATGTTCTCAGCTTCCTGGTTTGCTCTCTTCTTTTGCCCTCAGCCTGGGCTTATCGAAATTATATTCATACGGGACAAATATTCTTTTCAACAATTTCTTCGGTGAATTTGTACGAATATCGTGCAGCCTGGAATGAAGCACAAATTACCAGTCGGTCATTTTATACGGCACAAGCCGAGCTCCGTCAAAAGAAGGAGAAAGTCCGTAAAGAAGAAGGTCTAAATGAAGGAGAACTAGCAAAACGATTCCAGGCCGAAGGAATTCGTATCCTTGTAAAATACCCGGTCTTAACTTTACAGCAAAGTGTTGAAGGTTTTTTCAAAATGTATTTTGGCATATCAAATGCTGGAATTAATGCTTTAATACCAAAGACCGAAAACAAGGCTCAAAATTATGCTGAGACTTTATATAATCCGGGCAAAAAAGACATTGGCAAATTATTTAGTCAAACTTTCAAAGGGCAATTGTTTTGGATTGTTGCAATTAAGGGTTGGACTATTTTGCATCTACTTTTGCTGTATTCCGGCTTCATTCTCTTAATCCCATTTATTCGGAATAAACAAAAAAACCATACTGTGTTTTGGCTTCTTTTGATCATTGTCGGATACTTCACCCTATTTTCAATAGGCGCGGAAACGACTGCAAGGTTCCGTGTTCCCATTGCACCCATGTTAAGTATCCTTAGTGGGATTGGATGGGCAACTTTGTTTGCCAATTCATTTAAAAAGAAGGAAAAACCATTACTTCACCATGCTTAGTTTTATGGAGTGGAGGATGACACGAATTCTCAACTATGCTGGCAATTGCTATTTCAAAGAATATAATAAAATATGAAATAGGTCATAGCAAGGTTGAAACCAGCGTGACTTAGTATGGCGCCGTAAATCGAATCCGTTTTAGATTTACAATAGAAAAACATTCGACTGGTTAAAAACATTAGCAACATCCACAAAAAGGCTGGAATAAAAAGAAAATGCCAAGTCCCACCGATAAAGATAATTCCAAAATGAGCCAAATGTGTGGTGGTAAAAGCAAGACTATCAATAATAGAAGCGCGGTTTTTTCCAAACTTGGCCACAAAACTTTGATGAATAAGACCTCGGTATAATAACTCCTCACCGATTGGGCTAAAAGTCATACCAATAACAGCGAATATCGCGAAGTAGATGTTTCTATTTGTCCCTTCTAGCTGCTCTATCGGAATACTATAAGAATTTGAAATATACACAAACCAATGGCTTGTTGTATTTTGATAGAACCATTGACCAATAAAGTATACAATTGTGCAAGCTGCAATTCCAAATATGAATGAATAAATTAGCCAAAGATATTTTTCAGGCTTTTTTATACCTATAGAATTTCTTCCTTGTCGCGTTAGAAGAATAAATGGAGTTACCCACATCAAGAGGAAAATAATAGATGTGAGACTATAGTCTCCTGTCCGATTTGCATTTAAAACAATGATAAATCTAGGTATTCCGAATAAAAGAATAAGAGCCAATCCAAATTGCCAATTGAATCTTAATGAACTTTTCAACTTAAATCTAAAATCGTTCATATTTAAAACCTTCATACTTCAAATTAAGGACAAGCTGTGCTCTATTCAATCTTCATTTCTTACGCCATCAGCAAGACTTTCAAGTTCAGTTTTTGCTTGTAAATCTTCACTGCTAAGGCCAGATATGATGAGATCATTCTGCTCATAAGGGTCTGCGGCAAGGTCATAAAATTCTTGGATTCCATTTTGAAAATCAATCAATTTATATTTTTCATTGCGAATCGCCCAGGCTGTTACATTTTCCTGAACTTCTGAATAAATAAATTCTCTTTCTTCACTTTGCCCGCTATTCAACAGATTTTTGAAGCTTTTACTATCATGAATTGACTCTAATCCTGTTCCGGCCAAATCAGCGATAGTTGCAAACAGGTCAGCAGAATTAATCAGAGCAGCTTCTCTTTGTCCCGATCTTGTAACACCGGATCCGGAAATTACCATTGGGACGTGAATTCCTCCCTGGTAGACTGTTCCTTTGGCTCGTGTCCGCGTGTAAGGTTGCTGGACGACCCGGGCAGGCGAGCCATTATCCCCAATGAAAATGATTATTGTATTTTCTATATCAATTGAGTTGAGCAATCGCCCCATTTCCGTATCTAATGCTTCCAACATGGCAAAATAGTAAGATCGTGGGTTGGCGTCAATGTCTGCAGTATCTCCGGAGAGATTATCGACGGAATGCAATGCAACAGGTGGCAAATGAAAAGGAGTGTGCGGAGCAGTATATGCCAGCCAAAGAAACCAGGGACTTTGCTGCTGATCTATCCAGTCAATGGCTAAATTAGTAAAAAATGTTGTCGAATATTCCTGCACCGTTGATGTTTGACCATTTTGAGTGAATGACCAATCGCTGTAGTCATCGTGGCCACCGCTCAAGAGTCCTGCATAGTATTCAACCCCCATGAGATTTGGGTTGTCAGCCCCTCCATTTGCGTTATTAGAAAGATGCCATTTGACGATCACAGCACTTTTGTAGGATGTGTTTTGTGCAAGATATGACTGTAAAGATGTTTCGGATAAGGAAATGGCATTGTTAGGCGGGCTAGCAGAAACCACACCTGTTCTTATCCCATATTTTCCTGTCAGAATAGTCGCCCTTGTAGGTGAACAGAGTGGATTCGACCAAACATTATCAAAGACTATCCCGTTTGCACTTAAATCTTGCAAGACAGGCATGCTGGGTTTCTCCGTACCCACGTTGTAGCCGGGCGTTGCATCCAGACCCATATCATCGGCAATAATAAGCAGAATGTTGGGTGTTGAATTAGTGCCCGGGTTAACGACTTTGTTGTCCTTGCAGGCTGCTAATATTGTGAATACGATTAGTACGGCAATAATTGGAAAAGTTGCCCCGGAAGCCTTTTTGAGAGCTATTTCTAACAAACCGTCGATTGCCGACAACGCTTCAGATTTAGAAGGCATAATCCAAAGCCACATAATTCGCCATTGAATTTGACCTTAATAATAGTTACAGTTGCGATCTATACTAAGGCGCTAAAATAATGAATTTGAGTAAAATAACAGGGAATTTTGTATTTCCCGTAATTATGTATTTTCTTTCTCATCCGTAGACTGATCCGGATTTTTTTTATCCAGCTTGAGTTGTCTTTTTTCTTCTTTCTTTTTAATCTTTGCTAATTCTTTCTTTCGCTTTTCAAATTTATAATTCGTTTTTTCCACCTTGTCATCCTTATTTAATGGGTATTCTTTAGTTTCTTGATAACATCCCAAAGTTATAAGATTTTAACTTATTCGCAATAGAAAACTGAAAAAAAAGAAATCAGCGGAATGAGCCACACAGATATATCGCCTATCTCTGCTGTTGTTATGGGTTTAGAATATTATTTACATACAGCATTCAACCGAGAATCTTAAATTTTAGTTACAATCACTTTCCGGTCTTTTTTATTTTACTAAAGCGGAATTTTCCTCTATATTTTATCTTTCTTTACTTATTATTCCACATGGAATAACCGATCAATTTATAAGCTTATTTAACAACCGCATAAACCAGATTTCATGGAGGAAATATGTCAAATCAACTCGTTGAGTACCTTAAGGATGAAACGGATTATTTGCTCAACCATAAATGTATCGTAAATAGTGATCAGTTACAACTTCCCGGACCTGATTTTATCGATCGTGTTTTTACGCATACGGATCGTCCGACAAAAGTATTGCGTAATTTTCAATCCATCTTTAACCACGGGCGATTAGCAGGCACAGGGTATCTTTCCATATTGCCGGTCGACCAGGGTATCGAACACAGCGCCGGGGCTTCCTTTGCGCCAAACCCGGCTTATTTCGATCCTGAGAATATTGTCAAATTAGCTATCGAAGGCGGTTGTAATGCAGTCGCTTCAACATTGGGTTGCCTGGGGTCGGTGGCAAGGAAATATGCACATAAAATTCCATTTATCGTAAAAATAAACCATAATGAATTTCTCTCCTACCCGAATAAGTTCGACCAGATTCTATTTGGCAGTGTCGATCAGGCTTTTGAAATGGGCGCTGCTATAGTAGGTGCAACCATTTATTACGGATCGGATGAAAGCGCACGCCAGATTGTAGAAGTTTCACAGGCATTCGAATATGCTCACAGCCTTGGAATGGCCACAATACTCTGGGCTTACCTGCGCAATCCGGCTTTCAAAGTGGATGGCACCGATTATCACCTTGCAGCCGATTTAACCGGTCAGGCCAATCATTTGGGAGTAACTATCGAAGCGGATATCATTAAGCAAAAACTACCGGAAACCAACAATGGCTACAATGTCGTCAAATTTGGTAAAACGCACCCGAAAGTCTATTCCGAATTATCATCGGATCATCCAATCGATCTTACGCGCTACCAGGTTGTCAATTGTTATATGGGTCGTATCGGGTTGATCAATTCCGGCGGCGCTTCGGGCGATGATGACTTCGGACAGGCTGTCCGTACTGCTGTCATCAACAAACGTGCAGGTGGTACCGGTATGATTTCAGGCCGCAAGGCATTTCAAAGACCTATGGCAGATGGTGTTAAGTTGTTGAACCTGATCCAGGATGTTTATTTAAATAAAGATGTTACAATCGCATAGATTGTTGTAAATCAATTCAACGATTCAGGCTGCTCTATTTTGAGCGGCCTTTTTTTATTGATGTGAAAATCTCTAAGTTAAATGCAATTTTAAATGTTAATCAAAAACCAATTTCATGAAGGCATCCGCAATGGTTCAATTACTGTGACATTTCGGAATTGGAAAACGTCTCGCGTCAAAATGGGCCGGCAATATAGATTTGGACTGAACGATCTTCTCGAAGTGAACTCATTAGACCTCGTTGCCGTTTCTTCTATCATTAAGAAAGAGGCTATTGATGCCGGATTTGCCGGCGTCTCCGAATTGGTTGCTTTCCTCAACAAGAATTCAACAGACAAAGTGACTGATAAGTCAAAAGTTTACCGTATCGGATTTTTTTATATTAAAGATAAAAAATATTCAATCCCTGCAGCAAATATCGAAATAACGACTCAATCAATTGAAGAAGCTTTAGTAAAGCTACAGAAGATGGATCGATTGAGTAAGCACGGACTATGGACAATAAAGGCCCTCACCCTCATCCAAAAAAATCCTCGTACTGCGGCATCCCAATTGGCAAAAATTCTGCAAAGAGATACTCAACCCTTAAAAGCTGATATACGGAAACTCAAGAAGTTGGGACTTACGATTAGTTTTGAGGCTGGGTATGAACTGTCGGCTTTTGGAAAAGC
>CAYXGW010000139.1:0-13552 GCA_964464595.1 uncultured Deferribacteres bacterium
TCCCCACTCGCATATGGTTGCCACCCTTTGCCGAACCTATTGGAGCCGAAGCGCCGCCGCTGATGTCCAGAACGGTGAACAGTATCGGTATGGCTATAGCATACGGCCTTGAATCCAACGGCCAGCCGGGAGCAACACACATGGGGACCGGCTTCGACTCATGGTATCCGGGCTACATCGACTACATGCCGATTTTCAAAAACATTCCGGCTTTCTGGACCGAAACAGCTCTTTATCGCTACGCCACGCCAAGATTCTATACCGTAAATGATTTTCAAGCCAACAGCCGCGAATTGCGTGTGGAATCGCTTTACTCCAGTCCCTGGCAGGGTGGTTGGTGGCGGTTACGCGATGCTGTGGAGTATATGGTCACTGCATCAATCTCGACCCTGGATTTTGCCGCAAAGTATAAATACGACTTGCTGTACAACCGTTACCAGGCCGCGCGTATTACCATTAATAAGTACGAACAGGAACCCCCTTACGCTTATTTTATTCCACAAAGTCAACGGGATCCGGTAGCATCGGTGGAAATGCTGCGTCGACTGGCCTTCGGCGGCATTGAGGTTTACCAGGTTTCAAAAGCGATCCGGCATGACGGTATCAACTATCCGAAAGGTACATGGGTCATTCCCATGAATCAGGAGTTTGCCGCTCTTGCGCGTGAAGTGATGAGTATACAGACTTACCCTGATTTGCGCGAGTATCCTGAAGGCCCGCCTGAACAACCCTACGATGCGGCTGGCTGGACCTTGCCGTTTATGATGGGTGTGGAGGTGACGGCCGCAGAAAACCCGCTCACTACGGAGGTCCGCGAAGCCATGTCTCTTCCAATTGGAGATGTAGTTGACTGGAAATCTGCCAACCGCCAGGCGAATGAAACCGATGCGAGTTCATTCGACAGCGTTCCCGGAATGGGATTTAACACGAATGCCAATGCCGTCGGGATTATTCCACCCCAGGGAAAGATCACCGGCTCCGGCGGCAGCTTTCTGGTCAATCCTGCTGAAAACAACTCCTTTCGGGCAATCAATAAAGCTTTACTTTCCGGTGGTAAGGTTCGATACGTGGCCCTTACAGACACAAACCCGGCAAAATATGCGATTTCAGGCATTTCAAAATCCGAACAAAATAATTGGATTCGTGATCTCGCAATTGGTGCAGAACGCACAGGCACTCCAGGCGGGATCCAGGTGCAGCCCCGGCTTGCGCTTTACAAACCCTGGCAGCCAAGCATGGATGAAGGCTGGACGAGATGGCTGCTGGAATCTTATGGCTTCTCCTTCACGAGTATTGGCAACACGGATTTTCACCATGGCTCTCTACGCGATCGGTTTGACGTGATCATTCTGGCAGATATTCGCGCTCGAACCTTACTTAATGGATTTAGTAAGGGTTCTGTTCCTCCGCGTTACCAGGGAGGGCTTGGTATTGTTGGGGTTCGTAACCTCGATGAATTTATCCGCAGCGGCGGCACGCTGGTTTGTTTGAACAACAGCAACACTTTCGCCATAAAGCAACTGCATTTGCCGGTGGAAAACGTGGTAGATACTTTAAAACGTAAAGATTATTTCGTCGGTGCATCCATTGTGCAAGTTGATGTCGATCAGACACATCCTGTGATGGCTGGTATGCCGGCGCGGGCAAAAATTTTCGTTAGCCGCAGTCCGGTTTTTACAACCCTCGAAGATTTCGAGGGTACAGCACTGGCGACTTACCAAAAGAAGGGTTCGCCCCTGGCTTCCGGCTACATGCTCGGACAAAAATATATTCAAGGATACGCTGCCGCCCTGGATGTCTACCATGGTGACGGGCATGTACTTCTTTTAGGTTTCCGGCCACAATGGCCGGCCAGTCATTCGCGACGTTTCGTGTTCTGTTTAATGCCGCGTTTTACGGGGGAGACTTATCTGCAAATTCACGTGGTGACACGGAGTTTTGGACTGCTCCCGATAAGGACAAAGTAGAGTGAGGCTAGAAGGCCAGGGATTGCGCCAGAAACATTAGTTGGCTCGATTTAAATCAATGCAATTTCCTCCTCTGTGTCCTCTAAATCCCTGTGTTTTTAGCTAACTTTCTTTCTTCAACTGCATTTCCCTAACAAGCAGCAATCGCCCATCATCTAATTTTACAATCGTCTCATCCTCCCCAATTGGGTAACCGGCAATCTGCACAATAACGCCGAACGACTTTTTATATAAACTATGCTTACTGTCTTCTGCTAACCGACTAATTTTTACCCTACTGCCCACACTAAATTTTTTCATAACTTTACCCCTTATTTTAATAAAGTTATGTCGCAAATATAAGCACCATTTTAAATAAAATCAATATATTTAAATATTTATTTTTATATATTAATAACTATAATCAATGATTCAAGATGAACGCCTTACTTTGTCATCTTTTAATGGTATGAGCGATTCGACATACGTATGTTATGACCACCTACTTGGAGACTCTTATTCACCGCGCTTTATTGTTTGCAGTACTCTGTTGTCTAGCAGGTTGTACTCCCCGTAGGGCAGTCCTTAATGATGTCCCCCAGGGGAAACCTCCTCTTCTGTTACTCGGGGAATTTGAGGATGATTACGGCATCCATTATTCGATCTCAAAGAAAGAATGGCACCAACAACCAGGATCAAGATATCGGATCGTTCGGTGGCGAACCGATGCGCAGTATCTCATTGCTCAGAACGATACCGCCAATCCAGGCGATGCAGGCTTGTGGACTCGTATTGATTGGATACAATTGTCCGGGATGCCTCCTTATGAATGGGCGTTCTGTATGAGTGCTTATGCAGCGCCAACAGCAGCTGAGGCCGAACGGGCGAACATCGCTCAGCAGCAGAATCCCAGAACCGGTTGCAATGGTCATCCCTTCTCGCGCATGCGCAAAGGAAAAAAGGGAGACCGTAACAAAGCAAAGCCTTATGGCAATTAATGTGAAAACCAGCCACCAATATTTACCGAAAAATAAGCGTAATAAACTGGATACTGCGGTTCGAATGAAATACAGCTATTCTACGAAAAGACTTTTGGTTAGAGAGTGGCATTCACTTGCCCCTGATGAATGGATCCGGCAAGACCTTGAAATCGTTGTTAAGAACATTCTTACAACACAGGTTACTCGTTCTCTTCCTCCTGTATGGCAAGGCATTTACACACACGATCGCGCGCGAGATTGGGTACTAGAACGCGACAATGAGGGGGTAACGTTACTTGTAGTTGAGAAGACTTCACGAAAGCCAATTGGCCTGATCATTCTGTTTGAAACTGATGGTGGCACTGACGGCTCCGAGTTGCGCCTTGGTTACATGCTTGCTGAATCGGCGTGGGGTAAGGGATTCGCCAGTGAGCTTATAAGTGGATTCGTCGAGTGGTGCCGGAACAATGAAGTCGCGTCGGTAACAGGGGGTGTTTGAGCCTGACAACATTGCGTCCAGGCGCGTGCTGGAAAAGAATGGTTTTGTTTGCGAACCAGGCACAAAGAAAGCAACCGAACAGTTGTTCGTGTTGCATCTTAGGCATGACAAATAAATCCAGTGGACAACATAAGCTGGTTTAGATCAGTCACCCATACCCGAAGAGAAAATAATAAAAATGTATTAAAATATTTGTTTTTATGATTAATAACTATTATCAATGATTTGGATGAACGACTTGATTTGTCAACTATAAATGGTATGTGACTCGTTTATACTATGTTAGGTGCAATTATTTATTTCTGTGATGTAATTAATGAAAGCATGGGATAAAAAAACTGCTATTTCTGCAGTAATCCTTCAACAACACTTACCTCCTCAAGCTCTGAATGATTAAAGAATAAATAACTGGGATAAACTAAAAATCATGAGCAGCGCAATTGCTGCTGTCTTTATTCCTATCGTTATTGCAATTATGGGATATGTGTACTCGAAGCAATTAAAGACAGAGAAGTGGAAGGACGTTTCGTAGAACTTGCCATTGATATACTTCGGCAGAAGCCGACAGAACAAAGCCAGAATTTAAGAGATTGGGCCACCCAGGTAATTGATAAATATTCTGGGGTTACTTTTAGTGACTCTACAAAAAGAGATTTAATAAAGAGTATAACTATTTCTGAAAAACCCTCATTGGGAACTGCACTGGACGCTTATTGCGAAGTCCTAACTTGTAGCGGCATTGGACGTGCTGCAAATTACTGTTATGAGTTATTACCAACATTTGTGAATTTAGCTGTACCTGAATCCATGCATGATGATTTTCCTCAAATACTTTTGGCGTGTGTTACCAAGATCTGTACAGATGAACCCTACGAATGGCCTGTACTAGTGGAAGAACCGACGATTGATGAAAAAACAACATTTGTTTCTCTTTATTCTAATTGGTTTTTAAGCATAGTTAGTTTTAAGTGAACTTTCCATCATTAACCACTTTCCCTAGCCAGTTTCTCCTTCTTCCTGATCGATGCCCGTTTGTTGGCATCCAGCTCCATTTTGCGCATGCGGATATTTTTGGGTGTCACTTCAACAAGCTCATCTTCAGCAATAAATTCTATCGATTGGTCCAGGGAAAGCAAACGCGGCGGGCGTAGGGTTACGGTCGCTTCGGAGGTGGAACTGCGCATGTTGGTCAACTTTTTCTCACGAGTTATGTTAACCGTCAGGTCATCGTTGCGGTTACGCTCGCCAATGACCATGCCGGCATAAACTGTAATTCCAACCTCGATAGAAAGCTCGCCACGGTCGACCATGCCGAGACATGCATAGGTGGTAACTCTGCCGGGACGGTCGGCTATTAACGCACCACTCACTCGTTGCGGGATCGGGCCAAACCACGGGGCATAGCCCTCGAAAAGTGAATTCAAAACACCTGCGCCTTTGGTATCGGTCAGGAACTGGCTGCGAAACCCAATCAATCCCCGGGAAGGGATGATAAACTCCATAGTGACCCGGCCATGTCCATGGTTTTGCATGGTGTTCATCTTGCCCTTGCGTTTAGCAAGCTTTTCTGTGACAATTCCTACTTTATCTTCCGGAATGTCAAGAAAGACCCGTTCCATCGGTTCCATTACTTTGCCATTTTCCTCTTTGGTAATAACTTGCGGCTTCGAAACCATAAACTCATAACCCTCACGACGCATGGTTTCTATGAGCACTGCCATCTGCAGCTCGCCGCGTCCGCAGACCTCGAAAGAATCCGTACGCCCGGTTGGATTAACCCGCAAAGAGACATTGCCGAGGATCTCTTTTTGAAGCCTTTCGTTGATATTCCGCGAGGTCAGGAATTTACCCTCCTTGCCGGCAAACGGGCTATTGTTCACATAAAAGATCATAGATACAGTCGGTTCATCTATTATAATGCGCGGCAGTGGTTGCGGATCATCCTCGGAGGAAATAGTGTCACCGATCTTAACGTCCTCAACGCCTGAAACGGCGATGATATCACCGGATTCCAGTTTCTCCACCTGGATTTTTTGTAATCCTTTAAATTCGTAACAGGCGGAGAATTTGACACCTCGTGTAATTTTTCCTTCACCACATAGACTGTAGAGTTTGTTCATTTCGAGCACACCATTGCTTAACCGCCCAACCGCCAGTTGTCCGACATATGGATCATATTCCAGGTTTGTTACCAGGAACTGCGGGACATGGTCATCACTTGCAACCGGTCCTGCAATTTTCTCAAGGATCATTTCGAATAAAGCGTCAAGATCCGTGCGGCCATCTCCGATTTTTTTATGGGCTACGGCGGCTTTTGCATTGGTGTACAAAATCGGAAATTCGATCTGTTCCTCCGTTGCATCCAGATCGATAAACAAATCATATACTTCATTCACGACAGCTTCAATGCGGGCATCACTGCGGTCAATTTTGTTGATCACAAGAATAATGGGCAGATTTTTTGCCAATGCTTTTTTCACTACGAAACGGGTTTGCGGCAACGGCCCTTCGCTTGCATCCACAAGCAAAAGCGCGCCATCTACGAGATTCAAACTGCGCTCCACTTCGCCGCCGAAATCCGCATGGCCTGGTGTGTCTACGATGTTGATCTTCACACCCTTATACCACACAGCTGTGTTTTTTGCATTGATGGTAATTCCACGTTCGCGCTCAAGATCCATGGAATCCATAACACGTTTAACAACCTCCTGGTTTTCCCGGAAAGTACCGCTCTGTTTCAACAAGCCATCCAACAGTGTGGTTTTGCCATGATCCACATGGGCGATAATGGCGATATTTCTAAACTTTTCTTTTCTCATTTTATTTTAAATTTAAATATCAATGACTGTTTTTAAGATACTTAAAACAACCAGGGTTAAAGAAACCTGGAGGTTTATCTGTAATTTTGGGTCTTGAAGATAAGTTATTAATGAGGTGATTTCCAGCAATAAGGAGATTTGTTTCAACTCCTTTCTATGAAGTTGTGCCATCTATTTCGAATGTTGTTGAGTTTTCATAATCTCCCCGTATTTATTTATGAGTGGTTTTGTTTATGTCCGTTCTCTGCAAACGTAATGAGCGATGTGGATTTTTCAACAGATGTATGTGATTCAGCTAAAGATGGCAGAGAATTGGGATTGTCTTCAACTAGTTTCTGGAGATCGTATTTCAATTTCCCTGGTTTTTCTTTCAATTGAGCTTCTTGCTTTAAACGCGCAACAAGTTCATATGGAGTAGATAAACCAATAGAGTTAAGATTAAATTGCTCTATTACCAACTCCAAAGTTTCGGTTTGATTTAAGGATTTAAGCCTCCTTCCCTTTGAGTACAGTTCTGCAATGGCAATAGGACCATCATAGCCGGAAGGAAGCCAAATCTTTCTAAATCCTGCAAAAATATATAATACATTATTTATTCCTCCAAACAATATTTCCCCTGATTCAAGCGTTACATCCGAAGTTGAATATGCTAAATTATAATTCTGTTCTGATTCAATCATTTTCTCAAGTTGTTTATGATCGAGAAAGGTCACCCATATATATCCGTCGCAATAATTTTCGCTTATCATCTCAGCAAATGCATACCCCATATTGGAAATCAAATTATAAACAAAATCGCAATTTCTTACTATCCCTTGAAAAACCGGAATGACAGTCTCAGATCCAAATTTGCTAATTAGCTGTCCTGGGGCCGGGTTAGAACCATATCCAATCACAGGAAATCGTTCCTCAAGCAATGCAACTTTCCTGGATTCAAGGAATTTGTTAATGGTAAGGTGGTTACCATCTGAATCAAGGTTTACCTGGCCGTTAGCAGTGGAACCTGGCGAGCCCTTCTCTTCATCATTGTAAACGATCGGATGAACGATTCGATTTGACAAAACAAAACTTGTAGAAGGACGCTTACCCGGGTACTTTAGTGCATCTTCCCTGGGTGCCGGGTATTTTTCAACAGGTTCAGAAAATAAAGTCCTATTCATAATTTTGATTTTCTAAAACTGAAACCAATGTTATCGGTGAACATATCCAAATTTAATCCGATTGAAGTGCCAAATCTTCTAATGTAACTGTTTTAAAAACATCTTTACTTCCAAATCGTTTTACAGCATCAAGTATTTCAATACCAGCTAATTTCCCTTCACTATCATAATCAATAGCTATGCCATCAGCGACATGGTCAGTCGTTACAGTTGTTTCTATGAAGCGAATATAGAGTGCATCTACTTTTGAATCATAGGTTATTCTCATTATAACACCTCTTTTTATTAAAAATAATAAGTATACACTGTTACGACAACAATTTCCTTTTCTTCTTCCACAAATATTGATCTAACCTGTTTTGATTTAAAATACTTTTCATTCCATTTCTCATCAAAAACAAAGTCTTTTTTGCATTCAATCCGCCCTAATTCAGCCGGAATCCATTTAGCGGTCTTGATTGTTTCGATTATTTCTTTTTTAGTTGCGCCACGGAATTCAAGTTGTTCTTTAGCGTGCTGAGAAAACTTAATTGGTTTCATCATTTTTTCCATTTTGCTCATTTAACAGCTTATCAATTTCTTCAACAGTACGATCTATTTCTTCAGCCGTAGTAAATCTTCCCACTGACAAGCGGATGGTTCCCATGGCGTATTCCAGTGGAAGCTGCATCGCCTCAAGGACTATCGAAACATCAACCTGGCCACTGTGGCAGGCAGCGCCCGCTGAAGCTGCCACATTGGGTAATTCCGCAAGGATGGTGTTGGCTTCAAGCCCAACAAAGGATACGCTGGAAGTATTGGGCAGCCGTTTGTCCGGATGCCCATTAATGCGGATATTAGAGAACCGCATTTTCAATCCCTGTTCCAGACGATTACGCATTTCCAGCATGTGCTCTTGATACCTGGCCAAATTCTCATCGATCAGTTCACAAGCTTCACCTAATCCGACAATTTCCAGGACGTTTTCAGTTCCGGCACGATGGTTCATTTCATGATCCGCACCATGTATCAATTTTTCTAATTTCACTCCAGATCGAATATAAAGCGCACCAATGCCTTTGGGGGCATACAGTTTGTGTCCCGCTATTGACAATAAATCCACTCCCAACTCATCTATTTGAACCGGGATTTTCCCTACGGATTGAGCACAATCAGTATGAATTAAAATCCCGTGGGCATGCGCCAGTTTGGTGATTT
Source organism: uncultured Deferribacteres bacterium (assembly GCA_964464595.1). GTDB lineage: Bacteria > Zhuqueibacterota > JdFR-76 > JdFR-76 > DREG01 > JADFJB01. The sequence goes on from CAYXGW010000139.1 coordinate 8,602, forward strand.
CTTTAATAGGTTCAATTGTGCCGACTTCATTATTTGCATGCATGATCGTGATCAGGGTGGTTTCAGAAGTAATGGCTTCTGAAACATGTTTTGGATTAATTAAGCCGAATTGATCTACCGGTAAAAAAGTAACTGTGAAGCCGTTTTTCTCAAGATATTTACAGACCTGCAGAACAGCAGGGTGCTCAATTGATGAGGTGATGATGTGGTTGCCTTTGTCCCGACAGGCTTGAACAGCTCCTTTAATTGCGTAATTATTGGATTCGGAACCACCGCCCGTAAACACAATTTCGTCGGTCTCACAGTGCAATAAAACGGCCACTTGCCTGCGGGCTTTCTCAACCGCTTTTTTTGTAGTCACACCAAAAATATGGCTGCTGGAAGGATTGCCGAAATTTGAATGTAGAAAAGGCAGCATAACTTCTGCTACATGAGGATCGATAGGTGTAGTGGCGTTGTAATCTAAATAGATCGGATTCATGAAAAGATCCTAATTTGTTCTAGCATTGGGCTGAATCAAAATTTCCAACTTTCCATAAGCTTCCCTGATAGCATTTTCGACAAACTCCGGGGATACACCCCGAGCAAAAATGAACCCCAAATACCGCGAACTTTTTGGCAGCACCTCTACTCGTTGACCCTTGGGAATTGAAATGATGATACTTTCAATCCCTTCTACCTGGAGAGCCCGGTCTTTGGACCTTACTTCCTGAAAAATTCCCGCGATTGGAGGTGGGATCATCATGACACCTGCGGCCTGGGTTTCGCGATTTATGTGGCTTATGTCCATTCCTATTGCATTCATGAGAACGACATCCTCTAGTGAAATTCCACCGGAAAATTTAAGCACTTCCGAACAGTAGCCGCCTATTGTGCGGTTGGCGATTTCGATTACGTAAACACCGTTTTCATTCAAGCGTAACTCCGCATGAATGGGTCCTCGCCACAAGCCGAGGGCTTTTGCTGCTTTCCCTGTAGTACGAATGATTTTTTCTTGTTGTGTGTGAGATAATTTTGAAGGCGTCGAATAAATAGTTTCCGTAAAATACGGACCTTCCAACGGATCCGGTTTATCAAACAAAGCGAGGATTTTTAATTCTCCGTCGATCAGAATTCCTTCGACTGCGTATTCATTTCCGGGGATATAATCCTCCACCAAAATATGTTTTTGAGTGCGATCACTTTGTCTTATAATCTCAGGATCTGATAACAAATGCCGGATCATCTGAAATGCGCTGACAAATTCATCTTCGGTATTCGCCCGAATTACACCCCGGCTTGCCGACAATGAGGTGGGCTTAAGAACACAAGGATAACCAGCCTTTTTTGCAACAATATCGGCATCCTGGTCAACCTGGAATTTCTCAAACTTCGGTGACAGAAGTCCCCCGGTCTGTAATTTCTGCCGCATTAAAAATTTGTCTCGTGTTGCCTGAACAGCTGCAATTGGGTTATGAGGCAAGTCCAGAGCTTTACTGGCCATAGCTGCCAGGATCACCGTATTTTCATCCACTCCAACTATAGCTGAAAATGGTTTCGCCCGGGCATATGCCATAATTTTATCCACAGCTAAAACAGGTTTATGGAGATTCAAAGCCATGGTTGTGTTGGGAACCAGGCTGGCCATTGCTTGTTTCTGATCCGTGGCAATGACTGGTTCAATATTTAAAGAAACCGTAGCTGACATAAATGCACTTGCACGGTAAGTGGATGTTGGGAAGATGAGGAGGATTCGAGACATGGATTTATTCTATTATTTCCATTTGGCCACCCTGAGCGGAGTCGAAATGTGTTGAGTATATGGTGTCATTTTCGTATTAACCACATGATTATCGATAAAACAATGCTGATTAACAACATGGTTGCAATGGGGATATATAATCGGAAATTTTCCCGCTCGATCACGATATCACCCGGCAGTCTGCATAAACCGATTTTTTGGATCCACGGCCACGCAAAACCCATGACGAGTAAAAACAGACCACCAAATATGAGGTATCTTTGCATTTCCTTAATAACTGTAAAATTCCTTTATGGTAAAATATGAAGCGCTCTTCTTATCTGCAAGTTAGTTTGGCATCGATCGCCTCATAAATTCTCCATTGAGTCAGGAAAAATTAATAGTATTCTTCAACAAATTCTTGATTAAATTGCTTTTAATTGCTTTACTTATTCAAAACAACTAGAAATCAAAATGATTAATTGGACGGTAATTGGGTGATGACATTATCATAAAATCAAAAAAGAATAATCAAAACCATCTTTACCAAATAAACACATGAGTTCTAATCAAACCGAAAAAACTTTCCAGGTAGACCAAGTAGATCACATCGAATTATTTGTATCAAACCGCTATGAAGCTGCTGAGTGGTATAAGAAAGTGCTGGGATTAGAAATAATCAAAAGTTACGAAAATTGGGCTAAAAATCCACACGGACCGTTGATGATTTCCAGCGATGATGGCAATACCAAGCTTGCCTTATTTGAAGGCCAGCCGCAAGGCCGGAGAGAAACGGCTGGTTTCCACCGCGTTGCTTTCCGTGTAAATGCTGCAAATTTTATTAAATTCCTCAAACGTGTGACTGACCTGCAGCTTTCAGATCATCGCGGTCAACCCGTTACATCCCAATCTGCAGTTGATCACCAGCAAGCTTTCTCCGTTTATTTCTGTGATCCTTACGGCCACCGTTTGGAGTTAACCACTTATGATTATAAAAACACAAAGAGGGCGCTGAATAATTAGGTTAAATCAAAATCAACCATAAACCCTTCAAATCAATTTCCTAACTTCCCAAAACTGTTGAACTTCAATTTCAAATTTTGTATTTATATTAAATCCCAGGAAAGGCAGGGACATCTAAGTCCTTTCCAATCCAAATTATGTCGTTTTTAACCTAAAGGATTTATTCAAATGATCGCAAAACAAACATACCAATTTCTGAAAGACCTTAAAGAGAACAACAACCGCGAGTGGTTTACTACGAATAAGCCGCGTTTTGAAGAAGCTAAAGAAGATTTTCAAAACGTTATCAGCCAGCTCATTTTTCAAATAGCAAATTTTGATCCGGTAATCGGAGAGCTGGAAGCCAAAAAATGTATGCATCGAATCTATCGCGATACTCGATTCTCTAAAGACAAAACCCCTTATAAAACCAATCTCGGGGCGCATCTGACTGCATACGGCCACAAGCCTCACGAAAGGGCAGGTTACTATATTCACCTGGAGCCTGGCAATACTTTTCTCGCCGGTGGGGCATATCTTCCGCCGGCCCCATGGCTAAAAGAAATAAGGCTGGCAATACACAAAAACGGCAAAGAACTTATCAAAATTCTGAACGGCGCCGATTTCAAAAAATATTTTGGCGAGATGGAGGGTGAGCAATTAAAAACGAAGCCAAAGGATTACTCCGAGGATCATCCTTTCATTGATCTTTTGAAGTATAAAAGCTTTTTAGCTGTTCATAAAATTAGCGACAAAGACGCCATGTCTGAAAACTTTTTAAAACATTCTGCACAGGTTTTTGCAGCACTCAAAGTGTTTGACGATTTTTTTAATGATTCAATATCATAGGTATGAATAAGTTAATACAAATAGATGACTATGGCATACAATCAAAACCTGGCTGAAAGAGTTCGACAGGTACTCCTGCCAAAAAATTTACGTATAGAAGAAAAAAAGATGATGGGCGGCTTGACTTTTATGGTCGATGGCAAGATGTGTGTGGGTATTTCAAATGATGACTTAATGGCCAGAATAGCGCCGGAAGCATATGAAAATGCCTTGTTAAAAAAAGGTTGTCGGGAAATGGATTTTACCGGCAGACCCATGAAAGGATTTGTATTTATCTCTCCCGAGGGAACAGTCCATAACAAAGAACTGGAATATTGGCTTCAATTGGCTTTGGACTTCAACAGTCGTGCTAAAGCATCTAAGAAGAAAAAAAGAAAGCTTGATTATAGTTAGACATTGGTATTAATCCCACTCGCTTTTTTTATTTAAATTCATAACGTCAGTTTTTAGATTATGTGCTTTTCGTTGTGTATAAATAGAACAAGCTAATTCAGATTCAGGATGCTTGATTGTTTACCCATGTTTAAGAAATTATATTTTGAATCAAATATAGCAGGAACCAAGTATATAAAATCCTCGAAAAGGAGAAAAATGACCATCATAACCCAATTAAACTGCCCTGGACTAAATTTCTTAAGACGCGGTAAAGTCCGTGAGATTTATGATTTTGGCGATCAATTACTGATCGTTGCAACCGATCGCATCTCCGCTTTTGACTTTGTCATGCCAAACGGCATTCCACAAAAAGGACAAGTGCTCACACAGTTATCCCGGTTCTGGTTTGGCAAAACGGAGCAAATCACAAAGAATCATTTGATCTCTACGGAGCTTGCTGATTTCCCTTCAGTTTGCCTTGAGTATAAAGACCAACTCGAGAAAAGATCCATGCTGGTAATTAAGACCGAACCCTTGCTGGTGGAGTGTATCGTCCGGGGCTACATTTCCGGTTCAGGATGGAAAGACTATAAACGCACCGGCGCAATCAGCGGTATCGAATTGCCGCAAAATTTACAAGAATCGGATCGTCTGGCTGAACCGATCTTTACACCGTCAACTAAAAGCGATACCGGCCATGATGAAAATATTTCCTATGACCAGATGGTCGATATTATCGGCGCAGAACTGTCTCAAACCGTCAAAGAACGAAGTATCGAAGTATACAATTGGGCACGCAGTTATGGCGAAGAGCGGGGGATTATCATTGCCGATACGAAGTTCGAATTTGGCGAACGGAATGGCGAAATTTACCTCATCGATGAAGTGCTGACCCCGGATTCCTCACGCTTCTGGCCCTTGGATCAGTACCAGCCAGGACAGGCACAAATGAGTTTTGACAAGCAATATGTCAGGGATTATCTAGAATCCATTGGCTGGGAAAAG
>CAYXGW010000140.1:0-13416 GCA_964464595.1 uncultured Deferribacteres bacterium
GACACAGCATGTAAGTGAAGCGATCCAGTACCGTAGTTTGGACAGGGATTTTGTGGCTTCAATTTGACCTTGGAAAAAAATCCATTTGTCTCTAAAATTTGCAGTTCTTCCTTTAGGAATTGGATATTCCCGTCGATTGTTAAATAGTGTTTCTCTACTTATAAAGATAGGTCAATATGGAATGCATTAAAGTAAAAGCTAGTAAAGACAAGTTAGCGGTTTTAATCGATCTAAGCCCACCAAATTCAGACAGTCAAATACTTTCATTAGATGATGTCTTATTAAAATTACAAAAAATAGAAATAAAAGCGAATATTAATACACAAGCCATTGAAGATGCACTGGTTAAAATGGATGATACTAAAAAACCGGTTTATGACGTTATCGTTGCTAATGGTCAGCCCAGTAAAAACGGGAAAGATGGCTGGGTGGAATTCTATATTAAAACCGATCACGATAACCGACCAAAAGTTATGAACGATGGGGCCGTAGATTTTTATAATATTAATGCAATTGAGTTTGTTGAAACTAACCAAAAATTGGCGCTATACCATCCGCCAATGAAGGCTTTGGATGGTTGTGATGTTTTTGGGGATACTATTCCGGGGAAAAGAGGTGAACCTCCACTTTTTCCGGCGGGACAAAATACTTACGTTTCTCCGGATAATTGCAATCTTATCTTGGCGAAAGTCGAAGGTGTTATTTCTACAAAGCAGGGTTTGATAAGCGTTAGTCAAGCCTACACGATCAAGGGAGATGTGGATTTTCATACCGGGAATGTCACTAATAAAGGGTCGATCATTGTAAAGGGAGATGTGAAGAGTGGCTTCGAATTAGATTCAACTGACAAAATTGAAATCGGGGGTTGTGTAGAAGATGCCATTATAAAATCAGGAAATGACATAATCATTAAAAGAGGGTTTATCGGTGTTGGTAAAGGCTCAATCTATTCAGAAGGAAATATAAATATTGCATTTGTAAGAAATCAATCTGTTTTTTCACGTCAATCAATCTTTGTTTCGAGAGAAGTTATAGATGCTAAACTTTATGCAAATGATCGCATACAAGTTGGTGGTAGAAGATTTTCGATTGTTGGTGGTTACGCTATAGCAACGAATGCGATAGAGGTCGAGACTTTAGGAAATGAATATGGGACTTCAACAATTATAGAAACTGGCTATGATTATAACATCGTTGAAGAGATCAACAGTAATATACACAAACTTGTTGAATTTCAAATGGAGTTAAAAAAAGTAAATACTGAGATTCAGAAGTTAAAAAGATGGAACCAGAGTGGGGATATTCCCCAAAAACTTTCTAATTTCTCCAAACGGCAGATAGAGATTAACCAATTAATAGAAAAAATAAGCAAAGAAAATAATCTTTTAGAGAAAAAGCAAATAACACCTTCTAAAGCATTTGTCAAAGTGAATCGATCTGTCTATCCTGGAGTGGAGATTATTATTAATTGCCTGCATTTTCATGTTAAAAAGAAAATGAATGGTAAGACATTTGTATTATCATCAAATCAAAGCGAAATAACTGTTTTGGATTGAATGGTCGAATCCTAGCCATTTTCAATTCCTATTCCTATCTAAATTTAAAACTCTATTCAAAATATCAGCCCGTCGTTTAGTCTATTTTTAGTTTATGAAGTTTAGTGTCTATATGACTTACTCCCCTTAAGAAAATTTTCTACCGTTGTAATTTTATAAAAATTCCCCGCTACAGTGGCTTAGGAAAAAGGGCCTCACTAAAGTATAGTGGGTACCGCCTGATACGTTTCAAACGTCCTCCGGTGTTGTAACACTCCCATCCGGGATGAGGCCTGTTTTGGACGCCCAGAGCTAAATTCCCTTCTTATTCTTATTAACTCTTTTTCATAGGTGCCACCAAATAGCAGGGAAATTTGATGAAAAACATATCTAAAAAATAAGTAAAAATCCAATCAATTACTTTTATTTAACAACTTTTTTAGATACAAAAATGTAAAGAACGTGGGTCTAATAAATCTATTTATAATATCGGAACATCAATCCAGATCCTTAAAGAAATCACAATAAAATTATGAAGGGTTAACTATTCAAACCTGAAAACAATTATCTTGCTTATGATACCTCCATGTAATATACTATCAGTGTTTAAGCTACTTATTGCTGTATTAACAGGCGTAATCTGATTTAGATATTGAATTACAAGACATTGATGGATTAATAGGACAGCTCGAATGTTCACAGGTTAAGCAATCAAAGGACCATGCAATCACTTCATTTTTTTTAATTGTAACTATAAATTTATCCCAAGAAACGCTGGAGTTACTATTTTTGCAAACTAACTTTGTATCTTCCATAAATTCTTCTGCGCGGGCTACTAAACTTGTCATTGCATTTCCTTTCGTTTGGTTTGATCTTTCTAACACAAGAAGCATGCCAATGATTTTCAGTTGGGATAGACAGGTTACAACGATTCTTTAAGCACAAAAATGGAGTATTTAAGCAATTCTGCTGAATAATTTTATTTTCAAAAAGTATCAAACAAAAACAATTGTATCCGAGTGAATCGGATGAAGTGAATTTGAGGTTTTTATGAAAAGATTGTTATGTATATTCGTAATGCTGTTTTCTAGTTACGGGTCAAGTTTTGCTCAAGATAAAAGACCGGTTCACGTTCTCGAATTAAATGGAGTGATTAATCCTGTTTCAGCAAAATTCATTCATGAAGCTTTAGATCAGGCACAAGAAGATGGCGCCGAATGCTTCATTATACAAATGGATACTCCAGGTGGGCTTATGTCTTCCATGCGGACTATCATCAAGGATATTTTGGCTTCTCGAATTCCTGTAATTGTTTATGTTAATCCCAGTGGTTCACGAGCCGCCTCTGCAGGTGTGTTTATTTCTTATTCTGCTCATATTGTTGCAATGACTCCCGGGACAAATATCGGGGCTGCCCATCCGGTTACTATTGGCCAAACCGACTCGACATCAGCAATAATGGAAAAAGTCACTAATGATGCGGCAGCTTATATCCGCTCGCTTGCAGAGAAGAGAAACCGCAATGTCGAATGGGGGGAAAAAGCTGTTCGCGAAAGCGTTTCAATAACAGAAAAGGAAGCATTGGAACTTAATGTAATTGATTATATTGTCCCGACGTTAGATTCCCTTCTGAGTGTTATCAACGGAAAAGAAGTTGATATGGATGACCAAAAATATGTTTTGCATACTGAAAATGCAGAAATTATTACGATTAGGATGAATTGGCGTTTCCGCATTTTGGATAAAATATCAGATCCGAATATTGCCTATATTTTGATGTTATTAGGTATGTATGGAATGATATTTGAACTTTCAAATCCCGGATCTATTCTACCCGGCATTGTAGGCGTTATTTTTCTGATTTTAGCATTTTTTGCGATGCAAACGCTTCCGTTAAATTATGCAGGATTGATGTTGATTATCTTTGCTATCATTTTGTTTCTATTAGAGATAAAAGTTGCGAGTTATGGCTTGTTAAGTATTGGAGGAGTAATATCTATGCTATTAGGTTCTTTAATGTTGTTCGATTCTCCCGAACCCTTTTTTAAAGTTTCTCTTTCCGTAATTTTGCCGGCAGTGATTCTTACAGCAGCCTTTTTTCTATTTGCTATAGGATTCGGCCTCAAAGCACAGAAACTGAAACCAGTGTCGGGAGCAGAAGGGATTATTGGTGAAGTTGGAGTAGCTGTTGAAAAAATTAGTCCGGAGGGAAGAATTAAAGTTCATGGCGAATTCTGGAATGCTGTTGCAGAATCACCTATTAATCCTAAGGAAAAGGTCAAAGTATGTGCAGTGTTGGATGGATTAATGTTGAAAGTTGAACCACTTAAAAATTCAGATTAATCAAATCATCGTTAACTAAAAACATCATTTGGGAGGTTTTATGTTTGGCTTACCGTTTGTAGTCGTTTTTTTACTCTTTTTGATTGCAAGTATGATTCGCGTTTTGCGCGAATATGAAAGAGGTGTTATTTTTCGTTTAGGAAGGGCAATCGGAACAAAAGGACCAGGTTTAATCATTCTCATACCCATTATCGATCGCATGGTTAAGGTCAGTTTGCGAGTAATTGCCATGGATATCCCACCTCAAGATATAATCACTAAGGATAATGTTTCAATCAAAGTAAATGCTGTTCTTTATTTCCGTGTATTGGATCCGTTAAAAGCCATCGTTGAAGTGGAAGATTATTTATATGCGACTTCTCAATTGGCTCAAACAACCTTACGTTCGGTATTAGGACAAGCAGAGCTCGACGAGCTTTTAGCATCTCGGGATAAAATTAATAAGGAGTTACAGGCAATTATTGATGGTCATACTGATCCATGGGGAATTAAAGTAGCTATGGTAGAAGTGAAACATGTGGATTTACCCCAGGAAATGCAGCGTGCAATGGCGCGACAAGCCGAAGCGGAACGTGAACGGCGGGCTAAAGTCATTCATGCCGAAGGTGAGTTCCAGGCTTCGAGAAAAATTTCCGATGCCGCAAAAATTATGGCTGAAAATCCTATTTCAGTGCAGCTGCGATTTTTACAAACCATAACCGAAGTGGCAAGTGAAAATAATTCAACTATTGTTTTACCTCTGCCAATTGACATTATAAAACCGTTTCTGGAATTCGCAGAAAAAACAAAAAGTTAGTTTTTATCAAAAAATTAAAATAGTGCTTGCTTTATGTTTTACTAATCTGTTTATTTTAGCAATACAATTTAAAAAAATAATGCCCCGCCTTTTGGGAGGTTCGTGCTACATGTGTGGAATCTGGATGATAAGGCGGGGCATTTTTGTTTATTTCAAAAAAATCAAAAACTTTTTAGCGATGCAGAAAATCTTTGGTTTTGATAAAAAATCATGAAAATTCAATTTGCGCAAAATGTTCGATCAGTTCCGTTTTCATTCCAAACCCGTAAAAAAGTTTTATCTCAACTGGAAAAAACGAAGTATGATATTTGCATCATTGGCGGGGGAATAACCGGGGCAGGTATTGCTAGAGATGCAGCTTTACGAGGATTAAAAACGCTATTGGTCGAAAAGTCTGATTTTGCGGCTGGTACAAGTAGTAAGTCGTCTAAATTGATACATGGTGGATTTCGTTACTTAAAACAATATCAATTCGGATTGGTCCGCGAAGCACTTGTCGAACGCTATAAACTCCTTCATCTGGCGCCACATCTTGTCAGCAAATTGCCCACTATATTTCCAATTTATGAGGAGTCGGACGATTCGTACTGGAAAATTAAAGCAGGAATGACCCTCTATGATTGGCTTTGCGGATTTAAAAGGATTGGTACCCACAAAATGCATAGGGGACGCCAATTGCTAAATTTAATACCTGAACTAAATAAAACGAACCTGGCAGGTGGGGCTGAATATTTTGATGCTAAAGCGGACGATTCACGCTTGGTTATGGCAAATTTGCAATCCGCAGTACAGTCAGGTTGTGATGCGATTAGTTATTTAAGAGTTGCCGGATTTGAAAAGCAAAATGGGTTAACACAAGTTTTTTATGGCCATGACGAAATAAATGGAGGGAAATACAATATCCGTGCAAAAGTGTTTGTCAATGCAACCGGAGCCTGGGGAGATATAACGCGGGGGCTGAATAATGAAGTTGTTAACCCGAGAATTCGCACGACAAAAGGCATACATCTCGTTATTCCTAAGAATCGGCTTAATCTGAATTATGCAGTGATGCTTATCTCAACTTTGGATGGACGTCCATTGTTTGCTGTTCCGTGGAGAGAGTTTGTATTACTCGGAACCACTGATTCCGACTTTGATGGTGATTTGGATTTTATCTGTGCAACCATGGAAGACGTGGATTATCTTCTGGACTCTTTTAATTCCGTCTTTCCGGATATAAAATTGACAGAGAATGATGTAATCAGCAGTTATGCCGGGGTTAGACCACTTGTGTTTGAAGAGGGAAAATCAACTTCTGAAATCAGCCGTGAGCATGAAATATTTGAATCACCAATAAATTTATACAATCTAATTGGTGGAAAACTTACTACATATAGAAAAATGTCAGCCGACATGATGGATCTAATATTAAATATCCATGAATTTAATGTACCGAATCGGTGTTTAACGGACAAATTCCCATTATATGGCAGTGATATAAAAAATTATGAACAGAATTCAATAGAATTAAAAAAAGCATTAGTAGAAGATTTTGGCCTGACACAAGATGATGCAATGTATTTGTTAAGTGCTTATGGGTGTCATGTTAATACTCTTTTTAAATATTTGAAAGATTCGTCCCGGAATTCCAAAAATATTATACCGGGTTTACCTTTTATTTGGGCGCAGCTTTACTATGCCATTGATTATGAAATGACGATTTCTTTGGATGATTTTTTAATACGAAGAACTCATATTTTTTCACTGGACTGGAACCAGGGCACACAGATTGTTGGAAAGTGTGCCGACATAATGTGTAGAATTCTTCAATGGAATGCGGATGAGAAACAGAATCAAATTGAGAAATACTTAAATAAAGTTGACTTATCCAGGAAATTCCGTCGAGTTAAGAAAATCATAAGAAATTGAAATTTAAGTAATATTCTAATTATTCTTGTTTTTTGGCAATAATTGGATTAATGTTTTTAGACATTTTAGTTTTCAATAAAAAGAAATTGAATAATAAATTTTAAATGTAGAAGATTATCGAAATGATGCGAATTTCCAAATTGCATACAAAAGCATTTAAATCCATAATGGATCTTGAAATTAGGCTTGACCCTCAAATCACAGTTGTCATCGGTCCAAATGAGAGTGGCAAGACTAATCTTCTTCGTTCTTTCGAATCTTTCAATTCCGGCTGCACTCTTTCCAAAGATGATACTTGCCAATATTCACCTAATTATAATGAGGGTAAATATCCTGAAATCTCTATCGAGTATTCAGATATTAATCCCAAAGTAAGACGCGTTCTAGGAGATATTTCTCCAAAGTTAAAAGAATGCAGTTCATTCGAGGTACATAGAGTTGGCCCTTTGGCAAATGACTATCAAATAAAAATAGACGGTGAAATTAGTCCCATAAAAGAATGTGCAAAGTTATTAAAATTACTTCCCCAAAGTATTTATTTCAGCAAAATTCCTTTAATCAAAAGTAAGGTTCATTTAAATGAATTGCAGAGTTCTGGAATGCAATTTCAGGGTGAGAGAGATTTGCTTATTATTGGCGGGGTGGAAGATTTTAAAGTTATTTTTGAGGACTCAACGAGAGGCCGTAGGAGAAGAGAAGAAGTGTCTCGTTTCTTAACGGAGCAAATACGGGAAGTTTGGACTCAAGACCCCACGTTAGAAATTAAATTGAATGTCAATGGTGATTTGCTTCATATCGATATCTCAGATGAAACAACCGTATTCGATAACACCGAATCCAGAAGCCTGGGATTTTCTTGGTTCCTTTCTTTTTATGTTGCTTTTATGACCCAGACTATAAGCAAGAAACAGGCTAACTGCATCTATTTAATTGAAGAGCCTGGGATTCACCTGCATCCATCAGGTCAAAAAGACCTTGTTAGACTACTTGAAATATTAGCACAACAAAATCAAATTATTTATACGACGCACTCCCCATTTATGATTAACAGGGCTCATCCGCAAAGAGTAAGGTTGGTATCTAAAACTAAAAATGGTACTGAGGTAGACCATGAGGCTTATCGTGAAAACTGGAAGCCTCTACGAAGCTCGATTGGTGTAATGGTTGGCGATTTATTCTTCTTTGGAAATAGCGGCGTATTGTTAGAAATCCCTACTAAAAAAGTGCCTTTTATGAACCGGATGTTATCCATGCGCTTGTGGGGTCAGGATGAAAATAAAAATTAAGAAGCTACTTTACAAAAATTCTCGTAAAACTTACCCAAAACTAATTATATAAATCGATTCAATAGCCTTTTTTTTCATGATTAAAGAGCTTACTATGAATCCGATTCATGGTGTCCGAATCGGACATGCACAAGACGAAATTGCGGAAACCGGATGCACAGTTGTGCTTTGTGAAGATGGCGCAGTTGGTGGCTGTGATTTAAGGGGTTCAGCACCAGGAACGAGGGAAACAGAACTTTTGCGGCCCGGATTTTTAGTTGAAGAAGTTCATGGAATTTTATTAACAGGAGGAAGTGCATTCGGCCTGGATGCTGCGGGTGGTGTCCAAAAATATTTAGAGGAAAGAAACAAAGGTTATGATGCCAGGGGAATTCGGGTCCCCATAGTTCCGTCAGCAGTCCTGTTTGATCTTCATACCGGTGATAAACTGGTACGTCCGGATAAGAGTATGGCCTACAGCGCTTGTAAAAATGCTAAAGAAGATATGATTATTTGCGGAAAGGCTGGCGCCGGAACCGGGGCTACAGTCGGAAAAATTGCCGGGATGGAAAATGCCATGTTGGGTGGAATTGGTTATGCAAGTGAAAAATTGAGCTCCGGTGTTTTGGTTAGCGCTCTTGCGGCGGTCAATGCGTTAGGGGATGTGATTAATCCAAAATCAGGCAAAATCATTGCTGGGGCAAAAGACTCAAAAAGCGGGAATTTTCTTGATACTGCCAGTTATATTCGCAAGATTCAAATTCAATCTCCCATAGGTCCCGAAAATACTACTTTAGCGGTAGTAATGACAAATGTAAGATTTACAAAGTCGGAAATAAATAAAATTGCACAAATGGCGCAAAATGGGATTGCAAGAGTAATTCGTCCGGCCCACACTATGTTTGATGGCGATATTGTCTTCTCTTTAAGTTGCGGAGATATAAGAGCAGATGTAAACCTGGTTGGAGACATGGCTGCTTCTGTACTAGCCCAGGCAATTATTTCAGCTGTAGAAATAAGTAATGAATTATAATGATTTCTTGAGCTAACTACTTACTTTTACCACCAAATAGATCAGGCCGGCAAGAGCAAGTATTGGTAATAATGGGCCTAAGATCAACAATGGTGCGAAAATAACAGCAACTATGGCTACTACAAACCCAACAGGCAAAAGAAAAAGAACAAGTAGTGAAGCAAATACAGCTCCCAAAATCTGGAAAGGGATACTGATTAGGAAAATACCAGCTTTAAATAAAAAAGCCAATACTTTGAAACTTATGAGTAAGAAAAATACCAAAAAAATGAATGCTAAAAATTCCATGATTTTCTCCTAAAAATAGAAGTTCTAATTTATATCTTTACGATATGATCCCGGATCAGTTGCGGGAAAAAGCTTTTCATTTTCAACCATAAAAGCTACTTCAGTCGAGAAAAATTTGCTAATATTTCTCCAACCTTGTCTTGTAAAGTACGATACGGCCAAGAAGAGCCGATAAAGTTTTGCATCAATATCGAAAAAGCCAGGACTTCATTATCTACTGTTGAAATGTACCCGGATAGGGCACTTACGCCGCTTACCGTTCCTGTCTTGGCTCTCAAATTCTCAAATGCTCTGCCTGATTTCATTCTTCTTTCCAATGTCCCGTCCACTCCGCCAATAGGCAAAGAAGCCAGAAACTCATTCTTTAGACTAAATTTATGGTACATATGATCCAATAATTGAATTATTAAATCTGCCGTTAGCAGGTTGTAATGAGAAGCTCCGGAACCATCTACTATCCGGTATGTTGAGGAATCCGCACCTACTTCCTGCAAAAATTGTCGAATGATTGTTAATCCATATTTTGCAGTTCCGGTTGTATCAGTGATTTCTGCTGCCATGGTTTTTAAAATCAATTCTGCGGCAAGATTGTCGCTCACTTTATTTGTATTATAGATCACCAACGAAAGTGGATCAGATTTATGTACTAATAACGTATCCACGGTTTTTGGCATAACCCCTTTTTTGTATCCTCCCTGGATGTTGATCCCAGCCTCTTGTAAAAGAAAATAAAGAGTTGAAATCGTATAGATGGCCGGATTTTCAACATTTATCCAGGTTGTATCCGGTCTTCCATTTATGGGATAATTTCCGCTTATTTCAAAATGATTTCGGTGGGCCATCCAATCCCGATCGACTTTAAGTTTGTAGTCGACGAGAGTATCAATAGTAATGCCAGAGTTTGACATTGAAAATTCAGGGCTGTACGGAATTATTTCGTATTTAAGAGTGTCTCCAACTGAATCTCCGGGTTTAACGATAATTTTCGTCACATTTTTATCCAAGCTTAGCGCCGATAGATGAGGGAAATACGTAGCAGGGTCATCGTCCCACATCCAACCGTGCCCGAATCGGATGGAATCTAAAAAAGTATCATCTGCAATAAGATCACCGGTGATGGATCGGATCGAATTCGATTTCATGAAGTCAACAATCTCTAATAAATCTGTAAGTTCAAATTCAGGATTTCCTCCGCCTTTCAAATGTAAATTTCCGTGAAGGATGGTGTCGGTTGTCGTAAATGCGGCCGAGTCAGCGGTGAGTAGAGTTCGAAAAGAATAATTCACGCCCAACCGCGAAAGAGCGGTGGCAGTGGTGAGGAGTTTCATGTTTGAAGCCGGATGAAATAAAGTTTGACTGTTATGTGAAAATAGAATTTCCCCGTTGTCCATGGATTTGACTTTGGTGCTATAATTTGATTGTGCCATTATTGAATCTGAAAATACAGCATAAATTTCATTTTGTAATCGTTGAACAGGTGAAATTGATGAACCGATTTTATGATTTGATGTTGAGGCACATGATTGAAGACCAATTAAAGAAGCCAGGACTAAAATTCGTTTATATATTTTCACAAAGCGATCTCCAAATTTAATGTGATCAGTTTAATTGTTTTGTGTCGAAAATGCAATAGCAGACTGCTTAATCAATATAGGTACTAAAAATTTGAGGGTTGAATAAACCAAGTTTTTTTTGAAAGAGTTAAACATTATTTTTAAATTGTGGAATCTTTAATGCCTTTATTATGGTTCTATTAATTGTAGATGAAAATTATATTCGGTAAAATGGTATTTTAATAATTTAACACTGGACGACGGATCGTTTTGAATCAGAAAAATATATTTATACGTCTTACCTTAATTATATTCTTAATAATTATTAGCAGTGAATTAGTAAGATCCCAGTCAGTTAAATCAAATCTCAATTATAAATTACTTAGATCAGACAAAGGGAGTGTCCAAATATTATTTACTCCCAAAATCGAAAAAGAAAATGTCCTGGTCAATGGCACTTCCAAAACCCGCTACCAAAATTCGCAGGGTTATGTTTTTTCGAAACCAGGTGAGCCTGAAATCCCAGTTCAAACTTTTGTGATTGGAATACCGGAATACGCTAATCCCAAAGTCACAATCATCTCAATTTCTATGGATGAAGAAGCCGGAGTTGATTTAGTTCCACTACCAGTTTACGATACTACAAATGACCTTCCCCAGTTGAGTTATCCTGATTCTTATTCCATTGAGAATGAGGATGCATGGTTCCCTGCCAATCCAATTATTATTGAAGAGCCGGCTTATTTCAGTGATTTACGTATTTTGAGAATTCATGTAACGCCCATTCAATATCATATAAAAAGTAAAACAATCCGTAAATATCAAAAAATTGAATTTCGAATCGATTTTTCAAATTCATCATCTGGTTTACCTTCATCCGGAATTAATAGCTATATTTCAAAAGGGCAGGAGGATTTGTACAAAGCTCTTGTACTAAACTATGTTCAAGCAAAGAATTGGTTGCGATCAAAAAAACAGACTTTGAAAAAACCCGGGCGTTATTGGTTGCAAGGAGATTATTACAAAATCATTATCAACGAAGATGGTATTTATCGAATTACCGGAGATTTTCTGCAGCAAAACGGCATTAGTATATCATCCATTGATCCTTCCACAATCAAGCTATTCAATAATGGCGCAAGGCCATTACCCAGGGATATTAATACCGACCGCCCTGATAGTTTGGTTGAAAATGCAATTCAACTTTTTGGCATGGATGATGGGAGGTTCGATACAGACGATTATATTCTTTTCTATGGGACTGATGTAATGGGTTGGTATTATTCAACTAATCAAGAGAGATTAAGACATTTTGTGGATCCATATACCCATGATAATATTTATTGGCTGAAGTTTAATGAGGGTAGTCCCGGAAAGAGAATGGCGATATCTGAAACATTGTCTTCAATTACTTCGATTGCAACGACTCATAAAGCTGCTATTTTTATTGAAGAGGATATTGCAAATATTCATCATTCCGGCTTGATTTGGTATGGAAAGCAATTCATCAGAGGCAGCCTGCCAGTAGATGAAGAGCGAACCTATTCGCTGAACTTACCCAATATAATACCTAATAGTAATATTGAAGTATATGGAAATTTTCTATCCACCGCGGGCTCATCTCATTCTTTTGAAATTCGGATTGATGATGAAAAGCTAGGAGAATTCAATTTTTTCGGAACCAGGATCCATGAAAGTGGGTTATCTTTTACCTTAACAAATCCAAGCTCGTCACCTTCATTGAATGTTAAGTATTTTGGTACTTCTGCTATTAGTATCGCCTATTTGGATTGGTTCGAAATATTTGCCGAATCCGGATTACAATTGATAGATGACCAGATCGATTTTTATGGTGACCGTGGAACAGGATCAATTGAATACAATATTGGCGGGGCTACAGATGCTAATTATAATGTTTATAATATTACTGACTTGGCAAATATTCAGGAACTAGAGTTCACAGTTCAAAATTCGATGATAACTTTTCGAGATTTTCAGAATCCCAACATGCCCGGCCATTATATTGTTGTAAAATCGGATCAATTCAAAACTATTTCAGGCATAACTTTAGATGAGCCAAGTGATTTACGCAATCCAAATAATAGTGCTGATTTTTTGATTATCACACATGAATCTTTTAGTAATGCGGCAAGTTCACTGAAAAATTTACGTGAAAGTGTTGATGGCTTAAGTACTGTAATCGTTAAAATAACAGATGTTTTTGATGAATTTTCTGCCGGCCGATATGATCCTACAGCAATTCGAGATTATTTAAAATATGTCTATGAGAATTGGTCTCAAAGGCCTCAGTATGTCTTGTTATTTGGCGATGGAGATTACGATTACAGGAATATTTTAGGCAATGATGAGAATTGGATGCCATCTTATCAAACCGAAGAACCAGGTGAAATCGAAAACCGTACAGTGGAGGATTGGTTCACATATGTTAGCGGCAATGACCAGGTCGCCGATTATACAATTGGCCGAATTCCTGCGCAAACAACTGAAGAAGCGGAAAATCTAATTGATAAACTCGTTGAATATGAGTCTACTTCAAATTACGGCCCCTGGAGAAATTTAATTACTGTAGTTGCAGATGACGAATTGGGTCTGGGAGGTGTTGGAGAAGAAACTATTCATACGAGGGATTCTTAGCTACTTGCTGAAAACTTCATTCCAAATAGGTTTGATG
>CAYXGW010000141.1:0-13196 GCA_964464595.1 uncultured Deferribacteres bacterium
GCGAAGCGGAGTGAAGGATCTTGTTTGAAACTTGTTGTAACTCTAGTATAATCAAATTATTAAGGGCAGCACCAGCAAGATTCTTCGCTGGCGCTCAGAATGACATTTCAGATGATGTTGCGCATTCTGCAACAACCTGGGATGAGGGGATTTTTGGTTAAAATATGAACTCCGGATTTATATTACTCAGCTGGCAAAATCTCCACTGCTGTTTTGCCTTTCGGTTTCGAAAGATAGAGAGCAGTTATCTGCTTAAAGTAAATGCGCATGTCATCAAAAAGTGTGTATGCCCAGGGTACTGCAATTAATGACAATAGGGTCGACGTAAGCAATCCACCTATGATAACTCTGCCCATGGGTGCGTACGGAATCCCGATCATTTGTGCATTGCCTACCGCCATTGGCAGCAATCCGCCAATCGTTGTAAAAGCCGTCATTAATATCGGGCGAAATCGTTGTTTTCCAGCCTCGATAATTGCATCATACCGGCTGTAGCCTTCTACACGAAGTCTATTCACCAGATCGATTATAACAATGGCGTTGTTAACGACAATGCCAACAAGAATGACAAATCCGATTACACTCATAATGTCCATCGTTGTGTCTGTTAAATAGAGTAACCAGAAAGCACCAACAAAGGCAAATGGGATAGACACAATCACAGAAAGTGGTAGAATAAACGATTCAAACAAAATACCCATCAAAAGGAAAACAAATATTCCTGCCAGCATTAGTGCAAAAGTCTGGCTTTCGTTGGTTTGCTGCATGCGGTCAAAGCGCTGCCCTTTGCTCCAGGAATATCCATAGGGCATTTCAAAGCCAGCCATTACTTTATCCACTTTTCCAAATAGTCCCTTCATATCATCCTGGGTAGAATTGGCTTTGATTCGCAAAAACGTTTTGCCATTTTCACGTTGGATTTCGCCAAATCCTTTTTTCATAGTGAATGTTGCGACGGCATCTAAAGGAATCTCTTTACCTGTTTGAGAGAAAAATGTCATATTTTTTAACTGGGAAAGATTCTTACGATCTTCTTTACGGAGTTGGATATGAACATCAATTTCTTTATCTTCAGTTTGATACTTGGGAAGTGGAATTCCCCTTAAAGCATATTGCACGGTTCCGGAAATCGTAGCTGGCGAAATGCCATATTTTACTGCTTGGTCGCGTTTAATAAACAAATGAATTTCATCACTGCCGCTTTCGCGATCGGTTTCGAGACTGATGATTTCCTCGATGGTGTGTAATCTCCGCTCTACTTCCTTGGCTAAATCGGATAATGTATTGGTATCATCACCAAAAAGAAGGATTGAAAGAGAAGCTCCATCACTGCCTTGTTGCCGCCAGGATGTGCGAACCGTGATTCCCGGGAAGTCGGGAATTCTTTTCTTAATATCCTCCAACACATCCTTTCTTTCCATTACACCGCCAGGAAGGTTGCCAAATTGTTTACTAATATTATCATAAACTACTTCATACCAATCTCTTCTTGGTTGAGGTTTAAGAAAAACCCGCATCATACCCCAATTATGGCTATGACGAGAGTCGATTGTCATAAGCCCGTAAATATCACTTTTGACATTAATGGTATCCTCAATGGTTCCAAATACCCGGTCTGCATCTTCAATAGTGTAATTATCCGGCATTTCAAAATGAAGCCGAATATCGTTAATGTTACCGTTTGAATCCGTACTTTTGATATTGCTTGCTGCAAACTGCATAGAAGCCATTACAAAGATAAGGATAACACCCAATTCCAGGCGATGGGTAATACTCCAGCTTAGCATTCTCTGGTATGTTGCGTTGGCCTTTGTGATCACTTTAGCTTCTTTCACTTCTTTTTTGCTGGTAATCCGGGTAGCAGCGAGAGGAATAAATATCATTGCGATAAATAATGATGCTACTAATGAAATGACAACAGGAAAACCGATACGGAACATATAGAACTGAAAACCCATATCGTCATTCATCAATATTAAAGGCAAGAAAACCACTACAGTCGTCATGGTTGCCATAGTAATCGCTAGAGCCACTTCGCTTGAACCCAATAATGAGGATTCCTTTTTTGATGTTCCTTGTGCTCTCTTTCGATAAATATTTTCCAGCACAACGATAGAATTATCGACAACCATACCAATAGAAATCATTAATCCCATCATGGTGATTAAGTTCAGAGTCCAGCCCATAAAATATAAGACTGTCATAGTAACCAACACTGTCAAAGGAATTGCGATCGTTACAATAACTGTCATGCGAAATCGTCGGAGGAAAAAGTAAAGTACAAAAAAAGCAAATAATCCGCCCCACATACCTGTGGTTAATAGGTTGTCAATGGATTCCTGAATGAAGCTGCCCTGGTTAAACAAGATATTTATTTCCAGGCCCGCCAGTTTAGGATCTGATTTAAATTCTTCTTCAAACATCTTTTTAAGGTTATTGCAAAGTTCTACAGTATTCGCTGTTGATTCCTTGAAAACGCCTATGGTAATTCCTCTTTTGCCATTGATGGTCTGCCGCCATCTCCGCTCAGGAACATCATATTTAACCTCAGCAATATCCTTTAGTTTTAAGTTCGTACCACGAATCGGCAGATTTTTGAGCTGGTCCAGATCACTAAATTTACCAACAGAGCGGACAAATATCTTCTGGTTGCCTTCGGTCACATAACCGCTTGATAATGAAAAATTATCATTTCTTAACTGTTGAATCGTTTCATAAAGATTAATATTGTAACTTCTAACTTTATCCTGGTTTACGTAAATCAGGATGGATTTTTCTTCGGCACCCCAAATTTCTACTTTTGCGACCCCATCGACTCGCTCCAGGGGTTTTTGCATCACTTGTTCGATCAAAAGATATGGATCTTCAAAGTGTTGGTTTTCTGCCATAGCAACCCAAAAAACAGGATCGTCATCGTCAGTAAATTTACGTAAATAGATCCTTTCGATATCATCCGGCAGCTCAGCTCTAACCCGATCCATACGGTCCCGAAGCTGGGCATAAGCCACATCCATATCTGTTTTTTGTGCAAACTCAATGAAGGTCCAACAACCATTACTGCTGCTGCTCGTGTTTACCCGCCGCACGCCATTGATGGTTCGGCATTGTTCTTCGATGGGTTTGGCAATTTGCTCCTCAACTTCTTGTGGATTCGAGTTAGGGTAGGGTGTATAAACACCCAAAAATGGTGGAATAAAACCTTGTGGTAATAGCTCGACTGGAATTTGTCTAAACGAAATAAATCCTACGACTAATACTGCAAGAAGTGTCATCAAAACTGTTACAGGGCGGTTTATTGAAAAACGCGGGAACAAGCTGCCTTTGAGTTTGGACATGGTTCTCTTCCTTACATGATGATGATGATTAAACCAATTTAATTATTATTTCGAATTCTTTTTTAAGCTTTTCTATCGACAATGCTGTAAACCGTTGGGATAACAACCAGCGTTAAGATAGTAGAAACCAGCAGTCCGACAATAACTGTGATTGCCATTGGTGTCCTAATTTCTGCTCCATCGCCTAATCCCATAGCCATAGGCAATAATGCAAGAATAGTTGTTGCCGTCGTCATCATAATCGGGCGAAGCCGAACTTTACCCGCCTGAATAATGGCCTCCATCTTTTCCATCCCTTTCTGGCGCAATTTATTGATGTAATCCACAAGAACAATTGCATTGTTAACAACGATTCCGGCAAGCATAATCATACCTAGAAACACGACGATGCTGATCGGAATTTGTAAAACAAACAGGGCAATTAAAACACCGATAAAACCGAGAGGAATCGTAAAAATAATGACAAATGGATGAATTAGCGATTCAAATTGGGAAGCCATTACGATATAGACTAGGAATATGGCCAACATTAAGGCCAACATCAAACTATTTAATGATGTTTCCATTTCTTTGTTTTGACCGGCCAGGTTGTAAGTAAATTCGAGCGGCATAACAGTATTTCCAAGAAGCGTATAAATATCTTCACTTATGCTTCGTAAATCACGACCGCCGATATTAGCTGTAATTACTGCAGTTCTTTCCTGGTTAACCCGACGAATTTCAGCCGGGCCTTCATTCACGCGGATATCAGCTACAGCTTCCAGTGGTATCGGCTTCTCGCCATCCGGATTTATAATTAATCTCGATAAATTCTCAATACTTTGTTTGTCTTCATCTCGCAAGCGGACCAGGATATCAATTTTACGATCCTTGTCTTTGAACTCAGTTGCAACATCTCCTCGAACTTTATTCCGTACGATCGCAGCGACTTCAGAAATATTTAATTCATAACGAGCTAAAAGTGGTCTGTTATAAATAATCTGCACTTCAGGATTCCCGCGCTGGACATTGGATTTAATATCAAATAAACCTGGAATGTTTTTCATATCCTCTTCCAGCTTTTCAGAAATTTCCTGTAATTTTTGTAGATTGTAACCATGAATTTCAACTTCGATAGGCGTTTTAAAGCTAAACAGAACAGGTCGCGAAATTTTCCATTGCATCCCTGGATAATTTTCCATTTGTGAGCGAATACGACCAATTAATTGCTCTTCCGGGACAATCACGCTGCTTGCTCTTCGCATTTGAACAGTTAATTTAGATGTGTGTTCGCCTTCTTCCGAGCTTGAATTGGATGTTTTATCGGTTCCGGCAACCATGGCTACCTTGGCAACCGCCGGATCGTTCATTAAATATTGTTCGACCGGTGTGCTCCGTTCTACAGTTCGCTCAACAGGCGTACCAACCGGCATGGTGATGTCAATGTTAAATTCACCCTGGTGAACTTCGGGGATTAATTCGCTGCCAATCCTGGGTAAGATGAGCCATACAGTAAGCACGGCAACCAATGTAACGGAAGCAAGCGTTGTAGATTTATTTGTGAGCGAATACGTGAGTACCCTTGGATAAACAGATTCCAATTTTCCATACGACCAATTAAAAAGGGCAAAAACAAGCTTTGCAGGTACAAACAATACCAGTTTAAATGAAATGAAAGTACCTTTTAGAATTGCTGAAGCTGATAACATTAAATAATGAAAAAACCGAAAGAACAACTCTAAAAATATCTGAAAGACATACTTAACAGCATAAAAGAAAATAGTGACCGGTAGAATTAGAATTCTGACAATTTTTCCTTTCCATTTACTATTTTTTATTTTAGCCATGATAGAAGACAAATCTCTCAGAAATGCAGGAAGGGAATTGTTAACCAGGTATGTTGGCCATATTTCTTTCACAAATTGGACACGCCAAAAGTCAGGATTTTGTGCATAAGCGATGACTTTTTCACTCATTTTGAATTTTAAAATTCGTACCAATCTGAGCAGAAAACCAATCGGCATTAGTAAAAGAAGAACAGGCAATGTAAGAAATTTAATAAATACAATAAACAGAGCAGCTGTGGTTTTAAATAATTTTAGAAAAATTAATCCTATTGTTTTCAGTAATAAAATTATACCTGAAATCATTTTCGAAAAGAATCCAGCTTGAAAATTTCCGTTTACCAAATTTGAAATGTCAGAATCTGTTGAAAATAAAAGGATATGTTTTTTTAGCAATTCACCCATTTGAACACCGGAGATGAATTTATTGGTTTCCCTGGAAGCTAGCATCGGAATGAGAAAAAGAGCAACAGCTAAAGAAGCGAGCAATGAAAAAACTACCGTAAGCGCCATGTCGCCGAAAATTTGTCCCGCCACGCCTTCTACAAATACAATAGGGAAGAATACCGCAACCGTTGTAAGAGTTGAGGCAAAAACAGCACTTCCGACTTCACTCACTCCTCGAATTGTTGCCTGAACCAAATTATCACCTTCTTCCCGACAGCGGAAGATACTTTCCAAAACGACAATTGAATTATCCACCAGCATTCCGATTCCAAGCGCTAGCCCACCCAAAGACATGATGTTCAAAGATACGTCGAACATCTTCATGGGAGCAAATGTTGCAACAATAGAAACCGGAATGGCTATGCCAACGATCAAAGTTGCGGTCACATTTCGCAGGAAAATGAACAAAACCAACACGGCCAGCATGCCACCGATGACTGCTGTGGATTTTACTTCATTTACTGAATTTTCGATAAAGATTGATTGATCGGACAAAGAATCCATATTGATACCGGAAGGCAATCCATACGCAATGAAGTTGGTCATTTGTCGCAAACGAAATTCCTGTCCACGACTGCCTTGACGGCCACCTTGGGCAGTTTTTTTCTCTTCTTCCTGTTTTTCTTCTTGCTCTTTTTTAGAGGATTCCAATTCTTGCACAAAAGCTTGTTGCTCGGGTGTGCCAAAAACTCTTTCTGTTACTCGCTCAGCTACGGTGACAATATTCGCATCTGCTTCTTTATAAATTTCAATTTCAACGCTTTCGTGACCGCCAATGCGGGTTATAATCTCTCGTTCTTTAAAAGTACGTTTTACATTTGCAACATCACGTATTTTTATTTCCGTATCATTCCATGTTCCAATGACTACTTCTGCAATTTCGTTAACAGATTTGAATTCATTTAGTGTGCGGACGATGTATTCTGTTTGACCTTCCTTTAAATTGCCCCCTGCCAGGTTTACATTCTCCTCGGAAAGGCGATTTCGTACCTGCTGAATATTGATTCCAATCAATGTGAGTTTTTGTTCATTCAGCTCAACACGAATTTCTTCTTCCAAACCACCTTTGATTTTTACAGCCGCCACACCATCGATCGTTTCAAGTTTTCTTTTGATGTCTTCTTCAGCCATATAACGAAGATAAACGAGTGAAACATCGCCATAAAGGCCAAATCGAATAATTGGATCAAGTGATGGGTCGTATCGCAGAATAATTGGCCGTTTCGCCTCATCCGGAAGGAATACCTGGTCTAACTTTTCCCGAACCTCGGCAGTAGCTTCGTTCATGTTGGTGCTCCAGGTATATTCCATCTTAACATCCGATTGTCCAGATTTGGAAATAGAGCTGATCCCAACTAGATTATTAACGACACCTAACGCTTGCTCTACAGGTCTTGATATTTGAGTTTCTATTTCTTCGGGAGCTGTTCCGGTATATTCGGTGCGAACCGTTAATGATGGATAAGTAATATCAGGCATCAGGTTTAATGGAAGTTGCTGATAGGATATCCAGCCAAAAACGCCAACACCAATAGCTACCATTAAAATAGCCACCGGTCTTTCTGTTGTAAATCTAAAGAAATCTCCAACTTGTCTTTTAATATCTGAGATTTTTGATTGAGGGAAATCCATAATGTTTTTTCTCTAAATTAATATTTTTTGATAATTGACAATTGACGATTGAATTTAGGTGCCGGCAAACTTTGTTTCGCGATTCGTAACAATTTTTACTTTCGTTTGATCTTTTAAACCAGCTTGTCCCACCAGAATAATTTTGTCACCTTCTTCAATTGATGAAAGTGATTCAATTTTTTCATGATCTTGATAACCGACATCCAATCTAATTTTATGAGCAATACTATCTCGTACAACAAAAATATTCATGTTTTCGTTTTCATAAATAATAGCTGTTTTAGGAATAAGAATAGCATTATTGTGAGTATTTGTAACAATTCTGGAATTAACAAACATTCCAGGTCTAAGTTTATTATCTGTATTTCTGACTCCTATGGTAACCTTGAAAGTCCCGCTTTGGGGATCAACTACCGGGCTGACTCTTTTGATCCAACCTGGGAATAAATAGCCTTTTATGTGGTCAGAATAGATATAAGCCTGTTGCCCTTTATTGATAATACCTATCTCTTTTTCCGGGACGTGAACAACCGCAATCATTTCATCGGAATTGACTACAGTAAATAGCTTATCAGAAGTTTGAATCCGGTCTCCCTCCCGACATAATCGCTCTCCAATCACACCGCTAATGGGAGATGTGATTTTGGTATATTTGAGGTTTAATTTTGCCTGCTCCCAGGCAATCCGCGCAGCATCAGCAGCAAATTTCGCTGTTTCATATTCTTCATTACTCAACAGATTTTTATCGGCCATTGCTTTTGACCGATTATGCATACTTTGCTTTTGTTGATATTCGACATGTGCTTTTTCTTCAGCAAGAATGTATTCATCTGCTTCCAATTCAAGCAAAACCTGGCCTTTAGCAACATAGGTGCCTTCTTCGAGATTAATCTTCTCAACAAGACCTTGAACGCGCGTGTAAACATCAGTCATCATTTCAGTTTCAAGATTTGTACTATACAATAAATAAGAGGATATGGTGCCACGAGATACAGTGGTCGTTTCAACAGGGATCAGTGTTTCTTCTGACTTTTTTTCTTTCTCACTATCTTCTTTGGAGGAATCTGCCTGCGCTTTGTGAGAACCGTTTGTGCCTTTCTGGCCGTCTGCTTCACTGTTTGAACAGCTTATCTGAAAGGCTGCCAGGCTTAAAGTTATGAGTAGAATCAACGCTTTTTTAGTGCTCATTTTTAACTCCTAAAAATTATTACTGTTTGATTATTTTTAATTACTGTTTTATCTTAAAGATTAGTAAACTTTTACGTGATTATTCAAAGGGGGTTGCGGGAATTTAAAGCTATTTTAAGAAAGATGTAAAATAGGTATAAATACAGAATTGGGGTTAGTAGGTTTTTCGTTGGCAAAAAAAAAGCGTGAATGGCTACTCTTCCATCCACGCTTTTTTAGAAAATCAGGTTAGATTAAAAGTCAGTTCCAATAGAGAATAAGGTATTCGGCTTCTCAAAATGTTTGAGATCAGTAGGCCATGCAAGATCAAGTCGAAAGCTTAGATATCCCAAGTTCATACGCGCCCCAATTCCGGCGGCACCTTTCAAATCCTTAAATCCAAATCCGCCTTCAGTAGTGAATGGTTGAAATGATTCTTTGATATATCCCGGGATGTCTTCACCCCAAGCGGCGGCGGCATCAAAAAAAGCTACACCACTTATGAAATCATATTGTTCGGATAAGAATGGAAAAATTGGGAATCGAAATTCTAAGTTTTGAACAATAAATTTTGAACCTAACAATTCACCATAATTTGCTCCACGGAAATCATAAGGTCCGCCAATTCTGAAATATTGTTTATCCCGACCCGTGCTTGATCCGCCTAAGAATCTCCAGGCTAAAACTGAGCGGCTGTTGATGCTTGCATATTTCCGATAATCAATAAACAATGTAGTAAATTCAAAATCTTTTACTGTTTGCTGAACTGAGAGGCGATATCGACTGCCACTTCTTGGTCCAATGTATCCAAACGAGATATTGTCATGAACGTATGAAGCGCTAACCTGTCCAAACGAGAAGCTGCCAAGATTTTGGGTGACTTTTACTCTATCACCATTGATAAATCCTTCAATAACTTCTTCTTGGCTTACATTGGCGATTCCAGTTGAAAATTCAATTCTGGAAAACCGACTAAAGGGATATTGAGCAAATACACTTGCTCCTCGATAGATTTGTTGAACAAAACCCTGCGCGTTTGCTGAGAGAAAAGTGCCATAGGCATAGGCATTCTGATATACCTGGACACCGTAATTGAACCTTTTACCAAGATTAAAATAAGCTAAACCAAGATCGGATTTAAGTGGATTGGTAAACCGGAGTCCTGTGCTGAATATGATATTATGATTGCCCAGAATATCGCTAAAGAGTAACTGCGCCCCACCAGTTGAGCCGTAAAGTCCACCGATGTTACCTCCTAACGCGACTCCATCCAATTTGAGTTTTTTACTGTAATCACGCTCTTCAATAGAATCCGTATCTGCTAATTCATATTCAGATAAAAAATCGTTTGGTTCTGGTAATCCAGGAAGTAAATTTGATTTGACTTCAAGAGGATAAAAACCGTTAGTTTTATCATCATTTTCATTTGATGATTCAGTATTGATATTTGTATTTTCAGGATTAACCGCTAATACAGGTTTTTGTGGTGGGTATTCCATCCGAAAAAGTTGCCAGGCTCCATCAACGTATGCTGAGAAAACGATTGTTTTGCCATCAGCAGAAATGCTAAGGCTCGGTGTGGATTCAGTTATTCCGGATACACCGTTATTTAATAAAGTAACAGTTTCAATTTCTTGGGTCAATAAATCGATCGCATAAATATTAGGAATTCCTTGGTGATCCGAAACGAAAATAACCTTTTCTTCCTCGCCCACCCATTGCGGCGCTGTGATGTTGCCGGATAAATCGGTAACCAGGTCAATTTTTCCGGATTCTAATGTATATATAGCCACATCCAAATCACCAAAAAATAGCTGTTCTATATCTGTACCTGTTCCACGGTCGGTAGAAAAAACAATTCGCGTGCCATCGAGCGACCATTGTGGATGAAGTTCCGCATAGCGATCATTTGTTAGCTGTTGTAACTTATTATCCGCCAAATTGACAATATAAAGATCGGATTTACCACCTTTAATTCCAACAAACACAATTTGAGTTCCATCGGGAGAAAAAGCCGGAGAGCTTAATCCATTCAATTCTTCGAATGTTATTTTGAATAATATCTTTTTGGATTGCGCATTTACGACATAAATTCCATCATCTTTTCCGGATTTTGATACAAATGCGATTCGTTCCCCATCACGAGACCAGTTTATGGCAGTATCGAAAAAACGCAAGGCTTCAAATCGATTGCTTTCACCGCCTTTGATCAAGCGATCCTCTTTTTGATCCTTATCACCTGATTGAGTGATTAATAAAATATCATCTTTCAAATTCTTATTCGAAACATAAGCGATATCCTTACCATCAGGGCTAACTGCAGGAACAATGTTCATGCGGTGGAAAATACCCGTTTTTTTGGTAATCTGCTGTGCGACGTCTCCAGGCTCTTTAAGGGTTATATCAGTTTGGTAAACCAATTCACGCATTGCTGTGTGCCATTTTTCTGTTAATTTTTTGGGATCTGTCTTTAACTGGGATTTTAATGCCGGTTCGAATTTTCCTAAATTAACCGCAGTTTTTAAAATGTCACCGACCTTTCTCTTGCCATATGTTTCCCCAATGTAGTACCATAGCGATTCTCCGAGCCGGTAAACCCGAATATCAAATGTGTTGTTTAATTTATCGACAGTTAAGAGATTGTCGTTTTCCAATCCGTCACGAACCCACATTCGAGTCGTGTTACTCATTCCAACGGAAAGGTATTCAGCCATTCCCTCAACAAACCAAAGAGGTGGATTAAACCGGCCTTTAGCGATCTGTTTATCCGGTCTAAGAATAATATCGAACTGGAAAGCATGAACTAATTCGTGAATCAAGACATGGTTGAACTCACGGTAAGAACCTGTAATGGGAAGTGCAACCCTGTTTTTTAATGATTCGGTGACCCCGCGTGTGCCATCTCCTATCATTCCCTGAACGATATTTGTTTGTTGAAAATCGTTTACAGAGGCATAAAGAAGCAGGGGGATTCTTTCTTTAATTTTATGATCAAAAACTTCGGAAAGATAATCATATCCACGTTCTGCCATTCGTGCTGCATCAAAAGCGGCCTGTTTTTCTTCCGAGTAGTAATGGACATCAAAGTGCTCGGTTCGTAAAACGGACCAATCAAAATTTTTGTAGTGGACTTTATTTTGACCGAATTGAGTTACTGATTGGGACAACGCCGGAAGATTAAGAATTCCGATAAGTAACAGTGCTGCAAAGCAATTAGGCAAATATGTTTTTGTCTTCATTTTGTCAACCTCCGTAATTATTTGCGTACAAAAGTTTCGATACCCATTAAAACTCATAGCTCCTAGAGTTTTATCAATTTTTCGAATACCTCCAATCTTTGATTTGCTTTGCCTTTGATATATTTATTTATGATCAATCGATTTCTGTAACTTTCGGAATTCAATTTGGTTTCAAATAATTTTTCTCCACAAAAATTAGTTGGGTTGATCTTATTAGAATTGATAAGATTAACTTTATTTAAAAACAATTGGTTATAATCGAGTATTAGGCGCTTTTTAATAATTACTAAATTTTCAATTCAGACTTGACATTGACAAGAGTGAAACGTAATTTGGACAATTACATTAGCACTAAAAACCGCTATAAGAAAGAACCTCAGATCTGATCATGGGTCGGTAGGCGGCTAAGAAAACATTAGGTTTATCCTACGTTTTTTAAAATTATGAATGAATATCAAAATGATCTGGAGAATTGATGTCTGAAAGTTCAAAACTAAATCGCCGGTCAGTTTTTAGTTGGTGCATGTATGATTTTGCGAATTCTCCTTTTACCACTCTGGTTGTGACATTTATTTATTCCGCATATTTTACCGGCTACCATGCAGAAAACAGTACAGTTGGTACAGTTCTATGGTCTCGTGCTGTTAGCATTACTGCAATAACAGTTGCTCTTTTATCTCCAATAGTTGGCGCCATGGCGGATAGGGGAGGAACCCGAAAACTTTTTCTTTTCATAACAACTGCTACCTGTGTTATTGCTTCGATTTTTCTTTATACCGTAGAGCCAGGATTTGTGGTGCAAGCTCTAATATGGTTTGTTATTGCAAATGTTGCTTTTGAGATGGGAGCGGTTTTTTATAATGCATTTTTGCCCGATATCTCACCATTAGAGAAAATTGGACGAGTTTCCGGATATGGTTGGGCATTGGGTTATGTGGGTGGATTGCTGGCATTGGTAATTGCTCTATTCGGATTTGTACAAACAGATACACCCTGGTTTGGATTGACTAAAGAGGCATATCAGCATGTTCGTGCAACCAACCTGCTTGTCGCATTTTGGTTTGCTGTATTTAGTATTCCCACCTTTATCTGGCTTAAAGAAAATAAATCGAGAGTTGTTAAAAGTGGAAAAAATGTCGTCACTGACAGCTACAAACAATTGGTCAATACCTTTAAGGAAATCAAGAAATATCGCCAGATTAGTAGGCTGCTTTTAGCTCGAATGATTTACAATGATGGCCTCGTTACAATATTTGCTTTCGGTGGAATTTATGCTGGGGGCACATTTGGATTTACTTTAGATGAAATCATTATTTTTGGAATCGTATTAAACATTGGCGCAGGTATTGGCGCATTTGCTTTAGGTTTTTTGGATGATATCCTTGGCGGCAAAAAAACCATTATGATTAGCTTGGTTGGTCTTTCTGTGGCGGCTATTATTGCCGTAACAGCACAAAACCGCTTTTGGTTCTGGGTTGCAGGAATTCTGATCGGACTGCTTTCAGGACCTAACCAGGCTGCAAGTCGTTCTTTGATGGCACGCTTTGTCCCCC
>CAYXGW010000142.1:0-13189 GCA_964464595.1 uncultured Deferribacteres bacterium
CCGTCTCCTTCTAGAATGAAAAGCATGTAATGGCCCGGCGGAGCAAGGTTGCCATTAGCTGGCGCTGTTACGCTCAAACCACCCGTTGTTTGTGAAAAGTTCAATTTATTGATTCGCTGGTTTTGGTTAAACGAATGCGTCACTGAGCCAAGGCGAATCAAATTAACATTCGTGATGGTAGTGGCCTGCGGCGTTTGTACAAAGAATGTCTGGCCGTAATTCACTATTACAGGAATGAAAGTTATTGTTGGCCGCGGCCCCTTAAATAAGTAAGGTGGCGAATAAATTTCGAAATTTTCGTTATAGCCTCCTCCACTTTGTAGGGTGCCTCCTGCGGCAATCACACGCCCGTCCGGCAGTAATATTGCTGTCGAATGGTAGATTCGTTCTGCTTGCATGGCTGCCATGGTTGACCATATTTCTGTCTCAGGATCCCACATTTCCGCCTCAAGCACTCCTTTGCCTTTTTTGTTAAAACGGCCTGATGAACTGGTGCCGCCTGTCGCAAGCACCTTGCCATCAGCCAGAAGTGTGACATTGGCATGCCGTCGAGAGAACTCCAACGGTGCCACGAAACGCCATGCGGGCACAGGCTGGTTCAAATCGATAACCTCAGCTGTGGCTGTCGGGGCACCGTTTTGGCCCCCTTCGGCCTCGCCACCTACAATCAGTATTTTGCCGGCATCGTACATCACTGCCGAGCCTTCGATGCGGCGGCTGGAGTTGCTAGACGGCCCCTGTGTCCAGCTGCCCGAACCGGAGGTGTCAAGAAACCAAGTCTCCTTATCTTGCCCTGCTTTGAAAATCCGCCCGTCAGCAGCCAGGAACATCCATGGATAAGTGTAATAGCCATGCGGCTCATTGTTCTGGGCACCCGTGAGGTCCCGCCAAGTGCCGCTTTCCGTTTGCCACACCTGGGGCAGGATATTTGTGATATTTTTAATCTTTGTTCCAGATATTACAAGAACATCCCCATTCGACAGGGTTGTATTCGTGGGGTACCATCTGCCCCCATTCATATCGGGCAGAAGGGTCCATGAGTTTGTGAACGGATCATAAATTGTAGCACTAGGCAAACCGATGTAAGCCGCGTTATCTTCCCCACCCGCCACCAGCAGCCCGCCGTCGGCCATGAAAGCGTGGCCGCTGCAGTAAAAACCAATGGCGGGCAACGGTGGCGTGCTGAGAGACAGCGTAGCCGGGTCCCACAGGCGCAAGAGAGGTGGATCACCGGTTTTAAATTGGCTCTTCGTCCAAAACATGACCTTGCCGGTCGGGAGCAAGTGCAGCTGAATAGGTACGATTTGTGCGTCGATCACGTCACTCCACTGCCCCGATATTTCAGAGTCGGGACGAGCACTGTCTTTGTGAGAAGAGCCGTTTTCAGTTAATTTAAGTGACGCAGTATCACTTTGATTTCCCTGAATGTGAGATATAGAAGTAATTTGAGCGAATAGATTGTCAAATATTAAAAGAGTGAAAAACAAAACCATGAGTATTTTTCGCAGAAAAGTCATAACAAATTTCAACTATTCAAATAATTATTACTAAAGCTTGTTTAAACTTCTTCAAGAAATAGATAATACTCCGAATGAATAATTTAGGTTATCGGTTCTTTCTTTTGAAATGATTAAGTTATGGCCGCCCTTTGAAACGCCTGGGTTAGCACTCTTTTGGTCAATACTTTTGCCAAATGCCGGCGATATTTGGCAGAGGCATGGATATCATTTGGTGGGTCGATATCCGATGTAGAAACCATTTCAGCCGCCGCTTCAATTACCTTCTCACTTGCCTTTTCCCCGATCAATAATTGCTCTGCTTTGTAGGCTTGAACAGGAGCATCACCTACGCTTAGAAGTGTGATCGCTGCCTTTTCACATTTTTGTTGCTCATCCAACGTAACCACTGCCGCGACGCCAACCATAGCATAGTCTCCATGCCGGCGGGATATTTCTTGAAAAGCGCAACCACTCCGCTTTGACAAAACCGGAATTGAAATTTCAGCCAGGATTTCTTCCGGTTGTAAATCCGTAGAAAATAATCCAACAAAAAAATCTTTGGCAACTACCCATCGTTCGCCGGTTTTTTTAACCAGTTTGAATTTGGCTTCCAGGGCAAGAGCAAGCGCAGGTAGTTCCCCGGAAGGATCGGCGTGGGCAATGCTGCCGCCAATTGTGCCGCGATTTCGAATTTGGGGATGCGCAATAGTTGGCATAGCTTCATGAACCAGCGGCACTTTTGCTTTTATCAAATCACTTTTTTCAACTTGACGTTGACGGGTCATTGCTCCGATCCGAATAGCATCTGCTTCGTCCTGTTCAATAAAAAATAAATCCCCCACTTTGTTTAAGTCGATTAGTACGGCTGGTTGAGCCAAACGGAAATTCATGGTCGGAATCAAGCTTTGTCCGCCTGCCAAAATTTTTGCATCGTAACCATAATTTTCCAGATGTTCTAATGCTTCATCAATAGAAGTCGGGGCGAAAAATTTAAATGGGGCTGGTTTCATTGTCTGATACTAAATTTGGAAAGTACTATTCTTCTTTAAGCTTGATTTGCAATTCTTTATTTAGTGCTTCCAGGCCCTGCTTTGTCATACTTTTCCCGACGGAATCCAACAATCTTTGACCGACAATCGCAATTTTTCCGCCAATGCTAAGTTCCGCTGTATATTTCATCAGAGTAGCATTTTCCGACTCTTCAGTCAATTCTATACTTGCTAAGCCGTTCACAAATCCAGGAATGCCTTTGGCCGATATTTGCATTTTAAAACTTTCAGGATGTGTCTTGTCTGTAAGCTTAATTTGAATAGTAAATTTGCCATTAACGGGCCCAACCCCGACTTTCAGCAAGCCCTTGTATTCATCCTCACCGCTTTGTTCAAGACTCTCTGTACCAGGTATGGCTTTTGCCAATATTTTTGGATCCATTAGAGCTTCCCAAACCTTTTCACGATTTCCTTGAAACGAAAATTCATTTTCTATTTTCATTTGTCTGGTATCCTTACTATCTTTTTTTTCTTTTCTCTGTGTCTTTGTGTCTCCGTGGTAAAAAAAGAAAACCACAGAGGCACTGAGATTATAAAATGCCAAAACAAGCTTGATATCTATTTTTTCATTTCTCCTTTGTCACTCTGTCACTCTGTTACTTTATAACTCTTTCGCCTCTTCAAAAATCTCAAAAAGACGGTTAGGGCTTAATGGAATTTCACAGATTTCCAAATTATATTGTGATAATGCATCTTCTACAGCTTGTGCGAACAACGCACCGGTTGGTATTGCCCCGGCTTCGCCTGCACCTTTTACACCGAGGGGATTAAAAGGAGAAGGTGTTTCCGTATGGTCAGATTCAATTTTCGGCACATCCAAAGAGGTTGGCAGAAGATAGTCCATAAAAGAAGCATTCAACAGCTGTCCGTTGTCATCATAAATCAATTGTTCATAAAACGCATTTCCAATACCGTGCGCAACGCCGCCTTGAATTTGTCCCTCTAGGATCATTGGGTTGATTACCTTGCCGCAATCATGGACAACGACATATCTTTTTATTTTAACCATCATTGTTTCCACATCTACTTCAACAATCATGGCATGTGCACCATTGGCAGTACTGCCACGCTCGGGGCCAAAATAAGCAGTTGCTTCAAGACCGGGTTCTGTTCCCGGCTTTACGGCGCCACGGAGTGGATTGGCCAGTTTAGCAAGTTCACCCAGCGAAATATTTTTGTCCGGATCATTTTTGACAAATACTGCGCCGGAATTTAGCTCAAGATTGCCTTCAGTTGTTTCTAATACTTCACAAGCTAATTTTAGTATTTTGTCCCGAACCGCTAACGCCGCAGCATGACAGGCGTTACCGGCTACAACAGCGCCGCGGCTGGCAAAGGTTCCGGTGCCCCAGTTAAATTCACTGGTATCGCCGGTCATCACCTTTACACGGCTCACCTCGACGGACAACACTTCGGATACAATTTGGGCAAATGAAGTAAAATGCCCTTGACCCTGGGTTCCTACACCAGTGGCCAGGCAAACTTCACCATTTGGATCTATGGAAACACGTGCGCCCTCATAGGGGCCAATACCCGTTCCTTCGATATATGAAACAATGCCGATGCCAAGATGCTTTCCTTGTGAATGATGTTTTGATTTTTCTTTTATAAATTGGTCATAGCCAATAATCTTCTCGGCTTTTTCGAAACCAGGTTGATAATCACCACTGTCATACACTAACGGCATAAAATCCTGGAAGATAATTTGATGATTATGAGGAAACTGATCCGGCTTTAAAAAATTCTTCTTGCGAATAGTTGTCCGATCGATATTTAATTCTTTTGCGGCAAAATCAAGCAACCGTTCCATGACAAACACACCGTGCTGGCGGCCTGCTCCCCGAACCGGTGTTACAGTTGTTTTATTGGTAAATACAGCCTTAAACTCAGAGTAATAATTGGGAATATCATACGGCCCCAAAAGCGTACATTGACTATTGATTGGAACTGTCAACCCATAAGGATCATAAGCGCCGGTATCGTGGATGAATACGTCATGCACACCTAGAATTTCACCTTCTTTTGTTAAGGCAATTTCCGCATCATGGATCTGGCTCCGTTCCTGGGTCGTCGCAAAAAAGTTTTCTTTTCGATCTTCGGTCCATTTAACCGGTTGCTTCAATTTCATTGATATCCATGGGATCAATACTTCTTCCGGATAAAACATCATAATCTTAGGACCAAATCCACCACCTATAAAAGGTGCAATCACCCTGACTTGATTTTGAGAAAGTCCCAGCATTCCAGCAAGGCCATTTCGAATAGGAATCGGCGCCTGGGTTGTATCCCATATTTTTAATTGCTTACTCCTATCGTTCCAATTCGCAACGACAACACGATTTTCAATTGCAGCCGAAACACCCCGGTCGTACATAAAACGCCGTTTGATAATGCAATCAGCCTGGCTTTTGATCGACTCATAGTTGCCTTTTTCCTGAATGACATGTGCTGCCAGATTGGATTCAAGATCATCATGAACTAAAGGAGCATCAGGTGATAATGCTTTCTCAAGATCAACCACAACGGCATATGGATCGATATCTACAAATATATCGTCCAATGCATCTTCAGCAATGTAGCGGCTTTCAGCAACCACGACAGCGATCGCTTCTCCTACGTGCCTGACTTTATCTTTTGCCAATGGGACTTGCGTTCTTTCATGAAATGTCAAATCCTTGATGGGCGGAGGCGGTACCAACAAAGGTCCGGGTTGCCAATAATCCCCCAAATCTTCAGCTGTGTAAATTGCAATGACTCCCGGTCGTTTAAGCGCTTCAGAGACATCGATACTGTTGATTTTTCCGTGAGCATAATCACTGCGGAGAAAAGCGACATGTAACATCCCACTAAGGTTTACATCATCTACAAACAAGGCTTGGCCGGTAAGCAGGAGCGGATCTTCGTTCCGAAGAATTGGTTTACCGAAGTACTTTTGCAATTTGATTCATCCTATTAAGAAAACCACAGAGGCACTGAGACACGGAGATTTTTAATTATATTCACTTCGACTATCTCTTTCTACGTGATTCATTTATTTTCTCTGTGTCTTTGTGTCTTCGTGGTAAAAAAGTATCTTTGTGGTAAAAAAAAGAAAACCACAGAGGCACGGAGACACAGAGTTCTTTAATCATAATCCATTAATCATTCGTTTAAATCCATCTACTAATTTTGGCACATTAAAATTGATTAAAAGACCTATTCTTTTATTAGCAAGTTTTAAATAAGTTAACAATTGAGCTTCATGAACTGGTAATAAAACATCAACAGCTTTTAATTCAACTATAATTTCTTTTTCCACTAAAATATCTATTCTAAAATCTGCATCTAGTTGAAATCCTTTATAATTAACAGGTAATGAAAGCTGCTTTTTATAATTAATTCCTTTTAGATCTAACTCTTTGCACAAACAAGTTTCATACACTGATTCCAACAGGCCAGGTCCTAGATTTTTATGAACTTCAATGGATAAATCGAGAATAATTCCGCTTAATTTATTTCTATCTTCTCGATTCATTTTCTTTTCTCTGTGTCTCCGTGCCTCTGTGGTAAATTTATTATAGCCTCTGTTTTGAGTATAACTTTACTGCTTCAACAATATTCTGATATCCCGTGCATCTGCAAAGATTACCCGATAATGCTTCGCGAATTTCTTGTTCACTGGGATTTTCATGATCTTCCAGGAAAGGGATTAAAGTCAACAAAATGCCAGGAGTGCAAAATCCACATTGCAATCCATGAGCTTGCCGGAAAGCCGATTGTAACGGATGCAGTGCATCGTCACCGCTTTTTGTCAAGCCTTCTACTGTAAGCAGGTCATGTCCGTCTGCTTGCACAGCAAATAATATACAAGACCGAACGGCTTGGCCATCCATTAAAATTGTACATGCACCACAAACACCATGCTCACAACCCACATGTGTACCGGTTAGGTTTAACTCTTGTCGAATAAAATCACTTAGCAGCAGATTCGAATGTACGGATCGCTCGTATTTCTCTCCATTTACCGAAAGCGAAAGTTTGATTTTCTCTGTCATATATATTTGTGGATGATTTAAGTTAAATTAAAACATTATTTTACAGTTTTATTTATTTTCAATCAAGAGAAATTTTATTGAAGCATCCTTTTTTCAAATTTGATCAAATAATCAGGCTTTTGCTTTTATTGAAAACATTAGCGGTATTGACATGTGTTTATTTGTTACAATATATTGATCAGGAATTTTTTCTTCCAGAAAAGGGAAACAGTTATGGGAACTATAGGGATATTCATGGAGAAACTCGATTTTAAGTCCCGCTTTGATTAAAGCAGTGACAATCTCGCCCACGCCATGCGCCCACTCATACGACTCTTGCGAAAAATCCGCATCCGGGTTTGCGTAA
The DNA here is from genome assembly GCA_964464595.1 of uncultured Deferribacteres bacterium. Taxonomy (GTDB): domain Bacteria; phylum Zhuqueibacterota; class JdFR-76; order JdFR-76; family DREG01; genus JADFJB01. The sequence goes on from CAYXGW010000142.1 coordinate 6,929, forward strand.
GATCCTTGCTGAAAAAAATGTTCCGGTTGAGATTGAAAGAAGTAACCATATTCAAATTCCCCTTTATCGTTTAACATACCTAGCAATGGATGAAATTCAATCATATAAAGGAAACCACCAGGTTTGAGATAATGATCAATCAAACTTGCCCATTTATTCAAATCATTCAGCCAATTAAGGACACCATAAGATGTAAAGACAATATCGAATTTTTGGTCTAGACTATCTGTCAAGTCATATATATCCGAACAGATGAAATGTGCAGGTATTTGTAATTCCTGGCTTAATGAATCGGCAAGTGAAATCGCTTCACTCGAAAAATCCACACCCGTTACTTGCGCCCCTTTCACCGCCCAGGAGATTGAATCTAATCCAAAATGGCATTGTAAGTGAAGCATGGATTTACCGGCAACTTCCCCAACTTCTTTGATTTCAATTTGTTTCAATGAATTGCGGCTTGATTTAAATTCTTCCAGGTTGTAGAAATCTGACTTCTCGTGAATTCTTGTTAAATCATTCCACAATTTACGATTGATTTTTGAATAATTATTTAAATCATTGTCCAACTTAGCCTTTTTCATTTAGCCCAATATTCTTTTTCATTTTTTCATGAAATTCTTTGGATTTTCCTTTGGGAATACTTAGCGAGCGCCAATCTTTAGAAGAAAAATACTTTGCTAAGTACACGATTTGGCCGGTATGATAGGCACAGTGTGTTACCCCACGATTGATCGCTTCTATGACTGTATGAAGTTCACCCCTGATAAAAATTGTTTTTTCTAAATCATCAGAAGTGAGGGATTCAAAAGTTTCGAATACGACATGCCAGGCAAACTCCAATCGGATCATAAGGTTTTCTTTTGTGTCAGTCTCGGTGATAATGAATTCGGCATCTCGATTTCGATCCGGCTTCTCGCCATCTGTAGTAAGAAATTTTGCCCAACGAGAAATCAAATTCCCCGACAAATGCTTCACAAGAATTGCGATACTGTTGGATTCTTCATCAATTTGGTGAAAAAATTGTTTTTCATTGATTTGGTAAATAGAGTCTTCAACAAGCCCCTTATGTTTTAGAAATTGGGTTTTTATATCGTTGAGATAATTATCGAACGGGTCCATGATAGGGCTAAAAAGAAAACTTCAACTGCGAAGTTTGTAAATTCTTAGAAAAAATATATTATCCTGGGTTTTCGCAAACACTGCGATTCATTTTATGTGGGTAATAATTTTCGAGATTGGCTAATAAATTCAATTTTGTGAAATTACGATGTAATCACTTAAAATATGAGCGCTTTCATTCAACAATAAATCATTCTTCTTTTTATCTTTATTGGAATCATCATCCTTTGACGAATCCGAATCTTTCTTTTTATTCGATTTTTCCCGTTCTTTTTTCCTTTTAACTTCTTGTAGCGTAATCCGCGTTTTCTCTCGACCATCTTTATACTCAGCCAGATTCTCTTTCAAACTGGCGAAATCCTCGTTTCTGGATAATCGCAAATTTGATTGACGATCCAATTGCGGTATAACGTTTGAAACAGCGTTTAGATCATCGTATTCAAGAGGTTCGATTTCGTCCCACAATAAAGCATTGTCTCTCGAATTTTCACCGATCTCCATCAGATTATATCGTGATGGAAAGGAGATGTCCGGGATTACTCCAACATGTTGCGTACTACCCCCATCAATGCGATAAAATTTAGCTACGGTTAATTTAAGCTGACCCAATTTTTTCGATGGATTTTTCACGAATCTATTCAAATCAATGGCGTTTTGAACAGTACCTTTGCCAAAAGATTGACTGCCAATAATGATTCCTCTATTGTAATCCTGTATAGCTGCAGAAAATATTTCTGAAGCCGAAGCGCTAAGCCGGTTCACAAGTACTGCAAGCGGTCCATCATAGGCTAATTCTCTATCTGAATCTCTCTCTACATTAACTCTGCCACGCATATCCTTAACTTGAACTACCGGACCTTTTTCAATAAACAACCCGGTTAATTCGACTGCTTCATTTAAAAATCCACCGCCATTGTTACGAAGATCGATAATAATCCCATCGACTGATTTTAATTTTAAGTCATCCAATAGTTTTCTAACATCTCGGCTGGTACTTTTGTATTCTTTTTCGCCTCTTCGCCTTGCTTCAAAATCTGAATAAAATGTTGGGATTGTTATTACGCCAAATTTATAGTCCTTTTCACCATGTTCAATTTCCAGGATTTCACTTTTTGCAGATTGATCTTCAAGTTTCACTTTTTCCCGGACGATTGCAATAGTTTCAGCCGCCGCATCCGCACCTTTTTCTGCTGGCAGGATTTGCAATTGCACCGTAGTTCCTTTCTTTCCCCGAATTAATTGAACCACGTCATCTAACCGCCAGCCAACCACATCAACCAGTTCACCGTCATGGCCTTGAGCTACTCCTATGATTCTATCATTTGGAAATAAAAGCTTTCCTTTATCAGCAGGGCCCCCCGGAACAATCTCCACTACTTTTGTAAACTCATCTTCAATCTGTAACCTGGCGCCAATCCCTTCAAACGCCTGGCTCATTCTAATTTTAAAATCATCAAAACTTTTAGGCGAGAAATAACTGGTATGGGGATCAAATGATTCTGAAAATGCGTTCATGAATATTTGAAAAACATCTTCACTTTGAAATTGAGACAGGTTGGTTCGAATTCTCTTATAACGTTTTTCTAAAGTACTTGTTATCCCCTCCCAGTCTTTACCAGAGAGTTTTAGATTAAGAGCATCATGTTTTAGGCGTTTGCGCCAAATATCATCAAGTTCTGCTGTTGTCTTTGACCAGGGTAAATCCTCACGATCAAATTCAATATATTCATCAATTGTAAAATCAAACTCTGTCTTGAGACGATTAAAAACATATTCCAACCGTTCCGCTAATCTTTGTTGGTATACATTAAACATCGTGTAAGCAGCATCAACATCTCCAGTCCTTAAATAATCATCCAATTGGTAACGATATTTTTCAAATGACTGGATATCCGACTCATGAAAATAAATGCGGTTGCGATCGAGTCGATCGATATAACGGTTAAAAACCTCATAAGATAGAGAATCGTTAAGTTCTCTTTTCTGGTAGTGGTTTTGGGTTAACAAGCGCGTTATCAGCTTGCTTATTTGCTGATGTTCCTGTTCCGGCGATAAGTTTTGGTAGGAAATTTTATCAGAATCATAGGTCTTGCTTCCTAATAAAATAGAAAGCGAAAGAACGAGTATAAAACCTTTTAATAATTTCTTTTTCATAAACCCAAACCTCTTAGTGAATTCTTCTATAGGTTATTTATTTATCTGTCATTCAACCGTTATCTTTACAAGATTATTGATATTATACGCAAAATTAAAGAATTATTTTCATTATAAATAATTTTTTGATCTAAAGCTATGGAATTTTCTCACAAGTCAGCTGGTTCACCGTTATCCATTAACGTAAAATCCTTCAGCTGGCGCAGGGTATCATACTTCATCCAAAAACTCCAAAAATAAAAGTGTCCTTCAAGTATAAACCTTAATCAATTTAATACAAAAGGAACTGGAATTTTCATTTAAAACTAACTAGTTTGTGGAGAACACATTTCGTATTAGAAGTTTGATCTAATCCAGGTGAATTTTGAATATACAAGATTTTATTATCATTTCAAAATTAAAAAATTATGCGGGACATTCTAAATCAATTAAAATCATGGGTCAGTGAAAGCAACCCATTTGCTACTGCCACAGTGATCCAAACATGGGGTTCGGCGCCCCGGGAAGTTGGATCTGTGATGGCAATCACAAGAGAATTACAGATAGCCGGTTCCGTAAGCGGTGGCTGTGTTGAAAATGCAGTGATCGAAGAAGCGGTTTCTGTTTTGATAACCGGTGTTCCCAGGGTGTTAGAATTTGGTGTTTCAAACGATACTGCCTGGTCGGTTGGATTGACTTGCGGGGGAAAGATTAAGGTTCTTGTTGAAAAACACCTGGCGTTTACAAATCATTTTTATGATACGGATATATGGAATGCTGTAGTTAACGAAATTGAAAACAACTTTCCTGTGGTTTTGCTCTCCGTGCTAAATGGTCAACCGGAAGGACATCTTCTGGTTTATGCAAATGGCAATTCCCTGGGAGACTGGCGTAATTTAACAAGCAAAGCAAAGAATGTAGCCATTGATACTTTTCAATCCGGAAAAAGTCAAGAAACAACAATTGATGGTATCCCAATTTTTGCTCATGTATTTCCCCGGCGGGATCAGGTCATTATCATTGGAGCATCTCATATTGCAATCCCATTGGTGGAATTAGCAAGAAAGTTAGAATTTGAGACCACTGTCATCGATCCCAGGAAGATATTTGCAGACCAGCAGAGATTTCCGGTACCGCCGGATCAGCTTCTCGATAAATGGCCGGAAGAAGCCTTAGAAGACATTGAGTTGAATGAGGATACTTATGTTGTCCTGGTCACCCACGATCCTAAAATTGACGATCCTGCTTTACACATTTTAATGAAAAGTCCGGTAGCTTATATCGGAGCCCTGGGCAGTAAAAAAACGCATGAAAAAAGAAAAAAGAGGTTATTAGAAGCTGGCTTTTCCAGGGAGGATATCGATCGCATACATGCGCCGGTTGGATTGAATATTTTCGCAAGAACACCGGAAGAGATTGCATTAAGTATTTTAGCACAGATTGTTTCCGAAAAGCGAAAAGAGAAGAGCGATGATGCAGGGGGCAAAAAGTGAAAGATTGAAGCGTGTCTGAACTATTCAAACAAAAGGATAAACCACTTGAGGAGTCGCTTCTCGCTTCACGCACATCGCTCTTCAAAAACCTAATAAACTGTCATGCCCATAAATCTTGTTAACACAAAATATAATATTTCTGCCATCATCCTCACTGCCGGTAGTTCAACAAGATTTGGTGATAAGAACAAACTCCTCAAACCCTTCATGGACAGTTCTATACTTGGCCAAGTAGTGAAAACGATTACAAACTTACCTATTGCAGAAGTAATTTTAGTGACGGGTTTTGAGAATGATAAAATAGCAGAAGCCATAAAAAAATCCAATGTTCACATCATTCATAATAGAGAATTCCAAACCGGTATGGCGAGCTCTATCAAATGCGGGATTTCGGCTGCTTCACGAAAAACTGAAGGCTATATAATCTGTCTCGGGGATATGCCATACATCACAGAGGACTATATTAAAAAATTACTAGACTCATTTATTGACTCAAAAGCTCCATCCATCATTGTTCCGACATTTGAGGGCAAAAGAGGAAATCCGGTTTTGTTTTCTAAGATATTTACTGATGATCTATTAAGAATACAAGGTGATAATGGAGCAAGGGAAGTAATCGACAAACATTCTGATTCGATAATTGAGGTACAAATTCGCAAGGAAACGTATTTCTTTGATGTGGATACTTTGGCGGATTATGATAAATTCAGAATTCGATAGTAAAGGGATGATCCTTCCATTCTTTTGGATTCTAAAAACAGAATAATTCAATTCAGAAAAAGACAACCATGCTAAATTATTTTAGTGATTAATTAATTTTCGATTACGTATTTTCTTTTTCTAGATGTCTTTGATTTACGGTGCTTTAAACTTAAAAAGTAATACCACAATTTAACAGGGGTTATTGAGGCAAGGCAAAAATTGTATAATTCTTAATTCTACAAAAAAAAAATTCAATAAGTCATTCGTAATTTCTAAGTATTAATTAATCCAGAGCACAACATTCATGTTTTATGGAGGATGTAGTTTTATTTGCTTTTTGAATATGGCAATTGCTTTGGATTGAGGTGATAGATTTTTAGAGATGAGTTAGCTAAAAATTTGGGTAAAATTAATGCTATTCATAAAAGTTATTAAAGAACATAATAGATTGCACATCGTTAGCAGCCACATTTGCAGACAGATTAGATCACAAACCACGTAGGTTATAACACATCATTTAGCCTAATATAACAACTTTGAATTAACATTTTGGGAGGATATCATGAAAAAGATTCTTGCACGGATTACCCATAAAGAAACTGGAATGGGTGTTTCTAATCTCTTGGTCGTCGCCTATGACGCTGACAATGAACTGGAAAGAGTTTTGCAAACAGAGAACCCGCCAGTTCCTGAGTTAGCAGCTGCGCTCTCAACCAGCAAACGTATCGGTTCAATGCTGACCAACGACAACGGTGCAGTTGAACTGAGTCTTAATGATGGCGATCTTAGTACTCCTGGAAAAATCCCGACTGTT
>CAYXGW010000143.1:0-12627 GCA_964464595.1 uncultured Deferribacteres bacterium
GGCTGGACCACACCCTCCATGTAAATAACCAACAGCGAGCGGCTGTCGGGCGACCAGGCCAAATCCAGCACTAGCGCCGAGAGCACCTCGGCGGGCGCTCCGATATTCTTCCCTCCCTCCACCTGGACGAGCGCCACCCCATGGATAGCACGGCCAGTGAAGGAGTGATAACTATAGGCGATGCGGCGGCCATCGGGCGACCAAGCGGGCTGGAGCTTCCTCGTCTCGAGGGCGGGCGCAATCAGGGTGCGTTCCTCGCTCGTAGCGTCAATGAGGTAGAGCGCCGATTCCCAAACGCCTCTGCCGCGGCCCTCCCGCGAGGCGCACACGATCATCTTGCCGTCGGGCGACCAGGCCGGACTGTGGTAGCCAGCCCCATCATGAGTCAACTGTCTCGTCTTGCCGCTCGGCAAGTCGTGGAGGAAGAGTTCGCTCACCGTTTCCACGGTCTTCGAGCGCGGCCCACTGACCCCGGTCAGGATGCCGGCGAACGCGTAGCCGTCGGGACTGTCTTTCTGTAAGACCAGCGGGGTGCCCTGCTCTGCCGACGCCGGCTCGGGTCCCGATCTCGCGTTGGGGAGGGTTTCGAGCGGAACCTGCACCGAGAAAACGAGCACATCTTCTCTGGACCACCCGATCTTGTCCATGGCGACGCCACCAGGCACGTTCGTGCGTTGATCGATCCGCTCCGTCTCGAGATCGAAGGTGAAGATCTGCAGTTCGCCCGACTCTTTGATCCTTCGGTAGAACGCGAGCGCGGTCCCGGTCGGCGCCCAGGTGTGGGTAAATCCCTCGACAAGTTTGCGTGGGGTGCTGCCGGGCCTGGTCGAAAGGATCCAGATGGCCCCGCCCTGCTCAAAGGTGAGGTGCGCGCCATCGGGGGCGAGCATGAGCCCGCTGGCCCCCTTGAGGCTGTCTAAGTCGGCGGGGGTGACCAGCTTAAGGCCGGAGACTGCATGCTGGCCAACAACGGTGTCCGGCGAGCACATCGGTAAGAGGAGCAAACCACCTAGGGCCATGCCCAGCCACACAAATAGTATATTGTTCCAACGTCTGGTTAAGAATGCATCCTTTGTCATACTCTTCATCCTTTCTGCTTGTTGATTTGCATATAACTAATAAATAGACCCGCGAAAACAACTGTTATAACATTCATAATTATAAATACTTGTTAGATACAAATAACCACATAAAAAATTTAAAATATTTTCTTCCAAAAGCAAATCAAAGAACCTGGTTTTCAGCGACATTCGTTTTATTTGTTTGAGTCGATCAAAATAAAATTATTGAAAAAATTATTGATTGAGAATTCGAGATATTTCTTGAGATAGAAAAATGGGTTATTTCAAAAAGGTGGGATAACGATTCCATCGCTCTCATATATACTGTTTTTATGTATAAAATTTTTTTAGGGAGGCGATGGAATCGGTTTTAGAGTAGACTTAAATATATTTATGCCCAATTATTTGTGCAACTTCTAAATTCCAGGTCAAATAATTACTCACTTCTATTTCCCCTCTGGCACGCGATTCCCGGCAATCCAAACAGATGCAATGCTGCGAGTATTTTCAAAGTTACTTTTGGATGATCTGCTCTGCTAGCAACTCTTCCACATGTTTTTGAAAGACAAACTTATTTGGTGGGGAACCTTTGTAAACATATCTCACAATGCCGTTTTTATCGATCATAAAGGTCGTTGGAATGACGGAGATATTACCATAGTGTTGTTGTATATTTTCATCTGCCATCAACAGAGGGAAATTTATCTTGTGTTTCTCGGCGAACTTTCGAACTACATCGACAGTTTCGTCAACAGAAATTCCGATTATGGCAAACCCCTGAGGTTCATATTGAGAGTGGATCGCAACATAAGTCGGCATTTGTTCCACACATGGCTTACACCAAGTCGCCCAGAAATCCACAATCAAGACTTTGCCCTTGAATTTTGCTAAACTCACTTCATTGCTATCGAGATCTTTTAAGACAAATTCAGAAGCAGGCTTCCCGACTAATTCTGCTTTATCCATTGTCTTCATAGTTGGTGGAACGTATTGGTCTACATGTTTTGCGTTTTCTGGTGGAACGAAAACGAAAAAGTCTTTTGTAAATGTTGGATTAATCAGAATCGATTTATGATGTTCAATCAAACTCATTTCTGTTGGCATGAAGAGGATCTGCTCTTCAGGCATCTCTAGATCCAGGTTTTTCAAGTTGAGTGAATACACAATTTTTCTTACCAGGTAATCTTCATTTCCAATCCAAAGTTTTATTTTGATGTGCTTATCCAAATCTACCGGAAATGGCAGCTTACTCGATGTGAGAGATCCAATGGTTTGAGTGATTTCAAAAACAGTGACAGGAATTCCATCGACCTCTTCCTGTTCCAATTCAACCAGCTCATTTACATGTTCTAAAAGCTCTCGCTCGGGGACCGGGCTGAGTATGATGTTCTGAAAATAGCCTGTAAACTGATTTGCTCTATTAGACTCCATTTGGCCAAATGTTTCAGGAGCTGTAACTTTTGTGTATTGATTCAATCGTGCCATATAATTTGTTAAGGTATCGCCGTCGCTAATAATAGCCATGTCTGACATTGGCATAAATTTAGTTTCAATTCGGATGCGATTGGGTTGATCAAATGCAAATAAATATGGCATTGTAATCCTATTGTTTATTCCCGGCAGCTTCATTTGTATTTCTATAATTGTGCTATCTTGATATCCTCGCAAAGATTTGTACTTTGCCAGTGATTGCTCAATTATTTTATGTTGTTTTAAAAAATTATTGATTCGAGAAGGATCATATGGTTTTCCATCTCGATTCAAAACCACGAGCGATTTTTCTTTGACTTTTTCGCCATCGAGAAAGATTTCAAATCTCCACTCGCCAGGTTTATCGGCATATTTCTTAAATGTATACCAAGCCCATGTATACCATTTGTCTTTCTTGGGGTTGAGATCCATCTTATGTTGGAACACAAGTCTTCCAGCCCCATCGTATATGTTACAAAGATAGTCGTGCTTTTCTTGAGAAAGAGAGTGCCAGTAAGTAAATATATAGATTTTATCTGCGGTGATTGAGATTTCTTCAATATTATCAACAGGTCGCTTCTTTTTATTCAGCCCTGTGGTGAATATGGCAGTATTAGTTCCTTCTAAATTCACGTCAAAAACCGGCGTGTCCCCTCCTTTAACGATAGCTATCCAGCTCTTCAAACGATCGGACCCTCGTTTCCAGAAATTGGAACAGAGTTGAAAGTATTTGTATAACAGCTTCCCGTTCGCCAATTACCAATAATTTTTTCGCAAGCGTCGTATCAGGCCCCGAAAAATTAAGTACTTTGCCTCCTGGTGTTTTGCCAGCCTCGATCAAATACTTCTTTGCTTCTTCCAAATTGTCCGACTGTAGGGCGAACTCGCACAGTATCAAATTCCCTCGATGAATGGCATCCCCATAATTTCGATCATCTGTGTATTGTGGCGCTAATTTCAATAATTTATCTGCGTAAGTTTTGGCCTGTGCCAATTTATCCACTCGCATTGCAGTATTAGCCATACGTCTAAGTAAATTAAACCTGCTTTTTTCATCCATTGTAAGGCTTAAAGCAATCTCAAAATGTTCTAAGGCTTTTTCGATTTCTTTTCTTTTTTCCTCACCTGACTTATATTTTATAGTTCTTACATAGAGCCTTGCTAGCTTCTCTGGCCATTTAGATTTATCCGGTTGCAGGATTTGCGCCTTTTTTAGAAGTTCTTCTCCTAAATCTAAGTCCGGATAAAGATAGGGTTTGTCATAATTTGTAAGTATAGATACTCTCTTATTCAGGGTGTCAATATTTACTTCCATTCCCGCCCTAAGAAATAACTCGGCTGCATTGTCAAGTACGATCGCATTGTTATGGTGGATTTTAATTTGATTAAGCCATAATTCCTTAACTTCATTGTAAAACGAACTATCGCGTGATGATACTTGTGCGATCCTCTTTCCCAAAACTTCCGCCTCAGGTCGATTTTGAATGATCCACATCAAATGTTTTTGATATGCATTTCGTTGGAGGTCTGATTGCATTCTGTTTTCAAAATAATAGCTGAGCAGCTTAGATCGGGTAGCCAAATTTTCCGGATTGGTTTCCAATGTCTTTTGCAATTGCTCAACCTCTTCTTCGTTTAATTTGGTACCTTCTTTAATGAGCTTTATTACATTTTCTTGTGCAATGCACGGAAGAGGTCGGAAGAAAACTGCCCAAAGTACCCCCCAAATTAGAAAATGTATGACATATTTGGTCGAATTTTTAACCATATCATATCCTCACAAGTTTTTTGATATCAAAAAAATGTAGTGCCAGATATGGAAAAGTCAAGAGGAAAAATGAGTTCAAATTTTGAAATTTTACAAACTACTGTTTCCCCTCCGGCACCCGATTCCCGGCTATCCAAACAGATTCAATGCTGCGCGTATTTTTAATATTTTCTAAAGGATTATCTATCAGCACAATAAAATCCGCCCATTTCCCCGGTTCAAGCGTGCCGACATCTTCCAATCCAAGACTACTGGCTGCATCGCCTGTTGCTGAAACGATGATTTGGTTTGGCGTAAGTCCGGCTTTGGCCATCAGTTCCAATTCCAGATGCTCGAAATATCCTTGAAACCGCGCTGGCGGTCCTGAATCCGTACCAAAAGCAATCTTTACGCCGGCATCCGCCAGTTTCTTTAAATTGACAGAAGCCACTTCCAATGCTTTTTTATATTGCTGCGCTGATTTACTATTTCTTATCCGATTTTGACGTTCCGGATCCTTAAGCTGTTCGAGAACTTCAGGATCGGCTTCTTGCAAGAAAAAAGGATCGTCGAAGAAATCCGGCACGTTTTCATAAACGAAAGTAGACACTTCACGTGTCAATGTCGGACAGTAGCCAATGCCCTTTGACTTTAGCATACGGGTGAACTCATCATCCACTTCCCGGTCACGAACACTGTGGGCGATAAAATCGACACCGCTGTTTAGAAGTGATTTCGCATCGTCCAAATAAAATAAGTGCGATGCGACCCGCAAACCTTTCCGGTGAGCATAATCGATCACAGCCAGGTAAATCTCAGGCGGCATTTTCTTCGAGGAGCCAAGATTATCATCTACACGAATTTTGATGAAGTTTACATCCATAGCTGCATTCCGATTTATCACAGCTTGCACTTCCTCCGCTGTTTCACCGGTAACTACAGCGCCGGCAACCAGCAAGCGCGCCCGGTCCAAATCGGGATTATTTTGCGCGGCCCGCAAACCTGCGCCCTCTTCACCATCTCCGCCAAGGCTATTGACAGTGGTAACGCCATAACGAGCATACAGCCTGAGTTGCCGTAAGATATTTTCCTCGGAATAATGGCCGCCCTCGAGTCCCAAGGTGCCGCCAACATGGCCGTGGGTATTGATTAAACCGGGAATAATGAATTTCCCGCTAACATCGATACGCTGGGCATCAGCCGGTATCCGGACAGTCTCGGCAGACCCAACAGCCTCGATTTGACCTGCGCTAACCACCAACACCCCATTTGCGATGGCTTCACGGCCGCTGCCATCAATGATGCTCGCTCCTACAAATGCCCTTTTGCCAAAAGTAGACTGCTTTTCCGAACTACAAGCGACTAAAAGTAACTGGGTTGCGATTAAAACCAACAAAAGACACTTCAACATATCAATCCTCTCTGATTAGATAAAAGTGGGGTTTTCAAATATGATCCTGTACTCTTGCATTTTACTAGTTGGTGAATTGGAAATCAAGAGATTTTTTGAAAGGAAATGAAAACCGGAATCATGAGAGCGCAAAAAAATATGGTACCATGTAATGTTCGGTATATTGAACTTGCAAGGGGAGGAATTTCCCTTCCTTATTTTTAAGGTGTAACAAGATTCCCGATAGCAGCATTCGGGAATGACAGTTTTTGTAAACCAGTGACACAGGTTATGATTACCGAGAACCCCAAAAATGTCACCCCCGAGTGCTTTTATCGGGGGTCTATGGGCCTGAATGACATTGGATGTTTTAAGCTTAAAAACATGATTCATGAATTATCCATGTTAGCTATTCCGGAGCCACAAAACCTGTTTTAGCTCCCGACACCGCATAAATTTCTTGCCGTTGCCCAAATTTTAAACAATATTTGTTTTCAAATCAATTCGGTTTGATCTGTGTTGAATTTTTCAGGTTGAAGTTCTATTTCGGAGATTTTGATTCATGGATATTACGCATTTTTTTACTTTCATTAACAACTCAAAAGAAGAAACTGCCCAAGTCATTCAGGTTTCATCCACATTGGTCAAAATTGACAAAACCAATTTTCTAATCGATACCGGTTTTGTAAATCAACATGAGATCGTTTATGTTTTGAATAAAATGGGATTATCCGCCTTTGATATCCATTATGTCTTGAACACCCATGTTCATTTGGATCATGTCGGCGGAAATCAGCATTTTCCACAAGCTGAGATCTATTTAAGTGAACGAGATTATTTTTTTCAGCGGGATTATATGAATGCATTTCATGGTGCTGACCAGAAATTGATTTCGGATGTCCTAAAATCTTTTTATCCGCAGTTTAATCAAAATCAAATTGAATTGTATGGTCCATTATCACAGCAGATGTCTTTGCAATGGCAGGATGACCTTGTGGGAAATACCGAACAGATCCATTTTATTGAGGAGGATTGGCCTTTTGATTTTATTCATGCTATTCCGACACCCGGCCATTCGATAGGGCATTATGCATTTCAAATCGATACCCCGGAAAAGCCGTTTCTGGTTACGGGAGATGCTCTCACCACAAAATCCGCCTTCCGCTTGAACAAAATTGATTTTCCGTATTGCCATGACAACCATTTGTATTTGGAGAGCCAAAAGAAGATTGGTGAGTTTCAAGGAATCATTGTCCCCGGCCACGACAAGCCTTTCGATGCCGAAAGTGGAAAATACTTAGAGGAATACGATGCAAAGCGTACAGAGATGGAGGATTAAAGATGATTGTTTTTACAGAACCCAATCGTCTCATATTTAATCCCATCAATACGTTACTAGTCACAAATATGGAAGGTATTGCAAGCGCCATTTGTATTTATGTTCATGCGAAATAAATACCAGATAGTTAACTTCTCATTTAAATATCAAAACTAGAATTTTATTGGGTTCCGTAAGCCTGGCAATTGTCTAAAATATTTACCGATATTCAGAAATTAACAAAGGGTCAATGAAGATTCATTCGTATTATTATATTAGTGAAATGTGTGCATCCTTCGATACCAAATGCTGAAAACGTGACATTCCAATTTTTGGTAAGTTTAATGATAAATCGTATTTTGAAAATATGTTAGAAAGGAAATAAAATGGGAAAATTTAAGTTTACTGTTTTTTTGATCTTGCCTTTCATGATCGTAACAAGCCTCGCCATAGCGCAGAAAATAGAGAAAGTTAATATAAAAGGATACGTTCGGGACACTAAATCCGGTGAAACATTGCCCTATGCCAATATCACAGTCATAGGCACAAAATATGGCACCGCATCGAATGTGAATGGTTATTTCGTTCTGGTTAATATGCCGGTTGGTCCTTGTACCTTACTTGTTCATTACATCGGATATGAAGCGGTTGAGCTGCCCCTTGAAGCCAAGAAAGGGATGGAATCATTAACCATAAAAATGAAACAAAAAGTCATTTCGGGGGATGAAGTTGTTATTACTGCTGAAAACCTGCAAACGATGGAAGTATCGAAAGCCGTAAGCCAGCTCAGAATTTCACCCAGGGAAATTACGAAATTGCCGGCCATCGCTGAAGTAGATATTTTTCGTTCATTGCAGCTTTTGCCTGGCATTAGCGCGGTCAACGATGGCAATGCCGGCTTGTATATTCGTGGCGGCACACCGGACCAAAATTTGGTTTTGTATGATGGCATGACAATTTACAATGTCGATCACTTTTTTGGCTTCATCAGTGCATTCAACGCTGAAGCGGTCAAAGATGTTCGCGTCTTCAAAGGTGGGTTTCCGGCAAAATTTGGCGGCAGAACTTCCAGTGTCGTGGAGCTCACCGGTAAATCCGGCAGCTATGATAATCTGCAGGCAGTAGGAAATGTAAGCCTGCTTAGTGGCAGTGGCCTTCTGCAAGTTCCAATTGGCGGCAAGGGTGCCTGGCTTATTTCTTTACGCCGATCTTATACGGATTTTATCAATAGTGGTATTTATGATAGTATTTATAATGCAGTAAGCGGGAAAAACAACGGCGACAATTCCGAAGAGGATACTCAAACTCAACAACCACCCGGACCTGGTGGCGGCCGTCGCGGCGGGCCACGCCAGGCGCCCCAGCAGGAAACATTTGTGCCGGATTTCTACTATTACGATCTCAATAGCAAGCTGACTTATTCTCTGTCAAAAAACGATGTTTTGTCTTTTAGTTTATACAATGGCCGGGACAACCTGGATGAATCACAGGATTTGGGCCAGCTCAATTTTCGCAGGCCGACAGCAGCAAGAAGTGATTCATCTGCCAGTGCATCCATATCAGATATCACTCAATGGGGGAATACGGGTGTTAGCGGCAAGTGGGCAAAAGTCTGGAGTGATCGACTTTATTCGAATTTCCTGGTTGCCTACTCTAAATACAAAAGCGAAAGCGCCAGCGGTTTTAGTACTACCAATGCAGATCAAAATACAATTCGACGCGCATTCAGCTCCAAGGAAGAAAATGAAGTCACAGATTTTACTCTTCGTTTAGATAATGAATACCAGTTGACGTCGGCTCACAAATTCGAGTTTGGTTTCAGCCGTACGAAATCGGATGTCTTCCTGAATTTTGCAGTGAATGATACCATCAATATCCTTGATCGGGATGATGAAGCGGCTCAAACCTCATTCTATCTCCAGGATCAATGGAATGTGCTCAAGCCATTGGCCGTAACAATCGGAGTCCGAAGTACGAATTACGAACCGACAAAAACGACATACTGGGAGCCACGCGCTTCATTTAGCCTGAATCTAAATAGAAATATTGCTTTGAAGGGCGCCTGGGGACAGTATCATCAATTCGTCAATCGGATTGTTAACGAGAATGTTTTGGAAGGCAACCGGGATTTTTGGTTGTTGGCCGACGAACAACTGGACCCGGGATTTGCCGAGCATAGAATCATCGGCATCAGCTATGAAAATCCCCATTACCTGTTCGATGTAGAAGCCTATCATAAGGATTTGGATGGTGTTGCTGAATTTTCCCAGCGATTTCGGCGAGGACCGAATATGGACCCGGAAGACTTGTTTTTTCTCGGAACCGGGATTTCCCAGGGTATCGAATTCCTGGCCCAGAAAAAGAGTGGCCGGATCAGCGGCTGGTTGAGCTACACGCTGGCAGAAGTCGAATACACTCTCGATGTTTTCAACGATGGCGAACCGTATCCTGCGGATCAGGATAGGAAACATGAATTGAAATTGGTGGGAAATTACGGCATCGGTAAATGGAACCTGGCGGCAACCTGGGTTTATGCTTCTGGCGCTCCGTTTACCTCTCCGGAAGCACAATATTCCATCGATTTGATCGATGGAAATACTCGAAGTTACATTAACGTGAGCGATAAAAACGCAAACCGATTGCCGGCATACCACCGGCTTGATTTGAGCGTTACCAGGAAATTCAGCAGCGAAACGATGAATTTTAACCTGGGGTTATCGATTTTCAACCTTTACAATCGAGGCAATGTTTGGTACCGTGAATATGTTTTAGACACAAGTCCTGTTATTGTTCGGGATGTTACAACACTCGGTTTTACACCGACGTTGACATTCAGAATTGGAATGAAGTAAGGTTGTTTTTAGACAGGATCAACAGGATGAAAATGATTGATAAGAGACTAGCCAGATTTGATTATTATTGTAATATCTTTGTCGATCTTGTAAATCCTGTCTAATAAAAATATGAACTATGCAAAATTTCTTATTGAAAATTAAAGAGGAAATAATCATGAAAAAATTCGTTTTGTTAGGAATGATTGCTGTTGCGGCTAACTTTATGGCATGTGAAGAAAGTTCTCCCCTTCTGCCTGAAACGGATAAGGTAGTCGTTCAAGCTTATCTGTATACAAATGAAGCTGTCACGGATATTCAATTGTCGACCACCTATGCCATCACCTCGGATGATACCGCCGGTATCCCCATTAATGATGCCACGGTATCACTGGAAAGAAACAGCCAGCTTTACCAGCTTGTATCGACACCTGGAGGTGAAGGTTACTACCATTACCCGGGAAATGATTTGAATGTAAATATCGGTGACAATTTTAAGATTATTGTTGATTATGATAACGAAATCATCACTGGCGAAACGATCATTCCCGGAGCGCCGGCAAACGTTGATATCTCAACGGAAAATTATGTGATTTCTACGGATTTCTTTGCAGCCCGTTTTGATACCTCTACTGTTCGGGTAACGTGGGATTTTGAAAATGAAGACACCTACTACTTTATCATTATTGAAAATACCGAAACCAATTTAGTGTTTATCAATGAACGATTTGGTGACATCTTCAATCGATTTAGAAGTTTTCGCTCACGACCGACCCAGGACAACGAATATGTAATCCGGCGTTTTGACTTAACATACAAGGGTAATCATGAAGTGCGTGTTTATAAAGTCAACCAGGAATATGCTGATTTATACGTTTTTGGTTTGCAAGATTCCCGTAATTTGAACGAGCCCGAAACAAATATTAAAAATGGCCTCGGCGTTTTTGCCGGATTTACCAGCACTGCGGTTCAATTTAATGTTACAACGAATTGAGTAATTCCGAATAGCAAAAGCAGGGTAGGTTGAATAATGCCTTGTTTAATATTTATATATACAATTTTTATATGTTATAGTAATTAACTTGGATAATTCATAAATTTTAGTTTTAAGCTTAACGTTTCCTAATTGTCATTCAGGAAGAATCTATTTTCATATAAAGGCAATTGTAAAATCGTAAGTATAAATTAGTTTCAAAATAGATCCCTCCGTGATGACAGGTGAAAAGGTTAATTAATTAGTTTTTAAAAACCAAGTGTTTGCCCAAATGCCATTACTATGAATTCCTCCTCACTTAATCCTGCTTGCTTTAAAGCTTTTTTTAAATAAATCGGGGGTTCGGACATTGCTTCATCTGCTAATTTAAAAGTACCCCAGTGCATAGCAATTGATGTTTCTGACTGAACCTCTTGATGAATCTTAACGGCTTCCGGTGGATCTACATGTACGTGCGCCATGAACCAGCGGGGTTTATAAGCGCCAATAGGGATCATTGCAATTTTTATGGGCGCAAACTTCTTTCCAATAGCCGGGAAATCGGGTGAATAACCTGTGTCGCCAGCAAAGTAAATATTGCCAAGTTGTGTTTCAATGACCCAGCCTGCCCAAAGTGTTTTGTTTCTGTCGGTAAGCGAGCGCCCGGAAAAATGCCGGGCGGGTACACAATTAAATTTCAGCCCATTAAAACCGGAGGTTTGCCACCAATCCTTTTCAACGACATTGTCGAGCCTATTATCCTGGAACCATTTCTTTAAACCCAGCGGAACAAAATATTTCGGATTGTTTCCTAATCGTTTAACGGTCGGCAAATCAAAGTGGTCGTAATGATTATGACTTAGCACTACGACATGAATTTCAGGCAGGTTTTCGAATCGTATCCCCGGTGCCACCAATCGTTTCGGACCGGCGAAAGAAACCGGTGAGCTGCGATCACTGAAAATCGGATCGGTTAAAATGTTGATCCCTGCAATTTGGATAAGGAAAGTCGCATGGCCAATCCATGTGATTTGAATTCGTGTCGAATCCGGATTCAACAATCGGTGTAAATCAGGCTTAACAATATCAGGATTATATTTAGGAATTTCATTTTCGTGAATGGTTGATTTTTCAGCTGGCCCTTTACCCAATTGCCATTTGATAAAATCAAGGAATCCCATTGTAGAGCTGTTATGAGGATTTATGAAGCCGTTTTCTATGTGATGGATTGCTTTGCCGGGAATTCTTTTATGAACGTTTTTCTCGGACGACCGCATCCGCTAAAACACACGCAATCTCATACAGCATTGTGGCGCCAATAAGGGCAGTATTACCGGTGGGGTCAAAAGGGGGTGATACTTCAACGACGTCCCCGCCGATCAAATTAAGACCTGCAAGTCCTCGTATCAGCGCCTGTGCCTGAATAGGCGTCAAACCGCCTATTTCCGGTGTTCCGGTACCTGGGGCAAAGGCTGGGTCGAGACTGTCGATATCGAAGGAGACATAAGTGGGTCCCTGGCCCACCAAGTGTCTTACCTCTTCGAGAGTGGCCTCAATCCCTATAGAGGTAAACTCTTCCATATACACGACGCGTATTCCCGCATCCTCAGACGCCTGCCAGCTTTCTTCTGTATTCTGTGCCCCGCGAATGCCAATTTGAATCGTCCTCTTTGGGTCAAGGAGACCTTCCTCCATTGCTCGTCGGAAAGGAGTGCCATGGGTGAATTTCTCTCCACATTCAAGATCACTGGTATCGGTATGGGCGTCTATATGCACCATTCCCACAGGCTGTTCAGCCGCAACAGCTCGTAAAATGGGTAAACTGATGGAGTGATCG
>CAYXGW010000144.1:0-12568 GCA_964464595.1 uncultured Deferribacteres bacterium
ATTGTTCATTGTTCATTGTTCATTGTTCATTGTTCATTGTTCATTGTTCATTGTTGATCACTCATGTCGTAATGATTCTATGGGGTTGATCATTGCAGATCGTCCCGCATGGTAACTAACAGTAACCAATGCAATAACTAAAGCAAACAAACCTGACAATGGGAAAGTAATCCATTCAATATTGATCCGGTAGGCGAAATCTTTCAACCATTCATTCATGAAATAAATTGTGATGGGCCACGCGATTATATTGGCAATGATAACGAGCTTCATGAAGTCTTTTGAGATGAGCATCATTACATTGGGAATCGTTGCACCCAAAACTTTGCGAATACCGATTTCCCTGGTCCTTCTCTCGGCAATAAATACGGTTAAACCGAATAAACCCAAACATGCAATTAAAATTGCCAGTCCGGAAAAAATTCCTAACAGCCTCGCCATTCTTTCATCTGTGCGATATTGCATGCCATACTCTGCATCAAGAAAATAATATTCAAATGGTCGATTTGGAAAAAGGGATTTCCAAATTGACTCAAAATAGGATAAAGTGGATGTGATATCGCTGGTCTCAATTCGAACGGATAGATCATAAAAACGGCTGGGGACAATATGCATTACCGTTGGCTGTATTTTGCTATGCAGAGACATGAAATGAAAATCCTTAGCCACCCCGATAACCTTGCCTTCCTTTCCATTAGACTCAATTTGCCTTCCCAAGGCATCCGTGGGATTTGCCCAATCAAGCATTTTTATTGCTGTTTCATTCAGAATAAAGGCTGATGTAGCATCAGTGGAAATTTCAACAGAGAAATCTCTTCCGGCAGCAAGCTCAACCTGGTAAGTTTTTATGAATTCATGATCAACCCAGAGCGAATTTACAGAATGGTACTTTTCACTCGGATCTCCTTTAACTCTTATTCCTCTCCTAAATAAATTGTGTCCCGGTATCTGAGAAGAGATTGTCGATTGATTTACAGAGCTGTGTTTACTGATCTCGTTTTTGAGAGTGATAATTTTATTAACCACTTCTTCACTTCTACGTGATGGTATAATAACAACCTGGTCTTTGGAAAAGCCAAGATTTTTGTTGTGCATAAACTGCATTTGTTGATAGATAATTGCTGTGCTGGCAATGAGTCCGATGGATATGGCAAATTGTAATACCACCAGTATACTTCGTAATGACAACCCGCTTTTCTTTTTAATCTCGGATTTCCCCCTTATTACATCAGCCGGGCTGAACGCAGAAAGGTAGAAAGCAGGATAACTACCCGATAACAATCCCACACCAAGAATAACCAAACCCAATAAAAATGCATAGAAAATGAAATTTTCAGACTGCAATAAAATTTCTTTACCGGCAAGATTGTTAAATTCCGGTAAAGCAAGAATCACCAAAAGTAAGCCAGCTAAAACAGCAATCATTATCATTAGCACAGCTTCACCAATGAATTGTCGTATCAATTGAATTCGGTTTGCCCCGATCACTTTTCTCAAGCCAATTTCTTTTGCTCGGGTTATTGATCTGGCAGTGGTTAAATTCATAAAATTAATGCAGGCTATTAAAAGAATTAAAACCGCGATTACAGAAAAAATATAAACAGAACGAATATTCGAATTTGCAGAAATCTCTCTTCTTAAATTTGATCGAAGGTGTATATCTTGAATAGGCTGCAGGGAAAGCTTACGGTCGAATTTCTCACCTGATTGATCTTTGACCCCTGTTGATATTTTCTCTTCAAGTTCCTGGCGATCACCCATATTTTCAATAAGTGCATAGGTTATGAAAGCGGAGTTAAACCACTGGTTTAATCCGTTGGGTGCTTCACGAATAACCTCATAATTTTCTAACGGCACCAGGAAATCGAATTGCATATGTGAATTTCCAGGTATATTTTGGAGAATCCCTGAAACTTTAAATTCAAACTGGTTTTCATATACCAAAACTTCACCAATGGGATTTTTATCACCAAAATATTTTTTAGCCATTTCTTCTGTAAGTACTATAGATGTGACGTCAGAAAGCGCTCTCCCAAGGTCTCCCCGGATCAGGGGAAATGTAAAAATATCCAGAAAGTTTTGATCTACCATAAAAAATCCGTTTGTATAAAAGTGATTATTTTCATGGCTTACCAATGCGCTTCTTCCCCAGACATTTGATGAATAGAGCCGGGTGACATCCTTGAATTCCGGAAATTTATCTGTTAATATTGCAGCAAGCGGTCCAGGTTCCACCACACTGGTTTCTGTCACAACCCGGTATATTTGGTCCGCTTTATTATGAAATCGGTCGTAGCTTAACTCATCCTGGACGTACAGCATAATCAATAAGAAACTGGCTAATCCGATAGCCATTCCAAATAGATTTATAAAGGAGTAGGCTTTGTGATTGCGAATATTTCTTAAAGCGATCGTAAGGTAATTTTTAAGCATATCGAAATTCCTGGTAATTGATTGAAACCCAGATTAAGAAACAGCTACGAATATGATATGATTTAGTTTGTTAAAATACTTACCGATTAATCTTTAATTTTCAGAAAACTGTTCTAGTAAAAACTCACGAGTTAGTCGATAGGCTTTTGGATAAGGTTGATCATGACCTGCATTTTTATGTTTAAATATCTCAAATTTATTAGCTGGCGTATTTTGCGACACTAAAGCATTTTGAAGAACTTCCGCGTTAATAATAGGAACGGATCCATCTTCAATTCCATAATGCATTTGTACAGCAGATAAACTATGGAGAAAGTATATTGGGGAAGATGATAAAATGAGATGACGCACATCCGCTAAATCTGACTTACCAGATTCTATAGATTCTGATAAAAACCAATCTATGAATTGGGAAGCACTTCCCCAACCACGACCTGGAGACCAACGTTCCCATAATGCCCATTGAACCTGTTCTTTTAATGACCAACCAAAAGTTCCCATATTGGAAAACCAACCAGATGGTCCTGCCCAGTTTATAACACTTCCAATTCGTTTGTCCCTTGCTCCAATTAACAAAGCAACTGTTCCACCTCTACTTTTGCCAAAAGCAGAAATTCGAGTTGAGTCGGCTTCAGGTACTTCATCGAGCACTACATTTAGAAAAGCAATTGCATCGTCTGCTGCTCCATTCCATGCGTCTTTAGGTGATCCATCTGAAGTGTATTTTAAATCTCCCAGAATCAAACTATTTCCTCTAAAAGATGGAATTGCTATTATAGTTTTTGACGAATTATCTCCCAATATCTTAAGCATTTTAGCTTTCGTTATATTGAATGGTGAATACCGAGAATCAACACCATGCAACTCCAAAACAATTGGAGAACTCTGTAATTTTGCACCTTTTGGAATTAAAACTGCTCCAAAATGTTTTTTACCATGTACTTCATGGCTCATTATTCGCACCTTATATTTATTTTCATTTAATTCAATTTGTTTCTCTATTACTACTTGATATTTTTTACTATTTAAATCCCTATTTTTCCAATCATTTTTTACATTTTCGATTTCATTTTGAGTAGGATGCTTAAATAAATCGTTAATATCGAATGGGAGTTTCCATGCATTTTTTGGCATTGGAGTAGCATTTGGAGCATTGAGTAAACGCAATGAAGATAAAGTCATTGAATTAGTAGAATCAATAAGTTGGGCTTCTTGAAATGCTTTTACGGCATTTTCCCGGTCATTAAGTAAAAGAGAAGCCAGCCCTTTTATTTGATACAGATCTAATGAGTTGGGGTACTTTGATTTGAACTTGGAAACAAAATCAAATGCAATTCTAGCTTTAGAACGTCGAAACCTAATTAAGCTAAATCCCAAATTCACTATTCTTTCTTCCGAAACCTTTTCTTCGGAATCATTTAGTTTAACGACCGCTTCATTTAATCTACCTTCTAAAAGAAGTTCAACAATCTCATGCTCATTCGAATCTAATTTGAGTGCTGTACCACTTATTTGATTATTACCCGATGAGACTAAAGAATTTATTTTCCCAGTACTATCTCGTTTAAATTCAAACAGCATTCGAGGGTGTAATAAAGATTTATAAGTGTCCTTATCAATAGGATCCAGAATTTGAGCCGACCCCCAAAAACTTGGTAAAAGAGTTAATAAACCAGACTCTTCCTTCACATTAAATACTAAATCAGTTTTAAGGATGTATCTTCCGGTATATTCAGAAAACTTATTTGGTGGTCCTGCCCTATCTTTATCAGAGCTAATACAACTACAAAGAATGGTTATAAATCCAAGTATTCCAATTTTGAGTTTTTTCGTCATGATTATTATTTTTTAATTCCCAACAACTTAATAGGTATTTAATTTAAACTGTGAGTCCTTGAAGTAATGATTAATGGTTCTATAGGACTTTGCAATGATTTGAAATCAACTCATTCATAGCGAAGCGCATCAATTGGGTTGGCCAGCGATGCTTTTATGGCCTGATAGCCAATGGTAAGAAGTGCAATTGTAATGGAAATAAATCCGGCAAAGAAAAACGACAAAACATTCGGATCGATTCGGTAAGCAAAATCTTGAAGCCATTTTTGCATTAAAAAATAAGATACCGGCCAGGCAACCAAATTTGCAAGAACGATTAGCTTGATGAAATCAGCTGATAAATTTTTGATGATGCCAGCCATTGACGCCCCAAGAACTTTGCGTATACAAATCTCTTTGGTTCGTTGCTCAGTCGTAAATGAAGCAAGACCAAAAAGACCTAGACAGGCAACGAAAATTGCAATGAAAGCAAAGGCTGTAAAGGTCCCGGCAACTTTTTCATCAGCCCGGTATTGCTTGTCAAATTCATCATCTAAAAAGAAAAATGAAAACGGCCGGTTTGGTACAAATTCGTTCCACACATTTTCTATGGATCCCAGAGTTTCACGGATACCGGTGCCGCTTACCTTAATAGATATATAATTTAAGCTGAAGTTCCTTGAAGTAATGATTAGTGGTTCTATCAGACTTTGCAATGATTTGAAATGAAAATCCTTAATGACACCGATCACTTTTCCTTCCGAACTGGACTGAAAACCGATTTTTTTACCAATGGCTTGATCCACAACACCCCAGTCAAATTTCTTTACCGCAGCTTCATTTAGAATAAAAGCAGATTGAGCATCGGTTTCAAACTCCTCCGAAAAAAACCTTCCTGCTAACATTTCGAGATTGTAGATATCTGCAAAATCGGAATCCACATTAATGAATCTCATGTCATTCCAGGCATCTGTGCCATACTGAGAATCGACCATATTACCTTCGATTCGAAAGACAGAATTATTCAAGCGTCTACCCGGAATACCCGAACTTATGCTGCACATATCGATTTGAGGATTCTGCAAAAATCGATTTTTCAACAAATCATACTTTTGCCTGATACCCGCATCATGATGTAGCGGTAAAATCAATATTTGTTCTTTGCTGAATCCCAATTTTTGGTTGCGCATATAAGTCAGTTGTTTGTGGATTACCAGTGTTGAAATCATGAGTGTCACAGAAATTGCAAATTGAAAGACGACTAAGCTTTTTCTTAAATTGATGCCGCGAGCGCCAGATTTAAATGCACCTTTGACCGTGTCAATGGGTTTAAAAGCCGATAAAAAAAGCGCCGGATAACTTCCCGCAATCACGCCCACAATTAATGGTAAAAGGACAATGATTAGAATCAAAGGGAAGTTATTGGCAATATTTATTGTAAGTTGTTTACCGGTTAAATCATTGAAAAATGGAGCAAGGATCCTCATCGCAAATAAAGACAACACCGTCGATATGAAAGCCAGCACAATAGCTTCCCCCAGGAACTGTTTTGCTATTTGGGAACGCAACGCGCCAACGACTTTGCGAATTCCCACCTCTTTCGACCTTTCAATTGAACGGGCTGTGGCCAGGTTCATAAAATTAATACAAGCGATCAATAATATAAAAATTCCAATGGCTGAAAATATATAGATATAAGCCAATTTGTTATTAGCCTGCCATTCACTCCTTCTTTCTGAATTAAGATGTATAGTCGTAATTGATTGCAAATAATATTCCTGACGATAGCCGCTACCCTTCTCTTGCTCCGGAATATACTTTTCTGATATACGATGAATTTTTTCTGAAAACGCGGTTGGGTTGGCACCTTCGGCCAATAACAGGTAATTATAACCGCCAAAACTCCACCATGAAGAGATATTCCTCCCCATCCGGGGTAATGTATTATATGATGCCAGAAAATCAAATGTAAAATGACCGTTGGCGGGAACATTCTTTACGACTCCCATTATTTTAAATCGAACTGTATCTTGCACCAAAACAACTTTTCCCAACGGATCTTCAGTACCAAAATATTTGATTGCCATCTCTTCCGTTAGCACTAAAGAAAACGGATCGGTCAATGCTTTAACAGGATCACCAGACAGAAGCGGAAAGCTAAATACATCAAAAAAAGTCGAATCGGCAAAATGAAATGTTTCATAGAACTGATTTTCTCCCCCTTTCAATAGAACATCCGGAATAGATAGTATTCTAACAGCTTTTTCTACTTCCGGATAGTCGATTTCCAAAACCGGCGCTACACCGGGTCCCGAAGTTGCATAATGATCTACCAGGCCATCATTTGGCGGAAAAATATCAACAACTAAACGATAAATCCGATCAGCTTTTTTATGGAAATCATCATAGCTTAACTCGAATCCTACGTAGAAATAAATCAGTAAGCAACAAGTAATTCCTACAGTCAATCCTGATATATTGATAAATGAATAAGCTTTCTGTTTGAAGACATTTCGAAATGAGATTATTAGATAATTTCTAAACATATTTTTTCCATTTTCTGTTTGAAGTTTGTAAAAAGTACAATGAAATTGAAAGATTTATAGGCATTTGGAAGGTAGACTCTGGGAATTGTAAAAGGTTACAACCAAAAAGATGGCATACTGCAGACTTGAGTTCTAATTCAAACCATGCAATTTTTTATTAACCCCTAATTGATAATAACAAGTAAGATTATTGCTTTAATTAAGGTTTTTGTGACGAAACAGAACCTGGATAAATTTTGCTTTTGGATTTGGACTATAAATTTGCACTAGTTCCCAGGCCGGGTCATAGCTTTCAATATTATTTTTCAAATCCATAATTGAACTTGAAGTTTTCTCAACATAAGTTTGATCTCCAGCGGAAATAGTTTCAGTTTGCCATGGAAAAGCTGCAACCCTGAAACTAAACCGTTTCTTCTTCCCTCCAACCATAACATCTACATCTGCCCCTTGCTCGTCTTTTAATTTCGGTACCGGTATACAAATTTCGTGCATGGATGTTACTCCTTTATTTTGTTTGAAGGAAATTTAAAAGATAATACTTAAGAATTACGATTTTTTCAATCAATTGTTTTTTTAATTTCCATTATTCTGTTTTACAAAGACAATGTCACCATGCTAAATTTCGATAAAATCTTATTCATACTTTAATGAATCTACTGGATTCAGTCGAGCTGATTTTATTGCTTGATAACTAATCGTAAACAAGGTTGTAGATATGGCTACAATTACAGCATATATAAATGGAGAAAAGCCAACGCTCACCTGGTAAGGGAAATGATTCAACCATTGGCTCATGATAAAATAGGCTATTGGACATGCTAAAATTATTGCCACTACAAGCAGCTTAACGAATTCCTTTGTGAGTAAATGAACAATACTCATTACAGTTGCACCGACTACTTTGCGAATTCCGATCTCCTTGGTACGACGTTCTGCAGCAAAAGAAGTAAGCCCTAACAAACCCAAACAAGCGACAAATCCGGCCAGACCGGTTGCGTAATTTGTTTTTCCCTGTATATCTTTCAAGCTGTTATAAGATGTTTGTATTTTTTGATCCATAAATTCATATTCGAAAGGGACATCAGGATTGACCTGATCCCAAACTGCTTTAATTTCACTTAGTGTTTTGGCCATGTTTTCTGATGCTACTTTTAGGGCTAAATGCCGATATAAAGGATTACCAAAAACATAGAAAAATGAGAGTGGTATATCACTCCCACGGTTTAAGGGTTCAATCTTAAAATCTTTCAAAACCCCAACGACTGTCAAATGGCTGCCGTCATCAAGCATAAGGTTCGCTCCAACTGGATTTATGAGCTGCAAGGCTTGAGCTGCAGCTTCATTAATGATAATGGAATTTGATGTATCAGCTTGAAAAAAATCTCTTGAAAAGAATCTTCCTTCTGACAACTGAAGATCGAACACTTCCAAAAAGGATCCATCAACGGTTAAGGTAGGAGACGTTATTTTTGGATTACCTTTTGAAGCCGGATTCGACAATTCAATCCCGCCACTCACTCGACCTAATGGCAGATTCCACACCAGGGATACAGCTGAAACATCTGGCAAACCTAACAGGGCATTCTTGACAACCGATTGTTTTCGTAAGCCCTTCAAATTGAATTCACGATCCACTGAATTAATGATTAACACATTATCCTTGTCGAATCCTAAATTCAGATCCATCATAAAATTTAGCTGCCTGGTTATTACATTTGCGGAAACAAAAAAGGTAACTGCAAGAGCCAATTGGAAAATAATCAAGACTTTTCTGACCAGAACATGACTTTTCCCGGATTTCAATCCTCCTCTCATTGCAGGAACAGGAGAAAAGGATGCCAGGAAAAATGCCGGGTAACTTCCAGCGGCAATACCGATTAAAACACTAAAACCAATTAAGATCAAACCAGTGACCATATTACTTCGATAATCAAAAACAAGGTCTTTCACTGTAGGATTTCCTGAGAACTTAAGATAAAATTCGATTATGCCTATACCTAATATCAATGCAAAAAGAGACAAAATTATAGCTTCGCTCAAAAACAGTTTTACTAGTTGCTGACGCCCGCTACCGAGAACCTTTCGAAGTCCTATCTCTTTTGCTCTTTGCATGAAGCGAGCTGTACTTAAATTGATGTAGTTGACGCAAGCTACTAAAACAATTAATACAGCGAAAAAAAGCATAGCTTTTATGTTTTTGATAACTGCTTCATTGAAATCAGTTAGATGGATTTTTCGAATAGGCTCTAGAGCAATTTCGATATCAGATCGCAAGTCCGCTGGACAATTTTGATCAAGGATTTTACTAAGCTGAGTTTCCAAGTAATTGACATCCGAATTTTCTGTAAGCTCGACAAATGTCAAAATAAATCGACTATACCAGCTTTCAAAAGCTGAACGATCCCAGTAATCCTCCAGGTTTTTATCCGATATGATCATCCCCTCCATTTCATCACCAAAATAAGTGACTGAATTTTTAGGTAATTTTTGAAGGACACCTGTAATTTTATAATCCTTTACCAGCCCACCTGTCCAGGTTTGGAAGGTGATCACTTCCCCAAGGATATTTATTGATCCAAAGAACTTTTGGGCAAGACCCTCTGTAACAACTACCGAATTAGGAGTGCTTAGAGCGGTCTCAGGCTCACCAGCCAGAAAAGGAAAATCAAACATCTCAAAGAAAGAAGGTTCAGTGATGTTCATGCTTTCTCGGAAGCTCTTATCCTTAACTTTTACAATAACCATCCCAGGCCATGACCTGTTTGAATTGACCACTTCAGGAAAATGATCTTTAAGTAGCGGGCCTATAGGTGCAAGAGTAGTGAGTCTTTGTCCCCTATCTTTTTCTTTCCATAAACTACTTACTCTGTACAATCGATCTGATTTCGAGAAATTATGATTAACGGAAACTTCTCGTTTTATCATCAGCAAAACGAAAATGGCACACACCAACCCCATTGTCAGCCCTAAAATATTGATGGCTGAATAGCCTTTGTATTTCAGCAAATTCCGAAAAGCGATTGTCACATAATTTTTGAACATGTCTACCAATTATCAATGATCAATGATCAATGATAGTTATTTATTATTTACTTATTTATAAATGGCCTCTTGATTGTTTTAACTAATTTAATCTTCTATGTACTCAAGCATTAATGTTCTTGATTTTTTCGCTTAAATGCTACTTCAAAGTTTCATATTGTTCATTGTTCATTGTTCATATTAATCATTCATATTTCAAAGTATCTACCGGGTTCGCCAGCGCAGCTCTGATGGCCTGGGAACTTACCGTAAGAAAAGAAATGATCAAGACCAAGGCTCCGGCCAAAATAAACAAAGACAATCCGATTTCAATTCGATAGGCAAAATTCTGCAGCCAGTTGTTCATTGCGAACCAGGACAATGGCCATGCTATTAAGTTCGCAACCAGTACCAACATTGCAAATTCACCAGTCAAAAGTCTAATTATTTCAGAAATTGAAGCGCCAAGAACTTTTCGTATTCCGATTTCCTTGGTTCGTTTTGAAACCATTAATGCTGACAAACCGAACAAACCAATACATGCAATAATAATTGCAAACCAGGCAGCATAAGAAACGATTTGCAACCAACGTTGTTCAGATCGATATTGCATGTCGAAGTCTTCATCCAGGAAATAATAACCAAACAACTTACCTGGTGCGATCTCGAACCAGTTTTCCCTAAGAAGAACCAAA
This sequence comes from uncultured Deferribacteres bacterium, assembly GCA_964464595.1. GTDB lineage: Bacteria > Zhuqueibacterota > JdFR-76 > JdFR-76 > DREG01 > JADFJB01. The sequence continues at coordinate 10,511 of CAYXGW010000144.1, forward strand.
CTTTGAGAAATAGCGCCAGGGGAAAGTTTCACAAAGATATATTTGATCGCCTCATCAGGTTCTAGAACCATGGCTAGCGGTTTGACATTTTCATGCAAAGAGGCATAATTAAAATCCTTTATGACTCCAATTATTTCGGGTTCTTTCAGGTTCAGCAAATTGAAGTTCTGAAATACTTTGCCAACCGGATTCTGCCAATCAAACTCTTTAACAAGCGCTTCATTAACAACAATTGCACTCGTTGCATCTGAGACAATCTCTTTTGAGAAGTCTCTCCCCTGTAGAATTTCCATATCAAAAGTCTTTACAAAATCTTCATCGACTCTCATGATATTCACTTTCCAATACGTTCCATCTTGGCTTCCATAGGAAACCCAGCCAGGTTCTTTGTTAAATCCACCAGAATTACCGGTTATACCGATTATATTCTTTTGCCCCTTTAGCTCTTCTTTGTAAAGAGACAAAAGCTTTTCACCTTCCTGATCTTTAGTATTCGTCGGGATAACAACAACCTGTTCTTTGTCAAAGCCCGGATTACGGGATTTGAGCCAATTTATTTGATCTGACATTACCATTGTACAAATGATTAACAACACAGACAGGGTAAATTGTACAACGATCAAGCTGCGATTTAAATTGAATCTTCCACGAAATAAGTTTCTGTTTTTTAAAGAATCAATAGGTTTATATTGGTAAAGGAAAAGAGCAGGATAGCCACCCGCCGTCATGCTTGTAAATAAGACCAGGGATAGAAACAATACAGGTGTTTGCCATCCATTTAGGTAATTGATGAATAAAGACTTGTTTGCAAGTGTATTGAAAACAGGCAAAAAAACTTCGACTAACATAATGCCAGTCAAAAGCGCAAGAAGACTGAAGAGTATCGCTTCGCCCCAAAACTGCCTCATGAGTTGAGTTTTTATGGCTCCCAAGGTCTTTCGTAAACCGACCTCCATGGTTCGGCTTTCTGCCCGTCCTATTGATAGAGTTGTAAAGTTGATACAAGCAATTAGTAGAACAATGAGCCCGATACCGGTTAAAATATAAGCATAAACCGGACTGCTAGCAGTTAATAATCCTCCTTCTACAGTAGGATCAAGGTGAACAGACTGTAAAGGCTGAAGCTGTAGCTTTAATGCGTCTTCGTCTTCGTTAATCCAACCCAGGATTTGCCAGGTTCTAATCATATCTAAATAGTTATTTTTGGTAAATAACTTAAGTTTGTCCTGAAGATCAATTTGGTGAGCTGAATCGGCAATTTTAATATAGGTGATAGCCGCCCAAGAAGTCCAGGAGGTAGACAATTTGTTATAATTTGGTGAATGCTCAAAACGTACTAGAAAATCGAATTGGATACTGGAGTTTCCTGGAATCTTACCGGCAACACCGGAGACGATGAAATCCTGTATACTGTTGCCAAAGTTTAAAGTAAGGATTCTGCCCAATGATACCTCATCACCAAAAAACCTCTGAGCCATCGCCTCACTGATTATAATATCATTCTTTTCTGCCAATGCTGTTTCTATTCTCCCTTGCGACAATGGGAATGAAAAAATATGAAAAATATCACTATCGGTAAAAAGAACTTTCTCTTTGGTAGCATCATGCGTTGAAGATTGTACGACAGCAGTTCCCTCTATAAATCGGGTTACATGTTCTATCTCAGGGAAAGTTGCCTTCAATGATTTTGCTAAAGGCAAGGGTTGGCCAGCCATATATTTGACTTTCCCGGACGGAGCTTTACTTACCAGGTTTACTCGAAATATTCGATCGGTATTATTGTGGAACGAATCATAACTTAGCTCATCCTGAACATACAAAAAAACCAGGATGGAGCAAGCAATACCGATCGCAAGTCCGAATACATTGATAATCGAATAGGTTTTATATTTGATCAGATTACGAAAGGCTATTATACAATAATGCTTGAACATTTTTTTCTCCGATATTTTATCAGTCAACAGTTATCAGTCAACAGTTATCAGTCAACAGTCAACAGTTATCAGTTATCAGTTATCAGTTATCAGTTATCAGTTATCAGTTATCAGTTATCAGTTA
>CAYXGW010000145.1:0-12043 GCA_964464595.1 uncultured Deferribacteres bacterium
GCGCTGTCTCAGAATTGACAGAACAATCAGTGGCGAATGGCAGCCAGCCAATGCAATTCCCTGATTTTACCAGGGGCAAATGGAAAATTTATCCACCGCTGGGAATTGTGGAAGCGTGAAATAAATAAAACTTTCTCAGATTTTGAAAACCTGAGGGGTTAAACTGTGGTCTGGTTTTTAACTTCTTACGTTTCTCACTTTACGTTTTAAGTATTTGTAAATTCGATTCTTTTTATTATACTGAAAGAATCATTAAACGAATTTCCAACGGAAACAATCCATGCAATCCAAACAAGTCATCCGCAACTACCTGCTCATCGCAGGAATTTATACACTTTCGGCTTCATTGATTTGGGGTGTAAATACACTTTTCTTACTAAATGCCGGACTGGATATCTTCTCCGTTTTTATCGTCAATTCTGTATTCACGGGCGCTATGGCTCTCTTTGAAATACCAACAGGTGTGTTAGCCGACACCAGGGGTCGCCGTATTTCATTTTTGTTGAGCGTTATCATCGTTCTTATCGGAACCGTTGGGTATGTTTGGGCTGCACAAATGGGCGGCAGTTTGCTGCTTTTTTCAGCTATGTCGGTAGTACTTGGATTGGGTTACACGTTTTATTCCGGCGCGGTAGAAGCATGGCTGGTAGATGCCCTGATTGCTACAAATTACGAAGGTGAACTGGATCGTGTGTTTGCCCGTGGTTCTATGGTTTCCGGAGTGGCAATGTTGATTGGAACGACATTGGGTGGTCTCTTAGGCAGTATAGATTTGGCTTTCCCGTTTTGGGGAAGGGCAGCCTTGCTCGCGATTGTTTTTGTCATTTCTTATTTTACCATGTACGATCTTGGCTTTGAACCCCGAACGCTCAAATTAGCGGCATTACCAGCAGAGATGAAAAAAATCGCCAGGAGCAGTATCACATATGGTTGGAAAGAACGTCCAATACGATTGTTTATGATGGTTTCGTTTTTACAATCCGGATTTATGGCATGGGGATTTTATGCCTGGCAGCCATACTTTCTTGATTTACTTGGACGCGATGCCGTTTGGGTAGCTGGTGGCGTCGCAGCGCTGATCGCACTTTCCACAATTGTTGGAAATTCTCTTGTCGAGTGGTTCTCCCGTTATTGCGGCAAGCGAACAACCTTATTACTCTGGGCTTCCGGGGCATTGACAGTTTCGGCAATTGGAGTTGGCCTTGCTCAATCGTTCTGGGTGGCAGTTGCCCTTTTCTTGCTTGGCACTGCTGCAATGGGTGTAATCGGTCCCGTCAAGCAAGGCTTTATGCACAAGATTATTCCTTCGGAACAACGAGCGTCTGTTATTTCGTTCGATTCCCTGGTGGGTAGTAGTGGCAGTGTTTTTGGGCAAACCGGGCTTGGTTATTTATCAAAAGTTCGGTCAATCGCAGAGGGATATATGGTTGGTAGTATCATTACTCTGTTTGCACTGCCTGTAATTTATTTAATTCGTCGCCTGGATGAATCTGCGGATAAAATCGTAGGGAAATGTGGTAAACAAGGCGCCAACGCCGGACAAGGATTGCCTGAGGTAAGTACTGTAGATGCAACTCCACGACAGGCAGAAAAAGTACAATAGCCAATAACAAATTCCAAAACTCAATAAATTTTAAAAAGACTTTTTTGGCGATTATTGAAAAATCAAAGTATCGAAAAAAGTTTCATTTGTGTTTGGATCATTCAAATTTGGGATTTATTTGTCATTTGTTTTTTGTAATTTGGAATTTATTAATTTTACTCTCCTATTGTAAAACTAAATATTAGGACACTACTTTGCCTATTCGAAAATTAAACGGCGATCAAGCAATGGCTTATGGCGCGATAACGGCAGGCGTGAAAATGATTACAAGTTATCCCGGCTCGCCTAGCTCCGGAACTGTACAAGCGCTGATTGATATGGCGGGCAAGCATGATTATTATATCGAATGGTCCACCAACGAAAAGGTAGCTATGGAGATGGGTATCGGCGCTTCAATTGCAGGCAGAAGAGCATTAGTCTGCACGAAAAGAGTTGGCTTGAACGTAATGATCGATCCGCTCATGGCGTTGAACTTAACTCCTGTCCATGGAGGGTTGGTTATTCTTCTTGGTGATGACCCAGGCTGTTATGCTTCCCAAAATGACCAGGACAGCCGATTACTGGCGCCTTTTCTTGAAATGCCAATGATCGAGCCTTCATCTCCTGGCGAAGGTTACGTAATGATAATAGATGCATTTGAAGCGTCCGAGAAAATGAATACTGCGATTTTTATTCGTGAAACCCGGAGCTTTACACAGCAAATCGAAGCAGTTAAAGTAGAAGATAAAAACCAGGATTCCAATTTAGGTTTTACTCGTGAATCCCATCGATTTGTGCCTGTGCCAATCAATGTTGTAGAAAAGCATCGAGAGTTGCACCAGCGCATCAAGAAATTCACAAAATGGGTGAATGAAATGCCATTTAATCGAATTTCGGGTTCCGGCAGCAAAGGGATAATCGGCGTTGGTTTTGCATATCAAAAACTACAGGATGTGGTTGGGGTAGATTTAACAAGTGATTTAAGGATCCTTAAATTGAGCGCTCTTTTTCCGTTGCCTGATCAGGTCATTGTGCAATTTTTAAAAGATTGTGAAGAAGTATTGATAATCGAGGAAAACGAGCCTTATGTAGAAACGCATGTCAAGGAGATAGCTTACGATAATCATTTCCAAACCAAAATTTATGGTAAACGATCGAAACATATCAGTTGGGAAGGCGAACTATTTCGCTGGCAAATCCAGGAGGCATTAACTCGTTTCATTCCTGATTTAAAACCAGAAAAAGAGTATAAACCTGAAAATGAATTTAAAGAAAGACCCACAACCAAAAGTAATTGTATGAATTGCCGTTACGATGAATTTCTGGATTACCTCGATGAGGTAGCAAAGAATTTGGATCAAAAGCTAATCATCGTGGGTGATCCCGGCTGTCTGGTAACAGTGTCGGAGCGAATCGATGCGAAATATGCCATGGGTTCTGCCGTTGCGGTGGCAGACGGCATCCAAAAAGCCGGGGTTGATGAGCGTGTAATCGCTTTATTTGGCGACTCATCCTTTTTTCACACAACACTGCCGGCTATCTGCAATGCAACTGTGAATCAAAGCAATGTTCTAATTATTGTTTTGGATAACAAATCAACTTTAACTTCGGGTCATCAGCCGAATCCGGGTGTGGGATGGAATGCTAAAGGTGAGGTAGCAAAAGCTTTAAGTATAGAGGGGATTGCGAAGGCCTGCGGTGTTGAGAGCTTTTTTACTGTTGATTTGAATCATACTGATCTGGAAATAAAAAAGGGGATCGAAACAGCGTTGATATGCAAAAGACTTGCCATGTTGGTTGTATATATACATGCCAATCCATAATTCCTAAAGCATAATGCGAATTGAAACTCACTTTATTCAATACAGTTGTTTAGTAGTGTATCGTATCAAAATCGTTAAAATTCGTATCATATCGTATCAAAATAAAAACATTGCTCATCGAATCAGAATCGTATATATTCGTATCATATCGTATCGTTATAGCTTTATCAAAAACCATATTTTATAATGGCAAACCAAATATATACATTTAAAATCATCCTTGATTGGGATTTGTTGGCATCAATAAGTAAGTTAGATCGATTTGATGCATCATGGACTTCGATAGAAAAAAAAGAAGGACAAAGCTTAAAACAATTAAAATCAATTGCAACGGTACGAAGTGTTGGTGCTTCAACCAGAATAGAAGGCTCAAGAATGAGCGATAAAGAAGTTGAAGTCCTTTTAAACAATATTGAATTAACAAAACTTGAAGATAGAGATTCGCAAGAAGTTGTTGGCTATTTTGAGACATTAGAGCTTATAACTGAATCCTATAACGAAATTGAGATTTCGGAAAGGGGAATCAAAAATCTCCATAATATACTTCTTCGATACAGCAAAAAAGATGAATGGCACCGAGGAAATTATAAACAACACAGCAATGCAGTTGAGGCCATTCTTCCAAACGGAAAAAAGCAAATAATATTCAAAACGGCTGAACCGGGAATTATAACAGAAGATGCTATGAGAGGCCTAATAGATTGGTATTCAAATGATAATAGTACTCATCCTCTGGTAAAATGCGCTCTCTTAACATATGAATTTCTCAGTATTCATCCTTTCCAGGATGGAAATGGAAGATTAAGCAGACTTCTTTCTACACTTCTACTCATGAAAGAAGGTTATAATTGGATTCAGTATATAAGTTTAGAGCATGAAATAGAAAACCATAAAACAGCATATTATCAAGAATTAAGAAAGTGCCAGGTGCAGAGACCGGGAGAGGATATAACCTCATGGGTGAACTTTTTCCTTATCGCATTAGAAAATATCCAAAATAATTTAATGAATAAATTAAAGACCCGGGGAATTGAATCATATCTGTCGCCACGGGAAAAATCTATTATTCATTTTATTGGCGATCATCCTGGATGTAAATCGGGTGAAATGGCAGGGAAATTAGCTATACCAAATCCTACGGTAAAAAGAATATTAGCAGAACTTGTAAGAAAGAATCTCATTGAAAAACATGGAAAGGGACCAGGAACAAACTATACAGCTTTCTGAGGATAACATATTACTGGAGACCTAAATCCGAGGGGTTATTTTTTTTGATTATTGATTTTTCCATTTTGTTTGTTTAAATTTCGCAATCAATCATCACAAAACTAAAATTGGGAGGTTTCAATGATGCGTTGTATTAAATGTTATTTCAACTGGTCTGTAACGATTATCAGTGCTATTTTTCTGATGATCTTAGTTAAGCCGGTAGATGCTCAACGGACGATGGAAAATGTTCAAATCCAGGCTACTGCTGTTTCTGGCGGCGTTTATATGTTAACAGGTAGAGGTGGTAATCTCGGTTTATCCGTTGGTGATGACGGCGCATTTTTGATTGACGATCAGTTTGCTCCATTAACTGATAAGATCGTAGCTGCTATTGCAGGAATTACCGATAAACCGATTAAGTTTGTTGTAAATACGCATTGGCATAGAGACCATACCGGTGGTAATGAAAACATGGGAAAAGCCGGTGCAATTATCGTCGCCCATGAAAATGTTCGCAATCGAATGAGTGTGGATCAATTCACCGAAGTTTTTAACGACACAACCCCGGCTTCACCGCCAGGCGCTCTTCCTGTTATTACCTTCACAGATGCTGTGAATTTTCATTGGAATGGACAGGATATCCTCGTTTTTCATATCGCTCCTGCCCATACGGATGGCGATGCTATTATTCATTTCAAAAAAGCCAATGTCGTTCATATGGGAGATACATATTTTAATGGTATGTATCCATACATTGATACATCGGCCGGTGGATCTGTAGACGGCCTCATTGCAGGAGTTAATCAAGTTCTTGCAATAATTAATGATGACACAAAAATCATACCTGGCCATGGACCTCTCTCTAACAAATCAGAGCTTAGGGAATATCGAAGGGTGTTAGAGACACTTCGGGATCGAATCGCTAAACTGGTCGCCGAAGGGAAAAGCAAGGAGGAAGTGATTGCTGCCAAACCCACAGAAGATCATGATGCGAAATGGGGTGGTGGTTTCATGAGGCCGGATGTCTGGGTTGGTATTTTATATACGTCGCTTTCCAAATAAGATCATAAGGTTTTTAATAAAATTGTCATGATCAAGTGTCATTGCGATCCCGGCCTAAAGCTTGTTGCAGAATGTCATTCCCGAGTGATTTCAGGTTGTTCGAGTACTCCAAAATGTCACCCCCGAGTGCTTTTATCGGGGGTCTATGGGCGTGTGGACAAGATTCCCGATAGGGTTTTATCGGGAAGCCAGAATAATTTCAGTAATAGATTCCCGCTTAAGACATGCGGGAATGACAGTTTTGATATTTGATGGACTTATTCTGTAACATTTATCTGGATGGGAGACCTCGTGATGACATGCATTAATTTATGCAGATCACCATTTTCAAAATGGGAGAGTTACTTAATATTTGGTTAGAAATATACTAAGGAGATCGTTATGCGTTACTTTGTTGGCGTAATTGTTACTTTATCGCTTTGTATCGGTTGCTTGACTGAAACATCAAAAGCCTCATTCATGAAAACAACAATACAGGATACGACAAAAGCGGATACTACAAAAACCGAAAAGAAAAAAGAAAAGAAACGGGATTTACCGTTAAAACCAGGACGGACCATTTCATTTACTACTGACGAAGTTACCTGGATGTCGCTGGATGTCTCGCCGGATGGACAAACCATAGTTTTTGAGCTTTTGGGTGATCTTTATACCATGCCAATTACCGGCGGCAGCCCAACTCGTATTTCCAGTGGCATGGCTTTAGACACACAGCCTCGATATTCTCCGGATGGCAAGCGTATCGTTTTTGTTAGCGACCGCAGTGGGTCGGAAAATCTCTGGCTGCTGGATGTTGGATTCACTATAGCCGATACGACTGCAGCATCAGATACGACGGGATTGAAGCCTCTCACCAAAGGAGAAAAATCCAGTTATTCGTCTCCGGAGTGGACTCCTGACGGGAAATATATCGTTTCCTCGAAAGCAAGCGGTTTAGGTGTGCAGCATTTTTGGATATACCATATCGATGGCGGATCGGGAGTGGACCTGTTTTCCAAGAAAGCCGATGAAAACCGCAATGCCCTGGGCGCTGCTTTTGGCCCGGATGATCGATATATTTATTTCACAACCAAAATGGGTCGCTGGGGTTACAACTTATCCAGGTTTGATTTTCAAGTTGCAATTTATGATAGGGAAGTGGGTAAAGTATTTCGACTCACCGGTGAAGTTGGCAGCGCTATGCGGCCGGCTGTTTCTCCGGATGGAAAATGGCTGGTCTACGCTACCAGGCACGATGCCCAAACCGGCTACCGGGTTTGCAATTTGGAAACCAGTACGGATCAGTGGTTGGCGTATCCGGTGCAAAGAGATGACCAGGAGTCTCGCTTCACTCGCGATTTCATGCCGGGATATAGCTTTACTCCGGATAGCAAGTCCATTATTACATCCTTTAACGGCAAGCTCCACAGAATTTCTGTTCCGGGTGGAGAAGATACGGAAATCCCATTTGAAGTGGATGTCGAGCTTGAAGTTGGACCGCTTGTTCAATTCCAAAAATCGGTTGAAGATGGCCCGGTAAAAGTGCGGCAGATTCGCTGGCCGCAAATCTCTCCGGATGGAGGGAAGATGGTTTTCACGGCGATGCATAAACTATATGTAAAAAATTTAAGCGATGAAAAAATCACTCGACTGGCTGAAATGGATGCCGGACAATTTGCGCCGGCGTGGAGCCCGGACAGCAAATGGATCGCATTTGTAACCTGGTCTGAAGCAGAGGGTGGGAATCTCTACAAAGTTCAAGGCCGGGGTGGCAGGGTGAGAAAATTGAGCACAGTCAGCGCCTTTTATGATACACCCGTTTGGCGGCCGGATGGTTCGGAAGTCATCGTTTCAAAAGGACCCTGGCAGCAGCGGCGGGATTTGACCATCTTTACCAACCGGGGCGGACAGGGTATGGACCTGGTTCGCATTCCGGCCAATGGCGGAGCCGCAATTCGAATAGCGCCCCTGCGCGGCGGCAACCCCCATTTTGCCGACAAACCGGATCGGATTTACGTGTATGAGGGTCGTGATGGCCTGGTTTCCATGCGCCTTGATGGCACCGATCGTAAAGTACATGTGAAAGTTACAGGCATGAAGCCGCCTTTCGGTGGCACTCGGCCCATTTCTGCTTCACAAATCATAATGGGAAAAAATGGCGAACAAGCACTCGCACTTGTGCAAAAACACATTTTCCGGGTTACCGTTCCCAAAATCGGCGAAGATGCGCCAACCATTTCTGTTACGAATCCGGATAAAGCTGCATTTCCTGTTGTGAAGCTTACGATTGTCGGCGGTTTATTTATGAACTGGGCGGACGGCACAGACGGTGCAACCTGGTCGCTTGGCAATACCCTGTTTCGGCATAATTTTGCTGATGCGAAAGCTTTTGAGGATTCTTTGAAATCAGTAAAAAAGGATGACAGCAAAAAAGACGAAAAGAAAAATGATGATGAAGAAGAAGAGAAAACCTATGAACCTGCAACGATTGTCATTGAGCTCGAAGAGCCCCGCTACAAAGGAAAAGGAACGCTGGTCTTGCGCGGCGCCCGCATTTTAACCATGGCTGTTGATGACATGAAAGATGATATCATTCGCAATGGCGCGATTGTTATCGAAGATAATCGCATCACCCAGGTGGGATCGAGTGAAACAATAACGACGCCTTCTGGGGCGCGGGAAATCGATGTCTCGGGAAAAACCATCGTTCCTGGATTTGTGGATACCCATGCGCATATGTGGCCGGCCTGGGGCGTGCATCGGGGTGTGGTTTGGGAATATCTTTCCAACCTGGCCTACGGTGTTTTGACAACCCGCGATCCCCAAACTGCCACCACGGATGTCCTAACCTAAAGCGACCTGGTGGAAACCGGTATGTTTGACGGCCCCAGGGTTTTTTATACCGGGCCTGGCGTATTCGGCACAGACCAGATCAAGAGTCTGAAAGACGCAAAAAATGTCATGAAACGTTATGCGGATTATTACCACACTAATACCATCAAACAATATGTTGCCGGTGACCGCAAAACCCGGCAGTGGATCATCATGGCTGCCAAAGAACGCGAGATCATGCCAACCACCGAAGGCGCCTTGGATATGAAGCTGGATCTCACCCAGATTATCGATGGTTATCCCGGCCACGAACACAGTTTTCCAATCGCGCCGCTGTACAAAGATGTAGTGGAATTGGTGACGCAGACCAATACATTTTACACGCCCACTCTTGTAGTCTCCTATGGCGGGCCCTGGGCTGAAAATTATTATTACACCAATACCGAAGTGCACGATGATGAAAAACTTCGCCGTTTCGTACCTCATAAAGAACTCGATAAACTGACCCGCCGCCGGCCCTGGTTTGATGATGATGAACACGTATTTAAAATTCATGCAGCCCAGGCCAAGAAAATTGTCGATGCCGGCGGCAAAGTAGGAATCGGTGGCCATGGACAATTACAGGGATTGGGTTACCATTGGGAGCTGTGGTCCGTGCAATCCGGCGGCATGACCGAAATGCAGGCATTGCGCTGTGCTACCATTTTCGGGGCTGAGGCAATCGGTTTCGACAAAGATCTCGGTTCCATCGAAGCAGGCAAACTGGCGGATTTAATCGTTCTCGACCGCAATCCATTGGATGATATCCATAATACCACTTCGATCCGCTATGTCCTGAAAAATGGTTTGCTGTATAATGGCAACACCCTCGACCAAATATGGCCGAATGAAAAGAAATTGCCCCGGCCATACTGGTGGGATGACCAGGGACCGGCAGTGGGTGTGATGGAGTGAAGTCAGTCAATAAGGCTGAAACATATTGGAAAATTATTGATTATTAAGTTGGGAACGGTGGTTTTGTGAGCCGATCATGGCAACTCCGAGTGAGCGACGGCTCCAACGGGTGGAATTCAATCGACGCCGTTCTTGGGGAAAACCACCAAAGGAGCCAAGCTTTGGCATGAAGAGAGCGCCCGTAATATTTGTATTGACAATAGGCACACTTCTTCTTATACTCTACACATGAAATATTTTGCCTGGAATAAAATTAAAAATGAACAGTTGAAGAAAGAACGTAAAATATCATTTGAGATTATAATACACCAGATAGAAAACAAAAAACTTTTAGCTGTTGAAGATCATCCGAACCAAGAAAAATATCCAAATCAAAGGATGTTGATCGTTGAATTTAAGAATTATGCTTTCATGGTGCCATTTGTTGAAAGTGATGATGAAATATTTTTGAAGACAATAATTCCAAGTAGAAAAGCAACAAATAAATATTTAAGTAAATAGGAATTACTATGGATAAATTAGATAAATATGAAAAAGATATTTTAGAGTCTTATGAAAACGATGAATGGGTGCCAGCAAAAGATTCAGAAGATGTGAAGAGAAGATTTGCTGAATATGCAAAAAATACTTTCAAGAAAAATAAACGGATTAATATCCGAATATCTGAAAAAGACTTAGCAGATTTAAAAGTAAAATCTCTCGAGGAAGGAATGCCCTATCAAACTTTGATTACAAGTATTTTGCATAAATATATTTCCGGAAAGCTTGTAGAATCCTAGGGACCTCGATTCGCTATGTCCTGAAAAATGGTTTGCTGTATAATGGCAACACCCTCGACCAAATATGGCCGAATGAAAAGAAATTGCCCCGGCCATACTGGTGGGATGACCAGGGACCTGCAGTGAGTGTAATGGAGTGATTATGATCACTGAAGAAAAGGTAGTTAATAATTCTATAACAGTAGATCTGAGCGATAGCCGAACTGTTTCGGCGCCATTAGTTTGGTATCCACGACTCCTTCATGGAACTGCAAAGGAAAGGAGTAATTGGCGAATCATTGGAAAAGGTGAAGGTATTCATTGGCAGGATTTGGATGAGGATATCAGTGTAGATAATTTATTAAATGGAAATCCTTCAGGCGAGAGCCGGCAATCATTTAAAAAATGGTTGGAAAACCGCAAGTCTACATTAAGACTTGAAACGATTATATTTAACTAGCATGTAGACACCCCAGGCCGTTCAGATGGGATGACCAGGGGCCGGGAGTAAGTGGGATCGAGTCAAGTCAGTCAATAAGGCTGAAACATATTGGAAATTAAATTTTTAAGTTGAGAAAACTGTAGCGTCTAGACCCATTATTTAATTATATTCTAGCATAAAAAATAAGTATCGGGATTATTTATGCAGAATAAACCAATTAATTAAATATAACATTGAATCTTATTTTTTGACTAAATAGTCTAATTGAGCAGAATTAACTTATGTTAGAAGCTAATATTAGGATTATGAAATATCATGATAGGAAAGAAATACAAGTCCAACTTCATTGACTTTAGAGGAAGATGGGTAGGCAATCGTAAGTTGCTATCTAAAGTGATTGATTTAGTCAAAATTGAAGAAGATTGGATAGTGCCTTTAAAGCCAATACTCACAGAGGTTTCAAACGAAAAAATCAAATCTTCTTGTAAAGCAAGAACCTTACATAACTATGAAAATAAATGAACAGAATTTTTCAGGGCTTTTTGGAGGTCTTAAATCACTACGTGGTCAGAAAGGTACAATTTTTGAGATTACCTGGTCACCAGATGGGCGATTAATTGCCTCTTGTTCTGATGATGGAACAGTTAATCTGTGGGATGAACAAAGTGGAAACTTAAGGAGAAGGTTAGAAGGACACAGGGGGAAGGTCTGGAGTGTTAGTTGGTCACCCGATAGCAATATGCTAGCCACAAGTTCTAGTGATACAACTATCCGTATCTTGAATGTTAACACCGGTTTCTTGCATCATGAAATAAACGAAGGCGCAACAGTGCAAAGTGTGGCCTGGTCTCCAGATGGTTCAAAAATTGCCTCTGGAACTCGAAATGGGAACATCAGCATCTGGAATGTGCAGACGTTTAAAAAGTATATGACATTTCGAGAGAGTGATTTGGTCCGGAGTTTAGCTTGGATTCCTAATAGCGAGCAAATCGCTTCGTGTTCACGTAGTCGCGTCGTTTCTTTATGGGATATAAAAACAGGTGACCTAAAAGTTAGATACGAAGGCCATTCTGACCAAGTGTTTAGTTTATCATTCTCACCAAACGGGAAATTACTTGCCACCGGTTCAGAGGACCAAACAATTCACGTGTGGGAAACAAAGTCTAGCCGACAACTAAGAGTCTTGGAAGGACATACAGGTATTGTTCGTTACGTTCGGTTTTCGCCAGATGGCCAGTTGCTTGCATCGAAATCAGATGATGGAACTATCCGATTTTGGCGATGTGCAGATTGGGAACCCGTAGCGGAGATCGGTCAACGAAAAAAAATCACTTGGGGTGGGTTAGCTTTTCATCCTAAACAACCAGTTTTTGCAACAGGGCCTGCTAAGCAGCTTATTCAA
>CAYXGW010000146.1:0-11890 GCA_964464595.1 uncultured Deferribacteres bacterium
TATGAAAAAATTTACTGCTAACTACTCTTTTTTTTATTTTTATTTTTGGTTCCCTGATTGGGAGTAGATTAGCGGTTTATTTGATTATAAGAGCCCTCCCAATCGATTTCGTTGGGAGGGTTTTTTATTTCAATATATGAATAATCGTATGAATGAAAATCTAATTGTACGGGGTGTTCGCGGCGCCAATTGTGTGAAGGAAAATACCACCGCGTCCATTCATAATTCCACACGGGAGTTGCTGCAGGCGATGTTGAAAACCAACGAGGTCGAAATGGATAACATCGTCTCTCTCTTTTTTACCCTAACGGCAGATTTGAATGCGGTTTTCCCTGCGGAAGCAGCCAGAAAGTTAGGTTTGCGATTTACCCCCCTGCTTTGCACCCAGGAAATTGACGTACCAGGAAGCTTAGGGAAGGTAGTTCGCATATTAATGTTGATCAATACAAAAAAATCCCTGGAAGACATTAACCATGTCTTTTTAGGAGAAGCCAAGGTTTTACGAGATGATTTATAATTTAGGAGGTAGAATGATCGTTGTGATTAAAAATGAAGCAGGAGACAAAGCCGTCTCATCTGTTGTTGAGCAGATCAAAGAAATGGGATTTCAGGCCCATATTTCCAGGGGTACGGAAAAAACCACCATCGGTGTGATTGGTGATGACCGTTATATAGCGAAGGATAAAATTGCTGCCCTAGATGGCGTGGAAGCGGTTATTCCGGTACTGAAACCCTTCAAATTAACCTCGCGGGAATTTCAACCGGATACGACACTTATAAAAATCAATGGTGTCCTCTTTGGTGAAGACTTTGTGATGATTGCAGGGCCTTGCTCTGTTGAGTCCAGGGAGCAAATCCTCGAATGTGCCCATTTTTTGAAAGAGCAGGGTGTAAATGTACTGCGCGGCGGCGCATTTAAACCGCGAACTTCGCCATACAGCTTTCAGGGTTTGGGAGAGCAGGCATTAGAGCTTTTGGCGCAAGCTAAAGAAATCACTAAACTTCCGCTTTGTACAGAAGTATTAGCACCCCAGGATGCGGAACTTATTGCCAAATATGTTGATATTATTCAGATCGGTGCGCGGAATATGCAGAATTTTCCTTTGCTGCGTGCGGTGGGCCAATGTCAAAGACCGGTTTTATTAAAACGAGGAATGATGTCAACCATAGAAGAATTCCTTCTTGCAGCAGAATACATCATGTTTGAGGGCAATAAACAAGTTATTTTGTGTGAACGTGGAATTCGAACGTTTGAAACATATACCAGGAATACTTTGGACCTGGGGGCTGTGGCATTGATTAAGCAATTGTCCCATTTACCCATTATCGTCGATCCCAGCCACGCAACCGGTAAACGTTCCCTGGTATCGCCATTGGCAAAAGCAGCGCTGGCCTTAGGTGCGGACGGTGTTATGGTGGAAGTTCATCCGAATCCGGCACAGGCGTTGTCTGACGGCGCCCAGAGTTTGCACTTCGAGGAATTCGAAACCATGATGAATGAATTGAAAACAATCTCTCGTGTGTTGAAGAACGAAGAAGTGGCAAAAGAGAAACTAGCTGTATAAGGAGCAATTTTTTTGACCAACCGGTCACAATCTTACCGTGCTGCATATCAGGGTATTGATGGTGCTTACAGCCAGGAAGCTATCCACCAGTATTTTAAAAAACAAGTGCATACCATAGGCTGCTCAACTTTCGAAGAGGTCGTAAGAACAGTTGAATCCGGGGAAGCTGAATATGCTTTTATGCCGGCTGAAAATTCAATTGCCGGTACGATTGTTCAAACATTTGATTTATTGTTGGAATCAACATTAAGCATCATCGGAGAATTTTATCTTCCGATTCACCACAATTTAATGGCGTTACCGGAAAGCAATTTAAAGGATATCGAATCGGTTTATTCTCATCCGCAAGCGCTGGCCCAATGTGCAGAATCCATCAAAAGATTCGGTTTAAAGCCTATTGCCGATTGGGATACCGCAGGTGGTGCAAAGCGAATTCGTGAAGAAGGCTTGCAGAATGCGGCGGCAATTGCTGGTAATTATGCAGCTGAGGTGTATGAGCTTCAGCTATTGGCTTCGAATATTGAAGATGTAGATCACAATACAACCCGATTTTTTATTTTAAGCAAGCAAACATCCAAACGCAGCAAACGCAATAAAACCTCAATCCTTTTTACCACACGCCATGCACCGGGCGCATTAATTGCTTCGATGAAGGAGTTTTCCGATCGCAAGATCAATTTAACTAAAATCGAGTCCCGGCCGGATCGCAAGCATCCCTGGCACTATATATTCTATCTTGATTTTGAAGGCCATATTGAAGATCCGTCTGTCGAAGAAGCCATGCTAAATATGCTCAGACGGTCACAGATGGTCAAGATACTCGGCAGCTATCCATGTGGGGATCAACATGAAGGCTGAGGAAAAAACAGCGGTTCTTATCGGTTTGGGACAGATTGGCGGATCGTTGGCATTAGCGCTTAAAAAAGCCGAATATTTCAAAGCGGTTGGCGGATTTGATGTCAATTCCGACAGGTTACAAAAGGCAGGCGATTTCTTGGATTGCATGTATTCGAATTTGGATGAGGCCTTATCTGCCGGTGATTTGATCATACTGGCAGCACCGGTATTGGAAAATATCCGAATCCTGGCAAAGGGCTTTCAAACCCATCCTGATAAACTGTTTACAGATGTCGGAAGTACCAAAACTCAAATGATAGAAGAGAGCCGTAAAAAACCCGGAATACGGTTTATTGGCGGGCATCCTTTTTCAGGCACGGAGAAGGAAGGGGATTCCGGATGGGACTCAAACCTGTTTTCCGGGAAACCCTATTTCTGGGTTCAGGAGAACAGCCAATCTAATGATGACCAGGGTTGCATCATCAATATGATTAAAGCAATCGGCGCTATTCCAAAAGCAATCGACCCCGAAGAACATGACCGGGCGCTTGCTTTAACCAGCCATCTACCCATATTGATTTCCCTGGGCTTGGCCGGAATGCTCGATGAAGATGTTTACAATTCGGATTTTATTGGCAGCGGATTCCTCTCCACTACCCGCATAGCCGGCGGATCTGCCGAGTTAGGCAGGGATATTTTAATTAGCAATCGTGAGGCAGTTCTGAAAGAAATGATACGGTTTAATGAGAATCTTGCCATATTGGTTGAAAGTCTGGAAAACTCTAACGAAAATCAATTATTGGAACTCATGGTTAAATTCAGGCAAAGATATTTTAATGTAAGTTCAGCATAAAGTGATTTATTTAGGTGATTATCTCAAAAACTACTATAATATTGCCATTTCGAGGAGTTTACGACGAAAAATCTTTTTATCCATACAACAAGTGGCTTGCTAACTGTGTAAAGTTTAACCTGTGATTACGTAGATATGATCGGTTATCAATCAAAACCACTATCGAATTCAGAACATGAGTTTAAATTCGCCTTTGTGGGATATGCGGATATTCTTGGATTTGCTAAAATGTTAAAAGAACCAAATAAAAAAAAATCGATAGTCGAAGCATATGCTCAAATTAGAGATCTGATTCACAACGAAGAAATCACCCAATTTCCTATCGAAGTAGGCAATTTGTCTGGCTTTGGAAATTTAGTGGGGACGCCATGGTTTGACATCATCAACATTGATAGCACAAAAATATTCATGATTTCTGACTCAATCTTTTTCATAATAGTACCAGATAGAGATGCACCTGAAAAAAGATCGCGTTATGGTTTAGCATCAGTTCAACTTATGTCGCGCATTTTGTCAATTTGTTGGCACTTCAATTTACCTGCTCGTGGTGCCCTATCAGACGGTAAGGTTTATTTTGATACAGAGAAGAGCATTTTCATCGGAGAGGCAATTGTCAATGCAGTTCGTTGGGAGTCTGCTCAATCCTTTGCTTGGTTCAGCGTTGAGCCTACAAGTTGGTTAGCTCAAAATGTTTACAATCATCCTAGAGCTCGAATTGGTAGGGAATCTTTTCAAGTAAGAATCGACAACCCAAATTTCGACTCAGAAAGATTAAAAAAATTCGAAGACTATTGTGGGAAAATCAATATTGATTGTACTTTTACTTATCGTCCTGACTTAATCGAACTGAACGACGATTCATCAACTAAAAACTCTCGGAAATTTCTATTTTTGTCGCCTGATGAAATATTTGCCCGCTTTGCTCTTTACCGCAATCTCCAAGAATCCAAGGAAAAGCTTTATTGGAAAAATACAGAAGATTTATTTGGAAAAATGGGCTTTACCAAAGATACTTTTGGTTCTCCATAAGAAGAATAGCCGAGTTTAATTTAATTGACACTGATTATTTTGCATAATTTTCCAATGAGTCGAACAATGAATGTCTTAAGCCGAATTCACTTTAATAAGCAATTTCTCATTGATTAATTCTTTATGATTAAGATAAAACCTTCCAATTCAATATCCGGTAAAATTTCTGTTCCGGGTGATAAATCCATCTCGCACCGGGGTTTGATTCTTGCATCAATAGCTGAAGGAAATTCTGAAATTTATGGTCTGTCATCGGGGAATGATGTGCAAACCACACAAAATCTCATAAAAAAACTAGGCGTCGAAATAATTCAGATGGATGAAAAAACAGTGGCTGTTACCGGCAACGGATGGGCGGGTCTGAAAGCATCGGATTCTATTCTTGATTGCGAAAATTCAGGTACATCCGCCCGACTGTTGACCGCCATTTTAGCCGGACAAAGCTTTTCATCTGTGATCGACGGGGATGGATCTTTGCGCCAACGCCCGATGGAACGGGTTGTGAAGCCATTGAGATTGATGGGCGCTGATATTACCAGTCAGAACCCGAATGATCTTCTGCCATTGGAAATTCAAGGGAAACAATTACACGGTATCGATTATCAAATGCCGATTGCGAGTGCGCAAGTGAAATCTGCAATTCTTTTTGCCGGATTGAATGCCGAAGGAGATACAAGTGTAACCGAACCATTCCCAAGCCGGGATCACACCGAACGATTTTTCTCCTGGCTGAATTTGCCGTTGGAACGGAATCGACTAACCTATAAAATTTCACCATCAAAAGTACCGGCTTTTTCACTTAAAATTCCGGGTGATTTTTCATCGGCGGCTTATTTTGTAGCCCTTGGGCTTATTCATCCGGATGCTGTAATTACTATTAGCGATGTAAATCTCAATCCCACGCGAGCGGCTTTATTGGATGTTCTGCGGCGTATGGGTGGCTATATCAGTCTCACAGTCCTGGAAGATAAACCGGAATTGGTGGGGGAAATTACGGTAAGATCATCGGAATTAAAAAATACCACCGTCGATGTTTCGGAAATTCCGGCTATGATCGATGAGTTGCCATTGCTGGCCGTGGTTGCAACCCAGGCTGAAGGCACTTTAAAGCTTACCGGGGCGCAAGAACTCCGGGTCAAAGAATCGGATCGTATTAGCGCTCTTGTGCCGCAACTTCGGAAAATGGGAGCCAATATAGAAGAGTTGCCGGACGGTTTTATTGTTGAAGGGTTAACGCCTTTAAAAGGAGCGAAACTCGAAGCTTGTAAAGATCATCGCATTGCGATGTCCCTGGCTATAGCCGCTACAATTGCAGAAGGAAAATCGAAGCTCGTTGGTGATGAGTGGGTAAAGATTTCCTTCCCGGACTTTTTTAAAATCCTGAAACAAATTGGCAATAAATGATTTTTTTTAGACAGGATTTACAGGATAGGAAAGATATTATAAATTGTATTTATCTTGTTAAGCCTGTCCGGTTAATAAATTAAGGTTCATCATGAAAATGCATACTTTTCGATTTGAAAATGAAAGCGGATATGATAACTTTCCAAACAATAAGATTTATTTATGGAAAGGATAGTCTTAAAACTAGTGCTTATTTTTGAAAAATAAAATACGGTGCATAATATATACATGATCCTTAATTTATATATCCTCTACGAGGATTTGAAAACCTTGATCAACTCTATATCTACAAAAATAAAACCTCTACGAGGTTATTTATGATTGATTTATAACTTAACTTATAAGGAATGAGCTATCCAAAGATTTGAGTTATCCTCGTTTAGGATGGATTTTATGAGATCTCGAATAATTAAAAACATCGTAGATGTTTAATTATTGTAGAATTGAAGTTCCTTATTTGAACAAATCCTTGTAGAGGATAAATAAAAAGGTGTATATATATCATTTTGTAATAATTCTTCATCCTGACATAATATTTTGAAGATTAGTACGCATTTATTATATTGATCCTAAATAAATTGCAATGAAACACCTTGGTCTCCTGGGATATCCGCTTTCACACAGCCATTCACCAGCAATGATCAACCGTTTAGCAAAGGCTAAAAACTGGGATTGCAGTTATCAGCCATATTCTGTTGAACCGGAACTTCTCAAGAAATTTGTTTCTGACGTTCATCGTTTGCCAATCTCCGGATTTAATGTCACTATTCCCCACAAACGAACCATGCTTTCTTTTTGCGACCAGTTTTCTCCGGAGGTGCAAGCGATTCGGGCAGTTAATACAATCTGTAACCACAATGGAAAATTAATCGCACACAACACAGATGTATTTGGCTTCAATTATGGATTGCAACAACTGACAAAGGATTTCACCTCAATAAAAAAAGCGGTACTATTAGGTGCCGGCGGGGCTGCCCGGGCCGCTGCTTTCTGCCTGGCAAAAATGGGGTGCAGTGAGTTAATCATCGCTTCTCGTACAGATCATCGAAAGATCGAATGGCAAAGAGATTGTGTCGCAATCTTTTCCATGGCCAACGTTTCATTTTGTCCGTTGGATCAAACCGAATTGAAAAAGCATCTATATGACACAAATTTGGTTGTACAAACGACTCCCGCTGGTATGTTTCCGGATGAAGATGAAACGCCACCTTTTCCATTTGAGCTATTAAGACAAGATCACCTGGTGTATGATTTGATTTACAATCCTTCGAAAACAAAATTTCTTTCCCAGGCAGAAAAACAAGGCGTAAAGATCCAAAATGGTTTGACTATGCTGGCTGCACAAGCGGCAAAGTCATTGGAAATTTGGGGATTTGAAGTGGAGGTGGAGGAAGTCGTAGAATCCTTAAAAGAGGTTAATAAACCAAAAAGTTAGTGTTAATTTAACTAAGGATTATTACATTATCTTAATGGAACCCCAAAATCAAAGTTGTCCTAGAACCACCGAATTGTCACCCCCGAATGTTTTTATCGGGAGTCTATTTACTTTATCAGTTTACAGAATAATAAGGACTTAAAAAACAAAAAGCATAAACTGAAACTATGCTAACGTACCACACTGCAGGCCACTCGCACGGAGAATTGCTCATCGGAATTTTACAGGGCTTTCCTGCCCATGTTCCAATCGATGAAGAATTTATCAACAAAACTTTAGAGCGCCGGCAAGGCGGTTATGGCCGCAGCAAACGCATGAGCATCGAAAAGGACAGGATTGAATTTGTCGCTGGTGTTTGGAAAGGTGAAACAACCGGAGCGCCGATTGGCCTGCTCATAAAAAACAAAGCAAGCAAATCCCAGGATCAAGTTCGCCCACGCACTATTCCAAGGCCGGGTCATGCTGATTTGGCAGGAGCGTGGAAATATGGTTGGGAACATGACTTTAATCCGGTCATCGAACGTTCAAGTGCTCGTGAAACCGCCGTACGGGTAGCGATAGGGGCCATTTGCCGGCTATTGTTAAATGGATTGGGAATTGGGCTCCTCGGCCATGTTAAACAATTGGGATCCGTGTCCCCGGATATACCCGACCTAAACCTCTTTCAAATGCGAGACCTTGTTGAAGTCTCGCCATTCTATTGCTGCGATCCACAGGCTGACCAAAAGATGAAAGAACTAATCGACGGCAAAACCGAAGAAGGAAACAGTCTCGGCGGCATTGTTGAAGTTCTCGTAGAAAATGTCCCGCCTGGTTTGGGTGGGTTTAAACATTTGGAGTTTCGGCTGGATGCGCAAATTGCCCAGGCTTTGATGAGCATTCCTTCGGTTAAAGCGGTTGAAATTGGAGAAGGATTGGCGGGAGCGGATAAACCCGGAAGTGAAGTTCATGATGAAATCAAAATGCAGAATGGAAAAATTCAACGAAGCAGCAATAACTCCGGCGGCATAGAAGGCGGTATGACCAATGGACAACGAATCATTGTCCGCGCTTATCACAAGCCAATCCCGACGATGGTTCGTGGCATAGCGAGTATCGATTTACTTGACGGCTCGGCCACAAAAGCGCCCTATATTCGTTCGGATGTCGTCGTGATCCCGGCAGCATCGGTTGTTGCCGAAGCAATGGTTGCATTTGTTCTAACCAAAGCGCTGCTGGATAAATTTGGCCACGATCATTTTGGCGACATTCGTGAAAGTTTGCAACAGTATTTGAAAAGAATTAAATATTATGGTTGATTTTGTAACGATGCCAGCGCTCGAAGCGATGGAATCGGTTATTATGAATAATTACGAATTTAAAAACACCCTGAGCGGAGTCAAAGGGTGGTAAAACTTAGGAGATCATCAAATGGCAGTAGCAACATTTGCAGCAGGATGTTTTTGGGGAGTTGAGGCCGTCTTCCGGGATGTGGATGGCGTCCTTTCGGCAGAAGTTGGATATACTGGCGGCGAGACAAAAAATCCGACTTATCAAAATGTATGCTCCGGCACAACCGGACATGCGGAAGCCGTCCTGGTGGAATATGATTCCGAAAAAGTGACTTATGAGCAACTGTTGGATGTTTTCTGGAAAAATCATGATCCAACTACCCCGAATCGACAAGGACCCGATAGAGGTTCTCAATACCGTTCAGCTGTCTTTTATCACACCCCGGAACAGAAAGAGGCTGTTTCTTCCTCCATAGCAAATCTGAACAAATCCGGTAGCTTTAAAGATCCCATCGTAACTGAAATCGCACCGGCTTCGGAATTTTATCGTGCGGAAGAATATCATCAACGTTATTTCGAAAAGAATGGCATTGCACATTGTCGAATTTAGTGAATGGATCTAGTATGTAGAATGATAGTCAGTATATCTGAAAATGTTGTCAATCTAAAAACCGTTAAAGCGAGGCTAAATAACAATTATAATCCATTAACAACGGCTTAAAAATGTGTTGCGAAATGTATCCAAAGATAATAAAATTGTCATCCTGAACGAAGTGAAGGATCTTCTGAAATGTCATAAACTCAATAGAATCAAGAGATTCTTCACTTCGTTCAGAAATGACATTTCGGTAGATAAGCGTAATCTGTTACAGTCTGTTAAACCAGGTGTTAATGACATAAAAAACAACTCTTTATAACCGTTTCAACGGTTTCAGAAAACAATACCTTTCTATGAAACATCAAACTCATATTCTTTTAATAATTTTAGCTTTAATTCTCGCCATTAATTTATTCGGATGTAATTCCGGGAAACCCCATAATCCACTGTATGTGGATCCGGGCGACCATGACTTTTCCCAAAACCCTGAACTACTGGATAGAATAAAATCAGGCCCCCATGGTTATTTTCGTTTTATCAATATTCAATTCAGTTCCGAAATATGCCGGAGATTCGCCAATACATTGGTAGGCACGCCTTCGTTGAATCTTCATGGTGACGCCCATATCGAACAATATGCCGTTACCGATTTGGGGCGCGGCCTAACTGATTTTGATGATTCGGCCACCGGTCCCGGTATCCTCGACTGGATGCGATTTGGCGTTTCGCTAACCCTCGCTAGTCATGCAAATGGTTGGCAAGAATCTTCCGACTGGCTTTTCGATGAGTTTTTGCGGGGTTATCGTGATGCCCTGCAAAATCCGGAACTGCAGGCGCTGGAGCCTGCGCTTGCACAAAATATGCGGGCAACATTTAACACCGATCGAACCGACTATCTTGAATGGGTAGACTCGATTATGCAGCCCATGCCGCAAAATGAAAGCGACTCGCTTTTATCCGCCATGCAAACCTACGTTGAAGGGATCGTTGCCGAAAACCCAAAGATGAACCGGGATTATTTCAATGTTGTGAAACTGGGTTCCCTGAAAATGGGAATCGGCAGTGCGCTGGACATGAAATACCTGGTTCGAGTTAAAGGCAAATCCGAAGAACCTGGCGACGATGTGATTTTGGAAATCAAAGAAGTGCGTGATTTGAGCGGTGTCGGCTGCATCAACACCAGCCGGCAAATCGATCCCTTCCGCATTTTGCTCGGACAAGCCAGGATAGCCTATACACCGTTCCGCTACCTGGGCTATTTCAATTTTCGCAATCACTATTTTTGGGTGCATGCCTGGGTGGATAATTATAAAGAAGTCAAGATTCATGAATCATTTCAATCGCCGGAAGAAATTGGGGAAATTGCCTACGACGTCGGTGTGCAACTGGGCCTTGGTCATGTCAAACTGATCGCCGCTCCGCTTGATGCGCAACTGCGACGGGAACAACTGCAACTACTTGATAAATATGAGGAGGAAATAAAAACAGCCTGCCGGGAACTTGCTCAACAAACAATTTCGGCCTGGCAGATGTTTGTAGAAGGATTGGATTGAGATAGGATTTAGAATAGTTAATCCTCAATAAAAGTACGATATTAACCCCGCGATTCATCGCGGGGATTTTGAATATCAAAAATATGATTAGTCCCAGCGGGACGAATGATTAAAAAAGATGAAAAACCATTGGACGTGACCAATGAAATGTCATTATTTGATTATATGTTTTTTCATTCGTCCTTAACAGGACTTATGATTATTTGGGTATCAATGCCCACCAATAAATTGATGGGCTAGTAAACATTTATCCCTGGCGGGATTAAAGAAGGATCATCATAAAAATGAGTACTTATTTTTAAAATTCTGAAAATCTTTTTTCACTAAATTGAACCTGATGTTTTAAACTAGTTTGATTATATCATTTTGATTTCAATAAATGAATTACCAATCCCATTCGGGATGGTATGTTTATAGCCTAATAATTTCTAAAAACACATAAAAACTCCTTACGGAGTTGGATTACAATTAATTCACTCATTGAGATAAATATTATAAATATCGATAAACTAATGCCAATTCATCCCGGGAGGTTGTACTTGAGGGATCCTTGAAATCTATGGTCATCAGCCAGTACAGATTGACAAAAGATATTAGCGTGCCTGCCAGGCGTATCAATGAAATAGTGCAAGGTAAACGTGCCATTACGCCGAATACTGCATTGAGGCTGTCAAAGTTCTTTGGCTTGTCGGAAAGGTTCTGGGTCAACTTGCAGGCAAGATTTGATCTCGAACTCGAAAAGGTTCGACTTAAAAATCGCCTTGAAAAAGAAGTTCAAATTTATACTTCAACATGATTTTACATGCATTGAAGAAAAACATGCGACAACATAAATATCTTTAGATTTAATCCATTTTTCTCTTGATTTCCCCAAAAGAATTGCGCATATTTCACTAACGGATTTATCATTAAAAAGGGTTGGTTTTTATGTGCTATAAAACAATTGTTTTCCATATTTACTAATAAAATTCAGGGGACATATATGAAAACTTCAAGATACCAGACGATTTCGATTATTTATGATGTGGGAGATAAACCGGGCAGCGCAATTTACGAATGCCTCTATTGCTACTGGATGGTTCCCCTGGAAGAGAACGCGCCATTGCCTCCGTGCGGATATTGTGAAAAACGTGAGAACACAAAATATACCCGGGTTGATAGAGAGAAAGTGGCTCTTTTCTGGAATGGAGATGAGTTAGATAAGTTGCTGAAATAGAAACAAACGCTTGTCGTAGTGCAAAGACATGGTTAGAATTGGAAATCTTTCATGGCAAAATCCAAAAAAAAGTCAAAGTCCTCGAAAACAGTTGGCGAGAAAATTGCGATATGGGTGGGCATTGTTGCC
>CAYXGW010000147.1:0-11796 GCA_964464595.1 uncultured Deferribacteres bacterium
AAAAGAAAGAAAAACTACTACTACTAACTGTCAACTTTTTCCAGGACGGGACTAGTAAGCTAAAGGCCAACAGCTAAAAGCCAATGGCTGAATAGTTACTATCTTTCAATCCAATCAATTCTGGCTTGTTATAGCGGTTTTATCCGTTATGGTATTTTTCTCGGGTTGGATCGCATTAAGAACAATAAACGAACAAAGACATTCACTGCTTCTAAAAGCGTACCTGGCCATTCTAATCGGCGGTGGATTTACACTACTTGTCATTTCCCAGGGAGTTCTCAATTTACAGCCCTGGTACATGCCTCAGTATTTTATACCATTGGCAGGAATGGTATTTGGCAACGCCATGAATAGCATCAGTTTAGCCGCCGACCGTTTCAAATCCGAAATGGCTACAGAAGCGCATTATGAAAACGCACGAAATACCGCATTGCGAACATCTCTGATACCCTCACTGAATGCATTTTTTGCCGTTGGACTTGTTTCGCTGCCGGGGATGATGACCGGGCAGATTTTAGCGGGTACCTCTCCTCTGCTTGCGGTTCGCTATCAAATAATGGTTATGTGCATGATATTTGGTTCGGCTGGAATTTCGGCGGCGCTATTCCTAAAATTGATAAAACCAAATATTGAACAATTTAAATAGCTTCTGATTTTGTTTATGGAGATGTTAGATTTCCTTGACTATTTCAAACTTGTTGACTACCTTTTAAAGTATTTAAAATAGAACAATTCACTAGGGAACTATGGAGACGTTTGGCTACGCAACTTCAAAATCCCAAAAGTTAAAATTGCTTAACCAGGTTGACCAAATATATCTGAATTACAATAGTCTATACGACCATGTTTTCTCTTGGGTTGGATCACAGAAGCAGAGGTTAACGCCGCCCGGTAGACCAAATCTTATGGTGTTTTTAGGAGGCTCGAAGACATGACAAAAATACATTTCTTGAGAAAAAGAACTGTTATTGTTGGTGCTGGAGTGGTTAATTTAGTGACTGCTTATTTTTTAGCAAAAAACCACAATGACCTTGTAATTATTGACAAGGCTTCTTCACCGCTTGAAGCTTGTGACTGGACAAAACACGGAAGTACTTTTGGGGGAGAAAATGTGAGAATGTACTCTTTCACTGAAGCGGATAATTATAATGAAAAAGGTAAGCAACTTTATGCCAATATGGAGGAGGTCTTTGAGCATACGATTGGTAATAATGGTTGGTTGGTAAGAGATAAAAGCTCCTTAAACGATAAGGAAATGAAATGGATCAATGATTTTCATCGGGTAACTATAGAAGAAGCAATTCAATATGCTGAAGATATTTATCATGTAAACATAGAGAGTGGTAAGATTTGGGGAAAATGGATGGATGAAGCTCCGGAATTATTTACAAATTTAGATTTCGTAGATGGGATTTTGAGGATTTACTCTGATTCAACTGTTTTTCAAGCTGCTCAATCTTTGCATAGAAGGTTAGGATCTCTAAATCATGCCCTTGGAATAAGGGAAGCACTTGCCCAATTCCCTGTCCTCCAGTATGCTCACAGCATGGACTTGTTGGGAGGTTGCATGATTACCAAAGGATTTACGTTAAAAGTTCAAGATTTTTGTAAAAAAATAATTCAATACTTGGCTAATGAAGGAGTGGAATTTAGATGGAATTCCGATTTTACTGGTATCAAGCTGAGTAAATCAGGTAAATCAGAGGGGATTTTTATTGATAAAGATTTAGAACAATTTGATAATTACATCCTTTCTTTAGGAGCGTATGCTGGCACCACCCTTCATAATACACAAACTAACAACCAATTGCATGGCGTGTTAGGTGTATGGTTGACTATCCCTAATCTTTATCCTGAATTGAAACATTCGATGAAAATTCACAAAGCGGGACATGTCGGGGAAGATACTAATGTGACATTAATTGAACAATACGGACAACCTGTTTTAGTCTTAGGTTCGGGGTACGGCTACACGGGTAATTCAACCTGCAATCACATTAAAAACCACGAATTGGAACAAATTTTTAATAGTCTAAAGAATACGGCCCGAATTTATTTCCCAGAAGCTTACCAGCAAGCAAAAGACTACATTGACGACACCAAAAAGTATTGTGTTCGTGCTTGGACGCCAACAGGATTGGGAATTTTTGAATCTATCCCCGCTAATAATGGTGGTCAACTTATCATTACAGGCGGTAACAACACGGGAGGATTTACACAATCACCTTGCATTGCAGATGCTGTATTGAAATCCTTAACTGGTCTAACACACCCAATACATTCGCTTTATCATCCAGCGAGGAATAGTCAAGCAGCAATAGATACGGCATAACTACTCTCCTAATAGTGGTAATATTCAGCGTTATAGGTATCAGAATTTTAGATTTAACTGATTTTTTGGATATTATCTGTTAAATTAATTATGTAAAAAATAATAATGTTATGTTTGAATATCAAAAAATAGGAAACCCTGATCTAAACCCAATGACTTCATTGTCATATCATTGGGAACTTATTGATAATCAAGGGCAGCGTTTTGCTTGGAAGGATTTTGAAATGGGCCCTTTGGTTTTGAGAAACGAGCAAATTGAACAACTTTGTCAAAAATTGTTGGGTATTGATCTAGGGGAATTAGAGGGCATTGCGGATAAAGTCCTAACTCCCGTCCAAGCAATGGATACCAAACGACCAAATATTATCCTTCATGGCACTACTCCTGATTTAAACACTGTAATAGGAGATATTGAAGCCGTTACCAACCATCGTCCCCCAACCAATTATGCCGCTTATACAGAAACTCGTTCAGTTTATTTGGCCAAATCCGGTGCTTTAGCGGTTGGTCGTATCAAGTCATGGAAAGTGGCTGCTACTACTGAAGGTATCGAAGCTATCGACATTGGGAGTATAGATTATTACTATCTTTCTCATGCATTGTTGATATTAGCAGAAAGCCATTTGCAATCCCCTCAGCTGCCTGTTCATCAAATCTTAGAATTCTTGCAAAAACACCCTAACACTATCATTCGATTGTACGCCCTGGAAAAAGAAATGCAGATTTTTTTGATTTGGCTACAACGAATAGCAGGTCTCTCAGAACTGTTTATGGACGCCAATAGTCCTGATGTGGCACGTACTTGGAATAAAAAAAATATACTTTATCCAACCATCGAGGATGCAGAAAAACTAGAAAATGAAATAGCTGGATATACTGCTCAACAAATCTTAACTGCAGAGACCAAGTATTCTTTATTGTTCCAAAAATTAGGATTACAACTACCTGTTTTTCCGGGCTATACAATTAAACGAACAGATACCAGTCTTCAAGGTTTTAAAAATCAAATTCTACAGGCAGCCCATTTTCTACGCCAGCGATACTCACTTCAAAAAGGATGTTTGAAAGGGTCTGCCTCTGGTGATGGTGCACGTATTACGCCAGGAATAGATTTAGCTGATGAAGCTCAATTGATAGAACTGGCAACTATAGCCTATCAATACGAAGATGATTATGTATTAGAACCAAATGTTGAATATCTCAAAGTAGTGGTAAATAGCCAATCACTAAAAACAACTCCTTCTGCCCATATACGTTGGGGACAACAAGCACCAGGAGCAACCCTTCAATTTACAAAAGATACATCTTGGAAAGGGAATATTTTCTTTGATGAGATGACGGCCCCTATTTTTGGCATTTCAAAAACACATTATCAAGTAATCATTCAATCGATAGAAAAATTTCTTCATGCATTTCGGAGTAGAAATTTAGGACTTACCATTGCAGGACTAGATTTTGCCATTGGTAAAATTGGTGGCGTTTTCGGTGATGAAACTGTAATAGGTATTCAAGACCCCAATATTTCGTTTAACGGAGCGGAATGCCTTAGGGTGTTTATGGAAAAAATAAGCCAACAATATGATCTGTCCGAAAAAGAACCTCTTTATGCTGTTACCCGTGTATTTTTACCTAGCGCTAAATGTTCACTTCCTGAACTAAAAAGAATAACAAATAAAGCGGTTACTAAAGGAATTTATTATGAAACCATTGCTTCCGTTCCAGGATGTTGGGGCATGATCGCAGTCGCTGCACACCATCCAAATGAGGCTTTTGACAATCTTTTTATGTTACACGATAGATTAGTCGAAAAGGGACTTATTATTTTAAAATAGTAATTTTGAGTGATAATTATCACAACTTGATTTTCTTTAATCGATTAATTTCTAAGTGGAAATGAGAGCCAAAACAGTTTTTTTTTCAAAATCAAAAGATAAGCCCAAACCATCAATTGTAATCCTAACTTCTGATGACCCACACCATAATTTTTTAATTACAAAACTTCTATCCGAATTTAGAATCGTAGGTATTGTCATTGAACCAGGCAGGGAACAACACCGCTTATTGTGGAAAAAGAAAAAGTACATCGATTGGATGTATCGTTGGTATCATCGTACACGTAATAAATTTTCAGGATCCAGTAAACATCGTCAACAATTTTTCAATGTGAAAATTGATTACAATACGCTTCATACAGAAGTTATTCAAGTCAAGTCCATTAACGCTTCTGCAGTAAAAAACGCTTTAAAAAGATGGCAAGCAGACCTTTGTATTTGTTGTGGAACGATGTTTATTGGAAAATCGGTTACCAAAATTGCCAAAAACATCATCAATATACATGGAGGATATTTACCAGATTACAAAGGAAACCACTGTATTTTTTTTGCTTATTATGAAGAAAATTATACTAAAATCGGAGCTACTTTACATTTTATAACCAGTCATTTGGATAGTGGCGATATAATAGAAGTTGTTAGAGTTCCTGTTTATCCACAAGATAATGACGAGCATCTTTACAGTAGAAGTGTTTATGCTGCAATACTGCGTCTTGTTGAAATACTCAGAGATTTTGAAAAGGGTATACCAATTAATTCTAAACAACAGCTGTCTGTTGGCAGAATGTTTAGGCATAACAGTAGAAGCCCTTATCATGATTTAAGATTGTGGCTTAGAAGAAAATTAAAACATCATAAAATTCCACATTTATCTTTAGTATTGATGTTTTTGGCGAATTTAATTCTATAAAAACATCTTTTTTCAAATCCGAAATAGTAAGAGAGGCGCGCGTTTTGAAAGCGCACGGAATACCGCACTCATGCATTTTTTGCCGTCGGACTTGTTTCACCCAGGGATGATGACCGGGCAGATTTTTTCGGGTATCTCTCCTCTACTAACGGTTCGGTATCAAATCATGGTTATGTGCATGATATTTAGTTCGGCGGGAATTTCGACGGCGCTATTCCTCACATTAATAAAATCTAATCTTGAACTATTTGAATAGCTTCGGATTTTGTTTTTAGTCATGTTGTTCTCACTGTTGGTTTAAATAGCATATCGGCGTTTGATTTTCACATGATCCGTACTTTAGATGTTCCAGTCAAATAAGAGAACGCAAGATTTTATCAGTACAGCATTTTAATTTTCTTGAATTTTGTAGACCCGGGAAACTGGCCGACCTTATGGTGCTGGACAAGAATCCGCTGGACGAAATAGAGAACACCAATTCGATCCGCTATGTGATGAAAAATGGCCGATTGTACGAGGCGGCTACATTAACGGAAACCTGGCCTCGCCAAAGACAATTACCCACACAGTGGTGGTGGCGAGTGGAGCCTCCCAAGTGAATTGTTAATGTGAAGGAGGTCGTTTACACTCTAAAAATATCTCGAAATCTCAACCTGCAAATAATGGTCTTTTCGTAATCCATAAAGTAAGTCTCTTTCAGACGCGTTGAAGAAACTGCGTAGCTCTGCTTCAATTCTGTAGCGATCACCGATTCTTCGGCTGGCTTCGATATTCAAAAATGTAGAGCCATTATCATAATCAATGACTGCACCTGCCAGAATCTGTGTGCTTTGCACGTCGCTGAAAGCCAATCGTGTTGCAAAGAATATGTCATTATCGAAAGGAGTTGTGGCGTTTTTTCCGCGTTCATCCTTATGATATTCCAATACAAAACTCATATCGGTTCCGGAATTTTTGATGTTGCTGAAGGTATACTCAAAACCACCTACAGCTGCAAAGAAGCGGTCACCCTGCCCATATCGGTTAATCGCTTCTAATTTGATCAGCCAGTCCCCAGTAGTTGCTTGAACATCGAGGCCGGATTGGTCGATGATATTGTAAAATGGGGTCAATACAATATTGCCCGATTGCTCCTGAAAGGGAATCAATAAAGGCTCCCGACTGGTGCCGTAAAAGTGTGACAACCCAACATCAAATAGTCCGATAGTGTGAAACCAGCGCACGGCCCAATCGAAATGCCATTCTTCTTGTCCTGACTCGAATCTGCTGTTGTCCATATCGATTGTTACAGGTAACCGCAGCCGGGCATCACCCTGAAGAAATGGACGTTTTCTATGATAGGGCATTAGATAAACATCCAGAGTACCAAAATTTCGAATAAAAGTCAGGTTAGCCATGGGTTGTCCTAATTTGTCTTCGGAATCCAGGTTCTCAACAAGATCTGTTTGGTTAATGATATCCACAAGTTGTTGTGATTCTGTAACTCCCCAGAAAATCTTTCGCCAGCCAATACTTAGCTCCCAGGAATTAGCGACAGTTTGCCAGTATAATTCACGTATGTCGAAATGAGTACGGTTGCCGTCGTGTTGATCGACGCGCAGAAACGGTACAAACAAAATACTATTGCTTCCGTTAGGCCATTGGAAATAAATTTCGGGCTGCAATGAAACCGATATATTATTTGTCGAGAATTGTCTTTTCAGGAGGGGTGGATTTGGAAACGTCCTGGATTCAAAAGCAGAATAGCCGCTTAACTCGATTTCCTGTGAGTAAACAAGAGGATTATAGGCAAATATTAGAAAAACAATACTAAATAAACGAAGAGTAAACGGCACGGAATAGTGTCTATTCAAAAGTTTTAATCGAATAATCAAGTTGATAACTTTAGTTTTTTCAGATACAAACATACTATTCCTTCTCATTAAATTCTATCCATTCACACTTCGTTCAAATTCCTATCGCACTCTTTTCAAACTGCTTTTGTCAAAATCTCGAGCGGTTAATCCGTTACTGAATTTGTAATCCGACCAAATAAGCCTAGTACTCTTTCCAGTTTGATTGTTCACCATGTGCATTTCGTCTGCCCGCCAATATTTATTCAGATACTGCTTGTAGTCTTGAAATGTTAGTGTTTTGAGCAGTGCCTCTTTGCGGTCAAAGTAGTCTATCTTTTGAACACGATATTCTGCCTGGTCAAACCAGACCAACTGGCGAGTGTAACCCGATCTCTTATCCACAGGATAGCGCATGACTACAAAACTATTCTGACCTTCATAAACTTCGTCTCGTAAGTATTTATAAGTATATTTTTCAACTTCCTGGGAAGCAATATCTTCGTAGGCAAATTCACTGCCCATGAATGGTCCGGATTTGTTATTTGAAGCGATCCTTTTGACTCGCTTTAGGGCCGGCAAATACAACCATTGATCATCTGGTCCACTTTTGTGGGTGTAAGAAAGAAAGGCGGTGCCGTTCACGTCCCGTGGTTTGTCAAAAATAACCATAGATTTGTCGCCGTCGCCTTCAACTTCAAGAGAGCGATTGCGCATCTCCCTTATACTTTCTTCACCATGCCTGTTTTTCAGGATCATGACCAGGCTGGCGGTTAGGTCTCCATAACCACTATCCCGCCGGTCTGCTTCGATGGCTATAGCCAGACCCCGTTGTTCCGTTGTATCCAAGGGGGCTATTCCAGCGAAAACGAGTGGAATAAATCCCAGCACAAGGATGTGCTTTATTTTTTGGAAATTGAATTTTTTCATCGGTGTTCTCCTTTTTTTGTCTCGTTATTTTGTTTTTCAAGCCAACCTATTATCTCATCAGTTTGTTTATTTCAAATTACGCCTCCTAACCTGCCCTTATCAAGGGGAGGAATTCCCCTCCTTGTTAAGGAGGGGCCAGGGGAGGTTCAATTATTCCATCTCAAATTTATTCATTTTCAATATTAGCTGCTATGCCGTTGTAGCTTCTTCAACAAGAGCTTTGGTTTTAAATGCGGTCTCTTTCTGGCGGCCTTCCACCGCCATCAATAGAGGCGGCAGGAATAAATAATCCACTACAAGCGCAATGACAATGGTTAGCGCCGTTAGCTGTCCCATACCTGAGTTCATTTCGAAAGAGGAAAAGGCCAGCACAGTAAAACCTACTGCAAGGATAATCGTTGTGCCAAACAATGCCAAACCCACTGTAGAAAATGCATATCGAACCGCATTTTCCGGGCTGAGGTTTTTCTCGCGCCGGGCCCTGAGATACTTGCTCATAAAATGAACGGTATCATCCACAACAATACCCAGCGTCATCCCCATTACCATAGACAATGCAAGATTGATTTCTCCGACAGTCACACCCCAGATACCAAACGCAATTGCTGCAGGAACGAGATTAGGCAGCAAACTCAATATCCCGAATTTGAAGCTCCGTAAAGCCCAAATCAAAATTAAAGAAATCAGGATGAGAGCAATGGTTGTGCCCGTTAGCATGCTATTTATATTGCGTCCGGAAATATGTGAGAACATGACAATTGAACCAGCCCCGTGGGTGAACATGTAATCCGGTGCATTTTCTTTCAACCATTGTTCTCCTTTGGAGACAAGGTTTCGAAGCTCAATTGTCGAGAGATCAGTCATAGTTACATTAAGCCGAGTTGCTGATTTGTCCACGTTGATCTGGTTATTTAAATCAAGACCATATGGCAGAGACATTTCATACAAGAGGAGGTATTGTGCTGCCAGTTCCCGGCTGTCCGGAACCTTGTAAAAAGATTCCTGGTCACTATGCATGCTTTTGTTAACCTGTTTCATGATTTGACTAAACGAACTTACATGCAATATACCAGCTTGTTTCTTAAACCATTCCGCAAATTCATCGAGTTTGCTGAGATATTCAGGGTTGTTGATTCCCCCGATCTCTCCTGAACCAATGGAAAAATCCGCCCGGTAGAACCCGGAAAGGTTCTGTGTGGCGAAGTCGGAGTCTGTTCTGAATTGGATACTTTCGTCGAAATATTTCACAAATTGATCATTAAGGACATTCTTTGGAACCAGCGATGCGAGCGCAAGAATAACCAAAGCCGATGACCATAACAATGTACGCCGTTTTGCAATTACCAGGTTTGCAAATTTTTCAAAAATGTCACTCTTCGATTCCCGTGTCTTTCGTTTTTTGATCGGTAAAAGCGAAATCAAAGCCGGAAGTAACAAAATGGAATAGAAAAATGCAGCTATTACACCCACCGCAGTGATATTACCCAAGTGCCTAAATGGTGGGGAATCGCTGAAATTCATACTCAAAAAGCCCAGGGCTGTTGTCAAGCTTGTTAGTAATATTGGCGTAAAGTTAATCCGTACACTTTCGACCAAGGCATCAAGTTTGTTCAAACCGCGGCCCATTTCTTTAAGCATACTTACAAGAATATGGATGCTGTCTGCGATTGCCAGGGTCATGATCATCGTTGCAGCTTGAGAGCTTGGTGGCGTCAAACCTACATTGAACCAACCAGCCAATCCCATTGCAGTCATACTGGAGCATGCAACGATAATGAGCGTCACAAAAGTGCCTGTCACCGATCGTAAAATCACAAACATGATTATGAACATCAGCAAGTACATGATTGGCACCAGGGTAGAAAGGTCTTTGATGCCTGCTTCCGAGAAGGCATTATTGAGCATTACCACTCCGGTTAAGTACACATTCATATTTGGATTTTCTTTGGTAAAACGATCTGCTAAAGAGCGAGCGCTTGTAACCACTTCAGGCACTTCTTTTATTTGATCTATACCCGGAAGCTGGAAAGTGACATTTATTCCTGTAACCCCTGCGTCTGGTGCAATTAATTGATTAATCAGGAATGGTTCTTTAAGCGCCACCTCCTTTGCATATTGGATTTGATCTTCACTAAAGGATTCAGCGTCATAAATCAAATCTTCAACGATGAGTTCATCTTCATTGGCACGCGTATGCTGGAAGTTGGTGATTGCATCAACGCGAATGGCATAAGGAATTTTCCAAGCCTCACTAACCAACCCTTCAATTGCCGCTAGCTTGTCTCTGGCAAATATTTCTCCGTCTTTAGCCTCAAGAACAAACAGAACATTGTCATTTTTGGTGTAAATGTTCTGAAGCGCCTCAAAGGCTTTCAGCTGTGGATTGTCCTTGCTGAAAAAAACACGATAGCTGGTATCGAAATGCAGGAATCGACCTCCGCTACCAGCTAACAAGACGGCAGCTAGCACTGCGAACAGAACCAGCCAACGCCTGCGTATAACCCACTGGGTATATGTGACAACCCATTTGTCTAGTTTTTCACTCATCAGATTTTCTCCTATTTTGGGATTATTAGTTATTTGAAATAGATATATGATGACCAGTCGTCATTTGATTAAATAAAATAATTTTACTTCAAAACATCATGAAAAAAGATCTCATAGAATTGTTCCAGTGGAGTGATACTTTGCTCAGATTTCATTCTAAGCATAGCACCTTGCGTTCCATTGATCAAAAAATCAGCCAATAGTTCACTGTCACGATTTGTGCTAATTTGTCCTTTATCTTTAGCCTCTTGAATACAAGACCGGAACTTATCTTTCATTTCCGCAAAAGCGCTTCGAATAGCCTTGCTGAAAATAACGCTTATGTCACCGAGTTCCTGGCTGAAATTTCCGCAAAGGCATCCCAATTTGCAATTATTAACGTTTTTATGTAACTCAATTCCTCTTTGATAAGTGGATTTCAATCTTTCAATTGCGGTCAGTTTTTGATCTGTGAGGATATCACGCATCGGTTTCATAGAATGGGTCATGTAATAGTTCAAAACTTCCAGGCCAAACTCTTGTTTACTTTTAAAATGGTTATAGAAGGAACCTTTAGGTATGTTGATTTTTTCGGTAATATCTTTTATTCCCGTTCCGCCATAGCCTTGCAGATGCATGAGTTCAAACCCAGCCTGAATAATGTCTTCTCTGTCGATTTTTCTTTTCATGGCCATGAATATAATGACCGGTCGTCATATATGCAAGTTTTTTTTAATTTTTTTTTCTTACTTCTATCCTTCAAGCTTAAACTAGCATGATTGCTCTTGCCTTTCACGAGTCGTTTCTATACTTTTAGCTAGATTATATTTCAAAGGATTCCTATGGAAAATTCAGCATTAACCATTCCCTTTTATCGGTTAGCCATTGCATTTATTCCGGTTCTTATTGTCATTGGCATTCTAATCAGATGGTCCTTACAAGCCAAGAATGCTGTCTATGCAATTTCCAGAATGCTAGGTCAATTGCTCGTTATTGGCTACCTGCTAACTTACATCTTTCAATCCAATCAATTCTGGCTGGTCATTGCCGTACTTTCTACAATGGTATTTTTCTCAGGCTGGATTGCATTAAGAACGATAAGCGAACAAAGACATTCCCTGCTACTAAAAGCGTACCTTGCCATTTTAATCGCCGGTGGATTTACACTACTTATCATTTCCCAGGGAGTTCTCAATTTGCAGCCCTGGTACATGCCGCAGTATTTTATCCCATTAGCAGGGATGATATTTGGCAACGCGATGAATAGTATCAGTTTAGCCGCCGACCGTTTCAAGTCCGAAATGGCTACAGTGGCGCATTATGAAAACGCACGAAATACCGCATTGCGAACAGCCCTGATACCCACACTTAATGCATTTTTTGCTGTTGGACTTGTTTCGCTGCCGGGGATGATGACCGGGCAGATTTTATCGG
>CAYXGW010000148.1:0-10942 GCA_964464595.1 uncultured Deferribacteres bacterium
TTGATATATTGAAAGATAGCATTTCAAATGAAAGTTGTTTGTAACTTGAAAAGAATGTCAACTATTGGGGACCCTGCATATGACATTGGAGTGCATTTAAGCAAAATGCAATATACAGCTGATGAGGAAGGAGAGTTTTGCAAGAAGAATACCGAAAAAGTATCTCTCAGGTTTTGAAAGCCTGAGAGGTCTACCCCATATTCACAATATTTCCTGTTACATTTATCCACCAAACTTAAACCCACTAAATTGACCTTGTTTTAAACCAATATTTTTATTATTTTTTCACGCTAAAATTCAGGCAAAAAAAAGACCTCAAAAAGAGGTCTGTCGTACCGAGGGAGGGACTCGAACCCTCACGAGCTTACACTCACTGGATTTTGAATCCAGCGTGTCTACCAATTTCACCACCTCGGCTCAATTTTTATAAGTAAATAAAATTAAATCGAAAAGCAAATAAAAGACAGCCAAATTGAATCTGAAATGGAATTGAAAAAACTAACCTATAAAGACGCCGGCGTGGATATTGATTCTGCGGAAGAAACCGTCAGAAGTATAACTTCAAAAGTTCAATCAACCTATATCCCCGGCGTAATCAGCGGCGTCGGTAAATTTGGCGGCATGTTTGAAATCCCAATACAGGAGTATAAAAATCCTGTGCTGGTGTCCAGCATGGATGGCGTCGGCACTAAATTAAAAGTAGCCATACTAATGCAGCAGTACGACACCATCGGGGAAGATCTCGTTAATCATTGCATCAATGACATTCTGACATCCGGAGCAAAACCGCTCTATTTTCTCGATTATCTATCCCTGGGAAAGTTGGATTCGAAAATAGTTAAGGAAATCGTTACCGGGATGTCCAACGCGTGCAAGCAATCATCCTGCGCCTTAATCGGCGGCGAAACGGCTGAGATGCCCGATCTCTACCAACCAGGAGATTTTGATATTGCCGGCACGATTGTGGGTATCGTTGAGAAATCCAAGATTATCGATGGCAGTAATATTGTGGAGGGTGATGCTGTCATCGGTTTAGCATCAAATGGCTTACATACAAATGGCTATTCGTTGGCACGAAAAATCCTTTTTGGATATGGCGGAAAAACAATCCATGATCGTTATGGAGGAATAGAAGGTACAATAGGGGAAGAATTGCTGCGAATTCATAAGAATTATTTTTCGGTGGTATCTTCAATACTAAATCATCATGATATTCATGGCATGGCCCATATAACCGGTGGTGGCATTGTTGGCAATATAAAACGTATTTTGCCACGGGGACCTACATTAAAAATAAATTGGACTTCCTGGCAGCGACCACAAATATTTAAGCTATTGCAAAAACTGCGCAATGTGCCGGAAGATGACATGCGCCGAACTTTTAATCTTGGTATTGGATATGTTCTCGTAGTTGCTAATAATGATGTTGACACATTAGTTGGTGCATTGAAAAATCTCGGAGAAGAGTGCTATCAAATCGGAAGGATTGTTTAAAGGATCATGAGTAAAATTGCAATTTTGGGAGCAGGAAGTTGGGGCACTGCGCTGGCAGTTTTGCTCGCATCCAAGAATTACGAGATTGTTTTGTGGGAGCATTTTCCTGAATTGGCTGACGATTTGATTAAATTCCGGGAAAATAAAAAAATGCTTCCCGGGATCAAAATTCCGGATAACATTAAAATCACCAACAACCTGGAAGAAGCAGTCGATGGCTATAACATTATTGTTAATGCCGTCCCATCCCATATAACTCGGAATTTGGCGAATCAACTGAGCAAATATCCTTTTGATGGAAAACTAATTGTTAGTGTGACCAAAGGTATAGAAAATGAGACGTTATTGAGAATGTCTCAAGTTTATGCGGAAGTCCTGCCAAATTTTTCCGATGATCAATTTGTTGTTTTATCCGGACCAAGCCATGCAGAAGAAGTCAGCAGAAAAATTCCGACTACGGTTGTTGCGGCATGCATAAATTTAAAAAACTCGGAATTGATTCAGGATATTTTTATGGCGCCGGCTTTCCGGGTATACTCTCACTCGGATATTATCGGTGTTGAGTTGGGGGGATCGCTAAAAAATGTCATTGCCATTGCTGCCGGAATCATTGATGGTGTTGGTTTTGGCGACAATACCAAAGCCGCATTGATTACCCGAGGTTTGGTTGAAATGACCCGGTTGGGAACAGCACTGGGCGCCGATCCGATGACGTTCGCGGGTCTTTCCGGAATCGGTGATCTCGTCGTAACTTGTATGAGCCGCCATAGTAGAAATCGATATGTGGGGGAAGAAATCGGGAAAGGCAAAACCCTGAAGCAAGTTCTTTCACAAATGGTGATGGTCGCGGAAGGAGTTAAGACAACCAAATCAGCCTATAAACTGGCGGAAGTCCACAATGTTGAAATGCCGATTACGGAGGCTGTTCATAAAGTTCTCTTTGATGACAAAGACCCTAAACTTGCGGTTTACGATTTAATGGCCAGAGGTGCAAAGCAGGAAAAATTTGTATGAACATAATAACTGGAAAGTTTCATTTTAAGGAGTCGCTATGTTGAAATCCATCCTCGTCGCAGTTGATGGCTCTGAATATACCGAACCGGTAATGAATTATGCCATTCAATTTGCGAAAATGTTTGATGTAAAACTGAGGATTGTAACGGTTGTTGACATTAGAATTTTTGAATGGTCTGTTTATCTTGGAATGGATGGTTTTGCGCCCGTGTTGCCATCATCAGAATATCTCACGGAATCCCGTCAGCTGTTGCAACAAAAAGCGAAAAAAGTGTTGGAAAAATGTGTTCAAATGGCAAAATCGAATAATGCCAGTTATACGGCCGAACAGGTAGAAGGGAGTCCAAGAGAGATTATTGATCAGAAGTCACATGTTGTGGATTTGGTCATGTTGGGATCCCGGGGAGAATTTGCAAAATGGGGAAGCAGCAAGATTATGGGCGCTACGATGGAAGCAATTTCACGGGAATGCATTAAACCGCTTTTCATTTCACCAAAAGAATTTCGACCCATAAAAAAGATATTAGCGCCATATGATGGCAGTCTGAATTCAAACCGGGCTTTGCCCTATGCCGGATATCTGGCTTCAAATTTTGGTGGAGAAATTACTGTACTTACCGTCGACAAGAATTTAGAACTTGCCCGATCGATTTCTGAAGAAGGAAAAATATATTTTGATTCTTATGATGTTGCACTTAAATCAGAAATAAGAAATGGCAATCCGGATGATCAAATCCTGAATTTTGCAGAGCAGGAAGGGTTTGATTGTATCGTAATGGGCGCTTATGGGCATTCGAGAATCAAAGAAGCAATATTGGGAAGCATCACCCAAAGCGTAATGAAAAATGCTAAAATTCCAATATTGCTGGTTAAATAGTGTTTGAGCGAAAAATTCCATATATGTCATTCCCGCATGTTTTTAGCGGGAATCTACCTGTTTGGAATTATAAGATTCCAGCTAAAGCTTGTCCTGCATGTTTTTAGTAGGAAAAATTACCGAAATGTCCCTAGTTGTTGAGTTTTTGATCAGACACTAAATAAATAAAATTTGGATTGAGTAGATTGGAGCAGAATTAATGCGAAAAGATTTTGTCTATGTGGAAGATTTAAATGACCATGTTGGTAAAGAAATTGAACTGGCCGGGTGGCTCTATAATAAAAGGTCCAGCGGAAAAATATGGTTTCTGATGTTGCGCGACGGAACCGGGATCGTCCAGGGAATCATCAATAAAAAAGAAGTTTCCGAAGAGGTATTCGCCCTGCAAGATACTTTATCTCAAGAAACGTCGCTGGTAGTGAGGGGGGTTGTCAATAAAGATGATCGAGCTCCCGGAGGTTATGAACTCTGGATCAAGGATATCCGCATCAACCAAATTGCAGAAGAATATCCCATTTCATTGAAAGAACATGGCACTGAATTTTTGATGGATCATCGACACTTATGGCTG
The DNA here is from genome assembly GCA_964464595.1 of uncultured Deferribacteres bacterium. Taxonomy (GTDB): domain Bacteria; phylum Zhuqueibacterota; class JdFR-76; order JdFR-76; family DREG01; genus JADFJB01. Next base: position 3,957 of record CAYXGW010000148.1, read on the forward strand.
CGCTCGAAAATGCAGACGGCAATTATGCGAATTCGCCATGAAGTCATTCGAAGCATTCGAGACTTTTTTGATGATCGTGGATTTACTTTAGTAGATGCGCCCATTTTTACTCCTAATGCTTGCGAAGGGACAACCACTTTATTTGAAACTGAATATTTTGGCAGCAAAGCCTATTTAACCCAGAGCGGCCAATTATACATGGAAGCCGGAGCAATGGCGCTTGGCAAAGTATATTGCTTTGGTCCGACATTTCGAGCGGAAAAATCAAAAACCCGCAGGCATCTAACGGAATTTTGGATGGTGGAACCGGAAGTTGCATTTGCCGATTTGAACGACAATATGGATCTGGCTGAGGAGTTTCTTGAGTATGTTGTCCAGCGTGTTCTTGAGAAAAAAGCCGAAGAATTAAAAGTGGTGGAACGGGATATTACTCAGTTAAAAAAAGTAAAGAGGCCGTTCCCGCGAATTTCTTATGATGAAGCTGTTGATATATTGAAAAAGAAAGAGGTGGCGTTTGAGGTTGGCGGTGACTTTGGCGGAACAGATGAAACCATCATTTCGGAGCAGTTTGATTGTCCTTTGATCGTACATCGCTATCCTGCAGCAGTGAAAGCATTTTATATGAAGGTAGATCCTGAAGATAAAACAAAATCCTTAAGTATGGATATTTTGGCCCCGGAAGGGTATGGCGAGATCATCGGTGGCGGAGAGCGTGAAGATAGATATGAGGTTTTAATTCAAAAACTGCATGAACATAAATTACCGGAAGAGGCCTTTAAGTGGTACCTGGATTTACGAAAATATGGCTCTGTGCCCCATAGCGGTTTCGGGCTTGGTATTGAAAGAACTGTTTCCTATATTTCCGGTTTAAAGCACATTCGTGAAACCATTCCATTTCCCAGGACAATTTATCGAAATTATCCATGAAAATTTGTATTGGTGTCATTGGCGGTGGTAACGCTTCGCCAACGAGCTTATCTATAGCCGAAGAAGTCGGTCGAGAAATTGCTAAAGCAGAAGGTACACTTGTTTGCGGTGGTCGTGGAGGAGTAATGGAAGCAGCGTGCCGTGGTGCAAAAGCTGAATCCGGCCTTACCGTTGGTATCCTACCCGGTGATTCTCGAATCGAAGCGAACGATTATGTCGATATTCCAATCGTCACAGGGATGGGAATCGGCAGAAACATTATGGTCGTTCGAAGCTCACAATCAATTATTGCAATCGACGGATCATATGGCACTTTATCTGAAATTTCTTATGCCTTACAACTCGGTATTCCTGTTATTGGCATAAATACATGGGACATTTCTGAGAATATTCATCGAGCCAAATCTGCAAGAGAGGCTGTGCAAATGGCTTTTGAATTCATGAGTTGAATGAAAATTTTATTAAATAAATATGAAATAATTGAATTTAAAAATTCAAGAATTATGTGTCATTACGAGGAACGAAGTGACGAATTATTCTCATAAATATTTCCAATGAGATCACCACGTGGCGGAGTTTATCCTGAGAGAAACCGAAGGGCTTCTTCCGATGACACCAATTTTTTTTGGTAAAAATGAAAGCATTTGCGAAAATATGGGTTAGTGGAGTTGTACAGGGTGTGGGATTTCGCTTTTATGTGGTTCGTACTGCACAAAATTACGGACTGGATGGTATGGTGAAAAATCTCGTCGACAACCGTGTTTATATAGAAGTTGAAGGGGAGAAAGGTTTGATCCTTGATTTTGCAAAAGAAGTGAAAATTGGACCGATTTTGTCCAGGGTTTCTGGTTTGGATATAAAATGGCCGGAATATAACAATAATTATTCAGGCTTTTCTATTGATTATTAAAATGGGATACCATTATGGATAAGCTAAGCAGAAGAATAAGAAATGTACCGGATTTCCCTAAACCCGGTATTCAATTCAAAGATATCACAACATTACTGAAAGATGGCAAAAGTTTCGCTGAAGTAATAGATAAGTTTGATGAAAAATACCGGTCAAGAAATGTAGATATTGTTGTTGGAATCGAATCGAGGGGATTTATTTTTGGCGGGGCTCTAGATTATAAATTGGGAGTTGGTTTTGTCCCGATTAGAAAACCCGGCAGACTCCCTGCGGATACGATCTCCGAAGAATATGAATTGGAGTACGGTACTGACACAATGGAAATCCACTCCGATGCCATTATGCCTGGTCAAAATATTTTGATCATCGATGACTTAATCGCAACCGGCGGTACGATGGCAGCTGCAACAAGATTGATTGAACGATTGGGTGGTGTTATCGTCGGGATTGCTTATTTAATCGATTTGACATTTCTAAAAGGGAGTGAAAAAGTGAATCGATATGATCGCTATTGTCTGATAGAATATGATGGTGAATAGCTGATTTGTTATTAAATATTAAGAGTTTCCATATTAGTTGATAAAATATCGATTTAGACTTCTTTTTTTATTACGATAATAATGTTAGACTTGAGCCCACGATTTTATGCTCGTGGGTTTTTTTTAATTGAAAAAAAATAGATCTAGGAGTAATTGTGATTGATGTAGCGATTGTTGGAGCCGGACCTGTTGGACTGGCTTGTGCAATAGAAGCAAAAAAGCATGGATTGTCATACGTCGTTTTAGAAAAGAGTTTATTAACCAATTCAGTTTATTATTTTCCGCAAAACATGACATTTTTCTCAACCCCGGAGCTGTTAGAAATTGGAGATATCCCTTTTATTATTTCAGGAGAGAAACCTAAAAGAGTCGATGCATTAAAATATTATTGGAGAGTAACCCAGCATTATCAATTAGATGTGAAATTGGACACGAAAGTTGAATCTATAAAAAATATTGATGGTGAGTTTTCACTTCAAACAAGTTCGGGAGTTTACCAATCAAAAGCAGTCATTATTGCAACAGGATTCTATGATAATCCGAACTACCTCGGTGTACCCGGTGAATATTTGCCGCATGTTTCCCACTATTATTCGGATCCGCATAAATATGTTAGAAAGAAAGTAGCAATAATTGGGGCAAATAATTCTGCTGTGGAAGCAGGCCTGGAATTATATCGATACAACGTTGAAGTTACTTTAATCCATCGTGGCAGTGAATTAAGCAGGGGTGTAAAAAAATGGGTGGTTCCGGATATTCAAAATCGATTAAAAAGGAATGAAATTAAAGGAATTTTTAACGCTACTGTTCAAGAAATCAAAAGCAAATCCATTGTAGTCAATTCAAATGACAAAACAGAAGAGATCCAGGCAGATGCGGTTTTAGCTTTAATCGGATACCAACCGCATTTTGACTTCATGCGCAATATGGGAATCAACGTTAACGACCAAACTCTGATTCCGGATTTTGACCCGGATACCGGCGAAACCAATGTTGAAGATATCTACATCGCCGGAGCGATACAAGCCGGTGTTAATGCAAATAAAATATTCATAGAAAACGGTAGACTACACGCGCCTGTCATTATTAATGCAATCAAAAATAAGTTGATTGTTGAGCAAAAATAATTGAGTTTAAATTGACCTGAACTAAATTTGAAATCTATTTTTCTGGTTTTAAATCCATTAAAATCAGTAATATCCCAACCATCATAAAATTCTACTTGTGGTTTACATCAAAATGTGTATATTCGAATTAAAATTTTTGAGGATCTTAATTTACACATTTAAGGTATACTTGGAAAGACGAATTAAAATTATACATTTGTCATAAGTTGTTTCTGAAATAAAATTCCTTTCTTGTTATTCACGCATGCTTTAAGCGGGAATCCCTTGTTGGGATGATTAAGTCAGACTAAAAAGCATACGACACTTAATTGGTGAATATTTATTCTGATTTTATATCATTAAAGTTCTAAATATACTTTTTTGACTATTGCATAAATCAACATTAAGGAGATAAATAATGGAATCAAGCCGAGGAAAATGGAGCAGTAAAGCAGGTTTCATAATTGCAGCATCTGGCTCTGCAGTTGGATTGGGAAATATCTGGAAATACCCTTATATTGCCGGGGAAAACGGTGGCGCTGCATTTACGTTTGTTTATCTCATTTGTATTGCTGTTGTTGGGCTGCCAATCCTGTTAAGTGAGTTTGTTATTGGGCGGAAAACACAATTGAGTCCTGTTGGGGCATTCGAAAAATTAGTGCCAAAAACCAAATGGAAATTCATTGGATATTTAGGGGTGGCTTCTGCTTTTGTTATTCTTTCCTTCTACGGTGTGATTGGCGGTTGGACAATTAAGTACACATATTTAGCGATTTCGACTGGCTTTGAAAATTTATCCGGTAACCCGGAGGCTGCCGGTGAGGTTTTTAATGCGTTTACAACAAGTACCTGGAATCCGCTTTTTTGGCATTTAATATTCATGTCACTTACTGTATGGATCATTGTCAATGGTATCAAAGGAGGTATTGAGAAGTGGAGTAAAATCATGATGCCAATGATTGTTATTATTCTGATCTTATTAGTAGTCCGTGGATTAACCCTGCCGGGCGGAATGAAGGGAGTGGAATTTTTATTTTCACCCAAGTTTAGCGAACTCACGCCTCAAAGTATTGTTCTTGCACTTGGTCATTCCTTTTTTACGATTAGTCTAGGAATGGGGACTATGATAACTTATGGGAGTTATTTAGGCAGAGAGCAGAACTTGCTTAAATCAGGGGTTATCGTAATTGGCGTAGATACCGCTATTGCGCTGTTGGCAGGTATTGCCATTTTTACTGCGGTTTTTGCTCTTGGTGCAGATCCAGCCGGTGGTCCAGGTTTAATTTTTACAGTACTGCCAACTATTTTCCCAAAAATACCTGGCGGCCATATGTGGGCTTCCTTATTCTTTTTTGTACTTTTTATGGCAGCCCTCACATCAGCAATTTCAATGCTGGAAGTAGTCACTGCTTATTTTGTTGATCAGAAGGGTTGGAGCCGGTCAAAAGCCACTCTTATATTTGGCGGCGTTATTACAGTGGTTGGTGGATTTTCTTCGCTTTCACTGGGAGGTTTTTCGGATATTACAATATTTGGAATGAATTTCTTTGCTTTTCTCGATGGCGTATCATCAAAGTATATGCTTCCTATTGGCGGTTTGCTTATAGCCGTATTCATTGTATACCGCTGGGGTCTTCCTAAATTTCTTGATGAAATAATGGAAGGACACACAGGACACCGGCCTTCCGCTATGGTCGTTAAAGTGATATTTATCATAGCTGCAGCTGTAGTCTTTTTTATTATAGTCAATGAAATCGTTCAAGCGATAACTGGCTCCTCCATCATAGGATAAACAGCGGCAAATTATCTTGTCCTTTTGGGTAGCCAAAATTTGAAACCCAAAGATCGTTGAGAACGCAAAGAGTAATTTACTATTTTGCGTTCTCTTTCAACCAATTATTTTGATTGATTGTAACTATTCAGGTAGATAGACTGTAGCTTTTTAGGCTGTAATAGGAACATACATGCGCGATCATACGAAGCTTCGACGTTTGAGTTAGCTGACGAATTGGTATTGATAATCTATCAAGCAACAAAAGGTTTTCTGAAAGAGAAACGTTAGCCTTGCCAAACGGCTGGGATATAAATAATAACGAGACGAAAATTGTAGAAACTGAAAAGGTCTTAGGCGCTTTGATTATAGCAATAAGTAATACCTAACAACCTTATAGCCTATAGCCTACAGTCTAAATACCTGAATAGTTACGATTGATCAATAACAACTAAAAAGCATATGGCAAAACTTAATATCCCGCCCGAAGAACGGCGAATCTGGACGGTATCTAATTTTTTTACAATCAGCAGAATATTGATTTTACCATTCATGCTGTTGTTGATTAAAGCGCCAACGACTACCGAGAACCAGATTTATCTTGGTATCGTTCTACTTTGGACTTTTGCTTCAGACTTTTTAGATGGTTATATCGCACGAAAACTGAACCAGGTTTCTGTGATGGGGAAAATCTTAGATCCACTGGCTGATAAGATTGTCACTATATTTGCCGCACTCTTTACATTTCTATATAAAGGGATGCCATTATGGATTGTAGTGGTTATTATTGCACGCGATGTGATTATCCTGGCCATGTCATTTATTGTCATGCGCAAGAAACAATTTATTACGGTAAGTAATATTTACGGAAAATGGGCGGTTACATTTATTGCTTTGTTAATCATCAGTTATATGTTTGAGGCATCTTTTCTTTATTTTCCTTTGACTATCTTGGCTATGGCTAGTGTCTTAATTACGATTACTTCTTATGGTCGTAACTTTGTACACACGTTGCATCTTTAGGTTTGGAAAACAATTTGAGGTAGCCACAATTACAATAAACAAACTTTAGTTAGGGAGAGTTAGATATGCTAATAGAAGACGAAAGTGATAACAACGAATCTAAGATTTCTATTTTCTAAAGCCACCAATATTACCAACCAAAGGGATTTAACTTAATGGATGACTTCAGGGTATCACTTTGTATCCATTCCCTTATAGGGGGCATAAGGGTTTTTAACCCTGATTTTCAGGTTTTCCCTAATTGCATTGTTATTTAATTATTTCTATACTAAAGATATCTTAAATAAGAAGTAAGGGAAAACTGAAATAGTTTGATAAATGTTTTTGAAAAATTCTAATAATTTTTACCGTATTATGCATGATTCTGCCTCACAATTGGGTAAATTAATTAGGAAATGGTAATTAATTCCTAAAAATAATTATGCAACCTCAATGATTTATAAAAAGTCATTTAGTGAACTTTTGCAAAAGGAGAACTAGTCATGAGAAAGTTATTTTGTTTGTCGATGTTGTCTTTACTGTTGGTAGTCAAGATTGTTTGGGCTCAGGCGCCAGTTACTATCCAGGGAGTCGCCACAGATTCCCAGGGCTTACCTCTACCCGATGGAGAGAGGAGCATCACATTTAGCATCTATGAATTTCAGGAAAGCAAAACACCATTATGGTCGGAACAACATATCGTGGCCATTAAAGATGGCCTGTTCTCTGCA
>CAYXGW010000149.1:0-10793 GCA_964464595.1 uncultured Deferribacteres bacterium
GTCATGTATTATCATCACCATTCCGCATGTCCAAAAATGATGCCTTACAGCTTGAATCCTTTGCAGCTCTAAATATTGTGTTTATATACAATATTGATAGTAAGGCCGACGAGGAATTAGCCCTTGGAGAACCCCATTCTTTTCTAACAATTGCAGATGGATTAGCTGATATAGGAGATCGATATGACAAAATCGGTTCGGGAAAAGTAACAGCTGGATTTTCTGCAGCAATGTTTGCAGGTGGAATGATCTTCAAGGATAAAAAACTCCTGGAAACCACTCGCCTGTTAATCGAATCTTCCATCCTAACAGGAACGATCACTTATGTAAGTAAAGGATTATTCAGCCGGTTGCGCCCTTATACAAACGAGGGTCCCCACAATTTCAATGTTTTTAAATTTAGTAACAAATACGAATCCCGGGCATTCCCCTCCGGACACAGTAGCCATATTTTTTCTATGATGACCGTATTAGCGAAACAGTATGACACCCGGTGGGTTAAGATACCTGCCTATACACTGGCTGTCTCAGTAGCTCTGCAAAGAATGGATGATCGGCAACACTGGGGATCGGATGTCTTTATAGGAGGATTGATCGGATATTGGGTGAGCAGCACATTAGTGAACCGGAATAAGAATAAGTTACGGAAAAATTCCATTTCACCATATTCTTCTAGAAATGGGTTCGGTATAAAGGTTAACTTTTAATTAAAAAAATTATCACTTCATACTTCCCTGTTTCTCCATCCTTTTTGTAAATCTGAGTAAGTTTAAATCCTCTTGATTAAACCTTACAAGAATGATTGTTGTTCGGATAAAAGATCATTTATTCAACTCAATCAAATTTGTAACTTGTATTTACCATTCAATCTTGTTAAGTTTCCAATTGAAAACTATACAAATTTATTGAGAGGCTAGAATTATGATAACAGACCCTATGGCTATTTTTGCAGTTTGTGCCGGTATTTGCGCACTGGTATTTTGGTCAACCGAACAATCCTGGACCAAAAAATTCTACCGAATCATTCCGTCCATTGCTTTAATCTATTATATCCCAACTTTTGCGACAACATTTGGCATCTTGCCATCCTCATCTCCGGTGTATGTCTGGATGAAAGATTACTTATTACCATTCAGTTTGTTTATTTTGATGATCACTACTGATTTGCCTACCATTTTAAAAATTGGACCAAAAGCCCTGGCCATGATGGCAATTGGGACATTAGGTGTAGTAATCGGCGGACCGATTGCCCTTTTGATATTCAAACAATGGGTACCTCCGGACACCTGGAAAGGCTTGGCGGCGTTGTCGGGAAGCTGGATTGGCGGAGGAGCTAATTTCGCTGCAATTAAAGAATCTGTAGGAGCCCCGGATAGCATAATCGGACCTATTATCATTGTTGACACTGCCGTTGGTTACACCTGGATGGGAGTGTTATTGTTTTTGGCCAACCATCAAAAAGTAATAGATCGTTGGAACAAGGCGGATACCAGTGTATTAGAAGATTTAAACCGCCGGCTAAAAGATTTCCAGGCAAGCCAAATGAAACCGATCTCTCTGCCGGATGCTTCTGCAATTATTGCCATTGGCATTCTTGGTGCTGTAGTGTGCCAGTTCCTGGCTGGAATCGTTTTTGATATAACAGACCCGTTTTTAAAAGAATATTTACCAACTGTTGCATCGATTTTCTCCAAATTTACCTGGACAGTAATCCTGATCTCCACAATTGGTATACTATTATCATTCACTCCTCTAAAAAAAATCGAAGGCTCTGGCGCCTCAAAACTAGGGTATGCAGCTTTGTATTTGTTCCTTACTTCCATCGGTGCAAAAGCGGATCTGGCCGGTATTGCCGCCGCGCCTATTTTGCTGGCAGTTGGAGCTGTTTGGATTATTATTCACGTTTCATTTTTGATTATCGGTGCCAGACTAATCAGGGCGCCTTTATTTTTGCTGGCAGTAGGAAGCCAGGCAAATATCGGTGGGGCTGCCAGCGCACCGATTGTTGCGGGTGCTTATTACCAGGCCATGGCGCCAGTTGGTTTACTCATGGGAATTTTTGGCTATGTTTTGGGTAATTATGCCGGTTTACTGTGTGCTTATTTTCTGCAATTGGTAGGTGGATGATTCGATACGAGGTAATTAAAAAACGATTTTAATCTTAGGCGTTTTAACTCACTTTAGCAATTAAAGGCACTTTGGGCACTTTTATGTAACCTTCCTAATATTTAACCGTATTAATCAAAAGTTCATTTAAATCCTTAACTTAACAAAAGGAGGTACTGCTATGAAACGCGTCATAACATGCCTAATCATTCTCGCCCTAAGCCTTGTAGTTATCGGGGCAAATCCAGTTTATTCCCAAGATGATGAATTCAATTGGGTAAGCTTCAGCAAAAATCTCGCTGCAAATTTAGCTTCGGAAAATAGTGGCGTAAAGCAATCAGCGATGCAGCTCATCATCAAATATGGCGACAAACTGAAACTTGATGATGATGCAATTTTCGAACTTGTCAGAATCTACCGTGGGGAAAATGATGTTAAATATCGTCAAATGGCTTTAGTTACTCTATATAGTTTGAAGGACAAGTGGGCCATGAAATTTATTAAACAAAGCTATAATTTTGAATATGATCCAGTTCTTAAACACACCATAGCGGCGATGGTTTTGGAAATTCAATCATCAGGTTCATAAATTCTATTCGAATGTATAAAGCTTTAAACCCTCGTCTTCATTCAGGATTCGAGGGTTTTTTTATGTGATAAAAAAAGCCGCTAAGTTTTTACACTCGGCGGCTTAAGCAATTAGTATTGCTATGAAACGCGTGGCACAATATACAATCTTGATTCTTTATTGTCAAGATAAAAAATGAAAAAATCACAACATTTATTTAACTGTCGACAAAATCTTATTGATTATAGTTTTATCATCAGGGAGTAAACCGGAATGAGGCAGTCTTGGCGTTAATGTATACCAGTTTCTATCTTTAGTAAACACTTCTTTAAAAATGGGTAACGCATTCTCAATTTGCCCGGCACCCACCATCGTTATCGCCTGCCAATACATAACTTCCAGGTTATTCGGCAATAATATACCTGCTTTAGCATATTCATCCAGCGCTTTGGATACATCGTCATTGGAAAAATACTCGTCTCCCTTATTCATGTGCTCAAACGCACGATGGACATTAATCAGACGCTTTAATTCCTTTATAGGTTCCGAATGATCCTCAATTCGTAAATCGATGATCTTCTCTCGCCAGGGAGCGCCTTGTGATTTACCAGGAACAACCAGAATAGCTGCAGATTGGCGACCACGGATGTCCCCACCTTCATCCTGTGCATCTTCTAAAGACGCCATTAATTTGTCAACCAAATCTCCTTCGGTTGACTCATATTCCTTTGACATAGCACTCCATACAGTATTCTTTTCCATCAAATTTGCTTGAACGGAGTATTGGTTACCTTTCAGATCTCCCGCTTCGATGATACATTTATTGCCTGTATGAACAGCTACATTGCCATGAACGTCAACCATTGCTACTTGTCTTACATCTGCATTCGAATCGACACTTAATAAAGCAGATAGTGCTTCAGGTGCAGTTTTTCCGGCACGCATTAATTCCAGTCCCAACGGACCATAGGAAACTTCAATGAACGATTGTGTAGCAACCGCCCCTACTCCGGCTTCAGCCCAGGAAACAATCGAACCTACCGAAAACCAATGAGACTGAACTGCAACTCCAAGGTCTCCGGTTATAGAGTCGCGAGCGACAATAGAATAGGTACTTACCGGCCGCCGGGAAACATTCTGGGCTAACGAACATGATACCAAAACTAGAATACTAAATTTGATGAATAAAGCCTTACGCATAAAACCTCCTCATAGAATTGATGGGTTCTACTTTTGATTAATTTGAACTACAAATTAAAATGAGTTTATTTAAGCGCAAGGACTATTTCATTAAAAGTCAGAATGAAGCAGTTTTCTTAGTATAGAGTTGTTTGATAAATTGGATTTAGCCGACCTGCTGAGACAAATGTGCTTTTATTTAAAGAGAATCCGACATAATATTCTTTTTGGTGAAAAAATACAATGTCAATAAAAATGTTTAAAATTAAAAAAAATTTGAGATTAAGAAATCAGAAACGGTTCACTAATCGAAATTTGAATGGAATCGTCACCCAATCTTGAACCGGTTTTAAACTTCGGATAGCTGGCTTCCATTTTACCCGTTTCATGGCCCTCAATGCTGCCTCGTCACAACCCCCAAATCCCAGTGATTCCAAAAATACCCATTTGACAACTTTACCCTCTTCATTAATCAGCGCTTTTATCACAACTTGTCCTTCGATTCCGGAACGACGAGCATAATCGGGATATTTCAAATATTTCTTAATTGCCGCTAACCCGCCGATCGGTTCCGGATCAGAATCATATTTGTCGAGTGCTGGTTTAAAAATTGTTGGAGGTGCGGGCGGTTCTGGATATTCTTCATCAAACAATAACTCGGTTTCCTCAATGGTTAAATCATCGGGAATTTCAGGATCATCGGATGGTATTGGTACTTTTGGTCTAACGGGTAGCGCCTTACGTATATCCATTTTTGTAAGAGGTATTTCTTCCACAATTATTGATTCAATCTTGCTCTCATTTGGTTTATATTTTTTATCAAATTTCTTAAACGCCTGGAAAGAAACGATTAAGATGATTAGAGTTGATACTAAAGATTTTTTTATTAATCGAAAATAATTCGTTTTAACTCTTAAATTTTTATTACAATTATTCAAACTTTCTCTTGATTTAAAATTCGATTTGTTTTTACTTACTTTGATTCTAAGGTAATATTTGAGAGGTTTCAAATATTTATTAAATTTTTTTCAATTTTCTAACTAATTCAAATACTTATCCTAAATGAAATTAATTTCCTGGAATGTTAATGGAATCCGAGCTGTGATTAAATACGGTTTCCTTGAGTTCTTATCAAATCACGATCCGGATATCATTTGCCTTCAGGAAACCAGGGCTAATTCAGATCAAATTGAATTAAACTTGCTCCAGTACCATCAATATTGGAATCCTGCTGAAAAAAAGGGCTATTCAGGTACGGTTATATTTACAAAGATTAAACCAATCCAGGTAATTAACGGAATCGGAATAAAAAAACATGATCACGAAGGAAGGGTTATCACATTAGAATTCCAGGATTATTTTTTAATCAATGTTTACACACCAAATGCACAACGAAAACTACTGCGACTAAATTATCGTATAAAGGAATGGGATGTTAATTTTTTAGCCTATCTAAAAAAACTGGAAAGGAAAAAACCCGTTATCTTTTGCGGCGATCTAAATGTCGCTCATAAAGAAATTGATTTAGCAAATCCGAAGACCAATAAAAACAATGCCGGATTTACAAAAGAAGAAAGGACTGGTTTCGACAGTTTGATCAATGCAGGATTTATTGACACATTTCGAGAATTTGAAAAAGAGGGCGGGCATTATACCTGGTGGAGTAATTTTAGTAATGCGCGTCAGAGGAATATTGGCTGGCGGATTGATTATTTTTGTATATCGTCATCGCTCCAAAACCGCTTAATTAAATCATACATTCTTTCTGAAGTGAAAGGATCGGACCATTGTCCGATTGTAGTGGTTTTAGAATAAGAAAAAATTAATTATTGAGGTTTATTAATGGCTGCTCAGGAGTATCACATCCGTGTCTCAAAAACTGCCCGGTACTATATTTTAGGTAACCAGAATTCATCGGTCCAGGAGGTTTGGTTTGTCTGTCATGGTTATGGTCAACTAGCTTCTTTTTTCATTAAACATTTTGAAGTTTTGGAGAATGGCCGTCGATTAATCGTGGCACCAGAGGCTCTTTCTCGTTTTTATTTGGAAACTCCGGATCGAAGAGTAGCTGCAACCTGGATGACCAAAGAAGATAGAATAAACGAGATCAGAGATTATGTCAATTATCTAGACACGCTTGCTAAAGAAATACTATCCAAAACACAAAATATTTCTGCAAAAGTTACAATATTTGGCTTTTCCCAGGCAACAGCAACTGTATGCCGTTGGGTAGCCCAGGGAGATGTACAACCTGACCACCTTATTTTATGGGCCGGTAGAATCCCCCCGGAACTTAAATTGAAAGATAAACAAATATTTAAAAACGCCAAATTGACGTTTGTGATTGGAGATAAAGATGAATACGCAACTCCGGATATTATTAATAAGGAAAAATTGCAGCTAGAAGAAAGTGGAATCCCTTTTCAGTTTGTTTCTTTCGCTGGTGGTCATCAAATAAATACCGAGGTTCTAAAACGAATTTCAGGAATTTGAAGTGTGGCAATCAAAATTTGCACTTTCATTGAAATAGATTTTTTATCCATCGAAAAACCCCTAAACGGCTTCCTTGAGCCAACTTAAATTCGCTACGATCTTCACCACGACAAAAACGAAAAAATTCCATTTTTAGAGCGTCAGGATAATCAAGTTGGTGAGATTTCATTGTATCAAGTATTTCGAAAAAGAACCATCTCTCTTCAATTGGCAAACGCTGGGCAATATCTTCAAAGGCATTATACAACATTTCTCTCTCTTGGATTTCTTCTTTAACTGAATGAGGCCCATCCAGGAACTTAATTGATTCAAATCGATGAAGGTAATATCGATCTACATCGCTAACCGGAGTTACTTCTTTGAGTTGTTTACTTCCTTTAGTTAAAACTTTCTTTTGGTATCGAACAAATTCAATCGCACAAAATTTTGATTTAGATTCTTCAAGAACATCGGCCCTGAGTACACGACCGGAATAAGTAATTGGTTTTTGGTTGGGTTTCTGGATGGTTATTTTGGGAATGTAAGATTCTTTTTTTATTGAATTTTCATCAGCATTTATATAACACAAAATACCCCCCGGACTTAAATTCACAACTGTCAAATCAACTTTCCTCCCATTGTGTTCAAGGTAACCTTTAGGCTCTTTTTCTTCATTTGGTTGAAGTCGATAATATCTTCTATATTCTTGAGAGGATGGAGGAGAAGACTGTATATTGTCCACGATAAAATCCTAATTCTTATTTTTATTAAAAAAAACTACAATTTATTTTTATTATCTTAACAAATTTTTTATTTCAACGCAAGAAGAAAAATTATAAATCCTTAAATTTATATTTGCGTATGCACTATTTTTTATTAATATATATAGTGTGTTTTGTACTACAAATGGAAAATGATCTATGTATAGTGTTTATTTTATTGATATTGCAAATTAACTCGAATTTAGAATCTTATTGATTTTACTATGGTATTAGCAAATACGCTTTAGTTTTATAGTGCTTCGTTGGCATTCATTAAAACAACTTATCGTTTAATTAATTTAAAAACAATAAGTTATAAAAATTTATTTTCACTTCATTTTAGAAGATTCATGGTACAATAATTGGTTATGCATATAATCAAAGAAATTAAATTATTCGTGAGGCTGAGACAATATAATTTAATTGTAATATTTACAAGGATCTTCTGACTTTCTTCGGCAAGCTTTTCTACTGGTTTCCAATTAAATTATTACCCAATAATAAAAATCAATAATGCAAATATCAAAAGTTAATAATGAATTATGTCATCAAAAACAGGAAAATAACCACGAAAGTCAATTCTGCTAAAATATTCTTTATTTTCATTTTTTCTCTTTTTTTTACTAAAGATAGTAAATCCTTCATTCAGCTTTCTGGGCAATCATTAGAAAAATCAAAATATGTAATCGAATATAAAGGAAGGGAAGGGGTTACGGTAAAATCTTATTCGAACGAAAAATCTGAATTAAATAGAGTGTTTAAAGATGGTGACAAAGTAAGATGGTACTTAACACAAGATGAATTTATGTCGATAAACTATTCGATAGAGGATTACGAAAAGAAAAAGTGGTTTGAGTTACTAAAAACTAAAACCGGAAATAACTGGATAACGCTCTCACTCAAACCTACTTTTCGCTATGACAAAATTAACTTTTCCAGTTCTATAGAACCAATGAGCTTTACAATTTCGTCAAATGATACAAAATTTCTAGAATATGATGGTTTGGATTTACCATCGTACCCGCCTGGCATCAAATGGGCCAGCACTCAAAAATTAACTTCAGGTCAGCAAGTATTAACCCTTGCCAATAAAGTTGAAAATAATTCTTTTGATTTGAAGATGGAACTCCCTTGGGGATTTGAATCGGAATTAGGAGAGAAATCTTGGATAATGAATATATCAACGGAATCGAATAAAGTAAATCAAATCTCCCTTGCTGTTAGTCGCCTCCCAATTATTCCGCTCATTTATATTAATTATTCCGAGCAATTGCAATCGCACTCAATTCGAAGAATTCACCAATCATTAAAAGAATTTGATGGGAAATTATTTATAAGCCTTGGGCATGATGGACAAATTAGCTATTACGATGAAATTTTTTCATCAAAACCGGAGAACTGGGACAGGTTGAATCACTATCTAAACAGAAATCCGACTATTGGCTACGCCTCAATCCCGAGAACTGAAATCAATCATTTTGTTAAGCGTATTAACGATATCGAATTTAATTTCTGGGACAATCATATTGCTTTACCTATATTGATATTTCCTTTTAAAAATTTTCAAAAACAAAATAGCTATGAAATTTCTCATTGGATAAAATCAATGGAGACTTTAGCAAATAACAAACTTATAAAGCAGGAATTTGTAATTATACTCATAGATGATTTTAATACCCTAGAATCGGAAATGTACATGCAAATCGATGACTATTCGATCCTTAAATTGACTTGGAGATCTGATGAAATAAACCGGAAATTTGTTCAACTGTTAAAAAATCTAGAAAAGGGGCTTCATTTATGATTCTTAAAAATAATAGTTGCAGGCTCTATACAATTTTCATAATTGTTCTTTTTTCATTTGTTTTTACATCTCAAATACAAGGTCAAACCATTGAATTGAAAGGGGCTAGTTTACAAACACCCCTGGAAATCCCGTTACAATTTTCAAAGGGAGAAAACTTTTGCAGAAATGAGATTCCTTCATCAAGAAAAGTTGCAGGTTCTGTTTGGGAAATCTTTCCACTGAGAAATGATGTCGCCCTTTATTCTACTCCAAATGGAGCTCAACAAATTAACACAGCATCAACTGGGGATCATTTTATTGTTTTTGCAGAGAGGAATGGTTTTTTGTTGCTCGGAGCTGGACCTACATGGGGCGAGCAAATTACTGACGTGAATTTTAAAGGCTGGGGTAAAAAGAGTGATTTTATCCTTCACCGTATGGCATTAAGAAAAAATGGTATATGGCGAAAAGCAATGGTGGTTAATTTTATCCCATCAGAACAGCAAACCCAACTTGTCGATCAGGATTTCCAAATAGCGTCTATTTATAATAACCCGGAATGTCTAGGCGAACCTATTGAGAAAATTAGGGTGTTCCGGTTTTTATTTGTATTTGAAACAAACCCATCGTGCTCGGAGGAGCCAAAATCAGTTTTAGTTGGAAATAAACCTGTACTAAGTAGTAAAGAAGATCTATTGGGTTGGATTCCAATGCACAGAATTACGCTCTGGGATACGAGGGAAGCACTCGAAATTAATTTCGATCAAAATGCACAAGCAAGTAGAGAATCGATTGCTTTGCCAGCTTCGGTGTTTGAAAACTTACAAACCGCTTATTTATATGCCGCTTCCAAAGGACAACATAATAATGATGTAATCAGAAAAAATAGGATCAGTACAGAAAATTTTTCTATAAAATTCTGGCCATCTGGAATAATCCGATACCCGATTTTAAGACGAATTGACATGAGAAATTTAAAGAATGACGAAAAGGATGATATTTATGAAATCGGGTTTATTGGCAATACGATTAAACTTGGTGGTAACGATGAAACATTTAAGGGAGAAATATCCCGCGAAAATGCGGCTCAACAACAACAAGCTCTTGAACTAACTTTTAGAAACTTTTCTAAACTGGATATCTTATTTGTGGTTGATGCAACCAGCAGTATGGGGCCATACCTAAAAGCAACGGCTAATGCAATTGAGAACGCCATGCAATCCATTTCAACACAATATTTTGTCGACTGGGATATTCGTTTTTCAGGAGCAATATTTCGAGATTACGAAGACGAAAAAAACAACAACTTATTCAATCACCAAGACTTAACTGCTAATCGGGACGCTGTGACCAAATTCTTTCGAGATGCAAAAGATAAAAGTGCAGATATGGATTATCCTGAGGCGGTATATTACGGTTTAAGAAATGCCATCATTGCAACGCATTTTCGGCCTCAATCCATGCGGTATGTGGTTCTTATTAGCGATGCTGGTAATCATGATCCGGATAAACGTGGTTTAAATTCCGATCGCGTAGCAAAATCACTGTACGATTATCAGTGCCATTTTCTTTGTATTCGTGTTGCACCCAATTCCAATTCCGGGAGAGAAGCCGGACCTTTGTTAAAAGCTCAAACACGCGAATGGATTATTAATAATTCACAACGTGCTCAGATCGAAATTCAACAACAAAACGCAAATACTAGGGATCAATTTTCCGGTTATTTATCTTCTCCCCAATTAAGAGATATGGGCGATTTGATGATCATCGTTGGTTCACATGTACTTGGAGCATACGTTGTTGCAGACAATTCGGATGATACCCAGTCTTTTATTGAAAAATACCTGTCGAAGGCTGTTGATATTCACGATTTATTCCGGGATGTAACAAGGCTATTAGCAGCAGGTGCAAGCATCAGCGA
>CAYXGW010000150.1:0-10597 GCA_964464595.1 uncultured Deferribacteres bacterium
AATTAAACCTTTTTTTAAAACACTAATCTGTCGCACTTATTAATTGAAACTACTAAATAAATTTATCATCGATTTTTGTAACATCAAACAAATAGAATCCATGTCCAATTCTTTCAGTATACAATTCGGTAATCGCTTGAAATATTGAGGGCGGCCCGTATGCCTCGCCAGCATGTACGGTTTTTCCTAAAAAGTTTTCATTCGCAAATTGAAATGTTCTCCAATGGTCTTTAGGTGGGTTGCCTGACTCCGCTCCAGTTAAATCAATGGCAACAATTGGCAAATCGAATCTATCTCTGCATTTAACTATTCCTTGAACTAACTCAAGTGAACAAAGACCAAATAATGATTTGCTGTCTGAGAAAGGATGTGAATTCAAAAATGAACTTAAATACTCTGAATACGCACCGAATGAACGCAACGCGCACGCTATTATGCCATAGTGAAATGGAGGTTCACGCCCAGATTTAATATCAGGATGTTGATTGAATTCGAGTTGAGCTCTTTTTAATCCATTATCCACACTCCTAATGACTTCTTCTAAAGGCATGTATTTATTCATATGGATCTGTGGTGTTATCCGTACTTCTGTATACCTAATACCTTCGGCTTGATTGTCCACAGCAAACTCATAAGCGATCTGTTTTAAGTATTCAGGTTTTTGCATTACCGCATCGGTATAGCCAAATGTCTTGAGGTATTCTTCCTGATTACGGTAGTGATCTTTGAAAACTAATTTGTTAAGTCCTGCGACAGTATAACTTGGAAGCTTTATTTTTTCATGTTTTGCAATTTCGATAAGAGTTTCAAGGCGTACTGACCCATCAAGGTGAACGTGTAAGTCTGCCTTCGGAAGCTTTTGAATGAGAGTCCTCAAATCAGGCTTTTCTGTATTCTCAATTACATCTGATCTTTTGGGCATTATTGACCTAGGTCTTTCGTACGTCTTGTTTCTTACCCTTCATTTACTATTTTCACAGTCTATAATGAATTTATTCTATATTTATCTATGGGGCATAGTTAAAGCGATTTGAAAATAGATGTTAATATAGGCTCTCCTTACCTACATGCCGTATGCAATAGTTTATCAGACCTAATTATTTACGCTAACTTGGACAACATATTGGCCAATAAAAACAATAGTTCATGTTACTTTAGTACTTGAAAATAATCAAATGGCATTTTCACAAAACCTGCTCGTGAATAGATTGATTCAATAGTTCCTATAGTTCCGGAGTAACGTTTATAGACTTATGCCGGAGATCCCGCTTCAATGCCATCTTCCGGGTAAATCCCGGTTTCGCCTTCGCTTCTGCCGATAATCACCGCGCCGCAGGTATCGCTGTATACATTTACTGAAGTACGGCACATATCCAATACACGATCGGTAATCCAGATGAGGCCAACCGCCTCTAACGGCAACCCCACAACTCCCAGGATAACAGTGATCGCCACCAGGCTGGCGGCCGGAATTCCCGCAACACCTACGGAGGTTAGAAGCGCCAAAAGCAAAACTGTGAATTGGGTAACAAAACCAATTTCAAAACCTTGCAAAACGCCGTAGATTTGCCCGATAAAAATGACGACTACACATTCATAGAGCGCGGTGCCGTCCATATTAACCGTGGCGCCAAGCGGTAAGGTGAAACTGGAAGTGCGGGGAGAGACACCGGCTTCCTTTTGCACGGTTTCCATTGTAACAGGCAGTGTTGAAGCCGATGATGAGGTTGAAAATGCAGTGAGAAGGGCAGGGGACATGGTTTTAAAATGTGCAAACGGTTTAATATGTCCGATAAATTTGAGCAATAATCCTAAAGTGACAAATGTATGAAATCCCAAAGCGATGATTACGGTCAGAAAAAACAAAAGCAGTGGCTTAAATGCCCCAAAACCTGTTCGAATAAGAATCGGCGTCACTAAGCCGAAGACCCCAAGCGGGGCGAATTTGATGATCAAGTCGGTTATGTGCATCATAACCTGCTGAATACTTTCCCAAAAATTCGATTGAAAAGAGCGAAGTTTTTCAGGCAGTTTGCCAATGAAAAATCCAAATAACAAACTAAATGTGATGAGTCCAAGCAGCTGTCCGTTATCAGTTGCAGCCTGGATAATATTAGGTGGAACCATTCGCAGGAATATATTAACCAATTCGGAAGTGCCCCGGCCTTCGAATTGGTCTATGAATTCCTGCGATGTTTCTGCCTGCCCAAGAATTTGTTGAGCGAGTTCCATATCAACAACGCCTGGTTTTATGGTATTGACTAATATTAATCCCGTAACAATGGCTAGAAATCCTGTGATTGAATAATACACCAACACTTTTAAGCCCATGCGGCCAAAATCCTTGTCCGAGCCAAGACTCATAATTCCAACAATGATAGAGGAAACGATAAGAGGCACTACAATCATTCTCAGGGCATTCATAAATAAATTGCCAATAAATACACAGACTGATACAAGGCCGCTGCCAAAACCGGTATCTTGCAATCCGAATGATCTGACGATCGTTCCAAAAATGACGGCTGCCAATAATGCGATTAGAATTTGCCAGTGTAATTTCAATTTTATCATGCTATACCCTTTATTTTTGGGAATTAATAATCAAAGATCGTTAAAAGTAGATTATAACCATATATAATAAAAATAATGATAAGTCAAAAGGATTTTCTTTGTTGATTTCTTATTTTAATCATAAAACCAAAAGGAATGTTTCATCATTAGTAAAAAAAATCTTGACTTTTTTGGTTTTCTACCGTATACTAGTTGTAACTAACAAATATTGTGAATTACAAGCAAGTAATTTTTATGTCAACATTGCATACACAAGTCGTAAAATTTCACGAGCAGATTGTAACCTTGGTCAAAAAATATCAGCTTCGCGATCGCAACCAGATTATTTGTTGCGGAGTTTCAGTAAGTCAATGTTATATTTTGGAAGCTTTGCAAGATGGCGGATTGAACATGAATGAACTGGCTGATAAAATGCATCTTCAAATCAGCACAGTAACAAGGGTAGTGGAGCAACTGGTTCAAAAAGGCTTCGTTGCCCGTAAAGAAGATTCGGACGACCGCCGTAAAAGAACCATTAAATTGACGGAATCAGGCAAGGTAATGTACGGAAGTGTCTGGCAGAATATTTACCAGTCAGAGCTTATTATTCTAAAACAGTTTCCTGAGGAAAACAGGCAAATGTTAATTGATTTTCTCAAAAAATTAAATCAGGCGGTTGACCACTGGCGATCCTGTTGTATCCCGCCTAAGAGTGAACCAGTAAGAAGTGAACTGTCATGAACCCGATCCAAACATACCATATTCAACCCGCAGTATTGGAAGACTATCCTGGTATTCAAACGCTTTTAAAATCGGTTAGCTTGCCTATTGAAGGTGTCCGGGAGCATTTAGATCGTTTCCTAACACTTCAAGAAGGTGAGGAATTGGTTGGTGTGGTAGGTTTGGAAATTTATGAGGATAAAGCAATCCTACGCTCTTTAGTGGTAAACAGAAACCGCCAGGGAGAAGGTTATGGTCGTATGTTAACCGACAAAATTATACAACAGGCTCGCAGCGAAAAGATATTAGAAATCTATTTGCTTACCGAAACTGCTGAAACTTTTTTTGCTAGATTTGGTTTCGAAACTATTTCGAGGGGTTTAGTTGATAATAAAGTGAAAAATTCAATTCAGTTTCAACACTTGTGCCCGGAGAGTGTACCCTGTATGCGTTTAAAATTAGTCTAATAAGATTTTTAAATAAATGATGAAAATTTAAAAGTAAAAAGGAGAAAGATATGAGTGAAATAAAATGGTCGAATGATAAAATTAAGGAAGAAGTGAGAAATCAATATGCAACATTGGTCACTTCCGAAGGCTCCGGTTCATGTTGCGGGCCTGTCGACTCGTGTTGTAGCCCTACGGAAACCATGAAGGGTAATTTGGTAAAGTCTGCCGGTTATTCAGATACGGAACTGCATAATCTTCCTGCAGAAGCTGTAGAGAATTCCTTCGGCTGCGGTAACCCATTGGCTTTTGCCGGGGTGAAAGAGGGCCAGACAGTATTAGATATTGGCTCCGGAGCGGGCATAGATTGCTTTCTGGCTGCAGATAAAGTTGGGAAAAGTGGTAAGGTAATCGGTCTTGACATGACACCGGAAATGATCCAAAAAGCTAAAGAAAATGCACGCAAAGGAGGCTATAAACAAGTAGAATTCCGTATGGGAGAGGCAGAAAATATGCCTGTTGGAGACAGTACAGTAGATTGGGTCATCTCCAATTGTGTGATCAATCTTTCCCCGGATAAGAAAAAAGTTTTTGGTGAAATTGCCCGGGTATTAAAACCAGGCGGACAATTCTCTATTTCTGACATAGTACTGGGAGATGATCTGCCAGAGTCTATTGCCAATAACATTTATGCCTGGACCAGCTGCGTCGCAGGGGCCATCAAAGAGACCTATTATCTCCAGGGCTTGCAAAATGCAGGATTAACAAATGTTAAAGTCGAATCCCGAATTGTCTATGGAGTAAGTATGCTCAAAGGATTTACGGAGAAATATGAAGCGCAACTGAATGGAGAAGATGGTCAATCCATTCTGAAACAGGTTACTGGGAAAGTTTGGAGCGCTAAAATTGTGGGGAAAAAATAGACAATTTATGAACCGGGAAGAACACAAAGGATAATTAAAAAACAGTGAGTACTCATTAAATATTTAAGCACTTGGAAGGTTAGACCTATTAAGGAAGGCAAGATTTTTGAATTTCCCAGTGATAGTTTTCACGCAGCGTATACAAAGAATGATGCAGTAATAGCGTTTGATGCCTGAACAACTGAAGGAAATCTTATGTCTCTAAAACCTGACTGCATGTGATCTTTACAATCTAAATAGTCTTCGCAATTTTTTGTCAATTTCGATTTGCAACTCTTTTGGTATTTTCCCCAGTTCCCGCTTTATGATAGATGTGCTAACTGTAATCAAACGATGTAATCGAAGAGAAGAGGCAACACGCAATCCTGTCAGATCAAATTTATCTTTTGTAAAATCAATAATAACATCTGATTCTAGTTTATTTTCTATAATGTGACTCGTCATAAAAGCCAAGATGACATGATTATGACGACCAATGGAATTAGATAAACATACTGCAGGTCGGAGTTTTACGGAGGATAAATCATCGAATGGAAATGGAACTAAAACTACCTTACCCTTTATCATTGAAAGGTTTTCCGTCGTTTTCGGAATATATGTCCTCTCGAGAATCGTTTAAAAAATCAAATGAAGGATTTGTTGATGCTGCTTCTAGCCACTCCTTCTCATTAATATCATCATTATCTGGGAAAAGAATAATTAATTTTACTTTCCCATTCAATGTTGGTTCAGGAATAGGGCTGTCAAGAATTAGCTGGTTGTTCTTTTTTAGTGTGGCCGTAGTTTTGAATGTTTTCATTATATTATTAATAAAACCAAATTTTTCTAAGTCATCATTTATCGAAATAAAATTAACCATCATATATAATAATTGCAAACAAAAATAGCTTACAACGTTTTATTATTTGTCGATTTAAATTCATAAATTCATTTCACCAATAACAATATCTCATCATCCAAAGTTACATTATATCGCTTATTGGGGTTGGTATTTTCTAATTTTAAGACTCCACGCGGACAAACTGCAGCACAGATACCACAACCCACACAGGACGACCGGATGATGTTTTGTCCCCGCTGGGCATACCAGCGCACATCGATGCCCATCTCACAATAGGTAGAACAGTTACCACATGATATACATTGACCGCCATTGGTCGTAATAACGAAGCGGGATTTGAATTTCTGCACCATCCCCAAAATTGCTGCTAATGGACAACCAAATCGACACCACATTCGATTTCCCATTAAGGGATAAAAACCGGTTCCGATGACACCGGCAAATACGGACCCGATCAGAAAAGTGTATGCCTGGTTGACCCGCCAGGTATAATTTCCAAATAACGAGCCATCTGATACATAATTGACGATTTGCATGAATGTCATTACCACGGCAAATACCAGGACAGAATGGATTATCCAACGTTCGATGCGCCATGATTTCAATGATTTATCCGAAAGATGACGGAATGGATCGCCGAGGGTTTCTGCCAAACCACCGCAACCACACACCCATGAACAATACCATCTTTTGCCGAAGAAGTAAGTCATTAGTGGCACGACAATAACTGCAAGGATTACGCCCCAGAACAACATGAACATCCCTAAATTACCGCCATTGATTAGACTATTAAGATTCCAATCCGCAAAGAATGAATAATTCAACGGCCAGGCATTCTTGAAATCCATGCTGGGGCGATTCATGCGCTCCAAAAGCGTGGGGATCATAAAGGCAAAACCGAATTGAAAGAAAATGATTGAAGCTGTCCGAACCAAATGGTAATTGCTGTGGCGATACTTGATAAACATGCGAATGCCCATGACAGTTACCACAAAAGTATATAGTAAACCATACAAAAACCAACGGTCTGCCGGTTGATTTCGCAAAAACTGGCTGACGGGATCGACTAAAATAATCATGTTTACAATATATTCTGGGTACCAATACAGCAAAATGTAGAAACCAATCAAATAAATACCGATGATAATACCGATTAATCCCCGGTTCATGATGGTGCTGGAGAAAATATGGTTATTCTTAATTCCCGGCAGTTGTTTTAATCCGGGTAGGAAAAAAACCAAAGCGCCAACAGAGCCCATCACGATGGTCAGTAAAAGAAATAGAGGAGTGTTTTCACGCAAAAGCCCGCTAGCGGATTCTTTCAACAGCCAAAATTTATATTCGCCAAGTTGATAGGGCTGGACGGAATTGTCATCATTGATATATTTTTCAATCTCATCGAGTATGACAAATTTAGAAGAGAATATTTGATCTTTGAGTGGCGCAAGTTTTTCCAAGCGATCAGCAGGAACTTTGGCTTTCGCCCGTTCGAGCACATCATCGGTAATTTGGTAATTGCCAATAAATATGGTAAATGTGAAAATCATAAGACCGCTTATAAAAAGGGTCAATCCGAAAATTCGAATTGCTTTCAGGTTATTAAAAGACTTATGGTTAGACTCAATATTGTGTTGTTCAGTCATACTTTCTCCTCTTGAGATCTTCTGATTATTGGTGAAATTTTCTATGCAAAGATTCGGCTGAAAATACTTTCCTTCTTTTTCAACTGAATTTGTTTACCAAACTTTAGGTTATAAGCATCTAAGATATCTTGCTCAAAGTGCTGAAAAAATTCAGGATCGAAATTGGCTTCGTGTAAATTTTCTAAGGCAAACTCAACCGTTCGCCGCTCTTTAATCCAGCGTTGGCAAACTTCCTGGCGCATACGTATGCCAAAGAAATTCATACCAATCAATTCATTGGAGAAGCTTTTATAAACAAAACGAACACATTGCCGTTTATCCGGATGCTCCCAATAAAAGGTTTCCTCACCTTCAACCGGTACATTGCTAACAAAGCCATAAGTTTGGTATTCAATATCAAAAAATTTGGCCGAGTTAAACCATATTCCCCGGTCGTATGGGGTCCTGTCGCCAGAGATAATTTTGGCCAGGGCTAAACCCTGCAATCTGCCTGTATACCACAATTGCTCGACGCGATTTCGGCTATCGCCATCCACTTTTATTTCCGCACAATCACCGGCGGCATAAACATCTTTAATGTTTGTCTCAAGGTAATCATTCACCAAAACACCGCGATCGGTTTCGACTTTTGTATCTTTTACCAGATCAACATTAGGATGGACCCCTGGCGTCAATCCAACAAAACCGCAAGGAATTTCTATTCCGTCTTGTGTTACGACAGCTCTAACGCGACCATCTTTCCCTGCCAGCATTTCTTTCAGATTGGTATTTAGCTTTAAGTCAACACCGTGTTCCAAAATATGATAACCGATCATCCGGGCTTCTTCCATGGGCAGGATATTAGACCAATAATAATCCTCCCGAACAAAGATAGTCACAGGAATGTTACGGGAAACAAGCATTTCAGCAAGCTCGATCCCAATCAATCCACCGCCGACAATTACGGCATGAGAGCAATCTTTTGTATTATTTTCCAGTAATTCCAAATCCTGGTACGAATACAATCCCTGCACGCCATGCAAATCCTGACCCGGCCAACCAAATTTATTGGACTTGGATCCGGTTGTAATCACAAGCTTGTCGTAATAAATGGATCGCCCATCTTGCAATCGCAACTCTTTTTGATCTGTATCAATTTTAGTAACGGCTCCCCGAACCAGGTCGATACGATTTTTTTGCCAAAACCAGTTTTCATAGGGTTTGGTTTGTTCATAACCCATGTGTCCCATGTAGATATACATTAAAGCTGTTCGGGAAAAGAAGTGGTCTGTTTCGTTGGAAATAACCGTGATGGAACTATCACTGAGCTTCCGTACGTGTCGTGCTGTCGTAATGCCTGTTATTCCATTTCCAATGATAACTAAATGTTGTTCTGCCATTTTTTTATTCCAGCAAATTATAAATGATAGCTTGATACTTAATAAAATTTATTAAAAATGTAACAATTAGATTTGATTTATATTTCAATTAAATTGAAGTCATAACCACAAAGATCAGAGAGATTTAATCTAGTTATTTAATTTGCCATTGTAAATAATAAATTGAATTTTCAGGAACAACAATAATCTCCTTCAAATAATTGAGTGACCTAACACACATGTTTTGATTGAAAAGCCAAGGTATAATTCCTATATTTTGCCTGCTTATAAAAAAGGAGAATCAAATTCATAAAGAGAAAGTCTCTTTTTATACACTTGGGTGCCGGTTAAACCAGGCAGAGACAGCAATTATTAGGCGTGGTTTTGAAGCTGACGGATACCAGGTTGTGAGCTTTAATGACCCCGCAGATTTAGTGGTGATTAATACATGCACTGTTACCGAGAACGGTGATGCGGACACACGAAGGACAGTAAATAAAGTGAACCGCATTAATGCGGAAGCAAAAATTGCCCTGGTGGGCTGCCAGGCACAGGTTCAGAAAGAGAAACTACTCAAATTGCCTGGCGTGCAGTGGGTGGTTGGCAATGGTGTTAAAATGCAATTAGCCAAAGTATTGAAGGAAGCTGGTACAGATTCTCCTCAAGTAATCACACCAACAATTGAACGCAAAAGTTTTACCATTCCTATAGCAGGAATCGATCCCGGTAGAACGCGGGCTAATTTAAAAATACAGGATGGCTGCGATTTTTTCTGTTCGTTTTGCGAAATTCCATTTGCCCGTGGAAGAGCCAGGAGTCGAGAATTTGATGATATTCAAAAAGAGGTTGAACAACTGGTTGCTGCGGGATATAAAGAACTGGTATTAACAGGGATTAATATTGGTACCTATTCCTACGAAGGTGAATCTCTGGCAAATGTTTTGATTGGTTTATTAAGGTTCACGAACCTGAAGAGAATTCGAATCTCATCCATCGAGCCCACGACAATAGCGGAAGATGTAATACAGATGATAAATTCGAATGAAAAATTCTGCCGCTATCTCCATATTCCAATCCAGAGCGGCAGTGATGAGATTTTACGAGGGATGAAGCGTAAATATACTGTTTCTGAATTTACGAAATTCCTGTCGTTTGCAAATGATAAAATACCGGACGTCTGCTTGGGTACCGATGTGATTGTCGGATTTCCCGGTGAGACAGATGTTCATTTTAATGAGACATACCAAATGTTGCTCGAGTCACCTCTCGCTTATTTTCACGTGTTTAGTTATTCGGATCGGGATCATTCACTCAGTCGTAAATCTATAAATAAAGTTGAGAGACCCGTGATCCATGAGCGAAGTAAAAAATTGCGAGAACTAAGCCTGCGCAAGCGTACCTGTTTTTTTGAGCGCTTCATCGATCGGAAAATGCCCGTTTTATTCGAACAAAAGAAAAATGGTTTTTGGACCGGATTGACAGATAACTATATCCGGGTAAAAACTAAATCGGAAATAAATTTAGAGAATGAGATTGTCCAAGTGCGACTTGAAGAGATTGAGCAGCAAATCATGATTGGGACAATTGCATGAAAAAAGTGTACATAGAAACGTACGGCTGCCAGATGAATGTATACGATTCGGAAATTGTCAAAACCGTACTTAAGGAACATGATTACGAAATCATCCATTCGCAAGAAGATGCCGACATTGTCCTCCTTAATACCTGCTCGGTTCGCGATAACGCAAATCGAAAGGTGTATGGCAGAATTCACCGGATAAAACACGATAGCAACGGTAAGAATGTTAAGATAGGAATATTGGGTTGTATGGCCACTAATTTTCGCAAGAAGCTGCTGGAAAACCCTAATCTCCCTATTGATTTTATTGCCGGACCCGACAGCTATAAACGACTGCCTCATTTGATTGAAAATTTAGAAGTCAAAAGCAAAAACCATTTTGATGTAACGCTGTCGGAATTCGAGACCTACTCCGATGTTTATCCATCGTCAAGAGAAAAGGGCGTGAATGCCTGGATTGCGGTTATGCGAGGATGCGATAATTTTTGCACATTTTGCGTTGTTCCTTATACCCGCGGACGAGAGCGCAGACGATCG
>CAYXGW010000151.1:0-10379 GCA_964464595.1 uncultured Deferribacteres bacterium
GAATGAATGATATTACTGAACAAACACCCGCTTGGCATGAAAGCGATTGGGAACATGTCTCAATTAAAATATCGGAAAATGCAGGAATTTTTACTCCGGTCAAAGTAGATTTTTATCTCCACGAAGGAGGAAGAAGTTTTACTGCTAATGACTGTTGGTGGAGTTCGACAAATTCACTGAGTTATGATAGTATCCAAGAAGGTTATGATGAAAACCATACAAATTTAAATGTGTGGATTGCTGCAAATTCACACGCTTCATATAACCGAAACAGCTTGGTATTTAGAATTGAGGGTACTGTTTTTGGAATACCATATAGTACTTATCAAGACCGTGTCGATTATCTTCCTGCAGGCTTTGATCTATATTTTGGTTATGACAATTTGATAAAACTAGGTGAAGTATCTAAACAAGCGAATGTAGAATGTCCTGAAAGTGGATATACCTATGAATTTCATTCATACAGAATTGGCAATGTTGGTAAATATTGGTCGGCCTATAGAGGTCGAACAGGTATTATTAGTGGTCAGCCTTTTGCAGCATTCCCATCACCATTTATGCCACCAAAAGGTGACACACATGAATGGTTAAGTTTTACGGAAAATGGATACTTCGGTAACGATGGTTTAAATTACATTCTTTTAGACATAGAGGTACTTTGGTATATTGATGACTCTTTAGGTGATTAAATTCGTTCTTGTTAAATACAACTTCAGCAGATACAACTACAGTTAGACGGAAATTTTTGCTATGAACAATTATAATTTTTTATTGAAAATCATTATCCCAGTTTTATTGTTTTTAGAATGTTCAGCACCGAATAAACTTATTGAAGTTCAACAATCAAAAATTGAAATAGTAGAGGAAAAATTGGGGGATTTAAAAGAATGGAACGAAATAGAATTAGTGCTGCTCAACGGTCAAAAAATAAAGGGGAAATATATTAGTTTTGAAAATGAAATATTATTTCTGCATGAAATCAATGATTCTCAAACTGAGAAAAAGATAAGAAAAATTCCTTTGAAGCAAATTGCTACACTATCAATTTTGGCTAAGAAAATTGGTGGTTTTCAATTATTCATTGGTGCGACTCTTTTTGCCGTTATAGTTTCTTATTTTCTTATGGGTCAGGTGTTTGGATCAAGTTTATGATGAGTTGTATAAACTTTAATGTATTTGATTTGTGAGATCAATCACTTAATATCCAAGACGATAATTATCAACAAATATGATGGATGATATTGAATTACAAGATCAGCTTTAGACGCTCAATAATTTTATCAGTAATTCTTTGTGCACAGTTTTAAACCGGTGTCAATGCACAAGTATTTAATTTTGATTATCTGAAAAAAGGCTCATATTTAAAGAAAGTAATTACTATTAATTAAGTGAGTTTAATTTAAGATGTCCTTGCCTTCTTACGGAGATGAGAAATGAAAGTATTATTTCTTGTGATTGTTTGTACAATTCCTTTCGTTACATACTCTCAATCTGAGCAGCCTCAGTACTTTGCACATTTCTTCTTCAAAGAAATGCCCGGAATCAGCAATCCGCAGCAGTATGAAATGTACAACACCTACCAAAACAGAGAAATGGCCAACCATGGTATCGGCCTATTAAACAAAAACAGGATTCAACCTCAAAGAAAACCGGTGTTACTTCGTCTGCCTACTCGGTATAGTCACTCATTCGAAAGAAGGAATGATTCCTCGTCATCCCAAAAGCCCATAAAATACCTTATGCATGGGCTTATCGGCGCAGCAGGTTTTAGCGTTGTGGGAGTGTTGATAGCCTCCGGTACAGATAGGACATGCACCGGAAGTAGTGATGTTATCTTATACTGTGGCACGAGTGAGCGAAACGATCGATTAGGATTTACAATTGGAGCCACAACTGGAAGTATATTTGGCTACTTGATCCAGACAAAAAAATTTAAAAAGAAAAAGGGTGTTTTACTCCCAATCGTCCTTGGCAGTTTTGCCGGTGGTGTAGGCGGTTATTTTCTAGATAAAGAGGCAAGTATTGGACCCCTTGCAATTATTTTCCCTCCAGTTACAGCTTTTTTAAGCCTGATAATTTTTTCACCTGAGTTTTAAACTTATTGATATCGACCTTTAACAAAATATTGCTATTACAAATAATAATGAAATCTATGAAAAAATTAATGAGACTATCGGTCCTTTTTCTAATCATAGCTTTTTCGTTAAATACGATTGGCTGCACAAAGCGAGTTTTGGTTCCAATGGATCGTAATTCTCTTGAAAAGGAAAGTATACTTTATGTCAAATTATCTTCAGGTAAAGAAGTGAAGGTAAAAGGGCCAAGATTTGAAGATGGTTTTCTTTTGGGGAAGACACCGTTATATGACGCTCGACCCGGTCCTTATAAAGAAATCAAGATTAATATGAAAGAAATTGCCTCGATTAGAGTAGAGCGTCCTGACCAAAGGAAAACGATAATTGCTTTAACAACAATAGCTTGGATTCTTGGCATGTTTATGTATTTATTATCTCAATTTGATGGTGGATGGAATTAAAATGATTTAGCGAATCGTTACGGATTTTCTAAATAACCATTGTTCTATAATGATTCAATTGGGAAAACATATAACCGGCATTACGATTTGCTTATTATTAACAACTGCAATGAGCTGTACCCATATTGCAACAATGAACAAATCTACGCCTAAATTCCCCGAATTAAAAAAAGGCAATCTAATTTCAATCGTATTTATTGACCTTACCCAAATAAAATGTGTTTTTCTGGAAAAAACTGAAAATGATCTTTTGGTTCGTATTACAGAAAATGGCGAGCACAAACAGAGATTGGTAAATATTAATTCCGTTTTAAGAATTGACAAATTAAAAAGAAAACCCCCTCCGATGATGACAATTGCAGTGGGTCTGGTTTTTTTATCTCTTATAGTCTGGGCCGGCCAAAATATCTATCTCTCAAACCTTTAGAAGGAACCGGAATTTGAATTTAAGGCAAAAACGTACCAAGCTGGAAGTGTACACCTGGTATGGCGATGAATTGGATCCCCGATTATTATTATGACGAAGTTACCGGCGCAACCGACGCCAATGGCTATGCCTACCTGGAAATATATATCCCCGCCATGTTTTTAGAAGGACTCGACTTTATGCATGCAAGAATGATCGACCCGGATTATGCCGAGCTTTCCTCAGAAAATACGACAACACAGACCATGCGGACCATTTGGCCGGGGTATTGTGGTTGTTTAATAAAAAACCAATTCCAACGAAAATCTTTGCCAATCACCAAAATATTCTAACCTGCATCCATCATTGCTATTTTCTACCAGGAAAGCCCAAACATCAGAATGTTCTTCGCAATAACGCTGAATATTTTCTGAGTCCATCACCATAAAAGCAGTAGAAAGTGCATCTGCGATGGCCCACGCACCCAATCGTTTCTCAGCAGGACCGCCTGTAAATGGATCGACAATTTGTTTTTATTGCAAACAGAAACCTTCCTTTTAGAAATCTTGTTACTTTTTCTGCGTTAGTTACGGCTTTATAATTTGGAAGGCCGGAATCACAGCTGTCGACAGCATGAACATCGCCTTTCATATAAGAGAATCATTAATAAACCTGTAGATGTGATATTCCAACAATCTAATTCAAAATGATTACGTTGAATATCATCCACACTTAATTAAAGAGGTGCAAATGTTTCGGACTACATTAATTATCCTATTGTTATCTGCACAGATACTTTTTGGACAACAGACTGGTAAAGATGGAAAAACCTTTCAAGCCAGAAAGGCTAGTTATCTGATGAATTTAGAGGATGCAACTTCTAGTGTATCAGAAAGTCAACGAATACGGAATTTATACGGCTGGCTTGAGAACGGAATATGGAATGATGTAGTAAAGTCTGCTATTGACTCATTGCTTTACGGAAAAGCTCCGAATGAAAAGCCACATTGGTTTAGTGCTATTCGTGGGCATAATGTAAATTTGATTATGGTTTTACGAAAGTGGGGGCCTACTGATGGAGATTCAACGATTAACAGCACCTATGAAGATAAGATAACAAATAAGTTCGATGATTTTATATCAAAATCTAGATGTTTTCAGGGGGTCAATGATCAGAAACAAATGTATCAAATGGCCAGTGTGTATATGTATACTTTATTTTATGGTAATAGAAATGTCCCAAATTATGGCGTACCTGATGGAGAGTCACCCACCAGTACTAAAGAGGACGCTTGGCCAGATTTTTCTTATAATGGGCATTCATACTTTTTCAATAATGGTCCATATGATGCAAACACATTAGCACGAGATTTTTTAGAATGGGCGCTGGACGGCTGGTATGTCCAAAAAATCAATCCGGCTACACAACGAGAGTTTGATTCTCCGGATTATTCAAGGGCATTTGCAGGAGCTTTCTCTGCACTTGTTTCTTTACTTCCCAGCAGTGATCCACTATATACAAAAGCAAAAATGGCGGTGGATTTTATGCTGTTGGATTATATGCTTGATGAAAGTCAGAATGCAGGACATTGTGGAACATTTGGGAGAGCCGATTATAAGTGGACTTCAAGAAATAGTGTTTATCCTACTTATCAGTATTTTGGTATTGGTGGTCTCGAGGCTGAAGAAAGATCAGATATAAATGCTGTCTGGTTTCATGACTATGAACCTCCTGATCTTCTTGTGGATTTGATTAACATGAATGATCAGTCAGTTTCAGACTGGCTATGGCATACCGAATATAATCCTGGGTTTCTGCATGATGATGATTTTGGAAAGTGGGTATATCAAACAAAAAATTATTGTATTGGATCGAATAAAGGTAACTCTAAACAGGGTTGGAGTGTTGTAATCAATACTGAAGGTAGCAACAAAAATTTTATTCGGTTTTGGATAAATAAAGACTCTACTGCGCCACCAGATAATAGGGAAGGCAATTATTTGGGAGATAAGGGGAATCAGTTTCAGAATGCTATATTTGCCGATCTTGGTGGCAGTGGGAATCTTTGGGTAAGATTTCACGGAGGAGTATCGTGGGACGATGAAACAACCACAGGAGGATGGGACTTTAAAAAAGATGGTGATGTTATGGTGGCTATTAAAATTGCGAGCTCAACCGCTTGCGTGGAAATGGCCACTGTTGGTGTAGAGTATGCAGATTATTCAGCATTTCAATCAGCTGTTACTGGGGCTGGGGGTTCCAGCTGTGGAAATGATTCTTTCAAAACTTCACGTGGGGATGTAATTAACGACGATGATTTTGCAGGCAGATTGTCGCCAGGTGACGCATCATTTCCATTTGATAGAATGGGGACATGGGATGGTAACGGTAACCAGATAATAGATTGGAATAATAATGTAATGACGGTTACTTTGGAAGGAAATTCTTTAACTTATAATTTTAACAACTGGACATCTTCATCAACTACAGGCGGCAACCAACCACCTGTGTCTATTAATAATGGGCCATATAGCGGGGAAATCAATCAATCCATTTCCTTCAGCAGTTCCGGATCAAATGACCCTGATGGAAACATCGTCTCCTATTTGTGGGACTTTGGCGATGGAACGACCTCTATCCTACCCAATCCCAGTAATACATATACTTCTTCAGGTAACTTTTCAGTAAGTCTGAAAGTTACCGACAATGATAGTGCTTCCAATACATCATTCACTTCGGCAACTATTACAGATCCCAACGCTCAAGTTACAGCGGATGCCGGTGGGCCGTATTCCGGACAAGTTGGCACTGACATTGTGTTCGATGGCAGTGGGTCTCAAGGCTCCAATCTAACCTATTCCTGGGATTTTGGCGACACAGTCAGCGGAACCGGGGTTTCACCCAGCCATCCTTATAATTCAGAAGGGACGTATACTGTAATCCTAACCGTTGATGACGGCTCGGGAAATACGGATTCAGATACTACAACTGCAACAATACAAGCAGTCAGTGCAGGCACATTTGAGAGCACAATTTCTAATCCGACTGATGATGCCGAGCAAAGGTCAAATGATACTGTAACAACAAACAGCCCGGATTTGGAATTAGTGGACGACGGTAGCGATAATCAAATAGTTGGCCTTCGGTTTAGTAATGTTACAATTCCCCAGGGCGCAACTATTTCTAATGCGTATGTTCAATTCACTGCTGATAGAGCCAGCACCATACCTACTTCCTTAACCATTAATGGTGAAGCTGCCGATGATCCTGTCACTTTCAGTGATACTAATTCTGATATATCATCCCGGGACACGACTTTTGAATCCGCAGCATGGAATCCGCCGGCGTGGAATACAATTGGCGCGGCCGGAGAAGATCAGAGGACATCCGATCTTAAAGAGGTGATCGAGGAAATCGTCAATCGCAGTGGTTGGACAAGCGGTAATGCACTTGTGCTAATCATTAGCGGTAGTGGAAGTCGAGCCGCAGAATCTAAAGAAGGTAATCCGACAGCGCCTACCATTCATATCGAGTATAACTCAAATGTTACAACGGATGCCGGTGGGCCGTATTCCGGACAAGTTGGCACAGCCATTGTGTTTGATGGCAGTGGGTCTCAAGGCCCAAATCTAACCTACTCCTGGGATTTTGGCGACACAGTCAGCGGAACCGGGGTTTCTCCCAGCCATCCTTATAATTCAGCAGGAACGTATACTGTAATCCTAACCGTTGATGACGGCTCAGGAAATACGGATTCAGATACTACAACTGCAACAATCCAATCAGTCAGCACGTTTGAGAGCACAATTTCTTTTCAGTCCGATGATGCCGAGCAAAGATCAAATAATACTGTAACAAAAACCAGCCCGGACTTGGAATTAGTGGACGACAATAATGATAATCAAATAGTTGGCCTTCGATTTAGAAATGTTACAATTCCCCAGGGCGCAACTATAACTAATGCATATGTTCAATTTACTGCTGATGAAAACAGCACCATACCTACTTTCTTAACCATTAATGGTGAAGCTGCCGATGATCCTGTCACTTTTAGTGAAACCAATTCTAATATATCATCCCGGGACACGACTTTTGAATCCGCAGCATGGAATCCGCCGGCGTGGAATACAATTGGCGCGGCCGGAGAAGATCAGAGGACATCCGATCTTAAAGAGGTGATCGAGGAAATCGTCAATCGCAGTGGTTGGACAAGCGGTAATGCACTTGTGCTAATCATTACCGGCAGTGGAAAGCGTGTCGCAGAATCTAAAGAAGGTAATCCGACAGCGCCTACCATTCATATTGAGTACCTAGATCCTCTTGCTAAACAAGTTTATTTAACAGATAGCTTTAATAGTTTAGAAAATAATAAGCCTGAAAGTTATACATTAAAACAAAATTATCCCAATCCATTCAATCCAACTACAACCATACAGTTTGAATTGCCAAAAACTTCAAGCATCACAATATCTGTTTACAATATGAAAGGAGAAAAGTTAGAAGAGCTATATCGGGGTGAAAAAGAAGCTGGTATTCATACTTTAGTTTGGAAAGCTTCAGATTATGCTAGCGGAATGTACTTAATAGAATTGAAAGGAGAAAACTTCATTAACATTAAAAAAAGTATTCTTCTAAAATAGTGCCAAATAACCAAACGAGAACTCTGATAAGAATTTAAAAGTTCAATACCTCTCAGGTTTATCCTGAGAGGTATTTTATTTCTCGAAATTTTTATTTCAATTCCAACGAAAATCTATTCCAGTCACCAAAATATTTTGACCTGCATCGATCATTGCCATTTTCTACCAGGAAAGCCCAAACATCAGAATGTTCTTCGCAATAACGCTGAATATTTTCTGAGTCCATCACCATAAAAGCAGTCGAAAGCGCATCTGCCATTGCACCCGTTGCAGCGATGGCCCACGCACCCAATCGTTTCCCAACAGGAGCGCCTGTAAATGGATCGAGAATATGAGAATCGTTTATTGCAGCAGAGGCGCTGATTGCCATATTTTGCAATTCAAACCTGGCCAGCTCATCTTTTTCATTGCGTGGATCCAGGATTCGCATCGGCCATGCTATGTTGCCTGGTCGCGTACCAATTGGCAGCGACGTGCTTTGACCCGCATGGATAAGCGCTGTCTCAATCCCCCAATCGTCAAATATGATTTTAGCCTGGTCGAGTGCATAGCCTTTCCCGATGCCGCCCAGATCGATTGTAACACCATCGGCCAGTTTTACGGCGCTATGAGATTCAGTATCAATAGCAATCGCATCCATTCCGACTTGTACCCTCTCTTCACTCTCGGGGGGAACGATACCGCCTATGGGATTTTCTTCCTGTTCATCCCAGGGTCTGCGCCCCGATATTAAAGCTCCTGCGGTAGGATCGAAAGCGCCATTGGTTTGAGTATAGACTTCTTTTGCAAGCGTGGTGCAATCAAATGCCGATACGCCCAATCGCAACGCCTGGCCGGCCGGCAATCGATTAAATCTGAAAATATCACTCGACGGAATGAAATAACTCAACTCTTGTTCGATGCGGTCAATTTCCTCGAATATTGCGTTGCTGACAAGTTCGGAATCGACGGCATCTTCGAAGAGCAGCATTTCGAATACCGTCGCCATAGCTTTGTGGGAGAATTTGATTGGTTTTTGCAATTGATTGGATCAAACTAAAACGAAACTGAGTGAAGACAATATTAGATTTGGACTACAATGGATTTTTCATGGATTCCCAAAAAGCCAAGACACGTCGTCCCGTCGTGACGGGATCTTGTTAAATATCAGCATCTTACGTTATGTTTAAATAGATTCCTCCTGAATGACATGTAATAATTATAATGTATTTTCAGGAAAATTTTGCGTTTTTACATAGTCTCAAAAAGTCCAAGAACGACAGAATATCTAAGCAACAAAATCCTGGTTATTGAATGTAAACTTTTTCCCGGTCAAAGCAGATTCATTAGCCTTCAACACCGCCACACAGGTTTCGAAACCTACCTCAGCCGGACAATTGAGCGGCACGCCATCCCTAATAGCAGAAAAGAAATTTTCAAGATGTGGCTGATGAGCAGGTTTATTCAAATCCCGTTCGATCTTTAAACCCTCCTTGTCCATTTTGCCTTTTGCTTTTCTCGATTTCAAGGGATCGAAACGCATGGCCTGCTCACCGCCGATTTCAAGCTTTTCCGCCTCGTCTTCCCATTCCAGGTTAGCAGCGTTGCGTTCTTTAAACATAGCATGCTTCGCGAGGATCTCGGAAATAACCATAGATCCTTTCTTGCCCATAAAAACTTCATAAAAGCCATTGTAACTTGTGGTTAAGTTTACCTGGTAATAACCGCGAACGACGCCTTGTTTTGTTTTCCATTCGTATAAAGCGAGTGTGTGGTCAAGGCATTCTGGTGTAAAACCGACATTATTCGCCTTGGCTTCGCCAAGGGCATAACCCAAACCGCCGATCGCATACACGCTGGATGGCGGCGCTTCAAGAAACCAGTTGAAGATATCGACCTGGTGCGAGCCTAAATCGGCCATCGGCCCGCCGGCAAATTTATTAAACCAGCGCCATTCATAAAATTCCGACATGGAAGCAAAACCCCACTTTTTTAACAATTCCGGCGCGATGGGATATTTTGCCGCCAGGCGTTTCGGAAACGGCCGTATCTGCTTTTGTTGATTCCACTGGCCATTGATAGAATGAATATCACCGAAAACCTTGTCCTTGTGCATCAATCGATGGGCATGGAGGTAATATGGGTTGCTGCGCCGTTGATGGCCGATCTGCAATAATTTACCCGTCTGCTTTGCGGTTTTCACCATACTGCGGGCTTTTTCGATATCGTTGGACATTTCCTTTTCACAGTAGACGTGCAAGCCCGCCCGCAGGCAGGCGTTGGTCATTTCATGGTGAACAAAATCCGGTGTGGCGATCACGACAGCCTCCAGTTCCTTCTCCTTAGCCAGCATCTCTTTGTAGTCTTCATAAACCGTTACGATGTGATTGTAGCTTTTGCTTCTTCTCTCACCGATCAACTGTGAATATTTCCAGATATCGCAAATCGCATTCATTTTTACACCTGGAATTTTAATGAGAAGATCGAGTAAAATTTTGCCTTGCCTACCGACCCCAATAATCGCAGTATTAATTGGCTGTGTTTGTTTAGCCGCGGCTTTCGACAGAGCCACTGGAGTAAGCAATAATCCAGCGCCGGCTGCAGCAGAATAGCGGATAAATCCGCGTCGATTGATATATTTGATTTGCGTTGAGTTATCCGGGTTTTGTTTATTCATAGTATGCTCCAGGTTACTTAACTTTTAAAGGTAACGAATTCGTTACCTTTAACTTAATATTCAGCTTTTTTAAGCATTCAAAAATAGATCCTTCCCATTAGACTAGAAGTTATGAAACTTTATTCAAATTGTAGTAGTAA
>CAYXGW010000152.1:0-10285 GCA_964464595.1 uncultured Deferribacteres bacterium
TGTTCATTCCCACCACTTTTATCTTGAATGGAGATCGTACCATCTATAAAATTTACAATGGCTGGTGGTATGTAGGACGTCCCACAGTCGAAGAGTTGCGGATGGACCTACGTGCCATCCTTTCCCAACAACCCGATTGGGAATATAACAAAAATTGGGGAATGGGATCGGAGAAGTTTTTGAAATAATTTTTTTTAAAGTAGCAAAGTAGCAAAGTGACAAAGTAACAAAGTAACAAAGT
Organism: uncultured Deferribacteres bacterium; assembly: GCA_964464595.1. Classification (GTDB taxonomy): domain Bacteria; phylum Zhuqueibacterota; class JdFR-76; order JdFR-76; family DREG01; genus JADFJB01. The sequence continues at coordinate 242 of CAYXGW010000152.1, forward strand.
AGCAAAGTAGCAAAGTGACAAAGTAACAAAGTAACAAAGTAACAAAGTGACAAAGTGACAAAGGTACAAAGTAACAAAGTGACAAAGGTACAAAGTAACAAAGGTACAGAGGCACAGAAAAAAACGAATGCCGAGTGAATAAAACCTTATTTTTGGAGGCGGTATGAAGAAAGTGAAAATTACAAATTGGAGTCAACTACAGCCGGAAGTTCCAACTTATGCCCTGGTGGCCAATGTCGATTTAGTGGTGATTCGATGGAAAGATGAAGAAGAAGTTTCGGTTCTTTACGGCCGGTGTCTTCATCGAGGCGCCTTGCTAGCCGACGGTTCGGTTCGAGGCAACGATCTCATTTGTGGCGTTCACAATTGGGACTATCAATATCGGTCTGGAGTTAGCGCCTATAACAATGCGGAAGCACTGCCCAAATTTAGCAGTTGGATCGAGGAAGATGAAGTTTGGGTGGATGAGGATGAAATTACCGATTGGGAAAAAACTAATCCTCAGCCCTATAATCGAGAAGAATACTTAGGGTTGTACGCGGATACCCATGGGACTCCGGATGAACCGGCTAATAGCTATATTCAAGAGTTGGCCAAACATGGTTTAGAGCAAGTGGGGCATCATGGAAGAACCGAGGCGATGGGCGTTTCTCGCAACCAGTTGCCTAAGTGGGAAGATATCCAGTTTATTACCGCCCAACTTCACAGGGTTCCTCTTCTGGAAGAAGAGGCTGTTGCTACCGAAGTGGTGATTGGCCCCAATGCCAAAAAACCCCTGGTTTTAAAGATCCCCCTGTTTGTTTCGGATATGAGTTTCGGAGCTCTTTCTGAAGAAGCGAAGGTCGCTTTAGCCAAGGGCGCAGAACTCGCGGAAACCGGAATCTGTTCAGGAGAAGGGGGAATGCTGCCGGAAGAGCAAGGGGCCAACTCCCGGTACTTCTATGAATTGGCTTCTGCCCGGTTTGGTTTTTCCATGGACAAGCTCCAAAAAATTCAGGCGTTCCATTTCAAATGTGGTCAAGGGGCCAAAACGGGAACCGGTGGACATTTACCGGGAGATAAAGTCAAAGGGAAAATTGCGGAAGTACGAGGGCTTCCGGAAGGAGAACCAGCCATTTCACCGCCACGATTCCCGGATTGGGATTCTATGGATGATTACCGCCAATTTTCAGCGGAAGTTCGGGAAGCTACCGGAGGGATCCCCATTGGTGTCAAGTTATCTGCTCAGCATATTGAAAGGGATATTGAAGCGGCTTTATGGATGGGAGTGGACTATATCATTATGGATGGACGCGGCGGAGGGACGGGAGCGGCACCCTTGATTTTCCGGGATAACATTTCTGTGCCGACGATTCCGGCCCTGGCACGAGCCCGAAAATATTTGGATGATAAAGGACGCCATGATGTGACGTTGATTGCCACAGGAGGGTTAAGACTTCCTGCCGATTTTGCAAAAGCCCTGGCATTGGGAGCTGATGCGATTGCTGTTGCCAATGCAGCCATTCAAGCGATCGGATGTTTGGGTATGAGAGCGTGTCACACGAACAATTGTCCGGTAGGAATCGCTACCCAACGACAAGACCTTCGCGCCCGATTGATCATCGATGAGTCCGCTCAACGGTTGAATCGTTTTTTTCGCTCTGCAACAGAACTGATGCAAATCCTGGCCAGGGCTTGTGGACACACCCATTTAAATCAATTTGTTAAAGATGATTTGACCACTTTTAATCGGGATATTGCCTACTTAACCGGAATTGCTTATGGAGGGGTTGTTCCTCTATAATTTGAAAGTTTGTATGAGGAAGATTGTTTCTTCTTGCCATGAAAATTCTACTCATACCTTCTTATGTTTGCTTTCTTCAAGCTCTTCAACGGTGTGTGGCCAATCCTTTTTCAACAAACGGGATAACGACCGGTCCGCCAATAATTTCCCTTCAGTCTGGCAATTTGGACAATAATTGGTCTCGTTGCTGGCATAGCGGATACGCTGAACTTGCTCGCTGCAAACAGGACAAGGTTTGCCAAATTTGCCATGAACAGCCATATCTTTTCTAAAGGCTATCACATTTTCCGGAAATCCATCTCCTGCCTCATCCCGCAAAACTTTTGTCCATTTTTCGAGAGTGCTAATCGTAGCTTCATGAAGCTGTTTGATTTGCTGCAAAGACATCCGTTTTGTTTGCAGAACCGGCGATAATTTTGCTCGATGAAGAATTTCGTCCGAATAGGCATTACCAATTCCACTAAATAATCTTGGATCCGTAAGGGCTCGTTTAAGCGTATGATTTTCCGATTGTAATCTATTGTGGAAATCATCTAATGATGCAGTGAATATTTCCAGACCACCGGGATCAAAGTACTTAAGATTAACCAGACCTTTAACCAGGTACATCGATGCACGTTTTTTTGTACCAGCTTCCGTAATCAGCAGCGAACCATTTGCAAAATCCAATGCAGCCAATCCACGTTTTGGAGGAATTTTGCATTCTTTCTGTTTCCAAAACAATCGGCCTGCGATCATTAAATGCAGCACCAGGAAATACTCATTTGGAAAAACAAACACAATGCGCTTACCCATTCGCTCGAACCCCTGGATACGTTCATTCTTTATCGAATCAATTGGCGGGTCCACACTGCGCAGAAAAAATGGATTTGCAAATCTTATATTCTCAATGGGTTGTCCCTGGACAATCGCTTTGAGACGTTCGATGTAAATTGTTATGTCTGGATATTCCGGCATAAAATCTAATAAAAATAAAACAGCGGCCTGACAAATTTTGCCGGGCCGCTGGTATGATTCATTGAAAATGGTTAGTGATACTCGGTTACTTCCACCCGGAATAGTAAACCAGGTATCTAACGATTCTTAACTATTCATCAAAAGAAATACTTGAGACCAATCTGTGCTCGCCATCTTGAAAATTGACCGGGATCATCAATATAAGTCTCGGCAGGACCTGTAAAATTGAATACAGGCTCTCCGTTTTTATCGAATTCTACTAAAGTTAGTGGCGAGGTTGCTGCGACACTGGCAACTTTTCTTACACCCCAGTCTGATTTAATAAAATTACCCGCATTCAGCAAATCAATGCTTAATTGAAAAGTATGGGCTTGACCGCTAACGTTCAGATTAAAGTCTTGCAGGATGCGTAAATCGATATTGCTAAACCAGGGATTTACACCACCAAAACGATCTGCAATTTGGCCTCGATGTTCACTCAGGTAAGCATCTTGTTCAATAAAAGCATTCAATTGCGACCATTGGTCCGCAGAGACCAAATTAATTTCGCTTTCATTTTGCGGAATATAGATCAGGTCGTTACCGCCATAACCGTCGCCATTGACGTCGCCGGAATAGATAAACGAATATCGATTACCACCGGCGCCGGCAAACCGGTTACCTTCGGCAATTTCCAGGAATAATCCAAAATGCGTTGACATGCTGCTTGACCAGGTTTTGCTATATGTAGCGCTGCCCACAATACGATGGCGGTTACCAAATTCAGAGAAGCTGAGTTTTGGTCTATTCGGATCACCCTGAACCGGTTGATTTTGCCAAAGCACACTGGCAATTTCGGTTGATTTCAAAAGGCTTTTGGCTTTTGTAAAATTATAGGATAAACTTGTGTTTAACCCGGAATTAAATTTCTTGCGCAACTGCAATGTTACGTTAAAATTGTATCCTTCATCCGTATTATCAATGACATAGATACCTTCACCAGAACCTGGAAAAAAGGAATTCAATTCATTGGCACCGCTTCCACCATAGTAAGGCCTGCCGTCTGACAGTGTTCGGAGCGGGGCGACCAGATCAGCATTACGCATGAAGATACCATTGATATCTTTGCCATATAGAACTTCCAGGGTTCCCAAAACATCCCAGGGCAATTTATGATCGATGGCAATATTGGTATTCCAAACTTGCGGCCATTTGAAATCCTCTATCATTGCATTTACATCAAATGATTGTTGCAGAATAGAATCATCACTGGTTTTATGATCATCCGGAACCCCATTCGGATCATCGCCAACTGCAAATAAATTTGGATTATTACCAGGATTTGAAATAACGTTGCCAATCCAGACAAAAGGTACACGCCCTGTAAAGATACCTGTTCCACCGCGTAATTGTGTGGATCTATCACCTGTTATATCCCAATTAAATCCAACCCGGGGTGAAAACAGAGGATCAGCGCCGGGAAGACGACTTTGTTCAACTGTTTCGGTCCTGTCATTTTCGTCCAAGGCGGTTAAGCCACGCGAGAAAGGATTATCAACCGGGTCCGTCAAATACAACGGAAAATCTGCTCGCAGACCAATTGTGACGTTGAAATTCTCCGATACTACATACTCATCTTGCACATAAAAGGAGAGTTGGCCGACATCAATTTCTTCTCCCTTGAATGGCCCGGAACCGATCACCGACCTAAGATCATAGAAATTTCCACCGTTAGGATCTGTCCTTGCAAAAAAACCATCCAACGATGAGAACGTGGACGCACCTAAGAAATCCAGAAAATCCGGTAAAAAAAATACACCATGGCGGAAGATGTTGAATGAATTGAAGAATTTAAATACTTCAAGATTTACACCAAAAGTATAAAAATGCTTACCGGAAAAATAGCTTAAGTTATTCGTAATCTGTAAAACATCTTGATCAAGGATATTGTGAATGGAGAATGGTTCATGTCCTAAAGTCGTATAGGTTACACCAGCTTCACCGATGTCTATTGTCGGAAAATCCTCACTGAAAGGTTCACGGAAATCCCGGAATCGATTATAACTGGCAAAAAATCGGTTTGCAAAACTGCCTCCACGACTATTTATTTCCAAGGCAAAAGAATTCAATTTGTTGTTTATCGTATACCCTGCATTTTGGAATGGTAAACTACTTGCATTAGGACCGCGACCTGTATTATTAAAACTAAGCACAAACGGATGAGGTGGAAGATTGCGGTTGGCATCCAAATAGCTATAGCGTAAACTCAGGTTGTGGTTGTTGCTCATATTCCAGTCTAACTTGAGCAGTAACTTATCGTTGTTGGTTTCATGGATATATCCTTCATAAGGACCCGTATCATAGTTATATACGCTCATCATACGGTCCCTGATCTGATCCATTATAGCTGCATCAACTCTCGATTCACCGAAATCCACCGACCCTCCCTGGTTTGCTACAAAATTTGATCCCGGGTCGTCACGACGCTCTCTCTCGCCATTCACAAAGAAGAACAGCTTGTCTTGAACCAACGGGCCACTAAAAGTAAAGCCGGATTGGTTAAACGACAAATCCGGATTTGCAATAACTTCATTCCCACTAACTTTGTTACCAATCAGGCTCTCGTTTCTTAAATAGCTATAAACCGACCCTTTAAATTCGTTGGTTCCACTTTTGGTTACCGAGTTGATATTGGCGCCCGTAAAACCACTTTGCCGTACATCAAATGGGGCAATGGAAACCTGGACTTGTTCGATGGATTCGAAAGGGACCGGCTCCGCATTGGCTTGGCCGCCTGGCGCGGGATCGTCTAAACCAAATGGATTATTAAAATAAGAACCATCCAGAGATATGTTATTGTACAGCCAATTTTTACCTGCGAAGCTAAAATTGCCGTCATTTCGAGGATCTAATCTAAAAAGATCCCGGGTACTTCTTTTAATTGAAGGAAGCTGAACGACTTGGTCAGAATCAATATAGGTTGCAGCGCCGGTTCTGCTGCTATTCAATACTTCGTCTTGTTCAGCAACCACTTCAATCGCCTGCATGGTTAATGCTTCTTCAACCAGTTGAAAGTCAATCCTAACTGTTTGTCCCAAACTGAGAAAGACATTTTCCTCTTTTTGAGTCTTGTATCCGATAAAAGAAGCTGTAACCGTGTATGGCCCGCCAACCCTCATATGTGGAATGTTATAGGTTCCTCCAGGCCTGACCGATGCACCGTACTGCGTATTCGTGGGTACATGCACTGCTACCACATTGGTTCCCGGTAACGGATCGCCGTTGTTATCTGTAACAATGCCGTCGATAGCAGCCTTTGTAACACCCTGTGCGAATAGAGTGCTATTCGCAAATAATAAAATGAAAAAAAGTATAAGCATTTTTTGTAAATTATTATAAAAACTTACTAGTATGGTATTCATTCGAATTTCCTCCTCCTAAGAGTTAATTCATGAAAATACAATAGGTTTCCTCATTAATTATTTATCAACAGTTTTTTGTAAACGATCGAGTAACCTTTTAAACCAGCTAAAAAAATGTGTTTCTCCCTCGAATGAAAAACCTGAATTTATGCAAAATCCAAAATTGAAATAAGATTACCCGATAAGGATTAATAGTGAAATTTGGATTCCAATTTGTCACATTCTCTTCCTTAGTTTTTCACACCATTAATCTTAAGAAATTTTTTCTTAAAACCCAACCTAATTGAAACTATTAACAATTTCAAGAATATCCTTCGCTCTTTCTGCACGAAAATCCGGCAAAACACTCCAATCAGAAACATCAGAATTGGAGTTAAAACGAACACCGATACTCATTACTTTTACATCTATTCTTTCAGATTCAAAAACCTGGTTAGTATTAGCTGCACATTGAATGTCAGTTTCATGATCACCAATAAAAAATACTGTACCTGGTAATAATCCGGTTAAATTATCAATGCATTTCACAAGTCCGTCCGGATCCGGTTTTTGCTTCAACAGATCAACTTCTTCATATCCAATAATTGACCCAAAATAAGGATCTAGCTCATTTTTTTTTAATATGCTTACAATCTTTTCTTTTGAATTTTGAGAGACTATCCCCTGTTTATACTTAGCCAAATCAAAGATGATTTCTTGAATCCCATCAAAAAAAATAGCCGGGGTATTATCGTTTAATTGGAATTCCGTCCATAATTTTCCCGCTCTGTCCGTTTGTTCATCATTAAAATCAATTTCATTTTTATATAATTCCCGCCAATTTTTCGAAACTTTATTGGCAGATAAATAATTCTCCAAATTTTGCAATGCAAAAAATTTATTTGGATCGATTCCTGAAACACTCTCCACTATTTTTTTAGTTACATTCAAATTCCCACGCCCGGTATCAACAAGCGTTCCGTCATAATCCCAGATAATAGCTTGTATTTTATTTGCAGACATTTGTTTTCAATTATGGTTGATAATAGAATTAAACATGCAAAGTGGACAGGATAATTTACATATTACTTAACAAATATTGCATCTATTTTTACTGTTCTCAAATCCTGGTTCAGTTAAGCGTTACAGAAAATGCAGAAATCCAGGTAAAAATATAGTCAGTTGTACTAAAAAGAGCAAGGAGTTTTTAGCATATATTATGATCAAATTTTGGCTGATTCCGGTTTTGGAATACGCATAACCAGCGCTAAAACCGAAATGATGACAACAACCGGGGCAAAGCTGAAAAATGCCGGATTATAAGATCCGGTTCGAGTAAAAACCTCTGCAAGCAGCCATGGGCCGATTGCAGATCCCAAAACAGCCAGCACTTGTGCCGTCCCTTGAATTTTACCCAAATGGGGCCTGCCAAAAAGTTTTCCAAAAGAAGTAAAGAAAACAACCGTTACCACTCCTCCGGATAATCCCAACATCATTGCATGCAGAATTACTTTCCATTCTTGATCTAAAATTGGATATGTTGCCAGGCACAAAGTTAAGCTAAACATTGCAATAGCCATTAGTTTACCCAAAGACCACTTTTGTGCGAGCCATCCGGCTAATAGATTTCCTGCTAAACCCACAAGCAAAAAACCTGCCATTGCATTTCGGAATACGGTTTTATCAAAGCCCAATTCTTGTATAATTGATTCATTAAAAAGCACCACCCCCGCCATAATCAAACCATACAACGCACTTCCGATTGCAAATACCCAGAATGCCATTGTCTTGAGGGCCCCGGACAATGAAAAACCCGGCATTGTATTTTTATCAGGAGTTTTATCTTCCCGGTTGAGTGCTTGATCCGGTTCGAGACCGCAGGATTCAGGACTTCGCCGTACTAACATCCAGCTTAATACCGAGAGGATAATTAGCGACCACCCAATCATAAACCACGTGTTACGCCAGCCAGTTTGTATTACCGATGTATCTACAATTACAAAGGCCGCAGCGAATCCAATACCGATGATCACCGCAAAAATTCCCATGGCTTTGCTTAAACGCTGCACAAACCATTTCCCGACAATCGTTAAACTGACTGCAGACAGAGCGCTTTGTCCAAATCCTCGCACAAGAATGAGTAAAAGGATAAGCATGGCTGCTCCTGTAACAGAACTAAATACTAAAACCGTCACTCCCAGGCAAAACAAAACAACTGTTGAAATGGCTCGAACTCCAAATCGGTCGACAGCGGGACCACAGATCAATGCGAACGTAGAACCGATTATAGTCGCTAAAAAATTCATTTTTCCATAAAACACGCGGTCAATAGCTAAATCTTGCAGGAGTGGTTGGGTAATCATACCTAAACCAAAAGTTCTACCAGGCAAAGTAGCAATCATAGCCAGGGAAGCAAAGGATAAGTTTATCCACCCATAGTAAAATGGCAACCGTGCCGGGAAAGATTTAATTTTTTAATCCTTTATTTTTTTTTGATTTGTTATTTCATCAGGTTAATCATTCAAAATTACCAAACCACAAAAATCAAATCAATTATTTTGGGTAAATTCCGGTATAACATAATATATTTTTGCTATGGAAAAAATACGAAAAATAATCCATATCGACATGGATGCTTTCTTCGCCGCCATCGAACAGCGTGACCATCTGGAATACCGGGGAAAACCCATTGTGGTGGGCGGACCGCCCAACAGCCGTGGCGTGGTAGCCACTGCGAGTTATGAAGCGCGAAAATATGGTATTGGTTCCGCCATGCCCAGTTCGCAAGCAGGGCGTCTTTGTCCCCACGCAATTTTTGTTCTCCCGCGCTTTAAAGTATATAGTGATGTATCTGCACAAATCATGTTGATATTTCGTGAATTTACAGACCTGGTTGAATCAGCCAGTCTCGATGAAGCCTACCTGGATGTGACATACAATAAAATGGGGCTTCATTATGCAAAAGATGTTGCCATACAAATTAAACAGAAAATATTCGAAAAAATTAAGCTTACTGCATCGGCCGGAGTTGCACCCAATAAATTTCTTGCCAAGATTGCATCGGACATGAATAAACCCGATGGTTTAACCGTCATTCATCCGGATCGTGTTCAGAGTTTCCTTGAAAAACTTCCTATACGGAAAGTCCCGGGAATTGGCAAACGAACAGAAGAAAGAATGCACCGGATGCAAATTTATAAACTGACAGATCTACAAAATCGGACAAAAGAGGAATTGATATCGACATTTGGCAAAGCCGGCAAATGGTTCTTTAAGATAGCCAATGGCATTGACGACCGAAAAGTAGAACCTCACAGAATTCGTAAGTCAGTCAGCAGTGAAGATACTTTTTCCATCGATTTGGCGGATCTTGAAGAAATGAAATGGGAAATCGGCAAATTGGCAGACAGGGTTGCAAAATTCTTGAAAAAACGAAATTTCCGGGGAAGAACCATCACCCTAAAAATTACTTTTGCTGATTTTCATAAGATTACCAGAAGCAGCACTTTGCTGGATTATGTGAATGACAAATCAACCCTGGAAACTATCGCTTTTTCACTCTTGCAAAATACCGAAGCTAATGAACGACCGGTCAGGCTTCTTGGAGTTGGCGTTTCAAACCTGGAGCATGTTGATAAAATGAAGGAGGAAAAAATCCCTCAAAGTGGCCAGCTCACATTTGATTTTGAAGAAGGGGTAAAGTGATTTAACAAAAATACAAGTTGTCATCGCGAGGAACGTAAAGACGTGGCTATCTTCCCTTAGGACCACCCTGTATCCTCACGAGGAGAGCGCGGCGATCTCCTTACGTTTCCGTGTCATCGCGAGCGGAGCGCGGTGATCTCCGTGCGTTTCATGTGTCATCGCGATCCCGGCTGGCAGGCTGTCGCAGAATAGAATATGGAATAGACATAGACTCAAGAT
>CAYXGW010000153.1:0-10138 GCA_964464595.1 uncultured Deferribacteres bacterium
AATGCGGCCTTATGGAAAGGCAGGTCGATTTGCAGTTACAAAAGAGGCGTTCCAAAAATATTTTGATCCGGATGGACCTGCCTGGAATTACGAACGGCAGGCACTGGTTAAGTTGCGCCCCATAGCAGGCGATCCAAATTTTGGCAAAAAAATTATGAAGCTTCGTGACAGAGCCCTTTATACTGATGAACCATTTGATGTGATTTCTATGCGTGCAATGCGGGAACGGCAAATCCGACAATTGGTAACCGGCGGGACATTAAACGCTAAATTCAGTCCGGGTTGTTTGGTCGATTTGGAATATCTGGTTCAAGGTCTTCAAATTACACATGGCAAGGCAAAACCGGAACTAAAATTACAAAATACACGTCAGGCAATATTGAAGCTATATGAGATTGACATTATCACATTACAAGAAAAAGAAACACTTACAAATGCACTTGTTTCCCTTAGATTGTTAATCGATGGTCTCAGGGTTGTTCGTGGAAATTCGCGGGATTTGACTGTCCCTTCCACTGACAGTGAAGAATTTTATTTTCTTGCGAGAAGACTGGGCTATCAGGAAAAAAACCAGTTGAAAGAGGATATTTTAAATTTTACGACCAACGTTCAAGAGCTAGGCAAGCGCTTGCTCCCTTATCCAAAATAGAGAATTTTGTAGCGACCATCCATTCCCAAAATCCATATTGAGAATCCCTTTTAAAATTGATATATTGGGATTCCTTATTTTGAAGAATGAATTAAAACCTTAACTGCTAATCGAATAAAGGCGATAAGATGAAACAAAAAATCCGAATGTTTACAAGAATCTATATCAGTCTTGCACTGTTTTTATTAATCCCATTATTTAATGGAATTGCGCAGGACAAATCAAATCTGCAATCCTACATGGATATTGTGAAAAAAATGCGTGCGAAAGGAATGGCAGAGCTGAAAGCTTATTCAATGCTGGATGAGTTAATTGCTGTGGCGGGAAAAAGAATGGCTGGGTCACCGGGATCTGCGGCAGCAGTAGAGCAAACCCGTCAATGGATGCAGGATTTGGAATTTGATAATGTCCATCTGGAGCCCATGATGGTTCAGCGATGGGTCAGGGGAACCGTTGAGGAAGCAAGTGTGATTAATTCGCCAACTGTTGGTACCAGGCTTCTTTCTATTTGCGCATTAGGAAATAGCATAGGCACCCCTGAGCTTGGAATCTCAGCACCTGTGATTGAAATTCAATCATTAAAAGAAGCGGAAAATCTGGGTGAAAAAGCAAAAGGAAAAATTCTGTTTTATAACAGGCCTTTAGATCCTGACAGAATCGTAACTTTCAGAGCTTATGGCGGCGCAGTGGATCAAAGAGGAGGCGGGGCAATCGCGGCTGCCAAAGTTGGTGCAGTTGCTGTTCTGGTTAGATCAATGACCCTTCGATTGGATGATATTCCACATACCGGTATGATGCGCTATGAAAACAATGTTCCTAAAATTCCTGCGGCAGCCATTAGTACCCTGGATGCAAATTTCCTGAGTGAGTTATTGTTAAAAGATCCGGAAGTTATTGTAAATTTAAGATTAAGTTGTGAGACAAGGTCGCCGGTTCCTTCTGCAAATGTCGTGGGAGAGATTACCGGAAGCGAAAAACCAAATGAAGTTATTTTGCTAGGTGCACATTTGGATGCCTGGGATAAGGGCGTTGGCGCTCATGATGATGGCGCTGGGTGTGTTCAAGTTGTTGAAGCGTTGAGATTAATAAAAGAAATGGGACTTCAGCCAAAACGGACGATCCGGGCTGTGCTGTTTATGAATGAAGAATTCGGGCAAACCGGTGGTATTGATTATGTTAAATCGGATCGACGCAAAAATGAGAAACATCTGGCAGCATTTGAATCGGATGCAGGTGGATTTCTTCCACTAGGATTCCGGGTTGGAAGAAATGAAGAAAATGCCGGAAAATACCGAAAATGGCTGCCGCTTTTTCAAGAGCTGGGTATGGATTTGTTTACTGCCGGTGGCGGTGGAGCGGATATTGGGCCTTTGGCTAGGAAATGGGGCACTCTTCTGATAGGTCTCGCACCGGATTCCCAGCGTTATTTTGACGTTCATCACTCGGAAAATGACGTATTGGAAACTGTGAGTCCAAGACAGTTAGAAATAGGCGCTATTGGTATGGCAATTTTTGCTTATGTACTTTCGGAAGAGGAGATGTAAACGATTTTATAAGATAAATATTGAGACCCCCAGCTTATAATTGTTGGCTCACTGACACTGCCATTCGAAGCAACTGAATTTTGATTGCCCACAAAACATTGTTGGTGACTTGGAATCTAAAAATCAGGTTGATGTATCAGAGTCCAGTGCAGCCATAGATAGAAATCTCGCTGCAGTAGGATGGAACGAAACCGCTGACACTCCATGACGGTTGAATACGATTACTATTCAAATTACACTTATATTTAGAATGCTCCTACCATTTATTAGTCCAATCAGCTTTGAATTGCTTCCATTCTTTTTCCTTACTAATATGGGTAATGCGCCATCCTTTATCATATTCCTTAAATGAAATGGAATACACGTTCGTTTTGTCTATTAAAGCTACGGTTATCTTCTCTTTTTCATTGTTGACACCAATACCAGTTCTATTTGCCATATAATTTCCCTCATCACAAATCAAGGTAAAGAAAGGCTCAACAGGCTCAACCTTTGTGGTAAAAGTAGTAATGGCTGTTTTAGTATCTTCATCAATTAATAATTCCCCTAATTCACCTGGAACTTCATAATAAATACTTCCTTCAAGGTCAAAATTTCCGAACCATACCGAGTTGTTATTCATTATGGAACCATTTTCAATTTCTTCTACAGGAACTTTTGTTGAAATTGAATAATGCCTGTTCTCATACTCACAAGCAATTTCAACCTTAGTCAAATATGGTTTGCCCTTTTGTGATGCTGCAAAACAATATTCATAGCTGGCACTAAATATGCTACAATATCCACCCTCCAGGAAATATCCTTCTTTTATAAATTTTAGAATATTCCTGCCAGCTTTTGAATCCCCACGGATTAAGTATTCACGTTCAATTAACTTTGGTAGTTGTAATTCCGCTTCAATAAGACTTTTTGCTTTCTCTGGAGAGAATTGTACACTGCATGAAAACAGAACATACACAGGAATCAACCTCACTATCTGTTTTAAATAAAAATTAAACATGAATTAGCCTCCTTGATTTTATCAATTAAAAAACCAATGTGAAAAATTGAGTAAATCCTTATCGCTAACGTGAATGTTGACCAGAATTTACGCCTGACAAATGCTCAGCTTCAAATTCACCATTTGAAATTGTTTTGTACGACACTTCCATCGGCTCCCCAATGGGATTATTTAATTTTTGAATTGATCGAAGATAAATGCTTCATAAGCGAAAGTCAAGAAAAATATTCTAGTTCGAATATTTAAACCTAAATCATTAGTTTTTTTATACAATATCCTACTAAGAGGGTTAAACTCCGGGGTTTCGAAAACCCCGGAGTTTAAATTTTCAATATTATCTTTTTTACTTAAGAATTGAAAAAATCCACCTATTCCAACAAAGTTAGCTGATGAGGGATCTAAATACTTTTCAAAATAATGCTGGTACTATTATCATAAAGAAAAGATGCTGAGCTGTTCGGTTAATGTCTCGTTCAGACCGTCAGCTTCTTTGTCCCAGCCCATTTCTTCGACGAAAGAAATTTCTTTTTGAGTAGCTTTATGGGTATTATAACCAAGGACGGTTACGAATATATTTGCTGAACTAACCAATCCTGTTATAGAATCTTGAGAATGTTGATGGTGATCGGATGCAATGGTTTCGATTATTCCTTCAGGAAACAACCAATTATCAGCAATCGCTGCACCAACCAGATTGTGTGTGAAGCCAAATGTTTGTTCTTCCCGCTGCAGCAGATCTTGTCCGTTACAAGTACTATCTTCAAGGATTTTAATATATCGATCTGAATAATGTTCAAGTAAGGCTAGTTTACCCAAATCATGTAAAAGCCCGGTAACATAAGCATCTTCTGGGTTAAAGGTAAATGGTTGTTGTACAGCTAACATTCGGGAAAAGATGGCCGTGGCTAAACTGTGTTTCCATAGTTTATTGTAATACTGATGGTGCGGACCCTTTTTCTGATAAATGTTTTGGATAGATGTTGCTATAACAAGATTACGAATTGCCTGCATACCCAAAAATAAGACAGCCTGATTGACACTGGAAACCGTTTGAAATAAACCATAAAAAGCAGAATTAGCTGCTTTTAGAATTTTGGCGACCAGAACAGGTTGCGTGGACATAACATCCACAATGTGATCAATATCACTATTTAAATTACTCGTTACTTCAAGAATACGAATAAGAATATTAGGAGGTGTGGAAAGTTCCCTGGATAGATTAAGTAACTGATCCTTTAAAGGATCAGGAATTTGTAACTTGAATTCGGCCCCCGCCGGCTTTTTATATTGTAAATCCAATTCTTTCCTTAAATTGAACCTGGTATCTTCTTAATTATCGACGCTTATTGCGTAATCATGATCCGGACGATATTTTTGTAGCGATTTGGTCGATACCATCCGCCATGTTGCTTGTGTTCCTGCCCTGATAGTCTCGTGGGTTCGCTGTTTCTTACCGGGGCTGCTAAACAGCATTGATAATTCTATTCCATGCAATAAAATATGAATACGGGTAGGTTTACGGCGGCGGGGCTTGATCGCGCTCAACTCGCGTATGCTTGCTCAAAAATGGCTCTCACTAAATCCAAATGTTGTTGACCAGACTTGGTTTTTTCGCTATATTTTTCCTTTGCATTAACTTGTCAGAATATTCCAATTTTCTTCGTTTTATCAAGGCCCATATTGGTTGACAGATGATTTTGCTGTTTACTTATATTCGAGAAACGTACGTAGCACTAATTACTGATGTCTAATTCATTCTAATGGGAGGTAATAATCATGATTTATAAAGAAAAATGGGGAGTTATACTAAAAAAGACGGTGTAACCTGCATCAAATTAAAATCATGGAATAACTTTCACGATCTGATCAAAAGCAATTTTCTCGAACTCGAGGAATACGTTTGGCGGGGACAACGTCATAATTGGAGATTAGAATCCAAGTTGGATCGTATTTTAAGACAAATTCCAAAGAGCCCTCAGATCAATTTACGTAAGAAGCATTATACTAAATTTAAGTATGCTATCAGAGGAAGGCTCAGTCAGTATCCTAAGTCGCCAAAGGGAGAGGATGATAATGAACAGAAAAAAAACGATCTTTGGGCAATTGGCCAACACCACGGATTGGCCACACCTCTATTGGATTGGACTACCTCGCCTTACTTTGCGCAATATTTTGCATTTATTAAAGAGGAAAACGAGCAATCGACCGGACTAAAAGAAAACGAAATAAGAAGATCTGTTTATGCCCTTCAGGAAAGTTATGTCAAAACCAAGTCTGAAGAGTTAGAGCAGAAAAATCAGAAAATACCTAGCCGAGATAGTATCGCAATCAAGTTTTTCCGACCCATGTCAAATGAGAATCCCCGCTTGGTAAACCAGGCGGGTCTGTTTACCCGTGCACCAGATCGCGTGAGCATTGAGCACTGGGTAGAGCAAAATTACCAGGGAAAAGACGAGTCAATTCTTGTAAAAATATATGAAGGAATCGATCATCTGAAAGATTCGTACGACCGAAGAAAAAAGGAGCGTGAGAAAATATTAACGTATCTGAATCGAATGAACATCAACCATCTCACTTTATTTCCCGACCTTTATGGTGCATCAGAATTCTGCAATCTTGCTTTGGCCATAAAGAATTATCATTCTATTTGATTGGGTGGCAACATGGACTAAATAAAAGAAAGCCTCTTATTCCAAAAAAGCACGATTATAACCCCGGGGTCTCCAAAACCCCGGGGTTTGTATGTTTTAAAGAGATTCGTCAGATGAATTAATTGGTTTTGATCAATAGATGACACTACTATAAGATAACAACAAACTATATAAGCAGTCGTATCAATTGTCGCAAACAATAATGAATATTTTGACTTATAGAACGGTCATTGAAGAAACTTCCGTTTCCTAAAATAGCATTTCTCTTTTGTATCTTTTATTTTAAGATACTATTTTTATCAACTTACCTTTACGCTCAAATCTCGGGCAAAAATCCGGATGAATATGTAATCAGAACCTGGACTATCGAGGCAGGCCTGCCGCAAAACAGTATCAATGCCATGGTTCAGGCTCAGAGTGGTTATATATGGCTTGGAACGCCACTAGGCCTAGCACGATTTGATGGGGTAAAGTTCAAAATATTTAACCGGATGAATACACCGGCTTTAAAAAAGGATATGATACTCGCCCTTTATGAAGATCAAAACGAGGTTCTTTGGATTGGGACTGATGGCGGCGGCTTATGTTCCTACAAGAATGGAATTTGGCAAAATTATTCAACCCAAGATGGACTGTCGGATGATTATGTGAGGGTGATTACAAGTGATTGGCAGGGAAATTTGTGGGTGGGTACGGACTTTGGGCTCAATCGATTAAGTTCGGATGGGTTTCAAATCTATACAACTGAAAACGGTTTGTATGATAATATCATCACTGCAATCACCCGGGATAGCTGGGGTAATCTCTGGGTCGGAACCATGAGAGGAGGTCTCGCAAATTTCAATGAAGGGGTATTCCGGATTTACGATTATGATGATGGACTTTTGAATATTGCCGTTACCGCTCTTGCTGCAGATCGCCTGGGAAACATTTGGATTGGTACTCAAGAGGGGCTTTTTACTATCAGCCACGAGGATGAAATTGTAATTCCTGTTGCGGGAATGGCCGATTTGCCCATCACTACAATCCTGTCAGATCAAATAGATGGTTTGTGGATAGGTACGATGGTAGATGGGATTATGAAAAAAGAGGTTGGATCTATTGTTAATTTTTCAATCGAAGATGGGCTTCCGGACGATTTTATTCGGAGTTTATTGAAAGATGAGGATGGAAATATTTGGCTTGGAACAGATAACGGTGGTCTTGTCCAATTAAAAAAGTCTATGGTAAAAAATATCACAAAAGAAAACGGGCTGCCGGAAAACGCAGTTACCTCTGTCCTTCAGGATCGTGAAGGATTTTGGTGGATCGGGACGAGGAACAGCGGGCTCGCTAAAATGAAAGAAAATCAAGTAATCAGTGTTTTCAATAGAGAGTCAGGTTTATCCGGCAATCGGGTAAGAGTTTTATTTGAAGACGATCTAGGCGCTCTTTGGATTGGAACCGAGGGAGGTGGAATAAATATACTCCAAAATGGAAGACTATCGCAGATGACTGAAAATTTTGGTTTAACTTCCAACAATATAACGGCCATCCTTCAGGATAGGTATAAAGCCATATGGATAGGGACAGACAATGGTTTGGTTGAGTACAGTGAAGGAAAGGTCCAATCTTTCAATGAATCCGAAGGCTTAACTAATCGCCATATCCATGTTTTATTAGAAAGCACAAGGGACACTTTGTATATTGGCACGAGAGCAGGCTTGTTTAGGCGTACTGGTAATTCCATCACCAGGTTAAATCCTGAAATTCCGGATACGGAGCTTGATGTGGCTTCTTTGTATGAAGATGGTCAAGGCACCCTATGGATTGGGACAAATGGAAGCGGTTTGAAGAAGTTTTCAAACGGGGTGGTCACATCTTTCACCACTGAACAAGGATTGCACGATAATTATATTTTCAGCATTACAGAAGATAAATTTGGCAATTTATGGATGAGTTCCTACAACCGCATTTTTCGGGTGAGCCGCCAACAACTGAATGAATTTTCCGGGAATAAGATATCCTCCATCATTTCGACCCGGTTTGATAAAAGTGATGGTATGGCTAGCCGACAGAGTTTCGGTGGCGGTCAGCCATCATTTTGGAAAACTAAATCCGGTAAACTCTATTATCCTACAGTTATGGGGATCTCCATTTTCGATCCAAATAACATTCCTGTAAAATCCAGTCCACCGAATATCACTATCGAAGACGTGCTTGTGGATAATCAATCTGTTATGAGTGAAGATTATATTGCAATTCCAGCTGGCAGTAACAGTCTCAGATTTCAATTTAGCGCCTTTGATTATTCAGCTGCAGAAAAGATTCATTTTAAATATCAACTTGAAGGCCACGATCAGAATTTTGTCAATAGCAGGCAGCGGTCTGCCGAATACCAAAACCTTGCTTCGGGGAAATATCGATTTGTCGTTAAAGCTGCAAATAACGATGGCGTATGGAATGAACAAGGAGCTGCAATCGAATTTGAAATTCTACTTCCTATTTACAGAAAACCAATATTTTATATGACATTATTTATACTTCTTTTGTCATTAAGCGGAGGTGGAATTCTAATCAATCATAGAAGGAAATTCAAAAGACAACAAACAAAATATAAAACATCAACTCTTCTTCCAGAAAGGGCTGATGAATTAGTACCGAAGCTTGTTCACTTAATGGAAGATGAAAAGCTCTTTCTGGATCCTGATTTAACGTTGATCGATCTCGCCAAAAAATTAAATATTCACTACAATCATCTTTCTCGAATCATCAATGAGCGTTTCAGTTTAAGTTATAATGATTTCGTTAATAAATACCGGATTGAGGAAGCAAAGAAAATACTCTCAAGCCCCGAATGGAAAAGACAATCTGTTTTAGAGATTATGTACGAAACAGGATTCTACTCGAAATCTGTTTTTAATACTGCCTTTAAAAAATTTACCGGCATGACGCCATCCGCTTTTAGGAAGAAGTACATGTAGAGAACGGGGCTTTCTAAAAATATATTCTTAAAATCCCTTCTCGAGAGGGAAAGAAAACGCAGGAGTGTTATGCAGACTCCAAAAGGGCTTAGGATTTCCTGTTGCGAATGGCGGCCCTCCCGCGTGTTCCCTCTCTATATTTGATTTACGAGTGTTTGTAGAGCAGACTGCCTCAATCGGGGAGGGGCCTGGTCCCGATGATCAATCATCTACCACCAGGGAACCAGTTGAAGTTCGGCGTGCGGAACGCGTCAACGGCACTTTGTTCTCCACCGCCGATGATCAAGAGTGCGTCGAAGCCTCTTAGCAGCTCTGACAGCTCGTCAGGCAGGTCGCCTAGTCGTCTGCTCCGAATCCATGGCTGAAGAGGTCGCAGATCAAAGACCGTCCATGCGTCTTCAACCGCAGCGTCCGCGATAGGACGAAACCAACTGTTCTTGGGAATGCTGTAAACAGAGGAGTCATTGTAGATGTGAGCACTAATGAAGAGAGCCCCTCGCCCGTTGAAGTGCGCCAACTCGCCCAAGAAGCTGCCGAATGTATTGAGTTGCGATCTCGGTGTAAGACCACGACGTACATGTACATTTCCCGACTTAACCAAGACCTTCGGCAGAGTATCCCCGGCGGCTTGAGCTTCGCGATACCGATCCGAGAACAAGGACTTCATGTTCTCTTCCCTCAGTTGTCCGGACTTGAAGAAGGCACCGAACGCGGGGTTCGCCCCTGACGCGTAGGGTGCAGAGATGCGATGCGATAGAGCCAGCGTCGTGATTAGAAACTCGGTTTCTTGATTCTCTGTTGCCTGGAACGCAACTTGAAGCGTTTCAAAGTCGCTCACCTTCGCAACGTCTGTTAGGTACGACACATTCTTGCTGAATCGTTCCCTCTCATATTCGAGTGCCTGTTCAAGCAACGCTTGCGTCGCGCGCTCAGCGGCTGAGTTAGGTGCGAGTCGCAGCAAACGCTCGAGGATATGAGCAGCACCGAAAGCTTGATTCACACCCCACAACGGATCGACCGCGGCGCTGGAGATTTTCCCTATATCTGCGAACATCTCGACTTCACTTTCGCTGAGCATGTGAACTGAGTTCGGAAAGCGATGTATGTAGTCAGCAACCCGTGCTCGAATCCCTCGGTTTGGATAGGTGGACAGCGCTCGAGTAAGGCCGGGTCCCTCCTCGAGCGCGACGTAGTTGAAGCCGTGATGAGCATGCAGTGCGCGAAAAAGAGCAGTAGTGAAAAGAGGTATTTCGTGCGTGAGGTGCTGTTGCCTAGCACTACAAACTGAGCTTCTGAGGATGCCTCAAGCAGCAACTCGAGGCCCAGCCCCG
>CAYXGW010000154.1:0-10130 GCA_964464595.1 uncultured Deferribacteres bacterium
GAGTGGATTCTCGTCGACAATTATCAGGTCAGCCAGTAAGCCGGGACGAATTACGCCGCAATCTATGGGCTGGCCTTTGGGCTCGAAGAGGGCTTCAGCGCTATGCATGGTTGAGGAACGAATGACTTCCAGGGGGTGAAAGCCGGCTTCCTGAAATAGTTCCATTTCTAAAATTGTTCCAAATCCATAAGTTTGATAAATAAACCCGGAATCCGAACCCAGGGTAACTCTTCCACCCATATTTTTATAATCATTTAAAAACTGCATCCAGACGTGATAAAAGTTTTTCCAGGCTACTTCATCCGCTGTTGTCCAGTAAAACCAGTAAGAGCCATGGCTTTTCCTGCTTGGCTCATAGAAATCCCATAGAGATGGCAAAGTATATTTTTCATGCCAATCGGCTGTGCGAGCCCGCATTAAATCTCTGCCGGCTGAATAAATCGTCATGGTAGGATTGATAATAAAATCTAGCTCAAGAAATTCCTTGATCAAAGCATTCCATTCGTCGCTTCCACGAGGATGGATTAAATTCCATTGACGTGCAACCTGTCCAAACCGATGTTGTTCATTGTTATAGTTCATGTCAACAGGCCAGGGTTGAACATCATGATCTTTATAAAGCGATTCGAAAAGGCCATAGTAGTGGGTTAGTGTACCAAGTCCCAGGCGTGCCGCGTCGATCGCATTCATTTGCGCAACACCCATCTGTCCTAAATGTGCGGTTGAACCGAGCCCCAATTTTTTTGCCTCATCAAGCAAGGCTGCCATAATCTCGGGACGATGCGAGCCAACTTTCAACCCATCGATGCCTTTTTTAGCTGCATAGCGTACCCATTCCCGGGCGTCTTTGGGTGTGCGGATTTGCCGATCTTTCCACTCTTCGCCGTTTCCAGGTCGATGATAAGAAAAGATACGCGGAGCAACGATCTCATTTTTCGCGCTTCGTTCCCTTTCTCTTAATGACCAATCCAGCGGACCCGTAGGAACACCTCTTACTGTAGTGATGCCATGACCCATCCATAGCTTGTACGCATATTCGGCTTCCGACGCTTTTGGTACTCCACCAGTATGCACATGGAGATCGATTAAGCCGGGCATCACATAGGAACCGTGAGCGTCTATTTCTTTTGTGGCATCCTTGGGCCTTCTGTCTTCATTTATTTCTACTCCCGGCGATCCTACGCTTTTTATATCTTCAATCCGATTCCCTTCGATGACGATATCCACCGGACCTCTTGGTGGCGCGCCTGTGCCATCAATAACAATTGCGCCCCGAATGATCAACCGTTCAAATGGACCTTCTCCTTCTCCGGCCTTTCGGTCCGGTGCAGGTTTAACCATTTTTGGTTGTTGTTTTTCTTTTTCTGGTTTGTCCTGTGAGAAACTAGTACATGGAAATAAGAACAGTAAAATCAAAAATGATATTGCTATTTTTACAGTTGATTTCATGGCAACCTCCGTTTGTTATGTTTTATCAATTCAGTGATTCAATAGTTAGAAAGGGATTAGTTATTGTTAATCCATTTATTACTTGTCCATGCTGTAAATCTTCAGTAAAGATAAAACGGCATTCTCCTTGTAATGCTGCTCCAATTATCAGAGCATCATAAAAAGATAATTGCCAGCGATCTGCTAATTCTAAAGACTGATTGAAAAGTCCTGTCGAAGGAAATACTTCACAAAGTGGTTCTAAAACAGCATTAAGATAATTCTGACAATCTTTTAGATTAAAAGGGGAAGCAAATTTCTTTGTTGCCACATTAAGGAATTCTTGGACAACTTGTGAGCTAATACAACCCATGTTGTCTTTCAGCGCTTTCCTAATAATTTTTTTTGCAGTTATTTGTTTAGAAGTGTTTGAATGATCAAATGAATAAATAAAAATATTAGTGTCAATAAAATATTTCTCAGTCATTCATTTCATCTCGGCTAAAAGTTTTTCCAGGATGTACGTAACTTAAAGATTCCATAAACATATCATAATCCGATATTTTTGAACTATTTCTCACATATCTTTGCAACCATTTGCGGAATTCAGCATTTAAAGTGGATCGCTCACGATTTGCTCTTTCTCGCGCTTTTTGAATGAGGTTTTCTTCAGCGCTCAAAGTCAAATTTTTTAACATAACCTTCCTTTAACTATCTTTTTCACTAATATTGTGTGCACGAATATAGTGTATTATATGAAATTTATCTCTTAAATGCAAATCCTAGTAATCTAAAAACTTAGTTTTGTACTCCTCTCTTAAACTTAATCTCACCTCCAACAATGGTGTAATCTACTTTAGTGTTAAGTATTTCTTCTTCAGGAATAGTCATGATATCTTTAGAAAGAACCACAATATCTGCAAGCTTGCCTGTGGTAAGTGATCCTTTTAAGTGCTCTTCGAAAGCTGCGTAAGCGTTGTTAATCGTATAAGATCGCAGGGCTTCTTCACGAGTCATTCGTTGCTTTGGATAAAATCTTGTACCATCCGGCATCATCCTGGAAACGGAAGCGTAAAAACTTGCCAGCGGATCGATATCTTCAACGGGCACATCCGTTCCATTCGTAATAACCACACCAGCATCCATCAGGGACCGCCAGACATAAGCGCTGGATTCAGATCGTACATCTCCAAGTCGTTTAGGTACCCAGGGGGCATCGGATGTGCAATGCACACCTTGCATGGAAGCGATTACTTTCAATTCAGAAAAACGGGAGACATCATCCGGATGCAGATTCTGTGCATGTTCGATTCGCCAGCGCAAGTCTGTTTTGTTGGGATCCGTTTTGAATGTTTTTTCATAGATATCCAGGACTTCCCGGTTTGCCCGGTCACCAATTGCGTGTGTGTTTACCTGAAAGCCATTTTCCAAAGCGATTTCAGCAGTTCTTGTGATATCTTCAACAGTTTCCAAGACTAAGCCCGTGCTGGTGGTTAGATCGATATAGGGTTCGAGAAGCCAAGCCCCATGAGAGCCAAGTGCACCATCAATTTGACGCTTGATAGAACGCACCGAGAGAAAATCATTTCCTCTTGGAATGGTTCGGTATGAAGCTAATTTCTCCGCCATTGTTTCATTGTTTTCTCTTCGTACCATTACATACAATCGAATTGGCAATTCGCCACGTTGCGCGATTGCTTTAAAACGGTCGATGGTGGCAAAAGTAGCGCCCGCATCGTGAAAAGTAGTAATTCCCTTAGATAAAGCTTCTTCACCGGCTAATTCAATCATCCGTAAAGCCTCCGATTCCACTTCTTCCTGAGAGCGTGACTCAAGTGATTTGGAGCGAGCCGCTACTACCATTCGTTGTGCTGTTTCTCGCAACAGCCCAGTTGGATTGCCTCGAGAATCTTTAACAATTTCTCCACCTTGCGGATTTGGGGTATCTCTATTGATACCAGCAAGTTCCATTGCTTTGGCATTGGCAAAGGATGCATGACCACTGGCATGGGTTAAATTCACTGGATTATTCGGGGATATATTACTCAGTTCTCGATGCAATGGCACGCCATCCACATTTGGTTGCGGCACGTTGTCCCATTTTTCCTGGTGCCAGCCCCGGCCTGTAATCCATTCACCGGGATTGGCATTTTTTTCAGCTTCACTAACCATGGTGACTATTTCATCCCAATTTTTTACTTTGGTCAGATCAAGGATCATTTTAGAATTTCCCAGGCCCATATAATGCCCATGACCCTCGATTAAACCTGGTACAACCAGACTGCCGTCCAAATCAATCACTTCAGTCTTATCGCCAATATATTTTTGAATTTCCTCATCACTGCCAACTGCAGTTATGGAATAACCAGAGATTGCAATGGCTTGTGCTTCCGAAATAGAATCATCCAGGGTCACAATTTTGCCATTTTTCAGAACAAGGTCTGCCTGTGTGGACAAACTGCATCCCCAAAACAGGCTAAAAGCTAAAAATAATCCACTCAAAAGTAATTGTTGTTTGAGTTTTAAGTTCATCTGATCTCCATTTAAAATTAAATGATTTAATGATTACTCTTAGCCATCCAATTTACA
Source organism: uncultured Deferribacteres bacterium (assembly GCA_964464595.1). Lineage (GTDB taxonomy): Bacteria > Zhuqueibacterota > JdFR-76 > JdFR-76 > DREG01 > JADFJB01. The sequence continues at coordinate 4,018 of CAYXGW010000154.1, forward strand.
AATAGAAAACCATAAAGCAACATAAATCCATCGCTAAAATTGATTTTATCGAAAAATTACATAAATGAGTATAAAAATTCTTGATGTTGTCAATCATTGGTTTATATTGGGTGAATCTTTTTTGAATGGTAATTAAAAATTAAAGGTCTTCAAATTATGTCGAATGTTAATACTGTTCAGGAATTATTGCAAAATGGAAAAGATGATTCCATTGCAATTAGCGCTCCCAATCGAACCGCTTTAACATTTTCCGGATTGCGAAATCACGTTGCAAATACAGTTGATACTTTAAATGCTTTCGGAATTGGCCGTAATGATGCGGTTGCGATTGTATTGCCAAACGGACCGGAAATGGCTTCAACATTTATTTCCATTGCAGCCGGTGCAACAACCGCTCCGTTGAATCCGGTTTACCAGGAAAAAGAATTCGAGTTCTATTTAACTGACCTCAATGCGAAACTCCTTGTTGTGGAGGCAGGCAGCGAAAGTCCGGCCCGAAAAGTTGCTGAGAAACTTGGGATTGCTGTTGTGGAATTACAAACGAATGAAGGATATCCGGTAGGAGTTTTTCAACTTAAGGGCAAGCCGCTGTCAAACGCCAAACCTCAATGTGGCTTCGCCGAGGGAAATGATAATGCACTCGTTCTGCATACATCCGGTACAACCGCGCGCCCTAAGATCGTTCCATTGAGCCAATTGAATATTTGTACTTCTGCTGAGAATATTGTCAACAACCTTGCTTTGATTCCTGAAGACAGATGTTTGAATATCATGCCTTTATTTCACATACATGGTTTAATCGCGGCGGTTTTAAGCTCGTTGCGGGCAGGGTCTTCGGTATTCTGCACGCCTGGGTTTAATGCATTGAAATTTTTTGCTTGGTTAAAAGAATCCGACCCTACCTGGTATACCGGGGTGCCTACCATGCATCAGGCAATTCTAAGTCGTGCCTCCAGGAATAGTGATATTATCAAAAATTCTCGTTTACGCTTTCTGCGATCATCGTCCGCCTCGCTGCCTCCCCAGGTTATGAAGGCAATGGAAGAGACATTTAATTCGCCGGTGATCGAATCCTATGGTATGACGGAGGCTGCACACCAAATGGCTAGTAATCCCTTGCCGCCAAAAGAAAGAAAACCCGGTTCAGTTGGAATTGCTGCGGGTCCGGAAATTTCTATTATGGATGAAGATGGTAAACTATTAACTTCAGGTGCAATTGGAGAAGTCGTTATTCGAGGACAAAATGTAACTTTAGGCTATCTGAATAATCCTGCGGCAAACGCTACAGGATTTACGAATGGCTGGTTTCGTACCGGAGACCAGGGTATTATAGACGAAGAAGGTTATCTTCGACTCACCGGCCGACTAAAGGAGATTATCAATCGAGGTGGAGAGAAAATATCACCTCGGGAAGTGGATGAAATATTGCTGGATCATCCAGCCGTGCTTCAGGCAGTAACTTTTGCAATGCCGCATGAAAAATTAGGAGAGGAAGTGGCTGTTGCGCTGGTATTGAGAGAAGGCGAAACAGTCACCGAAATCGAAATTAGAGATTTTGCTGCCACGAGATTGGCGGATTTCAAAGTGCCCCGTAAGGTAATTTTTCTTGATGAAATTCCAAAGGGTCCAACGGGAAAATTACAGCGAATTGGATTAGCAGAAAAATTGGGAATCACATAATCTTACGAATTTTGTCACGCCCGATAAACTTGTGCCCGTATGCTTTTAAGCAGGTAAGCTTTCGAGGGTGACAGTTTTAGAATATTCAACCGAGCCTGAAAAATTGCAATTCATCGTATTAATCAATCAGAAAAATTTCGATCGTATTCAATGTTATTATTAAGCCAAATAACAATTTCATTCTAATTCCTCAAAATCAATGAAAATCTGCATTTATGGCGCCGGGGCAATCGGTGGATATCTTGGAGCCCAATTGGCATTAACAGGCTATGATGTGTCATTAATTGCCCGTGGACCTCACCTGGAAGCCATACAAAAAAAGGGTTTGATTTTATGGATAGAAGGGGAGAAAAGAGTTGCTAAAATAAGGGCTACTGACAATCCGGAAGAGCTTGGTCAACAAGATTATGTGATCATTACTCTCAAAGCGCATTCGGTTTCGCCGATTGTGGATAAAATGTCGCCTCTTCTGGGAAAAGATACTGCCATTGTCACTGCCCAAAATGGCATCTTGTGGTGGTATTTTTATAAGTTGGCGGGCTCCTTTGAGAATCACCGTTTGGAGAGCGTCGATCCGGGAGGACGGATTTGGGACAAATTGGGACCAAATCGAGTGATCAGTTGTGTGGTTTATCCTTCCAGCGAAATTGTAGAACCCGGAATTATCAGGCACATTGATGGCAAACGTTTCATGCTTGGTGAATTGGATGGTTTGAAATCTGATAGGGTAGTGGCTTTAAGTGTGGCTTTTACGGCTGCCGGTTTCAAAGCGCCTGTGCGCAAAAAAATACGGGATGATATCTGGTTAAAACTTTGGGGCAATGTTTCATTTAACCCTGTTAGCGTGCTGACCTCTACGACATTGGAACAAATGGCGCAAGACTTAGCGGTTCGAGCTGTAATTCGAAGTATGATGGTTGAAGCTGCAGCAGTTGCAGAAAAGCTGGATGTGAAATTTTTAGTCGATGTTGATACTCGTATTGGTTGGGCCGAAGATGTAGGCGCCCACAAAACATCAATGTTGCAGGATTTTGAAAAGGGCCGGCCAATGGAAATTGAAGCTTTGGTAGGCGCTGTTTCTGAAATGGCTAAACTAGTTGGTGTTTCCATACCCACAGTCGATACTGTTCTTGCGTTATTAAGATTACGTGTTCACAATTCTGAATAAATAATTGATTTATTAGAATTTGCTATTTCAATTACTAAACAATTAACTATCGCAATTGATAACCTAAACTCAAGGGACTTCTTATGACTGCTGATAATCACAACAAAAACTCGGAGAATGGATTAGCAAGTTTAAAACTTCCCAGCATGGTTCCCGGCAAATTGGCTCTATATTTTGGACCAGGAATTATTTTGATGATGACCGGTATCGGGACCAGTCATTTAATTACTGCGCCTGTAGCAGGAGGACGATTCGGTTATGCTTTGCTTTGGTGTATTCCTATTGCCTATATTTTTAAATACTATGGTTTTGAAATGGCTTTCAGGTTTACGAATGCAACCGGGAAGAGCATGGTTGAGGCATACAGTACGGCATGGAAAAAATGGCCGTTATGGTATGTACTGGTTACTACGTTGGTTCAATGTGCAATTGGGCAAGCCGGCAGGCTAATTGCGGCTTCTGCAGTATTATATTATTTATTCAGTATTTCCCTTGGCTTTGATATTGCTATTGAATACTATGGTCTGTTCTTAGGTTTGATTTCTGTAGCAATCATTTTGCGGGGGAATTATAAAGCTGTTGAAATGGTTGCTAAAATTGCAGCCGGATTATTAGTGATTTCTACATTAGCAGTATATTTTGTAAAACCTGCGCCAATCTCCGCAATGGCCAATTTCTTTATTTTCGATACACCGCAAGGTTCCTGGCTGATTATTGCGGCGTTTCTCGGTTTATTGCCCACAGGTATTGATGTCTCACTGCAAGCATCAGAATGGGGGAAAGCAAAAAAAGTGGGAATGAGTAAGATCAGAACAAATATTGAAGAATTGGGTATCGCCAAATCTTTCGATCCTTTTACATCAAAAAAAGAGGATCTAACTGTCGATACAACCAAACTTCCTGATCATGCTCTTGAGTACTGTAGAAGATGGTTCAAAATCGGATTGTGGGATTTTCGGCTGGGTCATGTAATTTCTTTTATTATTGCGATCATTTTTTTGCTATTGGCGGCTGTTTGGCTATATCCGAATCCTGTTGAAGGACGAGCGGTGATCGGGGAAATTGCTAAAATTTTCACTCGCAGCGTCGGACCATGGATGATGGCTATTTTCTTGCTTGGCGCATTTGCCGCAACTTTTTCCACCGCATTCAATTATTTCGATGGCTGGCCCAGGATCGTTGCCGCATGTAGCAGGAATATGTTTAAAAGAACGGCAGGTTTGCAGGGAATTGAGAGAGAATCTCTGGCAACTGAAAATAAAAGCAAATGGTATTCTGAATACAACATTTATCGAATGACAATGTTATATTCCCTTGTGGCTTCTGTTTTAATTATAGCAGGAATACCGAAACCGGTTTGGTTAGTACTGGTTGCTTCGGCGCTGGCATTTTTTATTGCTCCTGTTATATTTTTTCTCAATCTTTATTATTGTTTTACGATTATTCCCAAAGAAGATAAATATTTCTATCCTTCAACTTTTGCGAAATGGTTTGGCTGGGCAAGTTTTTTTATTTTTACAATATTGAGTGCAATTTTAATCTTGGCGAGAATATTTAAGATTGAGTTGTTTGGAGCATAGTTAATGTCTGAAGGAAAACTCATAATGTCATTTCGACGAAGCGAAGCGAGGAGAAATCTTTTTCATAAACTATGATAAGTTAATGTAATTACATAACTTTCAAGATTTCTCTCCCGCCAGGCGGGATCGAAATGACAGTGTGTGCTATGATAAAAGAGTTTTCGGTCAAAAACTAATTAATAAAAATCCGAATTTCTAAATTCTGAACAAATAAAGACCAAATTGTAGCTAGAATTTTTTAGATTTTAGGATTTAGAAATCACAACTTCAAAAATTACGGAGTCAAGAAAATGAAATTCATATATTTATTACCCACCATGATTTTTTTCGTCCCGTTATTATTCGCGCAAGACCGCATCACCGGCAGATCTTTTGCCACCCGTTCCGAAGTGATTGCCCAACATGGGATGGCAGCGACGAGTCAACCCTTAGCCACACAAGTGGCCCTTGATATTCTTAAGAAGGGTGGTACTGCTGTCGATGCTGCAATTGCTGCCAATGCCATGCTTGGTCTCGTAGAACCCACGGGCAGCGGAATTGGCGGTGACATTTTTGCCATTGTCTGGGACGCTAAAACCCAGAAGCTTTATGGACTAAATGGGAGCGGCCGTTCACCTTATTCCTTAACTCTTGATTATTTCAAGCAAAATAACTATACGCAAATTCCGAGCCGCGGACCGTTGCCGGTTTCCGTACCGGGTTGCGTGGACGGTTGGTTTGAATTACACAAGAAGTTCGGCAAATTGTCGATGGAATCCATTTTAGGTCCTACCATAAAATACGCCCGGGAGGGTTTCCCGGTATCGGAGTTGATTGCGTATTATATGCAGGCTCATGTGCCGATCTTGCAGGAATGGCCGGGTTTTAAGGAAACTTTTATGCCAAACGGCAGAGCGCCCAAAAAGGGAGAGATCTTTAAGAATCCGAAATTGGCCAACACACTTGAAAAAATCGCAAAAGGCGGCCGTGATGTATTTTACAAAGGCAAGATCGCCAAAACCATTGATTCGTTTATGAAAAGAGTTGGTGGATTTCTTTCCTACAAAGATTTAGTAGATCATACTTCTGAATGGGTTGAGCCGGTTTCCACTAATTATCGCGGATACGATGTCTGGGAGCTGCCGCCAAATGGACAGGGAATTGCCGCCCTGCAGATTTTAAATATTCTCGAAGGCTTTGATTTAAAAAGTATGGGATTTGCTAGTACTGAATATATCCATCATTTTTTGGAAGCTAAGAAATTGGCCTTCGAAGATCGCGCCAGATATTATGCCGATCCGGATTTTAATGAAATTCCGGTTGACTGGCTTATCTCCAAAGAATATGCTGACGAGAGACGCAAGCTCATCGATCCTCATCGAGCGGCTTGGCGCTATGACGCCGGCAACCCCAGCCTGGAAGCTGGCGATACCATCTATCTGACTGTTGCCGATAGTGAAGGCAATATGGTTTCGTTGATTCAAAGCAATTATCGTGGCATGGGATGCGGCCTTTCCCCGGATGGATTAGGATTTATTTTTCAAGATCGCGGTGAATTGTTCACTCTCGAAGAAGGTCATTTTAATACGTATGCACCACACAAACGTCCGTTTCATACGATCATTCCGGCATTTATCACAAAAGACGGTAATCCCTACATGAGCTTTGGCGTTATGGGAGGCGCTACCCAACCGCAGGCACATGCA
>CAYXGW010000155.1:0-10021 GCA_964464595.1 uncultured Deferribacteres bacterium
TCCCCGGTGTGGCAAAGTCGGGCATGATGCGGGAATATATCTGGCGTTTCCACCACCCGGATCAGTTTGAGTATCTGCACCCTATTTTTCGGGAGAATCTGCAGGAGACCTTTGGCGTGATGGTCTACCAGGAAGATGTGATCAAGATTGCCCATCACTTCGCCGGTATTGATCTTGGTGAGGCAGACATCTTGCGCCGGGCCATGTCGGGCAAGACCCGATCTCGGGAGGCATTTCAGAAAGTGATAGATAAATTTTTTGCCAACTGTAACGAGAAGGGATATCCTGAATCACTGACCAAAGAAGTCTGGCGCCAGATGGAAAGTTTCTCCGGCTATTCATTTTGTAAGGCGCATTCGGCAAGTTTTGCGGTTGAAAGTTACCAGAGCCTGTTTTTGAAATCCTACTATCCACTGGAATTTATGACTGCCGTGATTAATAATTTCGGCGGATTTTATCGCACTGAAATTTACATTCATGAAGCCCGAAAAGCGGGAGCGAACGTTGAGGCGCCATGCGTTAATCATAGCAATTTCCTCACCAGGATTCAGGGTGAGACCATTTACCTGGGATTCATTCACCTGAAGGATTTGGAGCAAAAGATTGGCAGGGCGATCCCGTACGAGCGGGAAAAACAAGGGCCCTTCAAAAACCCGGATGATTTTCTCAATCGCATTTCTATTTCTCTCGAACAGTTGGTAATCCTGATTCGCATTGGTGCTTTTCGATTTAGCGGCCAAAGCAAAAAAGAGCTGCTCTGGCATGCTCACCTCCGCCTGGGCGTGGGCCGCTCCAAACCGGACAGATCGCTATTCGTGGTTGCCACCAAACAATACCAGCTTCCTCACTTGATCCATGAGCCCCTTGAAGATACTTATGATGAAATCGAATTGCTGGGTTTTCCGTTGTGTTCGCCATTTGATTTGCTTAAAACGAGTCATCGCGGCGACATAAAAGCACAGGAATTGATGAACCAAGTTGGTAAAACCGTGCGCATGGTCGGTTACCTGGTGTCCATCAAGTATATTCGCACTGTTAAAGGTGACATGATGCACTTTGCCAATTTTCTGGATGTTGACGGTGATTTTTTTGACACCACTCACTTCCCGCAAAGTTTACAGCAATATCCTTTTCGGGGCTATGGGTTGTATGCGGTAAAAGGTAAAATTGTCGAAGAATTTGGCCATCCCAGTATTGAAGTGAATAAGATGATCAAACTGCCGTTGCGGCCGGACCCGAGGTTTGAAGAAGAGGTTAGGCCGGGGAGATTGAGGGGAGTGGGTGTTTAGGTATTCGTGAGTTTAACAAAGGCCACGGGATCAAACTTTGAATGACCAAATTACAAAAACCAAATCACAAATAAATTCCAATTAACAATTCAAAAAATCGCAAATACAAAATTTGTGCTGCAAATTGATTAATTATTGTTTTCATTTTATATACTAGCTAAATTTAACATCAATATTATCGCTTATATTGATTATCGAAAAAGTAATATGTGAAAAAATATTTGTCATGATGAACAAAAAGCAAATTCATATTTATTTAGAAAAATTGAATGATGAATTAAGTCTAATGGGTTTATGGGAATACAATCTGCTCAAGAAGTATTTAATATTCTGGAAAAATACTATCCACGCAATCAAATTAAACCCGCGACTCAATTCTTTATTGAGGAACTATTTGGACAATGATCACTTTACTAGAAACTAAAAAAAATATAATTTCAGATCAAAAGAATTGGTCTATTTATCTAATGGATTTTGTCGATGATTTTCGTTATTACAAAAATCCAGATGTAATTGAACAATCCTTCGATTTAAATAATGAAAAATTTGATGCACTATTAGCTTCAACGGTAATGTACTTATGTGACGAATTAAGTTTAAAATGTCCTGACTGGATTTATGAAGTTCCCTCATGCAAAGAACCGTGGTTCGTTTCCGGAATGGAAAATTTAAAGGCGATAGCGCTTGCAGAAAGTCCAATTCAGTTTAGAATTCGAAAAATATTTGTGTTAGAAAATTTTTTAAATCGAGCTTAAAGATTCCTCAGTATCAGACCTTCCCTCAAAACCAATCAAACAAATCCGGGTAATCGCAGGGTTCGATTAGCTCCGGCGCTTCATTCCGCGAGGAATTGACCATCGTGGAAACGGGGTAAATTTCCATTTTATCACCAGCATAAGGTTGTAGCAATTGACGGGCATGTTGGATAGGAATACTCTGGTCCAGCCACGCGGACTCGTCTTCAGGTTTTAAAATCACCGGCATACGGTTGTGCAGTTTTTTCACCAGGTCATTGGGTTCTGTTGTTATAATGGTGAACGTAAACTTCTCTCCCTGGCCATTTTTCCATTTATCCCACAAGCCGGCATAAGCGAATGGTTCTCCATCTTTTAAAGTTATGCGATATGGGATTTTGCCGGTTGATATTTTTCTCCACTCATAAAATCCATCTGATAAAACCAGGCATCTTTTCCTTCTAAAGGAATCCTTGAAAGCTGGTTTATCAGCTATCGTGTCATCCCGTGCGTTTATCAGTCTTGCGCCGATTGAAGGTTCTTTTGCCCAATAGGGAATCAATCCCCACTGGAAAAGCTGGATACGATCCGGAGTGGCATTTGTTATGATCGGCGCTTTGTCAGTAGGAGCAACGTTAAATCTCTTATCGATGGTTTCAGAGTAAAACCTGGCGCCAAATCTTTTCTCGAGGATTTCTTCTCTTGCAGTTATTGAAAATCTACCACACATAATCTGAATGTCAGAATAAAGAGTTTATAAAAATTTAATTGGCTTAAATATAGGCAAAATCCAGTACAATTCAAATTCAAGAATCGTAAATGAATTTTAAATAGAAAAAAAACCGGGTACGATTTAATATTCAATGTATCTTTAATAAGTATTTTTATCTTGTTCATTACGTAAAATTAACTAAATTATGATGATTAGGCTAGCATTTTATTTATGAAAAATTAAAGAAATAGTTTTTAGGATTAAACCTTTTTGTTTTAAACAGGGTATTTAATTTCGATTGATACTAATTATACAAAAGTTTACCTATGTCTTATTTTGATCGAAATTCACGAGTCTTTCAGATATTATTTGCTTCCCTTGTAGTATTTCTGCTTTTTATTGCATCGATCAATACCCTTCGCTATGCCAGCTCGCCAACTGACGACAATTGGTTTAACAGTCCGGCATCTAATTTGTACGTAACTAAAAGTTTTCCTGCCGATTTAGTTGGGATATCAGCAATTGAAGGAGAGAGTGAACTAACCAGCAGCCAGAAAGATTCTATTCAAGTTGGCGATTTAATTCTTTTCATCAACGGCAGGAGTCAGCGCGATAATTTGTCGGTTATGAAAAGTCTTGAACTGGTTCCGGCAGATTCCACTTTGCGATTAGATATCTTCCGAACAAAATTTGATATGGATTTTGACTATGTTGTCAACAAATCAGCAATACCTGATAGTTTTTTCATAGAATTACTTCCGACAGCTTATGTTTTTGATGTATTTCCAGGTGGTGCATCTGAACGAGCGGGCATGCAGGTGGGTGATCTTATTTTCAGTATAGATGGCCAGGAATTCAATAATTTCTTTGATGCAGATAATATTTTGCGCCGCACCAGAAGTGGGGACACTGTAGAGTATAAAATCTTTCGCGATAATCGTGAAATAACTCTTCAAGTGGAGATTGCCAATTTTGGTATTCGATTTTCCATGATAGTTGCTTTATTAACCGGGCTTATATTTTTAAGCCTGGGAACCTTTTTAGGATTAAAACGCCCGAATTTCTTTTCAGCTCGAATCCTCGGTATAGTTTTCGTACTAATTGGGTATGTGACGCTTGTTTCATATTCTCGTGGCATTGAAGTAGATAATTTTGTGATCATCAAGGATGCATTGCGAATAATCGGAATATTATTGGGGGTTGCTTTATGGTTACACAGTTTTTACTATTTTCCAAAACAACGATCGGAAGACAAACCAAAATTCTGGGAAGTGGGTGGTCCTTATTTAATATCCGGTTTCGTAGTCTTACTTGTTCTTATAAACGTTTTGAAAGAAAATATGGGTATGTTCGTGGCATTATTATCAATGGTCACATATTATTTTATCATTAGGATCATTCATCGCAAAAAAATCTCTCTTGAATATAAAAAACTTAATCGCACGATATTCTGGGCTGTTTCAATTTTATGGATTTTATTTCTTATTCTTCTTAGAAGTAATTTAGTAAACGACGGTTTTATATCGGCTATTTTTATTTTAATACCTCTGGCATATTTATATACTATTGGCCGTTATCGGATATGGGAATTGGATTTAAAAGTTCGCCGTAACATTCAATACACGATTCTTACCATATTCTGGGGAACTTTGGTTTTTGGATCTTTGTTGTTTTTATTACTTGTAATCGCGAAAGTAAATATTAACCTGCCAAATATTTCATTTACAGGAACTTCTCTGCAAATCTCTGATACGCCTTTGCCGGAAGCTCGCCGTAATCTTTTCGAGAACATTTTAATCATCTTCGTTTCGATCGGATTATCTGCATTGTTTTTAAAAATTCGAAATGTTGGTCAAAGATTAGTCGATGAAAAATATTTTCGCGGCCATCAAAGCTATCAATATATTTCTAATTCCTTGGCCGAGGTCATGGAACACAACTTAACCATGTTTGATTTGGCTAAAGGAATTGTAGAAAGACTTTCAAAACTGATGCACTTGAGGCAAGCCGGGATCTTATTTTTTCGAAATGAAAATTCTTGCTGTTGCCATGAAGTTTATGGGTTGCGAGATCAAGAATGGAGTGATTTTTGTATCGAAGTTGAAGACAAACTTATAACCGAAATTCAGAGATTCCGTAATGAAGCACGATTTAGCGTAGATTTCTTACCATCAAAATTTCGTCCCATTTTCGAAAAATTGAAATTTCGTCATATTATACCGATCCGGTCTAAGGATAAACTGGTTGGGACATTGCTGATTGGCGATAAACTATCTGAAGCGCCATATGATCAGGAAGATTTGACTTTACTGAATTCAATCGCAAAACAGGCAGCGGTTGCAGTAGAAAATGCATTTCTCTATGAGAAACTTGCAGAACAAGAACGACTGAAGCTCGAATTGGAAATTGCCCGGCGCATTCAGTTGGCATCGCTTCCACAGACAACGCCAAAGCTTGATGAATTGGAAATAGCCGGCATCTCGATCCCGGCAACAGAAGTGGGCGGTGATTATTTTGATTATTTAAATGGTTATCCAAATCGAGTAACAATTATTGTAGGAGATGTAAGCGGCAAGGGCACTTCGGCGGCTCTGTATTTATCGAAAATCCAGGGTATCATGCGTTCGCTGCAAAGTTTTGATTTGACTCCCCGTGAACTTTTTATTCGTGCAAATCTGTTGCTATACAAAGATCTTGAGAGAAAATCCTTCATTACTGCAATCGGAGCATCTTTTGACGCAAAGAACAGGCAGTTAGTAGTCGCTAGAGCCGGGCACCTACCGTTATATCATTATCAATCGAAAAGCAAGAAAATCGAGCAAATCGTACCAAAAGGATTGGGCTTGGGATTGGATAGTGCAAAAAAATTCATTTCCGAGTTAGAGGAAACCACGATTCATTATAATAAAGGGGATATTTTTCTTCTGATTACTGATGGCATCACAGAAGCCCGTGGAGAGGAAGGAGAAGAATATGGAGAAGAATCCTTGGTAAATATTCTTAAATCAGGAAACTCGCATACGGCAAATCAAATTCGTGATGAGATTATGGCATCTGTGAAAAAATTTACCGGGGATTCACACCAGCACGATGATCAGACGGTGGTTGTTGTTAAGGCCTTGTAGTTTGCCTGATTCATCGTTCAAATACTGGTTTAATCAATGCATAAAAATCAATCTGCGCGTTTTCATAAATTCTCCAACCTTGAGTGTATAAAAATAAATTCCGGATGGCGTTAATTTTCCATTGAAATCATATCCATTCCATGAAACCCGATAATTCCCTGCATCTTGATATTGCTCAATTAAATTAGAAATCAATTTTCCATTTATATTATGAATCTTTAAAGAAATATTTCCTGCCACTGCTAGCTTGTAAGAAATTGTTGTAGTAGCATTCTCATAATCACCCAAAACTGAAGATCTTAATGTTGTAAATGGATTTGGGAAATTTTGCTGTAAATCAAATTGTTTAGGAAGTGTAGACTCCGTTTCAATCCCAGTAGCAGATTCGTTTGTAAATAGAAAAAGCAGGTCATCCACTTCATCGATACCTGTGATGTCCATGTCACCGTCATTATCTCGATCATGAAAAATGGCACAAGAAGCTGCTTTGGATGCAGCGAGAAATTTTGGATTGATAAATGTTCCATCTCCGGCATTTTCGTAAATTGTCCAATTGGCACTATGGTAATTACTCACAATGATGTCTAAATCTCCATCTCCGTTTAAATCGCCCAAATCAATCGCAATTGGAATTTCACCTATTGCTGGATAAATAACCGCCGGCAATAGAGATCCTGTGCCATCCCCGCGAATTACGGAAATATTATTTTGAAATGAATTAGCCGAGACAACATCTACATTCTTATCGCCATCAATATCGCCAACAGCAATCATCCAACTTCCACCGCCCACATCGATTTTAGAAGAAAATTGAAAATTACCTTGTCCATCGCCCGTTAGCAAAATTATCTCTCCCATATAATTGGCTCCTCCCAGTGTCCCGATAAATAAATCCGGTATTCCATCATTATTTGCATCAGCGACTGCACAACCAGTTTCCTGGTCGCCACCCGCTTCAAAATGGACTGCGGCAGCAAAAACGCCGTTGCCCTCATTTTTGATGATTGATACACTGTTGGCAAGACGATTTGCAGTCACAATATCCACATCACTATCACCATCGACATCTAGGACACAAACTCCTCGCACGCCATTCTCTACTTCATAAGTATTTACGGGTAAAAATCCGCCAGTCCCATCTCCCATAAAAACACTTAGAATTGTGTTCCTGGTATTTCCAACCGCCAGATCGATAATCCCATCACCGTTGAAATCGGCACCTTCATTGGGGCTTGGCGACGAACCGTTTGGAATTGCATAAGTATTGAAATCTCCATAATTGCCAAAACCGTCATTAAGAAAAACACGAATGTCATTTGATATTTCGTTTGGAACTGCAAAATCGGAGTAGCCATCCCCGTTTAAATCACCCGCATAGGCGCCATAAGATTGTATCTGTTTTTCACCTAATTCTCTAACATTGATCCTGGCAGTTTCCAAAACATTCATAGATGTTGGCGCTGTTTTGATCCAGAAATTCCAGGCATAGCCATGTTCTAAATTTTGCCCATTTTGGTCTGTAAGATGCTTTGAAATTGAAACAGTCACCCATTCACCGGATGAAAATGATTCATTCGGGATGAAGTGAATTTTAGCATTGTTGTTTTCAAAATTGAATGTACCATTGGCAACACCCGACCAGCGACCAAACACATGAATCGATTGACTATCCACTGAAAGCGTGTTTATTGCCAGATCGAATTCGATGATTATAGTGCTATTCTTGTCTGCCGTAATTGTCTGGGCCGTTGGGAAAACCGATACGACTTGCGGCTGGCTAAAACTTGACGAGCCAGATGCGAAAAATAGAATTAAAATGTACGCGATGAATTTACTCATTGTCGGTTAAATTAAGAAACAGAATCAGCGAAACGATTATAATTTAATTCTTTTGGAACCTCAATTAAAAACAACTTTGCTATTTCTACGGTATTAAAATCAAATTCCTTTTCATTCTCAAGAACTAAAAAGTCACCAATCGATAGATTCTCTTTATTCATTATAATTTTTCCACCAAAAATAAATATCGCAGCAGTGTTTTTGTCTGATATAGTAACTTTGTTTTGGCCATTTTTAAAATCTATCTGTTTGATGAAAGCGGGGGAACTCATATAAAGTGGAGAGCTATTTCCCGAAATGATTTTTACTCGACAGTTCGAATATTCTTCAATAGGAAAAATATCAGATGGATAATCATCATAGGATGCCGGTTTTTTAAAGGACTCCCGAATATTGGGATCGAACCAGATTTGGAATATTTTGCTTTGAGGCAATAGTCTTTCGCTGTGGGAAATGCCGCTTCCAGCTCGAATAATTTGCACACCTCCAGCGCTTAATTTTTTCCATTCCGAATTATTGGTGTCATAATGTTCGATTTGCCCCTCTAATACAACGGACATAATCTCAAACGCCTGATGAGGATGCAGGCCTATAGTACCACCGGCTTCACTCCAGGCGTACGCCCAATAAACCAGGCAAGAAAATGGCGCGATGGCGCTGTTCATGTTTGGAAAATCAATCGGTTTTCGCTCCAGAATTCGATTGTTATCAAAAGAACCTGTGTTCTGGTTTTCTGCCCGATGGATTCGAATAGACATTTGCTAACCCGTCAAAATTCTAATTAATTTCAAATCAAACTCAAATAAGTACCGTAAATGTAAAGTTACAAAAATTAAGTAACCACAATTTGAGATAAGCATTCGAATTTTTTTGAGCGAAAATATTTTTCTTGATTATAATTTTGTGATTCACATTATTTAAACCATTAGAAAGTAGAGAATAACCATGGATTTCTTAAAAAGAATATTTGAAACCAATACTGAAGAGCGATCAAGCCAAACAAACGAAGTGCAAGAAGAGGATATTCGGATTGCAACCTGCGCTCTTTTTCTCGAAATGGTTAATATTGATGGTGAGTTTAGCAAATCAGAACGTGAGAGTATTATTTCAATTTTGAAAGAAGAATATGACCTATCTGAAGAATATGCTTTAGAACTATCCGAGACTGCAAACAAGGAATTGAAGGGCAGCATTGATTTATGGCGTTTTACCAATCTCATTAACGAGAATTATTCAGAAGAAGAGAGAATTCGGGTTGTGGAGCTATTATGGAAGTTGATGTATGCAGATGGTAAGGTCGATCAGCACGAAGATTACCTTGTCCGCAAACTCGCTTCTTTGCTTCGGCTCTCCCATAAAAAATTGATTGAAGCAAAGTTAAGAGCTTTAGAAGATTTGTAAAGATGAGATGGATGTAGGCAAAGAACAGATCTATTATAAGAGGTATTTTGAAGCCATCGAGAATCGAATCAAAAGCAAAGGGCGTTAGTCAACGAACCACCGTCTTTTTATTTTAATCCGAACGCTTTTGGATTTGCAGTTCCGTCTTGTTTGTAAATTGTTCCTTCCTTCATAACAAAGGCGATCTCTTTTTTCGTTGCTACCTCTAATACAATGTAAATCTTAATATGCTGTGAATTAATAGTTTAGATACACTGATTTGTTATTTACCTTTATTGGTCAGTTTTACGTGGTAAGTGACTTTTTCATTTTTACCTATTATTGTTTTATTTATCTGATTTAAGGCACTAGTTACTAGTGCGCTCTTCCTCAACACCGTATTTCTTCTTGAGTTCGGCAAAGTCATAGACGCGCAGCTCTATCGGGAAGGGCATAGACATTAAATGTTCTCGCGTTCTCGCAAGCTCACGTTCTAGTCCTTCAGAAGTCGTGGCGTCTACAACTATTGCGAGAATGAATGATGCTGGCTTCATCATCTTGTCTTTAATACGTCCGAGTTGATCTGACGCCCGCCGAGCGACTTGTGCGAGTCTCGGAATGCTTGTGAACTTGATCTCAACAAACGTGGTTATCCCCTTGTCCTGAAATAGGCCATCGACACCTAAGTCCCCAAGAACCGCAACTTGACGCTTGATGGGTGCACCAAACTCAGCCTCGAGTTCCCTGAACGCAAACTCTTCAGCGAGCACCCAAGTATGCCTGGCGGACATAAGGCCAGTTTTGAGCGGGGTCGGCGTAGACTAAAGTTCATTAATCTCTTGTGCTAGCCGCTCTCTTTGCTCGCTCGGCGTAAGCGCACGGAAGAACCCTTCTGCATCGGGGAAGTCATGCGGTGCATAGAGCTTAACGTGATGAGCCGTC
>CAYXGW010000156.1:0-10008 GCA_964464595.1 uncultured Deferribacteres bacterium
GCCTTCTTTGGTTAACAGCCCCCGGACATCTGTCTCAATTTTATCCTTAACAAATAAAGCAGGATTGCCTTCTTCCGTTATCATATGGTTAATAAATTGATTCCCCAGATCTACAAAATAAATGTTTTTATGAATTAATTCATCGCCATTTAATGCGAAGCTTTGAAATAAGTCGATCGGGCCTGCTGCAATGCTTATTGCTTTTAGTCCAGCTTTTTCAATTATATCCAGTTTTCTTTGCAAAAGATGATGTTGACAATATGCAGTCCATAAAGTATAGCCCTGGTCGTCGTAATTTAAAATTTGAAATGAAATGATTAATTGATCTCTAGTAAAACTTCCTGGAAATCGAGAAAGAATATGGTTTATTAACCAGTTAGATATTTCGGGTATTGGCATTAATGGCGCCCTGACCGTCTCAAAGCGAAGCCCCTTTTCATCGAAATGAAAGGTGATTTCCTTCTCTTGAATTTTCAGGTTTGAAAAGAGTTTTGAAATTGCCATGATGATCCCATCATTTTGGTCATCACTAATCTCGATTTTCTCTTCACCATATTTTTCAAGTCGAATTGAATGGATAAGCTTTTTCAGACCAACAACTTTGATGGTTTCTTGACCAATATCAAGCCCTATCGAAGAACTCCCCAACAAATTCAAGGATTTCATCATTTGATAATCCCTGCCTGGTTATTCTCATCGCCGAATGAAAGATGCGGTGTAATATAGATGATCAGTTCAGCTTTTGAACGATTGTGACTGCGGTTTTGAAACAGTCTGCCCAAAATTGGCAGGCTGCCAAGGATGGGTAGTTTACTAATCGTTTCATTGTCTATAGTCTGGGTTAATCCACCTAGAACGATGGTTTCGCCATCACGTAATCGAACGGTAGAATTTAAAATTCGATGATTGATAGTTGGCGGTATATTTGAATCTAATGAGCCTTGAGGTGTGCTGAATTCAGGTCGAATTTCAGTTGTGATTTCCCCGGAAGCGCTTACCCAGGGCGTTATGGTTAAACTAATTTCTGCGGTTATCTTTTCAAAACGCTGTGTAACCTGGTTAAAAACCTGGTTGCCGCCGACGATGGGTTGTTGAGATTCAAGAATGTAATATTGCGTTGTACCAATTTTTATACTTGCAGGGTGTCCGTTAAGAGTGGCTATTTGAGGTCGAGACCTGATATTCGCTTTTCCCTCTCTTTCTAAAGCCCGCAGCCTTACATAAAAATCATCCGACAACTTGCCAATATTGTTTAAACCAATTTTGGGTCCCAGGAATTGGATATGTTTATTAAGCGTTTTTCCTGAAGCTGTAATATCAATTGTTGGAAAATATTGATCTGCGCTTCCGGTAGAATCACCAAAGATGTTCTGTCCGGCGGTAATTCCAAATTCACCAATGTCTGAGGAATTATAATCAACCACAAGAACTTCAAACAGAATTTGAGCGATGGGGTGGTCAATTTGATTAATGAATGTTTCTATTTCCTGGATGATATCTCGAGAACCAACTACCATCAAACCGTTATGCTCTTTTACAATTTTTATTGTTGCATTGGATGTAATGGAAGACGGCAGAATATCCAGTATACCTTCGACACTAATGTGGTTCAGCCGAATTAATTTCATAGAGGCAATCCCCGAAACTTTCTTATCTCCCACATGATATATATTCCCGTCTTGCCGGTAAGTGTAATTCGTTCCCTTTAATAGAAAATCCAGCACACTATTAAATGGAAGATTAGAAAAATGCGCATTAATTTGCCCTTTTAAAATTCCATAGACAAATATATCGACGCCCATTTGCGAAGAAATATCGTAGATTAAATTGCTTAAATTCGCCTCTTTTACGTCCAATGAAATCAAACTATCAGTCACATCGATCCAATAATTATTTCCGGAGCTTTCGGAATTATTTTTTTGAGGCTTACTAATTATGTAGATATCCTTAATTTTGCGAATTTGGAATCCATTGCTATCTATGAGCGACACTAACCCCAGTTCAAACGGTATTCCCTGTAAAAGTCCCGTAACTTCACCACTCACACTATTTTCCAAAATGATATTTTTACCGCTTATTTCTGAAATCGCCCGAATCACTTTTTCAATATTTTCGTCTTGAACATCAATTGTAAGACTATCGTTGCGGAAAAATACCTGTATAGGAACAGGTTCTGGTTCCGGAATTTCAGGTAAGAATATTTTGTATATATTCCCTTGAACCGTCATTTCAAGACCATATTCATTGACAATAAAATGCAATACGTCAATGAGGGGAACATTGGATAAGCGGAAAGTCGCTCTCTGCCTGATGTCATCATCAATAAAAATATTTAAGTTATATTTTGCAGCCAGGCCGCGAATAATGTCTTTGATTTCTGTGTTTTTAAAATCCAGCAATTGAATTATCTTGTTTTTAATGTTCTTTACTTGCGAAGATACTGAATCAATGTTAGTATTAGAATCTTTCCCCGATTGTGCGGAGAGGGATGATGGAATGGAAAGATTTAATACCAACAAGACGGTACAAAATATTATTCGATACAATGGGAGACCCTCCTTAATGAATTCAAATTGTTTCTATTTAAATGTAATATTGATTATTTTTTTTATTCAGTTGTACTTGTTTCCTCATCTGCAGTTTGAAAATGTTTTTGCTCTATGGATTATCCATGGGCTATTCTTCGGTTTCCCGTAAAACCTCTTCGAGACTTGTGATGCCTTGTAATAGTAAGTTGATCGCTTGATTTCGTAAAGACGATACTCCTTCTCTTAGTGCAATTTTTTTTAGGTCCGTTGCAGTTCTATTCCCATTGATTGCTTCAATCATTTTAATTGAGATGGGCATAACTTCAAATATCGCGGTTCGGCCTGAATAGCCTGTACCATTGCATTCACTGCAACCTATTCCCTTATAAATAACTTGTTTAATAGGTAAAGTCCCATCCAAAACCTTAATCAAATTCTCTTGATTCGAATCTAAGATTTTGCAATGAATACATAATTTTCTCATAAGACGCTGGGCGACTATCATCTTCACCGACGAGGAAATTAAAAAAGGTTCTAGCTTCAGATCCAGCAACCTGGTTAACGTATCCACTGCGTTATTCGTGTGAAGAGTGCTAAGGACAAGATGTCCTGTTAGAGCCGATCGTATTGCAATTTCAGCTGTTTCTTGATCCCTGATTTCGCCTACCATGATAATATCCGGATCTTGTCGCAAAAAAGACCGCATTGCAGCGGCAAAATTATAACCAATCTCACTACGAACCTGGCTTTGATTGATTCCAGTGAGATTATATTCAATTGGATCTTCAATGGTCAGGATATTAACTCTCATTGAATTCATGTGATTAAGGGTTGCGTAAAGTGTTGTTGTTTTACCACTACCGGTCGGACCTGTAACTAATATTATCCCATATGGCTTTGAAATAATTTTTTTGAACAATACCAGGTTAACATCCACGAAACCCAAATTATTCAAATCAAGATTTAATTGATCTTTGTCAAGTATTCTGAGAACAATTTTTTCGCCGAAATCAGTCGGCAAAGTAGAGATTCGGATATCAATAATTTTGCCTCCTCGTTTAACGCGAATTCGTCCATCCTGCGGGCGTCTCTTCTCGGCTATATCGAGATCAGCCATAATCTTCAATCGGGAAATAATCGTTTGTTTTTTCCCTGGAGGTGGTTGAATGGCTTCTTGTAGCACCCCGTCAATCCTGTATCGTACACGAAATAAACCTTCATAAGCTTCAAAATGTAGATCGCTGGCATTTTTTTCAATCGCAGTTGTGATGACTTGGTTAATCAATGTGACACTTGAGTCATCATCCAATTCATCGGATGAGTTGTTATCTTCTGGCTTCGTATTATTGTTTTCAACTAGTTGAAACTCTCCGGTTTTTTCATCTTTTTGCCCGGAAATCTCTATACTTTGGCCATAATTATCTCTTAATTTGTTAATGATCTCTATATCTGACAGCTTAACAACTTTGATACTCATTCCTGTGAGAAATTCTAAATCATTGATTAACTCTTCATCAAAATGTGACAGACCGATTTTAAACTCTGAATTAGTTAAGGCTAGGGGCACTATTTTATTTCGAATGGCATACTCAAGTGGAATTAAAGAATGAATTTTATTGGAATTATTTTCTGCAGAATTATTGATTCTATTTTCGGAGAAATTTTGCATTAAAATTCCTTTGAAATTTTGTGTCTTTCAACTGTACTTAAAAACCACACCAGGCATTCCCTAACTTTTTGTTATTTCAAGATTTGATCTATTACCACTTTGGTGCTACACTCTTATAATCCAAGAATGAAACAACCCATCGCAATTTTAAGGTTATCAAAATTGATTTTCTTTCTCACTAATCTTATTTAACATTCAAAGTGGATGAGTTTTCTCTACTAGCAGTACAGTACTGGCGACCCGAAATGTCTAAAATCACTCTCAATATATACTGCCGTAACTTATGTCAAAAAAGTAACAATATTTATTCTGAGGAAAAATGACAGCTTGTAAAATGCTGGATTTTTTTCAAGATATTGAAAAAAGCAATTTTTGAATCTTGAAGGCGAAAATTTCCTATGGTGCCCCTTGTTCTCTCATATCATTACAAGAATACGAACGAAGGAATAAGCTGTAAAAGGTTACTATTAAAAACTGGAGTTTGAGTTTTTTAATTTTGAGATTTGTTTGTTAATTATACTTTAGTTTCGGGATAGATAAGACATACTCCGTAAAATTTCTTCATCACTTACCAACCAGGATAAACGCAGCCCAACTTGATGGATCGGCGTATCCTTGATCAGAACGAATCTGATCCCCAATCAGCCGGAGTTTGGCTTCTCGCAATGCTTGTGCTTTGGATTTTCCCTTGAGCATCTCCTCGTAAAATGCCAGCATTAAGTCAGAAGTAGCTCGGTCATCGGCCTGCCACAGTGAAACCAACAGATTCTTCGCTCCGGCATACAAGAAGCCGCGGCTGAGACTCATTAATCCTTCTCCCTTGATAGACTTGTCGATCCCACTCTCGCAGGCACTTAATGTGACTAAATCTGCACTTAATTCCAGGTTATACACTTCACCCAAAAAGAGCACGTTATCCTCTGTTGAGGTGCTATCCTGCGCCAGTAGCAACCCGGACAGCTCCGGAGTCGTTTTGTTGGCAAAACCATGTGTGGCAAAATGAATATAGCGATATTCCTTCAAATCTGTGTTTTTCAAATTCTCTTCGTTAGCCTGCTTTTCAAGATATACCTGGGACTTATCACCAAACAGCCAATCATACAGCCGGTCTAAAATACTATAGCTTTGGCGAAACAACTGTTGTATGCCCAGAACTTCATCCCGAGAGGCTGGCAAATGGGTACGAGCCGTACGTGTTGAATCAAGATCTTGGTTTGCCTGTAGAAAACCTGCTGCTCGTGAACTGCTACTGATCCCGTTCGAAAAAACCGGGGCGAATGCCAGGTAATCTCTGGGAGTATCTGGATGGCCTTGGTTCAAAAGATCCAACAACAGGTTGGCTGAGTAGGCATAACTTACCTGGTATTTTTTTAGTAAATAGGGCAGGCTGCCATAATCAATGCTTTTTGCCTCAGTAGCCTCTTCTGTAAGCAAGGCCTCAAATGGAACATTGGCAACAACATGATCCGGGATGATGATCAAGCTCCCGGTCGTAAGATGGCCTACTACCGGCTGGATGAGAAACTGGTGCAACCTGTGGGCGCTCTTGGTATAAAGCTCATAATCGTGTTTTGTAATGGAAGTACGTAACTGTTTAATCCCAGTTTCAAATAGGCTGTCTTTTGCAACGGTTGTGACTTCAAAGTGATGTTTAGCAACGGTAAAAATAGTGATGGATTCTTGACTTGTGAAATATTCCACAACCGTGGTCTGAGAATCCAATGCTGCTTGCAGTTCAGGTATCGACACGGATTGGGTCTGGTATTTCAATTCATAATATTTTGGGTAGGTCGTCTCTAATTCTTCAATTAAAGATTCATATTGTGTGTTTAATGAAAAATACTTGCCCTGGAAATCCTGGATTTTGGCTTCATCCTGGTCTTCTTTTTTCTGGCGCTCTTTTTCAATTTGTGTGTCGTAGAAAGCCAGGTCGATTTTCAGTTGCTTCTCTTTTTCCAATAAACTGTCCGGTATACCGGCGAAGGATTTGGCCTGAGTTTCCTGCAGAGCCTGGCTCAACACACTGGCTTTACCTTTCTCGGCGAAAAAGAAAGCGCTTTCTTTATAAGACTTTTTTCCTGTAATTTCATTCAGTTTTAATACGGTGCCAATACCTTGTTCATAAATTTCTACAACGTTTTCGCCTAATATCAGCTTAGAACCTTCGGCCTTGTAGCCAGTACGCATTTTATCGATGAGATCCACAGCCAGCTGGTAGGTTGAGAAAGCCATCTCCAGATCTTTTTTCCCGGTTTTGTCAGACAAACGTGTGAAAATTTCTGCTTTCAATTTTAAAGAAGTGAGCAAATAGGGTCCGAAACTTACGTTTTCTAAACGTGGATTGCTGTAAATGGACGGATCAGTAAATTCGGCGATCAGCGAAATTAGAGATTTCTGACAATACGCCAGGGCTGTGCTAAATTCATTTTTATGAGAATAGACTTCAGCGATATTGCGATAATATTCTGCAACAACAGGATGGTGGTTTCCGAATACTTTGAGACCTATAGCCGTAGCTTTGTGGTGGTATTTTAGTGCCTGTTCATAATCGACCTTGGCACTGTAGACTACTCCAATGCTACTATAGCTTTCGGCAATATCCGGATGTTCTTGACCCCATAATCGAAGCCTAATCGATAATGCTTTTTGATTATATTCCAGCGCCAGATCATAATCGCTCTTTTCATTATAAGCAAGTCCAATATAAATATAGGCGTTGGAGCTATAGGTATGGTCTTCCCCTACATTGCAAAGCCAAATGGATACTGCTTTTTGCAAATATTCTAGCGCCTGATCATAATCGGCCTTTGCATAATAGACATCTCCAATGTTATTATTGCTTGAACCAACTTCAAGATGTTCTTCTCCTAACAATCGCATTCTAATCGACAATGCTTTCTGGTGATATTCCAACGCCCGATCATAATCGCCCTTTTCCACATAGACAATACCGATGTTATTATAGCTGTATGCAACTTGACGATGTTCTTCTCCCCATAGTCGAAGCTTGATCGCTAAGGCTTTTTTGTGATATTCCAACGACTTGTCATAATTGCCTTTAAGGTAATAAACAAGTCCAATGTTGTTTATGGTAGTTGCAACCTTACGATGTTCTTCTCCCAATAATTGAAGCCTCATCGATAATGATTCTTACTTCGCTCTCAAGTATTCGACAAACTGCTTCAAACGCTTTTCTATTACCAGATTTGGCTTCTTCTACAAGTTTGGATAACTTTGTAATATTCATTGGATTAACATTCTGTGCAAATATCAAATATCAAATATTATGTATTCTTTACGTATTGATTCCTAAAGAATAGCCTTGAGGACGTTTTAGTTAATTCTAAATCTGTTTGTCTTTTGATTCAATTATCTCGATCCATAACATCAAAAAAACTTTCTTGATAGTTTTTTGCTTGTGGAACAAGCGACTACTCCAATTATGGAGATTACCCTTTTTAAGGGCCCCAATATAAATTATCTTGAATCCACAATTTTATATAAAACATTAGTTTCTTAAAAGACATTAAAACTTAAATTTACTGAAAAATCACACCAGACGTTTTCTATCTTTATTATTTCAATAATTGAAGTATTACCACGTTGATGCCATATTCAAATAACCTATGATTTAAAACAAACCACAATAATTTTAAGGTTAAAAGTGATGACCGATTCGCCCCCGGTCAGGGTCGGTTGAGACATCATATGTAACATACAAAACTTTTACCCGCTGCATCCTGGTTGGTGTCTGGGAATAGCGCAGGTTGCCGTTTGATTGTCTTTGAATTGATTTGTACCGGCGTCCGGGGAAACCCTATTGTCATCTGTTTCTGGGTGTTGGATTGGAAGTGATGGTAGAGGGCTGTTTTGATTATCTCTAACAAATAGTGTTCTCTATAGGATTTAGAAATTATACCTGCATTAGGGTTTTAGAATTTGGAATTTTAAGATTTTAGTTTTTCTTGGTTCTATGTAATGACACTTTTCAAAGCTTCAATTGTTTCATTATTTCTGCCAACTCCAGGAAAACCGGCGCAAATTTTAAGAAAAAAATAAAACTACATTAAGTTGTTTGATACAAATAATAAATTCAATCAGGGAAACCCTGATAATTTGGGTTCGAATATCCTTAAAAAATTCATAAGGGAATGGATATTAAAGGAATTCACAAGCTCAAAAAGTCGATAAATCAGCTATTTTAAAATAAATCCAAAAATTAGGTTAGATAGAAGGATGGTTTGAGTCTATGGAGATTTATAAAAACAAATTTTGCTCAGTACGCAGAAATTGAAATCAGTACTTTCAACAGTACGCCTACTAGGAATCTAATCTCATTCATTTAGCCGAAGTAAAACGTTAGGCGGCTTTTTCGCAGGTTTCAGCGAGCCAATAGTAGTAGCTAGATTACACACCAATTGGCATGTTTTGCAGAAATGGAGTGAGTTAGTTCTTGAATTTCAAAAAATTATTGGACATATTACGATGAAACAGAAATTGTCTGTTTTGTTCATAATACAAAAATACATAGAACTGGAATGAAGATCAATGTTGCGATAATAAACTGTATACCTTATCCATACGTTCAAAACGATTTTGCTAGGAAATATATTCTTGTAAATATGAGTTGGTGGGACGAGCTTTTTAATTATTTTTGACTTTGGAAAGAATTATCGGGTATGAAAACAATTCTGGATTTCTGGAATCTAATACTTACAAGGTGCAGCCCAGGGCATTTTTATGGTTGTTGTTTTCTTTTTTCACAAACGCGGTAATCGCCTAGCCAACCGGTTCCTTGGTATGCTGTTTTTTGTTTTTTCCCTGCGTTTGTTAGAAATTGTCGCCTTTTGGACCGGTTACCTTCTGGTCATTCCGGATTTATTCCTGACTACTTTTCCCTTAACATACTTATACGGTGTCTTTTTCTATTTATATATAAAACAACTGCTTCCAGGTAAAAAAAGGACTCAAAAACACGCTTGGGTCCACTTTGTCCCTTTCATTTTGTGCGTACTTTACATGATTCCATTTTACTCACTTAGTCATACCATTAAATTGTTTATCCTGGAAAATTACGTATATACGGGGAGTAGTGGCACGGCTGATGTGCCTATCTTGAGACTTGTCATAGCTGTTTTACAATTTCCACATGTGTTAATCTACCTGGTGCTTTCGATCAGGCTGCTTAGAAAATACACGGCTGAGACCAAAAATTCCGGTCGTTTTCTTGATAAGGCACGGTTGGTTTGGCTGAACAGACTGACAGTTGGTTTTGGCTTTTTTTTCGCCCTATGGTTTATCTATGGCCTGGTTGTAACTTTTGGATTGTCATACCAGCGCCGGATCGATTACATGGTTACTTTTTGCATGACTATTTTTATCTATACGACTGGATATTCTGCCTTCAGGATACCCGAAATATTTTCCGTGGGCGGCATCGGGGAAAATGGCCCTAAGTATGAAAAATCAATTCTAACAATGGAACAGGCAAAGAGGTATTTAGATACTTTGAAAAGGCTAATGGAAACGGAGAAGCCATACCGGAAAAGCAACATAAAGCTTCCCGATCTGGCAAAAAGACTCAATATTTCCACGAATATGCTTTCCCAGGTTATTAACGAATATTTAAACCAGAATTTTTTTGATTTAATCAACCAGTATCGTGTCGAAGAGGCAAAACGTATATTATCAGATCCAAAACACCAGCAGTATACCCTTTTAAGTATCGCATTTAATGTTGGGTTCAATAATAAAACTTCCTTCAATAACTTCTTTAAAAAAATCACTGGGATGACCCCTTCTGAATTCAGA
>CAYXGW010000157.1:0-9949 GCA_964464595.1 uncultured Deferribacteres bacterium
TGAACTGATTGAAACAGAAACTCCATTTAATTTCCTTAATAGTGAAGTTAAATTTTCTTTTACCTTATCTTGGTCTTTTTTCATATCCTGTAAGGCCATCAAAACTCCGTGAGATTCTTTATTTCCTTCATTTTTTCTCAATCACCATAGCAGTTTTGGAAAGTTTATTGATGTTCATAAAATTCATATTTGTTATAGCATCCTGCATCTGGCATCCAGTATCCCATCTTAGCCTCAATCTCAGCTATATTTCCGAATGGTCACCTGATTCCCAATATTATTGAATTTTACAGAATCCATTAAATGATTCATTATCGCAATTCCCTTTCCATACTCTTGGTAAACGTTTGTTAATGACTTTTTGCAGGTGCAAAATCCCGTTCCATCATCTTTAATTGTGATCTGAACGAATGCTGGTTTAATTATGATTTTAATCATTACTTTGCGATTTGCAAAAACTTCATTACTTAATTGTTCATCTTTTATTTTCTCGAACAACGTAGATTTTCCCTCCTCATCAAATATATCTTTCCATTCAGATTTTAACTCAAGATTTCCATGTTCATGGGCGTTAAGGACGGCCTCTTCGACAGCCTGCAGGATGTTTAGTATATATCGATAATTCATATACGTGTAATTATGTATTGACGTACGTAAATATTCTTGTAATTGACCTATATTTAAAGCGCCGGATTGTAATGTTAGTGTCAGAATAAAATGATCTAAATATTCACTTATTCCTTCTCTCGTGCGGTTTTCCCTCAAGAAATGCCAGGCACGATCCAAGATAGATATCAAACGATTTTCATTGATGGGTTTTTCCAAATAATCATTAGCGCCTCTATTCAACGCTTCTACTATTGTTTGTGTACAATGAATGTCAAATAGATAAATGATGTATAGGTCAGGGTTAATTAAGCGGTACATCTTCAGAACTTCTTGCTTATCAAGTTCTCTGATTTGAATTCCGGTTATCACTATATCCACATATCTATTTTTCTCCAGAAAACTAAAGGCTTCACTCGGACTCTTTAATACATAAACCTCGCAGCACTGCTTTTCTAATAAATCCTTAAGAATAGATGTTGTTTTTGGATTATCATCCACAACTAATATTCTTAGTTTTGGTTCTTTCAAACTCATTCTCTCTTTTACATCTCTTTATGATGAATTTTCGATGGATGGTAGACCATGGAATGGTTCAAAATAAGTTTGAAATTTTTTCTTAGCCTCAACCTTAACCTCAACCTTTACCTTAGATTAACCCAATAGTTAATGGTTAATTTTTGTGAATAGGTATCACTTTGTCTATATCCAAAGATACAAACAAGGAGAATAAATTTTCATTTATGCCCTTTATTGATAAATCCCTATTTTGTTTAGTCAGTTGGTGATATAAAACAAGGATCTTTCCAATTCCTGAACTGCTAATTGACGGGACATCAGTAAGGTCCAGTACAATTTGATCTTGTGTTTCCTCAAGAATATCTTGAATTAAATTTTTAAATGAATTGTTGTCTTTTTCTGATAAAGGTCCTGTTATTTTTAACCGCAACTCAAAGCTTGATTTTGAAATAGACGTATCCATCTTTCCTCCTACGTTAATAATGTTGTTAGTATATTAAGCTTATACAAAATACAACCGACCTTAATTATTTTGCAATTTCTATTGCCAAAATTGAAACATCATCCTCCAATTTTGTTTTTCCATTCCAGCTCACCATCATTTCATCCAACAAGCAGAAAGAGGCGTCTAAAGTCTTTTCATAACTTTCATAAACAGCTTTAGTCAGGTTATGAAGGCCAAACTCCTCACCATTTCTTGTTTTTGCTTCAATAATCCCGTCTGTATAAAAAAAGATCCTATCTCCTGACTTTAGCTTTATCTTATGTTCATTATATTTAGCGTCCTTCCTAAATCCAATAGGAAGACTTTTTGATTTAATAATTTTTGCTTTTTCATTTTTAGATAAATGAATGGGTGCCGGATGACCGGCAGATGAGAAACACAATTCATGGGTTTCTACATTCAAATATCCATAAACAATGGTAAAATACTGACCGGTATCGAGATCGATCGGAAAGTTTTCGTTTAACTGTTTAAGAAGTTTTGCAGGTCTTAAAGCAGCATCACTATTATCACCTATTTTTCTCTCTATGGACGGATTCCAAATTTGGTAAGGTGAGAAAATAGTACTCAACTTTACTGATAGAAGAGAAGCAGCCAAACCATGGCCACTCACATCGATAATATAAAATCCAATGTAATTGTCCCTAAGCCAAAAAATATTTAATGTATCACCTGCTAATTCATCACAAGTCTTTATTGACCATTTAATATTTACACCTGGTATATCAGGTAATATATCGGGAAGTAAATTTTTTTGCACTTTTGCAGCAATTTCTTCATCTTCTCTACGCTGGCTAATGTCGATTGCTTGCAAAATAATCTCAATTTGACTATTTAAATCTTTCCTGTGCAATGCCATTCTAATCCTTATCCAAAGGATAATTCCTTCCTTATTGACATAGCGAATTTCTTGGTGAGTAGCTGCACTTTCGTCACAAAAAATTTCCCGTATGAGTCGGCTACAATCTTCTTTGTCGTCAAGGTACACAATATCTATCGCACTTTTGTCTATAAGCTCTTTCCTTGAATACTTAAGCATTTTACAAAACATTCTGTTAACTCGTAGGAAATGTCCTTCAGAATTTATTAGCGCTACACCTATTGGCGCATTGTCGAAGGCTCCGCGGAATTGTTCTTCGCTTTCTTTTAACTTAACATTGATTTTTTCCATCATTTCTTTAGATGTTTGGATTTTATCAGTCATTTCATTAAAGGTGGCACCTAGCTCACCAATTTCATCGGAAGTTGTAACATTGATTTTTACATCTGTCTTTCCCTTTGAAACTTCTTTTGCTGCATTCCGAAGTTGTATAATTGGCTTTGTTATCATATTACTGAACATAATCGAAAAAATGACACCCGCTATCATAATTAACAGGATGATATAGAATGTTGTAACTTTTTGATTATGAATGGTTTGAGATACTTCACGCAAAGAGTATCCTAAGATCAGCATACCATAATCTGTGTTTAGATAGCGAATGGGAGTCACGCAATACATATTTTCATTTATCTTCACGATGCCGCGCTTATTTATTACTTCCTCTAAATTGAGTTTCAGATTTTTCGAATTATAAGAGGCGATTTCTTCATTTTCAGTGTCAAGTACAATTATCAGGGACAGATTACTATCTCTTTTAGCCCAATTTAAGGCCTGGTCGATAGCTGAAAAATTGTCAGTTTCCATTGCGATTCCCGTACCTAATGCAACCATCTCAGTCATACTCTGAACTTTGTTTCCCAACGTTTTCAGAGTCTGTTCTTTCTGTTGCTTTGGGTAATAAATGAAAATAAACAATGAGATTAAGAGCAGGAGGAAACTAAAACAGCTGCCTATTTTTGTACGAATCTGTAATTTTGAAAATAGCCCAATCATTTCTAAATAAGTTTCCCTTCCGGGTCAGGATAACCTGTCACGCCTATTGCTATTCTTCGGGTTTTTTGTTAGTTAAATTGTGTTCAGAATCGAGCTTTATGATATTGCAATTTTTAAGTGATTCACTATTTGCTTTAGGAATAAACCCTATACCACCCGGGTTTTTAGAAACGAATTCAATGACTTCTTCAGGGGTCGCAAAAGAATGCGGCGCTGAACCGTAGCCAGAAAAAACTTGCTTTAACCAGTGCCTCTTATATTTTTTGGGAGTTGTGCTTAGGACTGCATCAAAGAATTTTTTACCAAATTCGGTTTTGATGTTTATAATACAAGGCTGAATTTTAGATTTGTTGCCCCATAATGTCATTTTTCCCAGGTAAATTTTTCGAATGTCACTCTTAGAAATCGTTTCTATCTTTATTGATTTGTTGACGATAATAACGCCACTTTCTTCAGCGTATAATCTATTGCAAAAGAAAAAAATAATGAAAAAAGCGAACAATTTGTAAATAAATCTGCTTGCTGTCATTTCAATGCTCCTCATCTCTCAGAATCCTACCGCTATTGCGAATTTAAATTCGGTGTATCCGACACCGGAAAATAGATTATTGTTTATACCAGCATTAATCATATTCATCTCAGCTTTTAAAAAGAGGCCGTCGTCGATCTCTGCATTGAGACCATAAATTAACATGCTGGCATAATCATCCTCTATTTTTGTGTTTGGTTCTAAGAATTCAAACCGCACATAAGGTGTAAATCTCTCTCTGGAAGTATAAGAAGCCAAAAGTGAGAGAGCATGAGAAGTTTCTTTTTCCGCATTTGTTGGATTGTAGGTTCCGCCCGTATACTCAAATTCGAAGCCAAAATCCTTAATTCGCCATTCTAGCTGGCTGCCAAAACTCCATAGTCGCGCCCTATTTCCAGAATCTTCATCGTTAACATCCAACTCAGTTATCGAATCTGTATAAAATGAAGCCCCGAATTTTAGATCTCGAACCGTAGCGAAACGCACCCTCCCGGCAACTGCTTTCTGCTTATTATTGTCTTCTTCAAAGGGGTTGGTGTTTTCCTGTTCGCCATTCGAAATTTGCAGATTATAATCAAATTCTATTTCATTTATATTAGAATTTCCCAGAACTGAAATGCCATTGGCCCACCGCGGATAGAACCGCCTTTCTAGTCCAAACTTATGCGGTTTGTTTGTACTGAGTGGTTCTTTGACCGTGAGAAACGCAGGTTTGGCGGTATGGATTTCATTGTAGATGCCAAACGGAACAAACATTTTACCTGCTCGAATTTTAAACCAATCGCGTATAGTAAATTCCGGGAAAGCATACTCAATGGCTGCGTTTCCTCGAATATCTTCCGAGGCCACGCCATGTTCCCAGGTAATATCCACTGCTATCCTCAACCTGTCTGTGGCCTGAACATTAAAAACCAGGTCGAACAAATCAGCATCAAATGATCCGTTTGGATCACCTTTGCCTTCGTCTCCAAACTGTTTTTCAAATTCAAAACTTGAATACCCGTTTATTCGGATTCTTTCGCCGAGTTGGGCTTTCAGGTTACTACTCAAAAGACATAGAATAACCAGTATCGATAAGCGTACTAAATTCTTGTGCATTTAATTCTTCCTTTTATTGGTTAACGTTTCGATTTTACTCAATTTAGTATTGGTATTCTCATTAACTTTGGTATTGTTGTGTTTTCGATCCCTCCGTTCATCTGCTGCAAAATTAGCCCACTTTTCCAAAGTCTCAAACAATTCTTTTGATTGAATCGGTTTCGGCACATAACCATCCATACCTGCTGCCAGGAAGCGTTCTTTGTCGCCTTTCATGGCATGTGCGGTCAAACCAATTATGGGGATATGAGCACCTGTTTCCTTTTCATTTTCACGTATGACTGCCGTCGCTTCCAAACCGTCAAGTGTTGGCATCTGAATGTCCATCAGGATCAAATCAAAATGGCCTAGCTTCAGCAAAGCAAGCGCTTCTGCACCGTCGTAGGCTACTTCCACACTATGACCACGTTTTTCCAGTAGTCTAACCGCAACCTTTTGATTTATTTTATTGTCTTCTGCTAATAGAATGCTAAGGCGTTGCTTTTCCTCCCGCAATGAGTGGCGCGTGACCAGTTCTGCAGGCTGGTCTTCCACTTTCCTTGCATTCTGTTTATGCCCGTCAGCTGATCTGGTCTGTACGGTTTTAATCGCGTCCAGCAGTTCTGTCTGCAAGATCGGCTTGGTTAAATAAACGGATATACCAAGCTCTCTACAGCGGGACGCATCGCCTCGTTTACCCACTGTTGGCAGCATCATTATTATCGTATCCGCCAGTTCCGGATTTTGCTTGATCTGTTCTGCAAGCTCAAAACCATCCAACTCCGGCGAATTGGATTCAAGTAACACCAGGGCAAACGGGGTGCCTGCTTCGTTTGCTTTTTCCATTTCCCTTTGCGCTGCCATGCCGCCGTCCACTGCTGTGACTTGCGTCTGTAATGCGCCCACCATCTCTTGCAGAATGCGCCTGGTTGTTGCGTTCTTTTCTACAATCAGTACGGGCACGTCTTTCAGATCTTCAGGCGCAATGGGCAAGTTTTCCTGCTTTGCTTTCTTCTGCACATTAAAACATGCGGTGAAATAAAATGTGCTGCCTTTCCCCTCTGTACTTTCCAACCAGATTATGCCGGACATCATCTCGATTAATTGTTTCGAAATTGCCAATCCTAAACCGGTGCCGCCATAATTACGGGTAGTACTGCCATCAGCTTGGCTGAAGGAATCAAATATAAGGCCCTGTTTATCCTTAGGGATCCCTATTCCGGTGTCCTTAACAGAAAATTGCAGACTTACATTTTGGTCCGGTGATTCCTGGGAAACCGGGTCTGATTCATCCGGATCAACTTGTAGTATAACTTCACCATGATTCGTAAATTTGATGGCATTGCCACATAGATTGGTTATAATTTGCCGCAGCCGGCCAGGATCTCCAACCAGCGTATCGGGAACTTCAGCAGAGATGCGAACAGCAAACAGCAGTCCCTTCTTTTGGGCGCGTATAGCAAGGGTTTTGACAAACTCACTAACACAATCCCGCAAACTAAAGTTTATGAATTCGAGATCAAGTTTACCCGCTTCGATCTTGGAAAAATCGAGTATATCATTAATTAATGATAAGAGCGAATTTGCTGATGATTTTACAAGTTCCAAATATTCTCTTTGTTCGGAATTAAGCTCAGTGTCCAGAGCAAGCTCAGTCATGCCAATAATACCGTTCATCGGTGTTCGGATCTCATGGCTCATATTGGCGAGGAATTCACTTTTTGTGCGAGAAGCTGCCTCTGCAGTTGCTTTGGCTTTTTCGAATTTTACCATCATATCAGCTACTAAAGCGTTGGTCTTTGTCAGAGATTCATTCATCTCTTGCAGTTTGTACTCTGACTGTTTGAGCTCGGTGATGTCGTGGTTAATTGATAAGGAGGCTTCCGTTCCCTTGTAATCTATTGGTGTAACAACAACTTCCACCCAGTATTGGGTTCCATCTTTTCTCCTTTTTTTCTCAATAGTAGTGACGGACTCGCCTTCTAACAGTTTTTTGTCCCGTTTAGCTTGACTAATCTCCGCGGATTCAGGAATGGCAAGATCGTTCGCGATATTCATTCCGATCAATTCGCTGCGTGAATAACCGGTTTGCTTTTCCGTCGCAGGATTAACTTCAATAATCCGTCCCCGGTCGGTTCCACCGATTTTGATGACAAAGACAGCATCCCCTAAATCCTCAAAAAGACATCTGAATCTCTCTTCGCTCTCTCGCAGGGCCTCTTCGGCCTGTTTGCGCTCGGTAATGTCGCGATATATCCCTTGAATTGCCGGCCGGCCTTGCCATAGTATATCTACAACTGTTGTTTCTATATGCAAAACCCGGTTCTCTTGGGTCAGGCCAAAAAACTCGTAATTCTGTTTGATCCGTTTCCCCATTTTCCGGAAAGTCTTCCGCTCTTTTGTTAGCGAACGGCTTTTGGGAGCAATAATTTTTAAGTAATCGAAGTCTGGCGAATATGCCTCCGTGCGAGAATAGCCAAACATATTTTCCCACGCTTTGTTCACTAGA
Source organism: uncultured Deferribacteres bacterium (assembly GCA_964464595.1). Lineage (GTDB taxonomy): Bacteria > Zhuqueibacterota > JdFR-76 > JdFR-76 > DREG01 > JADFJB01. The sequence goes on from CAYXGW010000157.1 coordinate 7,622, forward strand.
ACATAATGTTCGTCCTGGATTACATAGATTGCGTCTGCAGACTGTTCCATAAGCGATCTATATTGTTCTTCGCTCTCTTTCAACGCAACTTCTGTCTTCATACGCTCGGTGAAGTCCTCCATCAATACCACAGCGTAGTCAGGCTTTCCGTTTGAATCAAAAATCCATGCTATTGCTGTTTTACCCAAAACTATGCTTTTGTCTTTATGAAGATAACGCATCTCATTCTGAAAAGCCTTCTTTCGCCCCTTCATTACTTTCGTAATATTATGCTTTCCCTTTGATAAATCATCTGAATGGATGATTTCGAAAAAATCTTTTTGCAAAAGTTCATTTTCAGCATATCCCAGGATTCCACAAAAGGCGGCATTTATTTGCAACAATCTTCCGTTTTTTGACACGACTGCCATACCAATTGCAGTCTGTTCGAATATTGAACGGAAACGCTCCTCACTAGCCCGAAGCTCATTTGTAGAAGTACGCAAAACTTCCAGATCAGTAATATCCTGAAGCATTATGATCACTTCATCAATACTACCATCTATGGTCCTGATTGGGATAGATGTGGCGTAAATAGTCCTGGGTTTTGCGGCAGTATCCGAGATAAATTCATAGTGAACCACTGACCCGGTTGAGAATGTTTTAACGCATGGACAATTTTCACATATTTCCTGTTTTGAACACAATAGCCTGTTGCATTTTAGTTTCTGAAGCCATTTTTGGTTATCCGGAGAAATATAATTCTTGTGGAATAATTTATTTGCCCATACTCCATGCAATGTGGAATCAATCACCAAGAAGCTGGCATCGGTATTGTTGACCAATGCCGATAATTTTTGCCGTTCCCGCTCAAGGTGATAAATTTGCAGATCACTTACTTGAAGCCGGCGTTCCAATTCCATCACTTTTTTTCGAAGACTCTTTACATTTACATCTGGTGGTTTTTTGTCGATTATTTTCATTGGTTTTTTGTCGAATCATACTTCGGTATGCAAATTCACCCGGGTTAACACAGATTTCATTGACTTGTATTCGTTGTCAATCTGTGTATCAATTGCCCGTCTGTTCCTTCATAGATTATTGTGATATACTTAGAATTTGGTTTTTAATATATTTTCGATTTCCTCTCCGGTTTCGTTTGCAAGCCCTTTTTCAGTGCCCAATCTGTGTAAAGTTATTGGCATTTTCAATGTTGCAATTCAGCCTGTTGAAAGATCTCATATATGTCAGCCAAAAATTCAGCGACATTCTCGACTTGTTGCTGCGTGTCCTGAGCAAAGGCATTAATCTCATGACTATCAATATCAATCTGGCCAAAAATGGTATCGCCTTTTCGGATTAATATTACCAGTTCGGATTTAGTGGAACTCGAGCAGGCGAGATAATTCGATTCCTTAGAAACATCCGGGATATTCTTATTGCATTTTTGTGCAACTGCACTACCGCAAACACCGTCACCCACACAAATGAAGACATGATCGGTCGGTGAGCCAATAAAAGGTCCCAACCTTAAGACATTGTCGGGAAATAATTCGTAAATTCCAGTCCAGTGGAACAAAGGATGCGCGTAATGAATATATTCAACTGCGCTCGATAGCAATTTTTCCAAGCTGGAACCTTTGATTTGTAATTCTTCAAGTTTCCGACAAATCTGTTTACCATTCATATTATCCTCTCTTATTCTGTTGGTTTAAACACGAAATAGAGCTTCTGTTCTTCAAATTCAATTGATAGCAATAAGCTGGATGAATGGCAGCTCCTTAGATCATCCCGGCTTTCAGAAACTTCACCTGATACAGGTAGGCCCAACTCATAGTCCATATTACTGGCTAGTCGCCGCATCATACTTCCGGCAATTGTATTCATCATCTCTGCCATGGAATCGGCAACCAGAGACTGTAAATCGTCCGGTTGATCTATTACAAGCATGGTAAGTTCATAGGCATATTCTTTTTGGATAACCATATGAAGCCAACCACCAACAGGATTTCTTAATTCAATGGAAGCAAAGATGTCCTGCGATGAAAATGTCGGCGGTGAAGATAAAACCTCAACTTTGTCCACCTCTGCAAAAGCCATTTCTTCAAAAGCTTCAGAAACAGAAATCTCGAGGGCATTTATGATTTCATTGTTCTCAATTTTCATTAGAATGACTCCTCCTCTTCCTTTAAATATTCACGGAAGAACTGATGCATCTCAGGTAATGAGAAAGGCTTACTAAACACTTTAAGTGCATGTTCGGAAAGTAATTGTTGTTCTTTTGTTGGATTAGCGAGACTGGAAATGATAATTACCGGAATATCCGTTAACCGTGGAGAACTTTTAATT
>CAYXGW010000158.1:0-9542 GCA_964464595.1 uncultured Deferribacteres bacterium
AAAAGAAAGAAAAACTACTACTACTAACTGTCAACTTTTTCCAGGACGGGACTCTCTCATCAGAAAGCTAAAGGCCAAAAGCCAAAAGCTAATAGCCAACAGCTAATAAAATCTTATGAATAGCACCTCTATTTTTACACCCTCCCTCATCTCTTGGAATCTCACCAAGATGTGCAATTTAAAGTGCCCGCACTGTTACATGGAAGCCGGAAAAAAAGCAGCAAATGAGTTAACCACAGAGGAATGTTTTGATTTGATTGATGAAATGAAATCTCTGGGTACAGAAATGCTGATTCTTACCGGTGGTGAGCCGCTTTTGCGCCGGGATATTTACGAAATTGCCTTGCGGGCATCTGAAAAAGGCATGTGGGTTGTGATGGGCACCAATGGTGTTTTGCTCACAGATAAAGTTGCCCGAAAAATGATCGAATGCGGTGTAAAGGGAGTCGGTATCAGCATTGATTCGCTCGATCCTGAAAAACACAATACATTCCGTGGTGGACCAAAATCCTGGGAGTATTCTGTTCGCGCCTTGGATATTTGCCGGGACAATGGTTTGCAGGTCCTTGTTCAGACAACGGTTATGGAAATGAACTATGATGAAATTCCCAGGATTATAGAATTTGCCCGGGAGAAGGGGGCCTGGTCCAGCAATTTATATTTCCTGGTTCAAACGGGACGCGGTAAAAAAATGAATGACTTATCTCCTGAAAGAACTGAAAACATGTTGGCAAATCTAGTGGAGCTGCAGGACAATTTTAAACCCATGCTGGTTCGTTCCAAATGCGCACCGCAATTTAAGCAAATAGCCTACGAAAAAGGTAAAGGCGGATTGGAGAGCGGTGGTTGTATGGCGGGAACAGAATATTGCAGGATAACTCCCGAGGGAGAAGTGACCCCCTGTCCTTACATGAATGTGGTAGCCGGAAATGTCAGAGAAAAAAGTTTCACCGAAACCTGGCATTCATCCCCGGTTTTTTCCAAACTTAGAGATTTAAAACAACTGCAGGGACGCTGTGGCCGGTGCGAATTCAATGAACTTTGCGGGGGATGCCGGTGCAGGGCTTATGCCACTTTTGGCGATACTATGCAGGAAGATCCGGCTTGCACTTTTCAGCCTTCCGGCGTAAAATTGGAATTGCCGGAAATTCAATGGACTTCAGAAGCACAGGAGCGACTGCAAAGAATCCCTATTACATTTATCAGAAAAAAAGTAAAAAAAGGCCTTGAAATATTTGCACAACGGAATCATATTCATAACATTACAACAACAGTATTTAGTGAAGCCATTGCAGGAATGGATCGGCAGGATTCATTTGCGAAGATGCCATCCTTTATAAAAGAAAAACAAGAAACCAGCCCTGAAAAATTGGTATAACCTTAAGATTGATTGGAGAGAAGAAATGACAACAACTGATACAGCCATTTTAACCCAGCAAGTTCAAGTTGAGAACGAAATTGCTAAATTAAATAAGAACGGACAGTCTCAGGAATTCGAAATAAAAGAATTGCCGCAGAAATTTATTCGTTGGCAGCTTGATTATAAACACAGCATTTATGATGCTATTGAAAAAGATGAATATGTTGCATTTAATGCCGGCCATCTCCCCGTTGTGGGTACATGGGAAGAAGGTGTTGGTGTTCCGAACCTGGCCAATAAAGGTGTCGGTTTTACGCCAAAAGATGAGCATATAGATTATTATCTAAACCTTGTGGAAAGTGCAGTTGCAGAAATCCAAACCCTGCCGCCGCACGCCGTTAATGATACACGGGAACTTCGCATCAAAACCGCTCGCGAGTTCTACGCTCATCCGGAACATATCGATTGGCGCAGGCTTGGTTTATTGGAAATTTTCGAAGGATCAACTTTTCGTAACCTTTCAGCCAATCCAAGGGCTTCGGTACTGTGGACCGGTAATGCACCCATCTTTGTGAGTTTCCAGGTAGATTGTGTTGTCGAAATTATTACTCCGGAAGATCCGCGTTACCGCTTTTCCTGGGCTATGCGCCGGCTTTTCGAATATGAACCTTTTCATGTCGTTCAAACCATGTACCCTTATGCTTATTGTTTTTGGGTAACCAATTTTAAAGACAAAACCCCAATACGGAGATACCCGGGTAAAAGAAGCGACAACACCGTGAATGAAGGGCACGGGAAGGTTGATTCCGCGAAATAAATAAGGCTGAACATCCTTTTAAAACATCCAAGCTCACGGTTGATAGTACCACTTGAGACACCCTGTGACTTACGGTGTGATATATAATTTTCTACATCCTTTGTCGTAATTTGATCGAGTCTGGTCGTTTTCCCAAAATAAGATAGGAGGTGCATTGCAATAATCTTTTCTCGCCAGGCTGCTTTTTATGTGTTTGGTGGATGTTGAGAAACTCAGTTATAAAAGAATTCAGTGTAGAGTGGGTTGGCTTGTGTAGGGTAATATTGAAGGTACCATCAATCAGCTCTGCCCGGACCTTCTCCATTGCGCGGAGAGCCTGCGTTTTGGTAGTTCCTCCCACGCCGCGATATTTCTTGCCATGGTATACGAAACAGTAATACCAGGATTTAGTACCGTCTTTTTTGATTTTGTAGAATGTGCTCATTGTGGATATTTTACTTAACTGATCTTTTTGGATTGACCTGCTTTTTCATTTGCTTAACCTTATTTACAAGGGTTGCCAATTCTTTTCTCATTCTAATATCGCGGATCGCAAATGTAATAAACATAATAGTAAATGTTATCAATATTACCCCTAATGTAAAAAGAGAATAAGAAACAATACTAAGATCACGATATATGTCCGTAATTACGTCCGTAAACTCAATATCAGTTATAATTGTAAGATCTAAAGATTTTCCGTTAAGGTGCCAATTATTGAAGTATTCATTTGTAGTATGTTGCTCTTCGATATCTTTTAGATAAAAGTCTACTTTGAAAAAATCGCCTGAATTAAATATACCAAGAGAGTCAACATAAGCCAAACTATCAATAATATTTAAATTTTCACTAATTTTTAGAAGGGGTGATTTATTGCTTATTTTTGCTGATATAACATCTAGATTTCTCGGAAATTCAAAATATGGTCCAGTTTCAAATGTGGTAATTCCTTTATCACCTGAATTGACAACTTGCCAGGATATTTTCATGATATTTTTGAGAGAATCTCCATCAAGCATTAAACTCAATCCGGATAATTCCTGCTCTATAAACGAGCCTACGATTATCCAACTTTCCAATTTTAATGTAATTTCTGTTTTTTCTTTAGTATATTGCCAAGTTATGAAACCAGCTATTATACCAAAGACAATCGTAATAATCGTGTAAAATAACCAGTTTAAGATTATATTTTTGTTAGGGATTTTCATGGTTTTTTTGGTCTTGTAGAATGTGCTCATTTTTTCAGAGGTTCTTGTTATATTGTTTGCTTAGGGTCGCATAGAATGTTTTTCTAATAGCCCGAAATTTTTCTTTGTCTGATAGTATCGAATTATCATCTAAATCAGAATCACAGAATGCATCATAGAAATTATATATATGTGTACCAAATGCTGTGAGTCCATCATATGCTTCTTGCAGCCCAAGAAGAAGTAATTTTGATCCCGCGGATGTCGTTTCTTTGAATGCCTCCATTAATTTGTTGATTGTAGAGTTCATAGTTTCTATATCTGTTGATAACCATTCTTGTTCATTTCTTAGTCTATTATTTTTGTTTAGCAATTTTCCAGCAAATAATAAATAAGCATGATTTAACTCTTCGGCCTGCCTTGCTACTTCCTCTAAAATTGTTTGACGCCTAGCAAGCCTTTCTTTTTCAACGTCACTTTGATGTTTATAAGGTGTGACAATATAGGTTGTAACTCCGGCAATCAATGCACCCAAACCTATTTTTATAGCAGTGTCAACAATGTCTAATGTTGTAATGTTTGATTCCGTTTGGAAAAATAGAGACTTGATTTCAATAATTTGTAATATCATGGCTTACACAACCTTTAATGGTCAGGCAATTAACGACCCCTGCCAGCCTCGTATTGCCAATGGTACACGAAACAGTAATACCAGGACCTGGTACCGTCTTTTTTGGTTTTGTAGAATGTGCTCATGAAAACAGATATGTTATTCTTTCAGAATTATGTTGTACCATATTTTTACAGAATGTTTTGCCATAAAATCACCAACTATGGAATCAAGGGTATTTGCTAATTCTCTAGTTAAAAGAGCTGTTTGACTTATCGAAATGGTAAGATTTACTATTCTTTTAAGATAGTCCGAATTCATTAAAACAACATTTTCAACGAAGTCCAATTGCCTTAAATCATTTATTATTTCATTAATTACATTAGAATCTAAACTAGGAACATAATCTTTAACAAAAGAGCTGAACTCAAGACCAAGGTCTTCTAAAAGTTCCTTCTCTGCATCTTCCATCTCTTTTGTAACGGATGCATTAACAATTTTTAGACCAAACGAGAGTTTGTTCGTTAAGAGAATATTTCTTCGTCTACTAACTCGTTGTTTAAATTCCTGCTTCAGCCAATCATTTAAATAGGATTCATCTTTATAAATTGAGCCATAATCTTCATCTCTAGTTATGATAACAATATCTTTACCACTGTCCTGTGAACATTTAATGATCCATTCCCAATTAATAGCATCTCCAATAGACGTGTCATTTTGCTTTCTGGGAGGGTAGCCGAGCATGTAACGTTTCTTTGCTAAGTTTCGTATTTTGAATCGGATTTTCGCCTTACGATTTAAGTTATAAGTCGACGGATGTTTAAATACTCTCTGTAAGGATTGATAAACTGGATCATTCTGACTTGGATTGCGTAAGATCTTTTCAATTTTTACATTTAGCTTTTTATATTGAGTATTAATCTCTTTTTTCATGTTATCAATAATTTTAGCTGGCTGAAGTTGTGAAACTAAAGCTGGAGCAGACAATTTTCCCCAATCTGGTTTTGAATATTGTTTCAATGACTCGACGATAACGTCTTGCCTGTTTTTCTTGTACTCCATTTCAACCTGTGAGCCGATTATAAGTCTATCCTTACACGCCTCTATTTGCTTAAGGTACTTCATACTTATATCCGATTTGCGAATACGGTAGAAGTCAAGAAATTTGTTTGTGTCAATGAACAGTAATGCATCCATTTCGTTTTTATTTATTGCCATCAGTTGTCCATAAGGCATTTAACAAGTTATGCAATAGTTTCTTGATAACACCCAAAGTTAAAAGATTTTAACTGGGCTAGCAAGATAAATTTATTCATGGTTTACACCCCATCAAATTTGAAGAGTAGAAACAGGAATGGGGAATTGGGGATTAAGTGCTTCGGATTTTGGATAGGATTTAAGAAATTAACAAATTGGTTTTTCCTATTACGACATTCTTGGGAACTGTTTTGTTAGCTGCATATCTGACATAGGATGCAGAAGAAGTTTACACGTACATTTCATTCAACAAAATATACATTTCTTCGTAAAGGTATAATTCATACCCAATATCAAGAACTTAATAGGAGTTTGGCAATGAAAAAATCAGGTCGAGCTTATTATTTTACTATTCTGTTAACATATTTTGTTTGTTTATTATTTTTTATTCCTGGAACAAACGCTCAAATTTCAGAAGCTGATAAAAGTGTTTTAGAAGAACTCAGGAAAAAAGAAGGCTACGTTTGCCCGCCATGCGGCCATGATTGCCTGAAAACAACTTTTGAGAAACCCGGGGCATGCGGCGCTTGCGGAATGCAATTAGCGGATATTCAAAGTGTTGTTGATCAACTTGAAAATCCGAATTCGCAGCCATCCGCTAGAACTGAAAGAAAGAAAGTTGCGATACTTATTTTTGATGGTGTCCAAATTATTGATTTTACTGGTCCTTACGAGGTATTTACTTCCAGGTATGAAGTCTACACCGTTGCCAGGAACCTGAAAGCAATAAGCACCAATGGTGGTTTAAGCGTAAATCCCACCTATAGTTTTAAGAATTTTCCCAGGCCGGACATTTTGCTTATTCCCGGTGGTCAAGTTTTAAGAACCCAAAACGATCCGGTGGTGCTGCAATGGCTGAGAGAGACTGCCAAGAATTCCGACTATGTCCTATCAGTTTGTAATGGCGCTTTTATCCTGGCAAAAGCGGGTTTGTTAAATGGCTTATCTGCCACCACAACCCGTCCTTTGATCGACGGCCTTGCTAACGCAGCGCCCAATATAAAAATTGTTCGTAACAAACGTTTTGTTGATAATGGCAAAATAATTACTTCCGGCGGCCTTTCAGCCGGGATTGACGCTGCTCTACATGTTGTTGCAAAAATCGAAGGAAAAAAGCAAGCAGAGCGGATAGCTTATGGCCTTGAATATGATTGGCGCCAGGACGAGGGATTAGTTGTTGAAACTACTGAAGAAACAAACAGAAAAAATTGATTTGATAGAATAAAGTGTATTAGTGAAATCAACCAATAGTATTCTTCTAAATTATTTCCAATAAGGAGGCGCTATGTTTCAAAATTATTTGAAAATTGCACTCAGAAATCTTTTTAAAAACAAATTATTTTCAATTATTAATATTCTGGGTTTAGCCATTGGAATTGCCTGTTGTTTGATCATGTTTCTATATGTACAAAACGAGTTAAGCTATGATCGTTTTCACAAAAATGCTGACCGGATTTTTAGGGTAACCCATGAAAGATTATTGAATGGTTCTATGAAAAATATGGCCAGTACTCCGCTTATCGCAGCACCTACACTAAAAAACGATTTTCCGGAAATTGAATATGCTGTTCGGATTTTGCGTGAATTCGATCCTGTGGTCGAATACGAGGACAAACAATTTATAGAAAACAATTTCTATTTTGTAGATTCAGAGATTCTCAATGTTTTCAGTTTTAATCTAAAACAGGGCAATTATAAAACCGCATTGCAATCCCCCAATAGTGTAATTATGTCGGAAAATGTTACGCAAAAATATTTCGGTGACGAAAATCCTGTGGGTAAATCCATCACTTATCGGAAGTGGGGGCAAGAGTATGTATTTACGGTTTCCGGAATTTTTGAAAGTTTACCCGCTAATTCTCATTTCGACATTGAATTTATGGCGCCATTCGAATCAGAGCAAAACCTGTGGAATTCCATGCACGGCGAAGATTGGTTTTATGTTGGGTCCTGGACTTATCTTCTATTACCTAACCAACAAGCGGCTAAAGATCTTGAGGTTAAATTCCCACAATTTGTTCAGCGACATTTTCCGGACGAATTAAAAGAGGCAACATCACTGGAATTGCAGGCGTTAACGGATATACATCTTCATTCCAAACTTGAAAATGAAATAAAAGCCAATGGTAACATTTTGTACGTTTATGTTTTTTCGGCAATCGCTCTTTTGGTTTTATTCATAGCTTGTATTAATTTCATGAACTTATCTACCGCTCGTGCTTTAGGTCGCGCTAAAGAAGTCGGTTTGAGAAAAGTGGTTGGCGCAAAACGCTCAAACTTGATCTGGCAGTTTATTGGAGAAGCATTGCTGCTTAGCTTTCTATCGATCATTATAGCGATTTGCCTGGTTACATTTTTTCTTCCTTTGTTAAGTAATTTGCTTGGCATACCTTTAAAAGTCGAATATTTTGGAAATCAGTTATTGCTGCCAATTTCGATTTTAATTGGCTTGGTTGTCGGTCTAATTTCAGGAAGTTATCCTGCGTTTTACTTGTCTTCATTCGGTCCTGTAAAAGTCCTAAAAGGAGTATTTGAAACCGGATCACGGGGAGTTAATTTACGTAAGTTGCTTGTTATTAATCAGTTTACGGTTTCAATTGTCCTGTTAATTGCAATTGCGGTAATATCCAGTCAAGTTGAATATATGAAAAACAAAAACCTGGGATTTAACAAGGAAGAGATCGTTTTTCTCAAAACAGAACCAGGGACGGATATAATGGGACTCAAGATGGAACTGGAGAAAAGACCAGATATCCTGGAAGTCATTAGAGGGGGTAGTGTGCCGGGGAGCAAGAACGCAAGTACTATCGATTTCATGCTATTCAGGCCTGAAGGAGCTAATGAAAATCAAAGGTTACAAATGAACTCCACTTCAATCGAAACCAATTATTTAGATTTGTTCGATCAAGAGCTTATAGTTGGCCGGAATTTTTCACAGTCTTTCAAAACGGATGAATCCGAAGCTGTTATTATAAATGAAGCGGCTGTCAGGGAATTTGGCTGGCAGAATAATCCTATTGGAAAGGAAATAGAAGTTTTCAATATGATAGGAGCGTCAAGTGGTACTCGACGGGTTATTGGTGTAGTACGAGATTTTCACTTTGAATCTTTACACGAGAAGATTAAGCCGCTCGTTATGTTCACCAGGGGAACCCGCCGTTATGGGAATATTATCATGCGTATAAATACTGACAACTTTATTAGTACGATAGCCTATATCAAAAACACTTGGAAAACTTTAGTGCCGGATTTTCCATTGCAGTTATTTTTCTTAAACAATGATCTAAACGTCCTTTACCAGCAAGAGGAGAAATTAGGCCGAATTACCAACTTTTTTAGTTGGCTGGCAGTATTTATTTCATGCTTGGGATTAATCGGTTTAGCTACATTTGCTACAGAAAAACGGACGAAGGAAATTGGCGTGCGTAAGGTACTGGGTGCTTCAGTGTCCAGCATTGTGTATTTACTTTCAAAAGAATTTTTAGCGTTAATTGGCATTGCCTTTGTTATTTCTGTGCCGCTGGGGTATTTTATAATGAATCAGTGGCTGCAGGATTTTGCGTATAGAATTGAATTAGGTGCCTCCGTTTTCATTGCTTCAGGCTTTATCGCAATTCTGATAGCACTGGTAACGATTAGTTTCCAATCTATTAATGCGGCTCTAAAAGATCCGGTAAAAACACTACGGTATGAGTGAATTTTACACCAGACGAATGCGATCAGAAAAAGAGTAATTGGAAACTCTTCTAATTGAACATAGGCACTATCTAATCCCCTCTCAACGGCAAATTTATGAATATATAGGTTATTAATGATAGGCGATTATATACTTGACACACCCAATATTTTTTAATATATTATAGTAGTCAAAAACAATAAACACAAGGAAAACACAAAATGGCTACTATGACATTCAACAAAATTTCAAAATTCACCGAAGATGAAGCTCGTGATTATTTGGAAAAGATGCGCTGGCCTACAGGAGCGGCTTGTCCACGTTGTGGCGGTTGTGATCCTTATAAGATCAATGCTAAACGAAGAAAAGGTCTTTACAAGTGCCGTGCTTGCCGTAAACAATTCACGGTAACAGTCGGAACGATTTTCGAAGGTAGTCATATTTCTATCAGGATTTGGTTAATGGCTATACATTTAATCTGTGCTTCTAAAAAAGGAATCAGCGCACATCAATTGCATCGAATGTTAGGAATCACTTACAAGTCTGCTTGGTTTATGGCACATCGTATCCGGTATATTATGACTCAACCCGAAATAGCAAAGAAATTAATAGGCACGGTAGAAGTAGACGAAACCTACATTGGCGGCAACTCTCTC
>CAYXGW010000159.1:0-9495 GCA_964464595.1 uncultured Deferribacteres bacterium
AACATACTACAAATGAATACTTCAATAATTGGCACCTTAACGGAAAATCTTTAGACCTTACAATTATAACTGATATTGAGTTTACGGGCGTAGTTGAGGAAATATACCGTACTTTTAATATCATATATTGGACTACTTCCGCATTAGTAGTAATTTTTTTAACATTACTTATTCTGTTTATTATAGTTTTGATCCGCGGTACTAGGATTAAAAAAGAATTGGAAACCCTTGAAAATAAGGTTAAGCAAATGAAAAAGCAGGTCAATCCTAAAAGATCAGTTAAGTAAAATATCCACAGTGAGCACATTCTACAAAACCAAAAAAGACGGTACTAAGTCCTGATCCATGAAAAACAAAGTCGTAAAAGCTTACTTGCGTCATACCAATCGGCCAAGACCGAGTATCGTATTAGTCAGGTCAGATCGATTCCAAAAGCAAATCACAAAACAGTGGGATTTAAAAACTGCCAACCTTTATCTAGAACGAATCCGTAGTGAGATCGCCCTTGGTACATTCACCGAAGGAAACCATTTTGCCAAACTCAGCTCAAGACGGCCAATCAGTGAATTGAAAGATAAGTTTATTAAGCATAGGTCCGAAGAAGTTGCGCGCCAAAACCTATCCCCGAAAACCCTACAATCCGATAAAGAAGCCATAAGAATTTTTGTACATACTGTCGGTAATGCTCAAATAGGATCGATTACAAAAAAATTTATTCAGAAAAAATTTGTTGATGAACTGCTGCTCAACTCTTTGAACAAAAACGGTAGATCATACTCGAGAGTATCTATCAATAATTACTTAAAACATCTATCCGGAGCATTCTCCTGGGCTGAGCGTGAGGGTTTTGTTGAGGAAAATCCCCGTCAATAAAAAAGCCCGTAAACTCAATGTTTACAGGCTTTCAAGAGTCGGGGCGAGAGGATTTGAACCTCCGACCCCATGACCCCCAGTCATGTGCGCTAACCGGACTGCGCTACGCCCCGATCTTTGTCTTCTTGTGTAATTATTTGTTCTATTTCCAGTAACTCTCCTCGCAAATCTTGAATGAGTGTTTTAACATGCTCGTTGGTCTGGTCAAATTGGATCTCTTCGAGTTTTGATTCGTCTAGGATCAGTTCCCGTAACTTATTCTTTGCACCCTCTATGGTAAATTTCTCTTGATACAATAGTCGCTTGATCAAAAATATGATTTTGACATCACGTGATTTAAAAGTCCGGTTACCGGCCCGGTTTTTTGTCGGCTTTAATTCGGAAAACTCGCTTTCCCAATATCGCAATACATGCTGCTTTACGTCAGTTACCTGGCTGACGTCGCTGATCGAATAGTACAATTTTTGTATCGGCATAGTTCGCATAGCATATTTCTTTGTGCAGGCGTTTATTGTATAAATATTGTTATCAATAATCAAGCGCTTTTTACAGGATTCTTGATGTTGTTCAGAATGATGGTTCCCATGGAAAAAGAATTGATGGCTTTTAATTTTATATTTTCTGTCATGGAACTGCCTTGATTCACTTTGAAATGAAATTGTCTATCGCTTTCAAACAAGTAAACTGCTTTCCGGTTTAAACCGAATAAATTACCATTTACAACACCCGGATTCATCGTTACCGCTCCCCTGTATCCCGCCTGTAAACACAGCTCTTCAATTTTTTTATTTAATCGTCCAAACGGATAAGAAAAGAAATTCACAACTACTCCCAATCGATCTTCCAAAGTTTTCTTGGAAAATTCCAATTCATTTACAATCCTTTTCGATGGTGACGATTTTAGGTCTATATGGCTGCAGGAATGGCTGCCTATCTCGAACCCCTGGTTTGACAGCTCTTTGAGTTCATTCCAATTTAAATGACGGCATTTACCGGAATTATCATAGTAATCCCAACTTCCTCTCCTTTCAATAAAGTTGGTTACTGCAAATATTGTGGCTCTCATTTTCCGTTCCAGTAGAATTTCAAATGCATTTTTGTAAATGCACCAATGTGCATCATCGAAAGTCAACAGTACATTTTTCTTTTGAAGAATTTTAGAATCTTTGCTAAAATATTCAGACAGTGTGGGAACAGAATATTCTTCCTGTTGAAGATAATCAATATGAGTTTTGAAAGATTTTGGAGAAACCCGTGCTATAGTAGGATGCCAATAATTACAAATGTGGTGATAGGCTAGAATGACCGTATTGTTTTGCCTATCCGCAAAACTCATAATTTACCCGGCTTTCATTCTTAGTGTTGGAAGGCTTCCCGTAGGTTTAAAGATTGTATAGAATAGCTTGCTTTCCTGAAACAATTCAAAAGAGAGTTCGATAAGCTGATCCTGGTCCACGGTTTCTATGGCATTAATGGTCTCTTGCAACGGGATAAATTTGCCGTGGTAAATCTCCATTTTTGCCAATCGATCCATTCGGTTTGAAGTACTCTCCATGCCAAGAATCAGGTTGCCCTTCAATTGATTTTTTCGCTTGAATAGTTCGTCTTTAGGAATGGGCTGGTCAATCAATTTTTGCAGTTCTTTTTTAACCAGATCGAGTGTCAGATCAATTTTTTCTTTATCTGTTCCAAGGTAAACACCGAAGATACCAGCTTCCTGGAAGAAATCTACAAATGAATATATGGAATAAGCCAAACCATGTTTTTCCCGAATGTTCTGAAACAACCGTGAACTCATCCCAGCACCTAGAATTGTATTCAGAACCATTAAAGCGTATCGTCGTTCATCAGCATAATTGAAAATACGTTTTCCAACACAAATGTGAGCTTGCTGAAAATTATTTTCATAGATATTCTGTGAAGGATTTTCTGGAGAAAGCGCCGTGTTATTTCTCTTGGACAATTTAGGAATGTTGCAAAAATATTTATTGACAAGACTCAGCACCTGGTCATGCTCGACATTTCCTGTGGCAGAAATAATGATTCGATTCGCTGTATAATTCGAAACATGAAAGTCAATTAGATCTTCTTGAATTATTTGCTTGACCGTTTCTTTAGAACCTAAAATCGAATAACTCATTGGATGCGGTTGAAACAGGGACTGGAGAAAAAATTCATGAACCAATTCGCCGGGATCGTCTTCTAATTCGGCGATTTCTTCCAGTATGATATCTTTTTCAATTTGGATATCCCCTATTGATAGTTTTGAATTCTGCATCATGTCGGCAAGTATTTCGATTGCGATATCAAGATGTTCATCCAAAAGATGCGCATAGTAGCAAGTGTGTTCTTTACTTGTGTAGGCATTAATTTGCCCGCCGAGTGATTCTAACGAATCGGCAAGTTCAAGAGAAGTACGGCTTTTAGTCCCTTTGAAAACCATATGCTCTAAAAAGTGGGCAATTCCATTATTTTGTAGATTCTCATCCCGGGTACCGGCAAGAACCCATACGCCTATGGAAACAGAACGAACATATGGGATTTTTTCCGTTAAGACCCGGATTCCATTTGATAACTTTGATTTTTTTATTTTCTCTACAACAGCCATTTGCATTATCAAGAATTGAAGCGCAATTATTTGTTATTATTCTCTTCTGTACCAGGTCTTGTAATCAATGCTTTTCGACTTAAACTGTATTTTCCGCCTTCGATCTTCAATACTTTAACATCCAGACTTTCACCAACTTTTAGTACATCCTCAACCTGGTTAATTCTTTTGTGAGCGATTTCGGAAATATGCAGCAACCCTTCTTTTCCCGGCAGGATTTCAACAAAAGCGCCAAAATTCGTTATCTTTTTAACCGTACCGTTATAGGTTTCCCCAGCTTCCGGAATGGCCGTTAAATTTTCCACCCACTGCTTGGCTTTTGTGCTAGCATCTTCATCAACAGAAGCAATGATTACTGTGCCGTCATCATCGATATCAATGGTAGCGCCAGTTTTATCAATTATTTCACGAATCATTTTGCCACCAGGTCCGATAACCGATCCGATCATATCCACCGGAATTTTCATTGTTATGATTCTTGGAGCATATTCTGACATGTCCTTATTTGGTGTGCTCATTACCTCATTCATAATATCCAGGATCTTTAGTCTTGCCTCGTGTGCTTTACTCAGCGCGGTTCGCATGATATCAAAAGTAATTCCTTTTATTTTGATATCCATTTGAAAAGCAGTGATTCCTCCTTTTGTGCCGGCTACTTTAAAATCCATATCTCCCATATGATCTTCATCACCAAGGATATCTGTCAGAATCGCCACTTGCTCGCCTTCTTTAACTAGTCCCATGGCTACACCGGCAACATTCTCACGAATAGGTACTCCTGCATCCATTAGAGATAGTGAACCCGCGCAAACCGACGCCATTGAGGATGAGCCATTTGATTCCATTATGTCAGAGACAATCCGAATCGTATAAGGGAATTCGGATTCATCCGGGATTAGGCATTTTAATGCTCTTTCAGCCAATTGTCCATGCCCAATTTCACGCCTGCTAGTGCCCCTAATCGGACGCGCCTCTCCAACACAAAATGGTGGAAAATTGTAATGCAGCATGTATCGCCTCCAGGATTCTTCACCCAGACCATCAACCCTCTGTTCATCTTTTTTGGTTCCTAAAGTAACGGCTGCAAGGCTCTGAGTTTGTCCACGTGTGAATAAAGCCGAGCCATGCGCCCTAGGAATTAAACCAACTTCACAATCAATTGCCCGGACATCATCCAACCCACGATTGTCAATTCTATTTGAAGAAGTTAAGACCTGTTCTCTCATTTTATCCTTTAGGACATCTCCAATAATGGGGTTGATACTATGAAGATCATCCGGAAATGATTCTTCAAACTCTTCAGTAGCTTCTGTTCGGATTCCTTTTAAATATTCGCTCCGTTCAGACTTGTCCGTAAATTCCAGGGCTTTCTTTATGCGATCGGAATATTTTTCCTGAACGATGTAAGCAAGCTCTTCAGAATGTGCAACCGGCGTATATTCTTTTATTACTGGATTTATTTCATTTATGATTTCATCTTGTAATTCTACCTGCCGAACGATTTCTTTGTGCCCTAACTCGAGTGCAGCGACCATATCTTCTTCCGAAATTTCCTTACTCCATCCTTCAACCATCAATATTGAATCCCGAGTACCAGATAGAACGACTTCAATATCGCTGTTTTCAAGTTCCTGAAAAGTCGGATTTATCACAAATTCTCCATCGATTCTTCCAATTCTAACTGATCCAACTGGTCCTTGAAACGGCATAGATGATATGGATAATGCAGCAGATGCGCCAATTGTGCCTAATACATCTGCATCGTTTTCTTTATCCGAAGACAATACAAAAATAACTACTTGAACTTCATTTCGATAATCTTTGGGAAATAAAGGTCTAATGGGTCGATCGGTTAAACGAGCACTAACCGTTTCTTTTTCGCTAGGCCGACCTTCTCGTTTGAAAAAGCCTCCGGGAATTTTTCCTGCGGCGTATGCCTTCTCTCTAAATTCAACCATGAGCGGGAAAAAGTCAATACCCTCCCTGGGTTCCTCAGAGGTGGTAACCGCCGCCAATATTAATGTATCTCCATATTGAACCGTGACTGAACCGGCTGCTAATTTAGCAAGTTTTCCAGTTTCAATAATTAATTGCTTACCACCCAAATCCATTACTTTTCTAATAACCATCTAGGCCTCTCTACCCCAATAATAAATTAAAGGGAATTTTTATTCATGTAATTGTTTTATTATAGTTACTGCTTAGCGACGTATTTCTAATTGTTTGATAAGTGACCGATATTTTTCAATATCTTTTCGATTTAAATAATTCAACAAACGACGTCTTTGACCAACCATTTGAAGCAAACCTCTGCGGGAATGGTGATCTTTCGGATGCTGGCGAAAGTGCTCAATAAGCTCTTTAATTCTTGTCGTGAGCAGAGCGACCCGAACTTCCACACTTCCGGTATCCTTTTCGTTTTTGCCATATGTTTTTGTAATTTCAGCTTTTTGCGCTTTGGCTAATGACATTAATCCTCCATAAGAATTTCTGATTTATTAAAATAATCTCTAGTTTGTAAAACATCTAAATGCATTTGTTCAATTAATTCCTTTTCCGAAGTAAACTTCAATTCATCACGAATTCTTTGAATAAAATGAATCGTTAGTTCTTCTCCATAAATATCTCTCTCAAAATCGATTAAGAAAGCTTCTATGGTAACCTCATGTTCATTAAAAGTGGGTCGATTTCCAATGCTCACAGCAGCTGGGTACCATTGTTTATTTAGCAAAGCTTTTGCAACATAAATACCTTTCCCGGGAACAAGTTTATTGGGATCGCTTGGAGCAAGATTTGCCGTAGGAAAATTCAATTGCCGGCCTCTGCCAATTCCTTTTACAACTTTACCAGACAAGGTGTAGGTTTCACCCAACAATTCATTTGCATTGTTTACATCTCCAGCGAGTAGATACTTTCGAATTAAAGAACTTTTTACTTTATTATCTTGAACAATATGAGGCTCAAAAACTTCTAATTTGAAAACATTTCTTTCTGCATATTGTTGCAGCATTTCAATATTCCCAGATCGTTTGTGTCCAAATGCATGGTCGTAACCGACTACGACTTCATCGATTTGCAATTGGCTTACTAAAATATTTTCAATAAATTGCTGACCGGTAGTCTTGGAAAAATCTTTCGTAAAAGGAAGTATTAAAAGTGTGTCTACATCACTTTTTTTCATCAAATTAATCTTCTCTTCCAGGGAAGTGATTACTTTAAAAGATGAATCGCCACTATTGAGTACCAATCTAGGATGAGGATCAAATGTAATTAAAACCGATTCACCTTCATATGATTTTTTTCTTTCAGACAAAAATTTTAACAATTCCAAATGCCCTAAATGCATGCCATCAAAAGTTCCTATCGTTACAACGGAATATTTTTTTGATTTAAGATTTTCCAGACCTCTAATTACATTCATTTTTGCTACTTAAACTTCTCTCAATTTTAATAATTCATTTAAATCGTACGAATCCTTTAAATAATAATACCCAATTCTCGTACGGACTAGAGATTTTAGATAAGCTCCCGTCCCTATTTTCTTACCCAGATCGTTAGCCAATGAACGAATATATGTTCCTTTTGAACAGGTTACATCAATTTTTATACAAGGCCAATCAAAACTGATCAAATCAATTTTTTCAATTCGTACTTTGCGAGGATTCAAATCCACCGTTATACCTTTTCTTGCATATTTATAGAGACGCCTGCCTTTATGTTTTACAGCAGAAAACATAGGTGGTATTTGTTCAATGTCGCCGACAAATAATTTCAATTCAGATTCAATTTGGTTTTGATTAATATTCGGTAATTCATCACACGTTTTTGTTATCTTTCCATCTATATCATAAGAATCAGTTTCGATACCAAATTCAATTTCAGCCAAATATTGCTTTTCCAGGCCGGTTAGTGCCTCAGATTGTTTTGTCGCTCTTCCTGTGAGTATCAATAAAACACCACTTGCAAACGGGTCTAGCGTACCGGTGTGGCCAACTTTTTTTATACCGAAGTGGCCACGCACTTTTTTAACGATTTGAAAAGAAGTATATCCAATCGGTTTATTGATATTAACGATTTTACCTATATCAAATTGGGTTTTCGTTTTAACTATTCTTTCGTTTTTTCGATTAAATGATTTATCTTATTCATATATTCAAATGTATTATCAATATAAAATTTCAAATATGGAGTATATTTTAGATGAACCACTTTTTTCAATTCCGCACGAATAAATTGCGAAGCATTGTTTAAAGTATCTAATATCTCAGATTTATTAGGTTCCGTTTCTAATGTGGAAAAATAAACTTTTGCATTCTTAATGTCCTTACTCATTCTAATTTGAGTAATGGTTATAAATCCAATTCGGGGATCTTTCATTCCACGTTGAATAACCAGCGAAATCTCTTCTTTTAATAAATCGGCAACTTTTCTTGTCCTGTGTGCCATTGCAATCAGTTATAAAACACTATTTCTTTATCGATTAGTTCAAAACGATCATCCTGATCCAGCATTCGCATAATTTTATCGAAACAATTTTTTATGAGATTCTGATCGTTAGAAACCATTGCCATTCCGATTGTAGACCGCTGCCATAAATCAGCACCGCTTAATTCAGCTATCGAAACATTAAACTTTTTTTTTACTTTGTCCTTCAAACTCAAGATTACGAAGCGTTTATCTTTTAAAGAAAGTGCGGTAGGAATATAAATCTCAATCTGGAAGTAACCAAGCATGATCGATAATATGGCTCATGCTATAGCTTAGCTTTGGTTTTAATAATTTTGAAAGATTCAAGAGTATCACCTACTTTGATATCGTTGAAATCCTGAATTCCAATACCACATTCAAAGCCACTTTGCACTTCTTTTGCATCATCCTTAAATCTCCTTAAAGACGAAATCAAACCCTGGTAAACAGTAACGCCATCACGTATTACCCGTGTTTTATCATTCCGAATCATTTTTCCACTTTGAATATAAGATCCGGCAATTAAACCAACTTTCGGAATCCTAAAGGTCTCTCTCACTTCCGCAACACCAACAATTTCTTCTTTTTCTTCAGGCTCAAGCAATCCTTCAAGCGCCTTTTCCACATCATCGATTACATCATAAATAATTTCATAAGTACGGATATCTACATTTTCTTTTTCCGCCACAGCCCTGGCTTTGGCATTCGGCCTGATATGAAACCCAATGATGATTGCTTCTGATGAATAAGCGAGTAATACATCTGATTCGGATATCTCACCAACTGATTTGTGAATTATATTTATAGAGACCTCATCATTACCAAGTTTTAGCAATGAATCACTCAAAGCCTCTAAAGAACCTGTCACATCGGCTTTAATAATGAGCTTAAGTGCTTTTAGTCCTCTTTCCTTCATTTTCTGAGAGAATTCATCCAACGACATTGGACCGGACGATCGAAAATCATGTTCTCTTCTTAATTGCTGCCTTTTAGATGAAATATCTTTAGCTACTCTATCCGATTTCAAAACATGGAAAGAATCTCCGGAAATAGGTACATCTTCGAAACCTAATACCTGTACCGGTGTAGATGGCATGGCTTTTTTAACCGCGTGCCCTCTTTCATCAAACATTGCACGGACTTTACCTGAAATATAACCAGCGATGATTGGGTTGCCAACCTTTAAATTTCCTTCTTGTACTAATATCGTAGCTACTGGCCCTCTTCCACGATCCAATTCTGCTTCCACAACGACACCCTTAGCCGGTCTATGAGGATCAGCTTTTAATTCAAGCATTTCAGCCTGAAATAATAACAATTCAAGAAGCTTATCTATATTTTCACCGGTCTTGGCAGACAACTCAACTGATGGATATTTTCCACCCCAATCTTCAACTAATATATCCTGTTCCGAAAGTTGGGTTTTAATCGTTTCGGCGTTGGCGCCCTCTTTATCCATCTTGTTAATGGCAATAACCATAGACACATTGGCAGCACGGGCATGGTTTATGGCTTCAATTGTTTGTGGCATAACTTTATCATCCGCT
>CAYXGW010000160.1:0-9236 GCA_964464595.1 uncultured Deferribacteres bacterium
ATGCTTGACGAACTCGCCAGCGGCGATAGATACATGAAAATGAAATATCAGGCAAGACAAAATCTATAAACAAAATTTCCCTCCACCCAATTCTCTTATCTGAAAAATTGACATACCGTTCTCTCAGAGTTTACGCAAAAGGCTCGCTAGCGCGTACAATAAAACGATTGACATTTATTCTTAAATATGCGATTTTAAAATAACATTGATTTATTAAACTAAATGTAAAATTACCAATGCTGAATAAAAATGAAGTGTTAGATTTTTTAAGAAATCATCGCCACACTTTAAAATCAGATTATAATATTAACAAAATAGGTCTTATTGGCTCTTTTGCCAGAGGGGAACAAACCGAAAGCAGCGATATAGATTTATTGATAGAATTTGAACCTGACACTGCTGATATCTATGGTAAAAAGACAAAATTAAAACAGTTGTTAAAAACATCATTTCATCGGGATATAGATATTTGCAGAGAAAAGTATATTAAACCTTATTTTAAGAATTATCTTTTGCGGGATGTAATTTATGTCTGAAAAGGACAAATTAAATTTATTCTCGTTATTGGAAGCGATTGATAAAATTGTGAAATACTCTTCCGACTATGATAATCCCGATAATTTTCATAAAAAAATGAGAGAGATTTTGATGCTTCCATGATGAATTTTATAATCATTGGAGAAGTAGTTGCAAGGCTTTCAGATGAGTTTATTAACCAGAACCCCCAAATCGATTGGTTTAAAATCAAAGGTTTCAGGAACATTGTAGCAATGATTATTTTGGAATGGATGCGGAAGAAGTATGGCAGATCATTAAAAACCATCTCCCACAACTAAAAAAAGATCTGAAATTGCTTTTAAAGGATATAAAATAGCATTCAGCGTGTCGCATTGAGAAAACTAAGAGTGTTGAGTCGAGCTAAGACTTTGAGGATTTGATTGTTCCACCTGGAAATCGATTTGAAGCGCTAAGGGGTATTCAAAAAGGCCAACACAGTATCCGAATAAATAACCAATGGAGAATCTGTTTTGAATGGCATGAGAACGATGCTAAAAACGTAGAAATAGTTGATTATCATTAGGAGAAAATATGACTTCTAAAAAAATGACACCTTTACATCCGGGAGAAATCTTACAGGAAGAATTCTTAAAACCCATGAATCTTAGTCAAAATCGCCTCGCTCTTGATATCCGGGTTCCAGCGCGTAGAATCAATGAAATTGTACACGGCAAGCGTAGAATAACAGCGGATACTGCTTTGCGATTGGCTAAATATTTTGATATGTCACCTCAATTTTGGTTGGGACTACAAATGGATTATGACCTGGATTTGGCGGAAGATCAAATAGCTGACCGCCTTAATAAGGAAATTCAAACGTATCAACCCGCGTAGTTCCAGTGCGACGTTAGTCAAAAAATAAAAACACAAATCAAAAAAAAATATATAATGCCAACAGGTTTAAAAAGACCTCGTTACCCAATGCCGGAATTTATCAGGACGGCTCTTATTGAGAAGAACTTAATGGAAGCGTATCTCAATCGCCCGGCATATCGCAAAATGACTATATTGGCTGGATTACTCGCGCCAAAAGAGACGAAACTAAAGAAAAGCGTCTGGCACAAATGCTTGATGAACTTTTCAGTTGCGATTGATACATGGAAATGAAATATGAGGCAAAACAAAATCTATAATAGAAAATCTCCCTCCATCCTTTTCTCTTTTCTGAAAAATTGGGATGAGGTTTATTTCAAATGGACGGGACTTTTAATTACATCATCTTTTTATTTGGCTTTCAGTTCTCAAGCAATATTTTCGCAAGATTTTCAAAAAACATTTGAAGTCCCGAATTCTTCAATGAAGGTTGTTCTGCAAAAAGATTCATATCAGGTTAATAACAACGGAAATGAGTTCAATTACACTCTTAGTCATAAAATAAGACTAAAGTATAATACATTCGATCCGTTGCTTGAAAATCCGGATGTATTTATAAATGATAAATTAAAATCCGCCAAAAAGTCACTACAAAAAATAGATGAAAATAATGATCAGATAGCATATATCGTCCAGTTTGAAACTCAAGCTTTTCCGGGATATCAAGAAAAGATAAAGATACTTGGTGGAACAGTTTATTCCCCTATACCGGATAATGCAATGGTTATTGTGATGAATACATCAGTTTTGGAGAAGGTTAAAAATCTACCATTTGTAAGATGGGTTGGACAATTTCAGGCAGCTTATAAATTGGAAAAGGCACTGCAGCAAACTGTTATTCAGAGAGAACCAGCAAAAGTCTACTGTTCTATTCTACTGCATGATAAGAGTCATCAAGATAAAGTGATCGAATTTATTAGAACTATCGGGGGGATTGTTAAGGAAAATCCATTCAGCAGCAGAATGGTTGCATTGTTAGACGGAAACCAATTGTACGATGTGTTGAACTTGAATGAGGTTTTATTCATAGATAGAGCCACAGAAACGTCGGATGATATGGACCAAGTCCGTGAAATTGCGGGTGCTAATTTTGTTGAAACTGTTGCAGGTTATACGGGACAAGGTGTAGCCGGGGAAGCATGCGATGATGGTGTGAGATCCTCTCACCAGGAATTTATAGCTAATCCAATAGTTTTACACGGTGCAAGCTTTAATTCAGGCAACTCAGATCATGGGACGAATGTTGCCAGTATTCTCTTCTCAAGCGGTGTTTTTGGACAAGCAAGAGGCCTTCTGCCAAATGCTTCTCGTCCAATATTTGCCTCAAGATACCAACTCGGATGGCCGGATGGTGAACCTTTCGCTATTCTCAGGCGGACACATATTCGTCAACTAGTTGACCCAGACGGCAGCTACAGGGCAGTATTTCAAACGAATAGCTGGGGCCATGCCCAAACCACCAGCTACACGACGATCTCTGCAGAGTTTGATGAAATTCTATTTGACCTCGATATTGTTGTGACTCAGTCCCAAAGCAATGAAGGGAATCGCGACTCACGACCAGAAGCGTGGGCTAAGAATATCGTTTCCGTAGGAGGGATTCGTGGTGAAAATTCACTCACACGAACAGATGATAGCTGGAGCTCCGGAGCGAGTATTGGCCCTGCTGAGGATGGCAGAATAAAACCTGATTTATCACATTTTTATGACGGTGTTTTCTCAGCGAATGAAGGCTCGGATTCTGATTACACTAATTTCGGTGGGACAAGTAGCGCTACTCCAATAACAGCAGGATTGTTTGGTCTTTTGCATCAAATGTGGGCTAACGGAATTTTTGACGGTAGTCCCGGTAAAAACGGAGATGTTTTTGAAAATCGGCCTCATATGACAACAGCCAAAGCAATCTTGATAAACTTGGCATATCAATATACATTCAACGGATCGTTTCATGATCTAACGCGGATTCATCAAGGGTGGGGATTTCCGGATATAAAGAACGTCTACGAAACTGCGCGGGCCTACGGATGGAAGTTACCGATACTAATCGATGAATCTCAAATTATTAATCCTCTCGAAATTCATTCTTATGATTTAATGAGTGACGGTAAGCAGTCTTTAAAAGCAACGTTGGTTTATGCAGATCCTAAAGGGAATCCTGGAGCTGTTAAACAATTGATCAACAACCTTTCATTAAAACTCACCAGCCCATCTAATGTTGTTTATTGGGGAAATTATGGCTTAAAAAACAATAATTGGTCGGATTCAGGTGGCAATGCTGACAACTTAAACAACGTCGAAAACGCGTTTGTAATGGAACCTGAATTGGGTTTATGGAAAATTGAAGTTATCGCCGATGAAATTATTCAGGATGGTCATCTTGAGACGCAGGGTATTGATGCTGATTATGCACTCGTTGCAACCGGAGGTTACATAGATACTCCCCCGGTTCAATATAGACTTGAAACAACAAGTGATAATGGTGCTATACATTTTGAACCCCAAAATGCAACAACCTATTATTTCAAAGATGTAAAAGTTAAACTGGAAGCAGAATCAGCACATGGATGGAAATTTGAAAAATGGCAGGGGGATGTAGAAAGTACTGGAAACCCAATTTCTGTGGTTATGGACTCTGATAAAAATATTTCAGCCAAATTCACAAGTCTTGGGCTGGTTGTTGGTATTACTGAAACACTTGGCCGGACTACGACGACAGAAAACAGAAGAGCTAATCCATTTAACATGCCTGAAGATGGGTCAATAACAAGTATAAGCATGTACCATAATGGCGGAAGGGGGAGCATGATTCTAGGTGTATATGATGGCTCCGGCTCAATCCCGGTTAATAGAATTGGAATAACACCAACCACTGATGTGAGTAATAAAACCGGATGGCAGACGATTAATTTAATAACCCCAGTCAATGTTCTGAAAAACCAAACAATATTTCTTGCTTGGGTTTATGAAAATAATCCGGGCATCTACTTTGAGAGCGGTACACCTGGTAGGGTTGATGCCGGTGTATCATGGGCAGGCGGCATGCCTGAAGAATGGGGCAGTACTGCAAGGCAATCAGATAATATTTATTCAATCTATGCCAATTATATTGACGATAATACAACTGATATTCATGAAAATAGAATTACTATCCCTGAGAAGTACGAGTTATTCGATGCATACCCAAATCCATTTAATCCTACGACTACTTTAAGATATTCTCTTCCTAAAAGATCTTATGTTAAGTTAGTTGTTTTTGATATTCTCGGCAGAGATGTTGAAACCATTTTTGAGGGGAAAAAAGATAGAGGTCTGTATCAAGTTCAATTCAATGCAAATAATTTAAATAGTGGAGTCTATTTTTATAGACTGTTCACAAGTGATGTTGTTTTAGTAAAGAAACTTATTTTGATAAAATAAGGACGATCTTCCGATAGGTTTTGAAGTCGACTGGGCTACCCCCTTAATTAGGTCCAGTCATTAATGAAGTGTTTTGCTTATGTTTGTTCTGTGTGTACAGTGAAAAGGCATTTTATTAATTTTCATTACCTTTGGTTGTCCCGTCTCATCAAAAAATAATACACAATAAATAAACGATTGCTGCAGAAAACCAGGCGCCATTAAATTTTAGACTTCTATCTTTGGTTTGCGTTTGGGGAAAAATATTTTACATTAATAAACAAATCTCCCAGGATGGTATTTGCAAAACCAATAAGTTTCATCATTTGAATGTTTTAACATTTGTTTTAGCAGTCTAGTTATTAGTTATCCGTTCAAAAAAAGGAGCAAGCTATGTCTGACTTCCTTACCGACGATACCCAGGCCAATACGGAAAAGCGAAAGTGGTGCCGACGGCTAATGTACGCCCTGAAAAATGACCACCCGGACCTTCCTCGTACGCAGGTCCAGGCGGCCTTGCGGCAAGCCTTCGACATCTGGCAGAACCATGCCGAAACCGACGTGATCTTTTACGAAGTGCATCCGGCCCAGCCAGCCGACATCGAACTCTTCTGGGAGGAATTTGACCAAGCCAGTTCCCTTTTGGCCCGCGCCGAATTCCCGCCCCTCAATTGTGATTACAGCTCCGGGGCAGGGCGGATCTGGTTCAACTTGCGGCGTGAATGGACCTTTGAGGAACGGAAGGACGAAGAAGAGCCCGTCGATTTCATCACCCTGGCCGCGCATGAGATCGGGCATGCCCTCGGGATGGAGCATTGCTTGACATGCAGTGCGCTAATGCAACCTATCTACCAGGGGAGCAACCGTTTTCTCGCGGCGTATGACATCGGCTTCTATCGCTACCTGTATTACGACGATGAGCGCCCCCCCACCTGATTCCACATAACAGTATAATTCCTCATCAAAAAATAGTAACCCATAAGAAATAATTGCCGAAGAAATCCGGGCGCCGTTAAAAATTGAGACTTTCTTTCTTTGGTTTGCGTTTGAGGAAAAATATTTTACATTAATAAACAAAACCTCAGGATGGTTATTTGGAAAACCAATAAGTTTCATCATTATGAATTTATAACATGTGCTACACGGGGCTAATTAATAGCTAGGCCCGTGACCAATTTGAACAACATATGAACAAGAGGAGCCATGGAAGAGAGCTTCAAGGCAGCGCGACTGTTTGATAGGCTGTTGGTCAGCACGTCCGCCGTACTAATGATAGTGCTCGTCCAAACGCTGAGTCAGTCATTATATGAAAAGGCTAAGCCAACACTGTTAGCCTTAGTCGAACTCACTAAACAGCACGACCGGCCCATCCGTGACGTACATAAGCAGCGTCTTGTACCACAATCGCGCCTCCATGCATTTTCTCCTCTTGTAAGTGGAATTCGACACGGACAGCAGAGCATCATCGACCTATTCACCGAAGTTCGCCAGAAGGATGCCGAAGTCCCGGCAGAGATCTCCGAGTTAGCTCCTAATACTCGTGAAACTATCCGACGTCAAACAATGCATCAATTCGTTGAAGCGGGAATAGCAGTGCCAAATCCTGATAAGCCTGATCGACCAATTAACAGCCCAAAATGGGTTTATCAAATCTCACCAGACTGTCTTAACCTAATTCGTACTTTCAACACTTCACATTGGAATCAAGTTCTTGCTGCTTATTTAGTAAAACGCAAGACCCTGACTCAACGGTACGCCAAAGCACGGCAAATGCAATTAATTCCTCTTAAAGTCAATGATGGCTATGAACTATACCTTACGCCTGGAGCCCATAGTGAACTAATCAAAGCTATCATAGAACAGTTTGGCCCACGATTCACACCAGGAGCTGAAGTTCTTTATGTCGGGGAAACTGGATCAAAAATGGGCCATTTTGATGAATCGACCTTTAAAGAGCTTTACCTCAATTTTGACAGTCATGGAAAATTTCCTGATGTGGTGCTATACCAACGTGATAAGAATTGGCTCATCTTAGTTGAGGCGGTAACAAGCCATGGACCAGTTGATGCCAAGCGCCATTCTGAACTGGCAACGCTTTTTTCAGATTCTAAGGCGAAGATAATCTATGTAACGGCTTTTCCAGACCGTCAAACTTTGGCGAAATATCTTCCTGAAATCAGTTGGGAAACTGAAGTATGGGTGGTAGATACACCTACGCATCTAGTTCACTTTGATGGAGTAAGATTTCTCGGGCCTTACGAAGAGTAGTACAGCCGTGCAGCCAATCGTCTAAGGGCGGGATTTTCTCCACCCTTCCCATACCACCCGGCATGCAGGTGCACAAGGGTGATTTATCGAAGGATTCAATGATAATTGTTTCTAACTTTTGCAATATTACTTCGCATCAAAAAATAATCAACATAAAATAAACCCTTGCCGCAAAAACCAGGCGCCAATAATTGAAGCTTTCATTCTTGGTTGCTTTTGGGAGAAAACATTTTACATTAATGAATAAAACTCGCAGGCTATAAATTATGGACCATAAATCGACTGGTTTAATATTATGAAACACAGCATAAAGCGCCCATTCCGATTAATTCCAAGACCTGCAATGAAAGAAACCTGTATAACTAAAAAACTCTTCTTCGGCTTAATTCTTATTCTCCTGGCTGCGGCACAGACGCCTTTGCAAGCACAAGTAAGCGACAAATCGAAACCGGGCAATCTTCCGCGATACGATCGCACCGTAATGCTTGAAACCACATCGGAGACTTCGGCAAATGTTGCGTTTGGAGACCTTGATGGGGACGGTAATCTCGATATCATTTTATCAAAAGGACGCCATTGGCCACTGGTCAATCGTGTGATGCTTGGAGATGGTAAAGGCGGCATTGTAAAATCATATGATCTCGGGACGGTCACAAATCGGTCCTATTCCGGACGACTCGCCGATCTCGATGGCGATGGCGACCTGGATGTAATCGTCAGCAACGACAGGCCGGATTCGAATCTCGTGTACTTGAACGACGGCAAAGGATTCTTCAAAGAAGGTTCGAAATTCGGTCGCGCTGATTGGCCTACCAGGAACGCAAACGTCGCAGACCTGAATAATGATGGTCTTCCCGACATCGTCGTTGCAAACCGGGGCAAACCCGATGCAGGAGGAGCCAATTATTTATGCATCAACAAAGGCGGTAGATTTGATGCCGATTGCATCGCGTTTTCTCACTATCCGGCGACGACCATCACACCGGCTGATTTCAATGGCGACGGCCTTGTCGACCTTGCGGTACCACATCGAAACGGCGGCCAGAGTTATGTGTACATGCAAACCGGCAAGACCGACCTCGACTTTAGACAGGTAGCTTTTGGACCAGCGGACGCCGCCATCCGGATGTCCCAGGTGGCGGACTTCGATAATGACGGCAAATTGGATCTCGTTGCAATCGATACGAAACGCGGTGTTATGATCTATTTTCAGAACGCCGGCGACTCGTTCTCTTCAGGCATGTCCATTGGCAGCCAGGCCGCGCGGCCTTACGCGCTCGCTGTCAGCGATCTAAATCTCGACGGCGTTGCCGATATCATTGTTGGCTATGTTAATGCTTCTTCAATTGTCTACTTTAATGGCGGTGCGGGAAAAAGTTACACCCCGATATCGTTCGGTGACGATCAAGGTACCGTATACGGATTTGGCATCGGCGATTTTAACAAGAATGGACAACCGGACATCGCGGCTGCGCGATCCGGAGCTGCAAATATCGTATATTTGGCTAATGAATAATAGGAGAAGTTAATGAATCTGTATAGGCGATTGTTTTTGTTGAGTGCTTTTGCCCTGATTTTTCTGGGCGCACTCGGAGTTAACGAGGATCAGAACTGGCCTTCATTCCGAGGACCGGGTGGTCGTGGAGTAGCCGATGGTTTTCCCGTGCGCAGCTCATGGAATGCCGACCCAACAGCCGGAAAGGTTGAGGGAATCAAGTGGAGGACGCATGTTCCCGGACTCGGCCACTCCAGCCCTATTGTGTTCGGTAACCGGATATTCCTGGCTACTGCCATTGCCGAGGCGGGTGAAGCTCCGTTGAAACTCGGTCGAGGCGGGAAGCCTACCGCTGCCGATGACAACGGCGAGCAAAGCTGGGTTGTTCTTTGTTACGACAAGTTGACGGGGACTGAACTCTGGCGCAGAACAGCACATAAGGGGCGACCGCGAGCTAGTCGCCACGTCAAGGCAACCCATGCCAATACGAGCCTGACCACGGATGGACGTTACCTGGTGGCTTTTTTCGGATCGGAAGGGTTGTACTGTTATGACCTGGACGGCAAATTGCTGTGGAGCCGGGATCTTGGCGTAATCAACATCAGTAAATACGGGATTGGCTGGGGATATTCCAGTTCTCCCGCCA
>CAYXGW010000161.1:0-9072 GCA_964464595.1 uncultured Deferribacteres bacterium
CATAAATGGCAGCCGCAGAAGCGTCTTTTAGAACGTCAATGGAGGCGATATCGTTCGGGTTCAGGCTGCTCAGAGAATTATCCCGGGTACCACTGGTGACCCCGGTACCGCCGGGAGTCGCCGAACCGATATCAATGGGTACCCCATCAATCACTACCAACGGAGCGTTTCCGGCGGACACAGAGGTACCTCCCCGGATACGGACCAGGGGAGCAGCTCCTAGGTCACCGTTGCTCTGAGTGATAACCACGCCCGGCACCCGCGCCTGAAGCAGTAACTGAGGATCAGAATTTGCACCCTGTGTGAAAGCGTATTCATCTAATGAGGCAATGGAACTGGTAATATCTTTGCGTAGCTGGGTACCATAGCCAGTGACCACGATCCCTTCCATGGCGATGGCCTGGGGTGTCATGGTGATATCAATTACCTCACGGCCACCGATGGCAACTTCCTCTCTCTGGTATCCGATAAAAAAGAATAGCAATGTATCCTGAGGTGAGACATTTTTCAGCTCATACCGCCCATCGTTATCGGTCGCAGTCCCCTTGGTTGTATTCTTCACGACTATATTCAGTCCAAGCATCGGACCCCTATTCTCTGCATCAATAACTCGCCCCCTAACCTGGTGATCCTGGCCAATTACCTGCCCAACGAAAACCAAGCTCACAACTAAACTAAGTAGCAAAACTTTATCTCTCATTTTCTCTTCCTCCACATTAATTTCAATGCATTTTCTATAACAAAATCCACTCTGCGATCTTACCCTTTTGGGTTAACGCATATATCAAAGATAAAAGATGCTTTGATTCACACAATCATAATATGCACCTCCTTAGTTAATTCTTAAAATAGAGTAATTTTTCTTGTAGGAATGCTCTGCCATTTACCCAAGATATTTTTGGTATAAAACGGCTCTGCACAAAAAAAGTGATTATCTGCGAGAATAGTAGAGCAGCCAATATAGAAGTGGGTTCCTCCATCCATAGAAGAACTTTTTGGCCAGTTTCTTCACTGACATGTTTCCTTTGGTACAAAACCAATGAAACAGTGGATTGAGACATATTGGCTAACTTGGCTACATCTTTTATAGTAGCAGTCATGATATTTATTTAATCGAAGCGTTTCGAGTTCTTGAAACTTTGTGTATGAGGATTCAGCTACAAATATCGGTTAATATATGTAATATTTCTTTATATATCAAACATAATATCGAATCGTTTCGATATATTTTAACTAAAACTTCACTCTTTGTCAAGGTTTTTTTGCAACTTTTTGAATTTAAACTTGACATCCCCAGTATTTTTTACCGTTGTGTATACTAAATTCAGTAAAAGTTAAACATAATGAAAAGAAAAGCAAAGGGGTTTTGATGTAAAAGATTCTACCTAACCTAAGCCATTTTTGTGAAAAGCATTAAGTAATCTTTTAGATGTCGTGTGATTAGGAAATTTTCACGTACGTGTTCGCGAGCTGCCATACCCATCGTTTTAGATATTCTGGATGCTGTAATAAATACCTTATTTTTTCGCTGCACTGCTCGACACTGTCCACCAGGAAACCAGTCCTGCCATCAAGTACTTGTAATGGGATGCCTTCGACATTTCCAGCCACTACTGGATTACCTTTCCACAATGCTTCAGTGACGACAAGGCCAAATCCTTCCCGAGTGAACTTCTGAATAACGATATTAGAAACAGCTTGGAAGCATCCGACTTCATACGGTCCCACGCTATGAAAATTATGCAAAATTTAAAGATACATTTTATCAAAATATCGTTGCGCGGCGGTTACAGCATTCCGCATCATGTCTTCCGCTTTGGCAGTTTCTCGATTAGCGAGGTGACCTAGTAATTTGTTACCATCTAAATCCCTCGCTGCTTGTTCACAGGCTTCCCAACTCAAAATACTTCTGATCACCCGATCAATTCCTTGCTCTTCATTATCATACGGTCTGACCTGCATGTCATGACCTTTCCAGCGATTATAATTAGATTGCCGCATCAAACTGGCAATCACTATATTCATGCCATTAATCTTAACACCGTGATCGATGTCAAACCTGGCTTGCCCACCCAAAGTAATACCATCGTTATAACCCTGGCTGTTAAGGTGTGTATGAAACATCGCGTTATTATCCAACTCTTCGACCGTATCATAAATGTGATCAAGTCCGATCATTTCTGAATGACCAATTTCCTTGTTGATCCCCTTCTTTTCAAGAGATATGCCAAACTCCTCTTCCAACTTTCGCCAAAACAGCAAGGCGCTGGCAACGGTAGGTAGCAACATTGCCGGATGGCCTTCATTGGGTTTGGGCTCAATTGCAAAAAATAAATCGCCCCCTAACGATTTCTCAACTTCACATAACTTTGCCATGCTCTCCTTTAAATTTTGGTACATCTGTTTTACACCAATTGTCGCAATGTCGTATCCGAACGATCCATTCCAAATAACCAGAGATGGGTACTTTTGCGGATCGGGATCCCAGGCTTTTTTTAGGGGGCCATAAGCCAACTCGACAGTTCTTATTCCATACTCTTCCGCTTTTTCTCGCTCCTGAGGGTCCAAAGAAGCGATGCCACCATATGCAAAATGGGCGTGGGCGCCCGGTGTTACCATAGCCAGGGTAAGCCCGGTTTCAATACATGCAGTTGCAATATCCTCGGCATTAGTCTCATTGTATTCATTGTCATAATGTAATTCGATTCCTAGTTCAATATTCCCGGGTAATTTTGGTTCGATTCTCTCTTTAACCACTCGAATAAAATCTACGGTACCAAAATTATCTGCACTCCATTTGGGTCGAATATCTCCCGGGACAAAACCACCTTTTCCGGCGTGAAAGGTCCAACGGCATATGCTATGTAACGACTTATTTGATGACATTTATTTTCCCTTTCCCAATTGCATATTTAATATTCTGAGCCATCTCCGGTATGCTTCCTGATAAGATTCTTTGTAATCTGTCTGCGGCTCTATTGTAAACATTTTGTTCAACCTGACGAAGGCTTCGTCATAATTTTGGTAAATCCCGGCGCCTAAACCTGATCCTCTCGCAGCGCCCTGGGAACCATCCGTTTCATATAATTTCAAAACAGCTCCTGTAATTGAAGCAAAGGTATTTGCAAATATTTGACTCAAAAACATATTTGTATATCCTGCTTTCACCGCTGATATTTTTAGTCCCATTTCCCGCATGATGTCGACGCCATATTTCATTGCAAAGCAAATCCCTTCCTGGGCAGCCCGGAAAATATGATGCCTGGAATGGACATTAAAATTCAGACCATGAATGGATGCATTGATGTTCTGGTTTTCAAGGGATCTCTCTGCTCCGTTACC
This sequence comes from uncultured Deferribacteres bacterium, assembly GCA_964464595.1. GTDB lineage: Bacteria > Zhuqueibacterota > JdFR-76 > JdFR-76 > DREG01 > JADFJB01. The sequence continues at coordinate 3,343 of CAYXGW010000161.1, forward strand.
GTACGGCATGATCACCAACCCCTCCGATCCGATGGGAGCATTCGTTGCCAATTGATTGACTTGCTCATATGAGAGTAGGTTATCACTACCCGTAAAATTATGTTTCAGCCAACTATTCAAAATTCCGGTTCCATTAATACATAAAAGAACACCGTATCTTTGTGCTTCCTTTTTGTGGTTTACATGGACAAAGGTATTTACTCGCGATTGCGGGTCATAATTTGGTTGGTCTATAATTCCATAAACCACTCCGGAAGTGCCTGCAGTAGCCGCAATTTCTCCTGGGTTTAGGACATTTAATGAAAATGCATTATTGAGTTGATCTCCGGCACGGTAACTAATCTTTATGCCTGGATTCAATCCTAAAGTTTTTGCTGCTTTTATGGTTAATTCTCCATGAATTGCGAATGTCTCAACAATTTCAGGTATGAGTTGATCAGAAATCCCGTAATGATTCAAAATTGTATCAGATAATTCCGCTTTTTGGAAATCCCAGAATATTCCTTCTGAAAGACCTGACGCACTGGTTTTAACTTCCCCTGTCATCTTCATTGCAATGTAATCGCCTGGCAACATCATCTTATGAATTTGAGAGTAAATTTCAGGTTCTTCTTCCATTACCCATTTGAGTTTCGATGCTGTAAAATTTCCAGGTGAATTAAGCAATTCTTGTAAACAACGTTCTTCACCAATTTTATTAAAAGCATCATATCCAATAGCTACTGCCCTGCTGTCACACCAAATGATGGAAGGACGTAAAACTTCCAGGTTTTTATCAACAACAACCAGTCCATGCATCTGGTATGAAATGCCAATCGCTTTTATATCAATGGGATCAACCCGGGATTGAGATTTGACAGCTTCAGTCGCATTAATGACATGTTGCCACCAAATTTCCGGATCTTGTTCAGCCCACCCTGGTTTCGTCGAAATCATTTGCATTTCAGTTTGTGGTGAAATACATGAAGCGACTACCTTGCCAGAATCCGCTTCCAGCAATGTTGCTTTAATCGTCGAAGAGCCTATATCATAGCCAAGTAAAAACATTATCCTTCACCTAATTTGGTTTGGAAGATAAGAGGTTCATCTATTTTATTATTCATTTCTCAATCAATCTTTCTTTAAAAACTTGTTCAGACGCCATAACATCAACTGATACCATAGCTTTATTATGATTTGATTACATCCAGCTATAATCCAACAGATTTCTTAACTCCCTTTAATTTCTCCGCTTCAGGGCTCTTTTTATAGTATTCATCCAATGGAAAACAACCTGATATGATGCCATTGCGCGGCGCGGTCGTGCAATCGCTAAATGTACGGCAAATCCGCTTTCTTTGCAGTGAATTTCCAGCCAGAATATCACAAACAATTTCAGGATAAGTTAGAACCATCCTTCCGATACCGACAAAATCCGCTTTGGAAAATCGAACCACATTTTGTGCTACATTTGGCAGCCATTCCTGCAAATAACTATATCCTGATCCTATGATTATCAAATCCGGAAACTCACTTTTTAATTTTGCCGTGACTTGAATTTGCCTTGCAACCCCGACTAGAGGATCTTCCGGCGGAAAATATCCGTCAGATGGTGGGAAAAAAGCCGGCCTCTGAATGTGGGGATTATAATATGGACTGCCGGCTGAAATACAAACCAACTGGATTTCTAATGAACTTAACAGTTGCAGAAATTTTCGTGGTTCCGTTAAGTCTATCCCAACACCTGATTTGTCTCCCCCGAAAGCATAACCATAACCTTCCTTTGGGAAAGGCTCAGGCTCACCGACATTTTCAGCGTCTGCTCTAAACGGAATCCAATCAAATGCACTTAAACGGACACCGATTTCAAGACCCGGAGCCTCAGTTTTAATGCCTGAGGCAATCTCACGCAGGAACCGGGTTCGATTCTCAAAACTCCCGCCAAAGGGACCTTTTCGATCCACAGCGCTAAGAAATTCATGACCTAAATATCCATGGCAGTGTTTTATATCTACAAAATCGAAACCAGCCTTTTGAGCCAATACGGCTGCACGAACAAAATCATCAATGAGTTGTTTGATTTCGCTATCACTCAATACGGATTCCTGATCCGGTAATCCAAATTTCCGATTTAGAACAGGGTGATTATAAAGAATCTTTGGTTCCAGTTTGTCTTTGATATTAGGTCTCGCAAACCGTCCGGAGTGGGTTAATTGTAATCCGACATACAAATCATCGATAGTACCAAAATGCAGTTTGTGCGCTTCGACCAGGTTCCTGCGTAATTCGGCAATTTCTTTAAGATTGTTTTCATAAATCATCAGCTGGTTAGGATTCGCCCGGCCGTCATGGCGTACGGCAACCGCTTCCCCGCCCCAAATCAATTTAGCGCCACTCATGCCAAAACGACACCATCTTCTCTTGGTGGTTTCTGATGGGCAACCATCCGGTGTTCCATCCCAACCTTCCATTGGCAAAATAGCGAAACGGTTGCCGATTTTGAAGCCATTTGATAAGGTTATGGATTGGGCCAATGGAGCTTTTGGACCATCTTGCAAACTCTCATCAAATGGCAGTTCAAGCCCTAATTCTGAAAGGTGATCCTTAAAGTCTGTGGTGGTTTTTAAAGAAGCTATTTTCCTGTATTTCATTTCTTTCTGATTTCAGCAATCCATTCCAGCACTTCTTTTACTTGTGATGCAATGGCTTTATAATTTCCGCTTTGGACTAAATCATCTTTTATGAGTCTACTGCCCATCCCGATACAAACAGCGCCGGCCTCTAGCCATGCTTGCACACTTTCTTTGTTTGCATCCACGCCACCCGTAGGCATCATTCTGGTCCATGGCATTGGACCCAAAATGGCTTTAACAAATGAAGGTCCGCCAACCTGGGCTGCCGGGAATATTTTAACGATTTCCACACCAAGCTCTTCGGCATTGGAAATTTCCGTTGCAGTTCCACAACCTGGCAGGTAAGCAATTTTATGGCGGTTGCAACATTTAGCGACTTCCTGTACAAGAGCCGGACCCACAACAAAATTTGCGCCGCTTGAAATATACATTGCCGCTGTTGCTGCATCCAATATGGAGCCAACACCCACTATTAATGATGGATGCTCTCTTTCAACAAAGGGTATCAGTTCGGTAAATACTGCAAAAGCCCTGTCTCCCCGGTTGGTAAATTCCATCACGGAAGCCCCGCCATCGACACAGGCTGTAATAATATGTTTTGCTTGCTCGATATTTTTATTATAAAATAGTGGAACAAGTCCGCTTTCGATCATTGTATTCAATACGGTTAATCTGTCAAATGATGCCATAGTTCTTTATCCTATAACTTAATAAGATCAACGACTCACTCGCTGCTTCGTTACGGGGTTTTCCAAAAAGTGTCATTACGAGGAACCCTTCGGCTATGCTCAGGATAAACTCCGTGACGAAGTAATCTCCAACAATTGAGAATGGCCAGCCGGGATCGCAATGACACAACGCTTTTTGGATTATTGTGATCAACGACTCACTCGCCTTTCCAGCGCCAACACGTGCAAAGAAAAAATATTTTTTTATTGACATTGTCACTTTAGTTGTTTAATTGTAATAAACCCCACATAAACTACCAACACTTTTTTTTCCTGAAACTGCCCGACGGGGGCGATTGAAAACAACCCTGGAGTTCATTGACGCCGAGAATATAGTTATTCATAAATCCATTGTCGCATGTTAATCATATTAGATTGCTGTTATAACAAGTGTTTGTGTAAAAGTTCACTAAATCAATTCATAACCAATTAGAAAGGATGGTGCAAAATGTCTATAGACTTAACAGTTGCTCAACCGCTTAGCGCAACACCCCAATTTGTAAAAGACCAAAATAATAAAGAAAGTTCATTGTCCTTGTCCACAGGCAATATTGGCATCGGAACGACGGAGCCGAAGGCAAGGTTAAATTTGCCTTACTCCGACGGTGACTATTCTTATGAAAATGGGATTTTAATTGGTGTTGAGAACAATGGATTAGAGATAGGGCACGAAGCAGGTGGGATAACAGAAAGTGTAATAGCTAATAGATGGGATGACGATCGTGCTTCACTAAACTTCAAGATGAGAACGAGCGGTACTCCCGTTACTGCAATGGCTATCAAAGGTAGTGGCAACGTCGGCATCAGGACAACGAGTGATTATTACAAATTAGATATACTTGGACATTTAAGGACATCAGAATCTATAAATATAGAGAGTCCTGGTGGAAACTCTAATTTTGAGGCTCGACCAACTGGTAGCGGTCGGCGAGCGATTATGGGGATGTTCAATGATGCAGGACTTGAGGGGCGGCTTGTGCTAACTGACGGTGATAATGGGGATAACATTTATTTTTCAGCAAGAGTTAGTGAAAGCAATTATATGAATGCAGGCAATGTCGGAATCGGCACAGTGACTCCAGGAAGAAAACTACATGTTAATAATTCTTCAGGAGGTGAGCTTGCTGCTTTTACAACCAGTGCAAAAGCAGATGCAACCATCATGTTTGGAAACAATATTTCTAGTGGGAAAAATTATACTATTGGTAAAGACGCACAAGATCGGTTTCGGATACGGGATACTGGAGATGTAGACTACTTGACGATACAAAATAATGGAAATGTCGGCATCGGAACGACGAGTCCGGGGCAGAAACTTGTCATTGGTGGAATCAACGGAGCTAATAATGCTGATCAAAATGCTATTCAATGGACAGATGCAAATAATAATCAATTGGGAAGGATAACTGGAAGAAGAGGATCGGATGGAAATAAAGGAATATTAAAATTTGAAGTCGGCAATGCACATATACAAGCTATGACTATTAATGAAACCGGCTACGTCGGCATAGGGACAACAAGTCCTTCCGAGAAGCTTTACGTGGAGGGAAATATTCGTGCCACGGGAAGTATCACACCAGGGTCATCCAGAGAGTTGAAGCAGGATATCCAGGATCTGAGCACAGACGAAGCCATAGCTGCTCTACGGGACTTGAAGCCGACGCGGTTCCGTTACAGGGCAGACCCTGACGAAGAAAACCTCGGCTTTATCGCCGAAGAAGTGCCCGATCTAGTGGCCACGAACGACCGCCGGGGGGTCAGCCCCATGGACATCGTCGCCGTACTCACCAAGGTAGTCCAGGAGCAGCAGGACCAGTCGAAGCAACAGCACGTTCAATTAGTGTGGCAACAGAGGAAGATTGAGGAGTTCGAAGCCAGACTCAACGCCCGGCAATAGCGGCATCGGAACGACGAGTCCAAGTTTCATGTTGGAGATGGGTAGCGGTATGCATAGATTATGCCGCTACGTAATTGAAGTTCGAATTATATGAAAGAACAACTGGAACAACGCCTCAAAGAACTTAAAACTGAGTTTGAAGCAGGACAAAGAATGTTGGCGGAGCAGGAGGCCAAACTGGCAAATCTAAGGGAGTCGTTACTGCGAATCAATGGTGCGATTCAGGTGCTGGAAGAGGAATTAGCAAAGGGAAACCAGGCTTCGGATGAGGGCGACCAGAAACCCAAAGGCAAGTCCAAAATTACCGGCTGACTCGATACGGAGCAGTTCAAAATGCGAAAGCGTGTCATTACGAGGAGTCCCGTCCAGACGTGATGACGAAGTAATCTCCAACAATTGAGAATGAAATTAGGAGATTGCTTCTCCCGGCCAGGAGGCTGTTTCAGAATAGGCAAAAAGCCTGGAATTGTCATCCTGCTATATTGAAATACAA
>CAYXGW010000162.1:0-8964 GCA_964464595.1 uncultured Deferribacteres bacterium
AAAAAGAATCGAATTAGCAAGCACTTAAAACGTGAAATATGAAACAACAAACATGAATCGTGAAAACTAGAACACAGCTTAGAGCTCTCAGCTTTTAAAAACCTGAGAGCTTTTTTATTTATTTCACGCCTGCACAATTCCCAGTGTTGGATAAATTTTCCATTTGCCCCTGGTAAAATCCGGGAATTTCATTGGCTGGCTCCCATTCGCTACTGATTGTTCTGTCAATTCCGAGACAGCGCTTATGGCTGCTGCATCATACACATTCATATCTAGCGGCCAGCCTTCCCGCAAGCATTTGATCATCCTGTAATCTTCAATATAGTCCATACCGCCATGGCCTGCGCCCTGGGCCTTTTCTAACAGATCCTTCCACAAAGGATGGTCAAACTCTTCATAATAATCTTCGATAGCTTCCCAGCGATGTCCTGGACTTCTGCCTTCAATCTGAAGCTGGTTTGGATAGCCACGAGCAATTCCCTTAGTGCCTTGAACAATATTAATCCTGCTGTATGGCCGCGGCAAATTTGTATCGTGGTTTAGATAAATGGTTTGTCCTTTTACGGTTTTGATTAAGCTTACATTCACATCACCCAAAATATATTTTTCCTGCCGTTCTTTGGAACCTTCGGGAAAATTGTTCAGAACATATTCCTGCAGTCCTCTCGAATTACTACTCATGGATACAAGATAATCGAATTGATTGCCGCGATTAATGTTCATGCACTGTGCAACCGGACCCAGGCCATGGGTCGGATACAAATTTCCATTTCGATTCTTGGAGTGCTCGCGGCGCCAGAGACCTTCTGCATTGTAATCGAATTTTATTGCACGTAAATCGTGTAAATAGCCACATTCCGCATGCATAATCTCCCCGAGAATACCTTTATACACCAGGTTCAAAATTAACATTTCCCGGCGGCCATAATTGCAGTTCTCCATCATCACGCAGTGTTTCTGATATTTTTCAGCCGCTTCAACCAACTGCCAGCATTCGTCAATGGTAACTGCCGCAGGTACTTCTGTTGCTGCATGTTTACCATTTTTCATAGCAGAAACACATACCGGTACATGCCAGCGCCAGGGCGTTGCAGTGTAGACTAGATCCAGATCTTCCTGTTCACACATACGAACAAAATCATATTCGCCCCTGGAATACCCGACAGGTTTTGGCTGGCCTGCTTCTACAACCATATTTTGATTTCGGCTAACTTTCTCTTCGACAATATCGCAAATCGCTTTGATTTCAACGCCATCAATATTGAGTAAGTTTTTTACATGAGATGTACCTTGTAGACCCACACCAACATACCCTATGCGTACCGGATCGATAGGATCTGTCGAGAATAATTTATCAGGAGCCGCACCAAGCTTCCGGGTTGCCATTGTGCTGGCACAACCAGTAAGGTTAGCACTGGTTAAAGCTATCCCCAATCCGGTTGCAGCGCCTAATTTGACAAAATCCCTTCGATTGAATTCATGATTTGTTGGGCCTGGATTATTTTCTTTGTCAATTGGGTTATCCATTTAATTCGTAACTCCTTAGATACATAAGCTGAATTTAGGTTTCTGGAAGAGGTATACTTCCTTCCAAACGAGGTTAAATTTAAATAATATTCCGCCTATCATGATTTCAAACCAATCTCAATTTGTTTATTCATTGTCTATTATTTGAATAGATTTTTCGATTGGTTCTATACTAAAAGTCCTTACTCTTCTTCAGATTCCGGATCTAAAGGAATATAAAGATACTGAGGTGGAATAAGCTGTTTTTCGACTCCCGGTCCTTTATAAAGTACTTTGAAATGCTGTTCGCCGGATTTTTGGAAATAAGAGATTTTGATTTGATTTTTACCTTCTTGTAAAGATATTGAACCACTTTGTTTAATTTTTTTTTGTTTGCTATCTGTATCTACCACAGTTTTGAACTTACCGGAATTTTGCAAATCTTCAATTTCCAGTTTGTGGCCATTCTCTGAAATCAAATAGAATGTATATTTACCTTCCTTAATAATTTTTATTGAGCCGGTAAATTCAACGCCAAAATTGTCAACTTCAGCCTCAATTTTATTCAATTCAAAATCAAAAATATGACCGGTTTTTTTAGGCTCCAGGGAATCAAATTTTGGTATATTTTCCCAATCCCCTTCAAAATATTTATAGTGTAATCCATTCAAAACATGATCGACCAGGAAATAATAAGTACTTACCGGGCGGCTCATCCTGCCGTTTTGAAGTATGGTTCGTGCTGTTAACGTCATATGGCGGTTTACCAGTATTGGTTTCAAATATTTTTCTGATTCAATAGTTGGTTCAGTGCCATCGTCTGTGAAATGAATCGAACTGTTTTCAACACCATTTTGTAGTTCAATCTTTGTTTTACGAAAAATAACCTCCCTGCCGCCAAAATTTTGTGGAGGAGAAATATAATAGTTTATATCCATTATTGCGAAGCGATCATAATGATCCATCATACGCTTTTTAAAATTCTCAAAATTTCTATGTTTCTTATCTGTCCAAACCACTTCAGCCATTGCGGCCAGTCTGGGTAACAACATGTATTCCAAATGATCCGGTGTTGAAATATACTCGGTCCACATACTTCCCTGGGCGCCGAGAATGTGCTCCTTTTTGTTCCCGGGAATACCCTTAGGAACAGGTTCAAAAGAATAAACTTTATCCAGTGGCAAATAACCTCCCATGGCCGGTGGCTCCCCGTGTTTGCCTTGGTAATAATCGAAATAGCAGAAAGGTGCCGGCGACATAACAACATCATGTCCGGTTTTTGCTGCAGCAATACCGCCAGCTATTCCGCGCCAGGACATAACAGCTGCATTTTCAGCAATTCCCCCTTCGAAAATCTCATCCCAACCGATGAGTCTCTTTTCATGAGCATTTAAGAATTTTTCAATCCTTTTGATGAAGTAGCTCTGGAGTTCCTTCTCGTTTTTTAATCCTTCATCTTTTATTCTTTTTTGGCATTTTTTACATTCTGCCCAATTGGCTTTGTGAGCTTCATCACCACCGATGTGGATAAATTCTCCCGGAAACAATTCGATCACTTCAGATAAAACATTTTCCATGAACTTAAATGTTTTTTCATTGCCGGCACAAAAAATATCGCTGATTGGCCAGTACCCGCCAGGCATAACATGAAAAGGTCCACCGGTACAAGACAGGTCTGGATAAGCAGTCAAAGCAGCTATTGCGTGTCCGGGCATTTCAATTTCAGGCACGATAGTTATAAATTTACTCTCGGCATATGCAACGATTTCTTTGATATCTTCCTGGGTATAGAATCCGCCGTACGATGGCTTTTCATTTTCCTTTGGAGGTTTTCGATCATTCCAATGTTGTTCACTTCGATCAACCCGCCATGCACCAATTTCCGTTAATTTTGGATATTTCTTAATTTCGATACGCCAACCCTGATCATCTGTAAGGTGCCAGTGAAAAGTATTCATTTTATAGAAGGCCATTATATCTATGTATTTTTTGATGAATTCTTTGGGAAAAAAATGTCGGCACACATCAAGATGCATTCCTCGCCATGGAAAGCGTGGTAAATCTTTGATATAAAGGCAGGGTAATTTCCAATTTACCCCACGAACTATTTCAGAACTTTCAAATTGTGGAGGAAATAGCTGTCGAAAAGCTTGTTGAGAATAAAAAAGGCCAGCTAACTTCCAGGCTTTGATGTAAATTGCGATAGGAGAGATTGATATTCGATACCCTTCCGGACCTAATTCCTCATCCGTATCTTTTATGATCAAGTTTATCGTATTGTCTTTTTTTGAATTTGTTTGATTTTCTACAGATAAATTCAAACCGGTCGAAACAGCAATTTGTTCGGAAAGTAATTTTCCGACTTTCACAATTTCCGGATCTTGAGGCACAATAATTCTTGTTTGATTATTAATGGCGAAGTACCCGTCCTCATTTCGGGTTTTAAATGGTTTTGGAATCATAAAAAATTATACTCCATTTCTTTTTAGACTAACAGTTTTGTTGTTCTTTAAATATAAAATATTGCTTGAAAATGTCTAGTCATAATAACCTTAAATATAAATTTGGAAATTTGTCTCAATACTATCTTGAGAGATATTACGTAGATGTATGTAAACTCTTATTTTGTAAATAGTTAGAGATTACACACACAGGTTATGGTTAGCGAGTGGTTGCATTTCTAAAAAGTGATTAATTTCAACTCCATCATCCAATTCATCCCAATATATTGCAAGTTTCCTGCTTCAATTGAGCCAGTCCAACTTTCTAAATATATTGCTGAAACTGCAAAATCCCACTTTTGCAAATCCACAACTTTCAATATACTTTGTTTAATTATTTTCTTGAAAGATACAAAATTTTAATAATTTTAGCAAATGTTTAATGCATATCATTACCATATTTCTTATTCATTTCAACTAAAAATATTCCCGGGACTGGTTTACCAAAATACAAAATATGAACATCTTTACAACGATCACAATTAATCAACACAATTTTGGCGGCTTTCTATATCATAAACATGTTGGTAATTTTTATGAAAAGGATATAATAATCGAAATAAATCAAAAGGCAAAACCACAAAAGAAATGATAATATTAGATCGCATTAGTACGAGAGTTTTGATAATACCTTATGTAGGTTTTGAATGAAAACATCTACATTTGTTTTCGTAAAAACCAGTGGTGGTTTGATCTTCAACACATTATACAATGGACCATCGATACTTAACAGGACACCTCGATTTTTCATTTCTTCAATAATAATTTTCGCTTCTTTTACAGCAGGAACTAGGGTCTCACGATCTAAGACCAATTCAAGACCAAGAAATAAACCTAATCCTCGGACAGCCCCAATTAGTGGATATTTCATCATCAGTTGTTGTAGTCCGTTTTTGAAATATACCCCTACATCAAAAGCATTTTCTTGAAGCTTTTCTTTTTCAATTACATCCAGAACTGCCAATCCCACAGCACAGGATATCGGGTTCCCGCCAAAAGTATTAAAATATTCCATACCATTATTAAAGGATTCGGCGATTTCAGGTGTCGTAACTACTGCTCCTAAAGGATGGCCATTGCCAATGGGTTTTCCAAGGGTCACAATATCGGGAACAACACCTTGCGTTTCAAATCCCCAGAAATGAGAACCCATTCGGCCAAAGCCTATTTGGACTTCATCCGCAATGCAAACTCCGCCAGCATTTCGTACGAATCCGTAAGCCAATTTCAGATAGTTATCCGGCAGAACGATTTGTCCCCCACAACTTAACAGCGGTTCGCATATAAATGCTGCCAGTCCTTTTCCCTTTGTTTGGATATCACTTATCGTTCTTTGAACCTGGCTCGCATAATTCTTTGCACTAGCCGGATTATCGGTTTTGTATTTGCCCCGAAAAGTATCCGGCATCATTACAATATGTACATGGGATGGTGAACCCTTTCCTCCCGGACCATCGAATTTGTATGGGCTAATTTCAATTAGAGAAGATAAATTACCATGATAGGCGCCATCTACCACTATAATATCCTTTCTCTTTGTGTGAGAATGAGCTAATCTTAATGCCAAATCATTGGCTTCACTGCCGGAATTCACAATGTAACAAACACTTAAAGAATCAGGCAGTTTTTCAGTTAGCCGCTGGGCATATTTGACCAAATAATCATGTAAATAACGCGTATTTGTATTTAACACCGACATCTGTTTTTGTGCCGCTTTAACAACACTAGGATGACAATGTCCAACATGGCATACATTGTTTACACAATCGAGAAAAGTATTTCCTTTATCATCGTAGAGATATTGCATAGCACCACGAACAATTTTAAGCGGTTCTTTATAGGATAAACTCAGGGATTTGCCGATATGCCTGTTTCTAATTTCCAGAGTTTTTTCCTTACGGAAACCTTTAAGCATTTCCAGCTTTTTTAAACCACAAGCTTGCCAAAAAATATTTTGGGCTTGAATGGGATTTATTTCCAGAAATCTATTCAACAATGCTAAGGCTGGTTTTTCGGATATGGTTATATATTCGTTATTAGGCTCCAGGATTTTATGTTGAGAAGATAGTAAGACACTTGCGCAAAGCCTGGTGGCAATAAGAAAAAACAGAATCTCAATCTCATTTTTGGTAACCGGAAATGCCTTATGATAACCTTGGATCAGGTAACTGGCGTCTTTTAAAGGATCAGCTTTTCCAAGCATTACGTAAGTTGCGGCAGTGGCTAATTCAAATATTGTTTGGGTTTTAACCACATCACCGAAATCGATAATACCGATAACCATTTTCTTACCAACCTTACCTTCTCCAACCAGGATATTATGATCATTACCGTCATTGTGGATGACACTTTGCCGGAGTTGCGGTAAAACAGGAGCTACCTCATTTTCGAAAAGTTGAAGATAATATTCAACCAACCGCCTTTGATTTCGATTAACAATATGATTAAGATACCGAGATAAATCGGTTGTGTTTTTCAAATCCCATTCAGTCCTTCGTTGAGCGGAAGGATGATGGAAATCCTGCAAAGCTTTATCCATCCTGCCCAAAACATAACCAAAATGAAGAAGGAGCGCTTTCGTTGGTTGTTGAATTTTAGACAGGAAAGTACCATCGAGAAAAGTCAAGAGACGTGCTAAATAAGGAGTGTTCTCATGATCTTTTATCGAAATCATTTCTTTGCCATTTGTTGCGTTTTGAATTGTCGGAGAAGCTATGGATAGATCACAATTAGTTAAAAATTGCATAACCTTGTTTTGCAAATCCAGGACATCCCTGCTTTCAGCCAGGTTGGCAATTTTAAAGACGAATTTTTTACCTGATGGAACAATCACCAGGAAATTTTGATCCCAATAGCTGTCCAATGGTTTAACAGATGCTTCTAAGTTATAATATTCTTTTAGTAGAATTTTAACGTCTTGTGTTGAAAAATCCGACGAGGAGGGTTTATTCATAATTGATTATCAGTTCTCCATTACTTTCTATGGGTTTATGGATTGAACCCAATAAAATCAAAAAATTAATTAAAATGTTTTATTTATAAAATTAAAGGATAATATAACAAAATCAAAATGAAAATAGATATCAATAAATCAAACTGATACTGAAAGATTATGCTTAATACCAAGTATACTTGATTGTTGATTCTTGAATATTGATTATTGTTCATCATAATATTAATTTTTGAAATCCTTTCAATTATTTTAAACAACTTGATTTTTATATTCTGTCTACCATTTTTTAAACAAAAAGCCAATCTGAATGCTCGGGTAATTTTAGAATTTACTAAATTCGGATTTAATTCAATTGTTGTAAACTAAAAAGACAGGGTTTATCAAATGAAAAACAAAAAAAAGAATAGAGTTCATCGCTATGGTCCTTCTACTCAGTCAGTTCATTCCACAGAACGAATCGATTCATCAACAAGGTCAATAATCCCACCGATTGTTGCTAATTCAGCTTTCGCATTTAAAGATTTGGAAGAATGGGGAAATGTTGCAGAAAAAAATATTGCAGGTGACATTTATAGCAGAAATTCAAACCCTACAACAAATCGTCTTGAAGAAAAGCTAACTGCTTTGGAAGATGCCGAAAGTGCGGTCAGTTTTGCAACCGGGATGGCAGCCATCAGTACTACGCTTTTTGCGCTGTTGAATCCGCATGATCGTGTAGTGACGGTCCGCGATGCCTATGGTGCAACGTATTTACATTTCACCCAGATCTTACCTCGTTTTGGTATTCATTGTGAAGTCTGCACAACAGATAATCATGATGAAATCATCGCGGAAATTAACAAGGGATGTCAACTTTTATACTTGGAAACACCTACAAATCCGACGCTCAAAATTCTCGATCTCGCAAAGCTAATTGACGCAGCTCACAAAAACAATGTTATTGTAGTCGTTGATAATACATTTGCTACACCTATCAATCAAAATCCGATTGGCCTGGGAGCGGATTTAGTCATTCATAGCGCAACTAAATTTCTTTGCGGTCATGGTGATGTTTTGGGTGGAATTGTCTGTGGGAACAAAGAGTTAATCGAAAAGATTTATCGGCATCGGGAATTGACTGGTCCTTCCCTGGATGCCAACAGCGCGTATTTGTTGCTACGCAGTTTGAAAACCCTGGGATTGAGAATACAACGCCAGAATGAAAGCGCAATGATAATAGCAAAAGTATTATCTCGAAATCCAAAAATCAAGCATGTGTATTACCCGGGATTGGAGATTCATCCGGGGCATGAAATTGCCAAAAAGCAAATGAAGGGATTTGGCGGCGTTCTAAGCTTTGAGCTGCAGGGCGGATGGGAGGCTGTTGCAATCTTTTTACCTCAATTAAAATTTGCTTATTTGGCTCCGAACCTGGGCCAGGTAGAAACCATTGTGGGGCCGGCTGCTTTAACCAGTCATGTAGAATTGAATGAGGAAGAGCGAAAAGCCTCCGGAGTGCCGGACGGATTGATCCGCTATGCTGTTGGGATTGAGGATGTAGATGATTTAATCAATGATGTGGAAGAAGCTTTAGAGAGATTATAATTTTGATTTAAACAAAAAAAGACCGAAGAAAAACTCTCCGGCCTTTTGACTTTTCAACTTTTTTGGTTTAATACATTCCACCCATACCGCCGCCGCCCGGAGGCATTGCCGGAGCTGGTGGATCAGGTTCCTTAATATCGGTTATGATAGCTTCAGTCATTAACAGAAGCCCTGCCACACTTGCTGCATTTTCCAATGCTGTTCGTGTAACCTTTGTAGGATCCAGAACACCTGCCTTGAGCAGGTCTTCGTATTCACCTGTCTCAGCATTAAAACCGTATGCACCTTCTCCACTTTGAACTTTTTGCACTACGATTGAACCTTCGAAACCTGCATTCTCGGCAATTTTGCGAATGGGCTCCTCTAGTGCCCGGCGAACGATATTGACACCCACTTTTTCATCCGGAGTGAATGTCTCGA
>CAYXGW010000163.1:0-8935 GCA_964464595.1 uncultured Deferribacteres bacterium
CTTCAAGTTCATCGACACGCAGCGATTCAAACCCTGCCGATTGGCATGCAGGTTTAATCGCTTTCTCATACACCTCCCTACGTTCGTCACTGAATGGCATGAGAACAAAGCAGAGTTTTTTATTTTTTTTGGGCATAAATTCTACGTTTTATTGAAATAATAAAACAATTCAAATAACCAATTCCAAAATAACTTGCCTATCCGAATTCTTTAATGAAATAGTGTAATTATAATAATCAAATTCGGGATCCTCAGCAAACTGCTCGAACGTACTTGCCGTCGTAGATGTAAGCGCTGTAGCAGATGCCATAATCGAAACTGACTACCCAAGCAAACGAGGCGGCATGTTTGTCCGATGTCCAAATCCACTCTTGATTTTGGTCAAAAATGGGATCAGTGTATAACTTTCCGTTCTTCTTTAGCGGTTCCATGAGAGACATAGCTTCCTCGAGTGTTGGCAGTCGCCAATCATCATAACCTGCATATTGATCCTTGTTAAGTTTTTGGATATAGCCCTCTGAATTTTTATATGATAAACTTTCCTCAGAACCTGATTGTTGCCAGGTTAAACCTGTGGAATTGTCAATCACGATATTTTGGTCATTTATCTTCTTTTTTTCAAAAAAATGCACTATTCCGTTTCCACTTTTGTTATTATCAGTATCAAAAAAACTGTATTTGTGAAGCATGGAATTGACTTTATCAAAAGATATTCTGGTTGGATTCGAACGAAGTTTATATAAATGTTCTCTTAAGTTTGAAATGTCCGCTCCTTCAAGATTTATAACCGTGGCTTTCTTTTTGTTTAAGCTCTCGCGGAACATTTCCACAAAAAACATTTTCATTTGATCGGTCCACACAATGCCGGTGCAAGACTCGTCCCCGTCAGTAAAACGCTTCACAAAAAGGTACTCCATGATCGATCGGTGCGCGAACTTGTAATTTCCAACAGCGTCGCGATTGAGCAGGGAACGGCCGGTGAGCTGCCAGTCGTCCAAAGGGATATCCCATTTTTCAGCCAGCATAGTGAGTTCATCTTTGATAATACGTTCGGCACCGCGTACTTCCCTTTTACTATACAAATCAACTGCCAAATGCTCAGAGAATTTACGCAGAGGAACTTTTTTTAGGCCGGGAACGATCCCTTCTTCCCGAATTAACCATGCTTCGACCATTTCTTCGTAAAGCTCAAAAGCATACTTAATATTTCGTTCAGTTGTTACCAGGACGTCTATATGAGCCAGCAGCATGGGCCGAATGCTGAGATTGGGAATTTTTTCCACCATCTCCTTCGCAATACCCCGGCGTTTTAGCTGCCGCAGCGGATAACGCTTTCTTAAATAGGCTTGAACCTGTTCATTGGTAAATGGCGAAAGATATAGTTTATGAAAAACAAATTCAGCCTTTTCACCGGCTTCCCGTGGAGCAAACTTAACGATACCGGTTTCTTGCGGAATCTCTTCTTCCTTTGGAAAGAATTGCGTCCGGCAGGTGATCAGAACTTTGGCAAATTCCCTGGATAAGTCAAGCAGAATTCTCAGCCGTTCCACATGATCGACTATGGCAAGCGTGTCTTCGTCCAGGGCATCGAGAAATAATACAGTATCCTTTTTATTCTCAACCTGCATGACTCTCTCATCAGCGTCAGGAATTCCCAAAGGGATGAGATGGAATTCGAATTTCCGTCGGCGTTTTCTTAAATTACGTGCGTAATAATTAAGCAAGAAAGTTGATTTTCCCATTCCAGAATCAGCCAGCAAGAATATGTAACGGTATTCGGTGGGGTTGTTTAACGCGTCATCGATTGCATCGAATAGATTTTGCTTTGCTCCATATACAAGTCGGGGTTCTTCCGAGCCGGCCGGATCGAGGCTCTGGCAAAAAGGCTCAATATAATAACGGGTTGAATTTTCAATGACTCCAATTGGATAAAGCTCAGCGCCAAATCTCTTTTTTAAGGAGCGACGATCTCGTTTGTTTTGCAGCCAGGGATTTATCTTGGTGATGTATCCAACTGTAATCGCAACCAATCCGGCAATAATTCCGACAATGGTTGCAATAATTGTTAAAGGGTTTGGATCTGCTAAAATTGAAGAAACTGCAGTTGTATCCGGCGGCATAGTGTTCCCTTGATTTTTACTTAATCAGAATATAAAAACTCAGAAAAACAAAAGCAAGTCTCTAATGAATAAATAACAAAAAGGATTTTTAGGATAAAGTAGGATTAGGTGAAATGACAGCCACTGACTGGCACAGACTAAAAACAGGCCACAGACTTTCACTGAATAGTCTTGTGAAAGTCTGTGATATTTTTTTAACTTTTATCTGTGTTAGTCTTGTGGCTTGCTTTTGTCTGAGTCAGTCTGTGGCCCTGTGTCAGTCTCTGGTTTCGTCTTGTCATCTCCCGAAGATTCACTATCTCTATTCTTTCGTTGTTTCGACCATGTTTCTATGCTCTCACGAATGGCTTCGCCCAAGTCTTGAATATCGGTTGCACCTTTACGCCAGAAATCTTTGAAGGAATCAGCGCTAATCGCGGCACCGCCGCAAAAGGTCTGCCAGGCGTTAGAATCCTTAACTTCATCTTCGTAATAAGCTGCCAATTGCCGGCAGGCAATCGCCACTACATTTAATGAACTGCCTGATTCCAACGGTTCAAATACAGTGGTTTCATTTGGGTCAAGCTGCTTTAAACGTTCTAAGACACGGTTGTATTGTTCCACACAATATTGTGCAGCATCCGTAGTGTCTTCTGTCCACTCAACATTTAAAGCCATTCGAGCGGTTCGTCGCAACATGTTGACCAGTTTGGTCAGTTCTTTTTCTCTATCCATTTCTTTTCTCCTTCTCTTAATAAATTAATTTGATCGCGCAGCAACTGCTTGCCGCGAAAGATTCTCCATTTTATTGTATGCATGGGTACGTTGAGGAAAGCCGTCATTCTTTTTAAAGGCATCTCGTCGAAATACCGCATTCGCATTACCATTGCATATTCTTCCGGCAGCTTTTTTAAGGCCATCATTATTTCCTCATTGCTGTCTTTCCTGTCAATCAGTGGCTGATTCAGTTCACTTATGTGTTCAAGCAGCATTTCATCAAATTCCACATGCCTGGATGATTTGGTGTTCTTCCGCTTGATAAACCTTAAAGCACGGTTACGGGCAATAGTCATAAGCCATGCCGCAAATTTGTCGGGGTTTTCGATAGAAGGCAAAGCCTTGAATGCAAGTAGTAAAGTATCCTGTGCAACATCTTCAGCATCTGTGAACCCAACTATTGACTGTGCAAAGCGAACGACTGCAGTCCGATAACGAATTACCAGTTCATTAAAGGCTTCAAAGTCGCCAAGAATCGCTGCTACAACAAGAACTTCATCGGGAAGTTCCTTATTTGATTGTTCGTTTGGCTTCATTAAGGATGAATCGCTTTGCAAATGTGAATGGTTATCCTATTATTCGTATTCGAAAAAACCTTTAATTTTGCCGACAAAATTGCTGGTTCTAATAATAAAGATACATAAAATATAAAAAAGATAGTAGCCATGGCCACAGACTTACACTGACAAAAAACAGCCACAGACTAAATTAGTGTCTGAACGAAAACAACCTTTTCTGTCATTCCCGCATGTTTTAAGCGGGAATCTCCTGCCTGAAATAACGAAATTCCGGCCCAAAGATTGCCTTAATGAACAGGTTTTTGAGTAACATGCTTTTGTTTTAGTATGTGATAGTCAATAGGTTCAATTCTGTGCAAGTCTGTGGCGGCATTTACTTGTTGACTTTTTAATATAAGTCCTTATTTTGTCAACATATAAATTGATTGGGTTATGAATATCTTTATTCCACATCGTCATTTTGATCCATCGGTTCCGGAAATGATCGATAATCAAAACAATGACCTCCTTATCTTACGCGATGATCTGAAAAATCTGCAGGTGATCAATCGATTTTTTGGCGGCTTAGCGGCAGTACTGTCGGAGATCAAAAAATTATTGTTGAGAATGGATAATCATGAAGAAATCACTATTCTCGATTTGGCAACAGGTTCTGCAGACCATCCGGTTGCTATTGCTAATTTCCTATATGAAAAAGAACTAAGTTTTAAAATTGTAGCAGTTGATAAAAATCCTGATATTCTTGAAGTAGCCAGAGAGAAAACCAAAGATTTTCCGGAAATCCATATTGAAGAACATGATATTTTGAAACTGCCGTACGGATCAAACAGTTTTGACATCGTGATTTGTTCTCTTGCCATTCATCATTTTACAGAAAATGAAGCTATTATCATATTAAACCGTATGAATTCAATTAGCAAAGTTGCCTTAATTGTTAACGATTTAAATAGAACATGGCCGGGCGCCTGGATTGCATGGCTTTACACGCATGCAACAACACGCAATCCGATAACACTTCACGATTCCTATCTTTCGGTCTTGCGTGGATTTACAAAATCTGAACTGGGCAGACTAGCGGTTAAAGCAGGTATTGAAAAGATTACTATTAAAAAACGACCGTTCTTTCGTTTAATATTAATTGGAGAAAAGTGATGCATAGCGAAAGTAGTATTATAATCTATTCAGCTTTAGATAATATTTTCGAAACTGCCGCTGATTTATCTCTCTGGCCTAAAATTTTACCACATTATCGGTACATCAATTTTTTAGAGAAGAAGTCAACTAAGTTCACGGTTGAAATGGCTGCAAAACGAAATTGGATTCCCATTAAATGGACTTCGGATGTTAATATATTGCCCGATAAAAAGGAAATTCATTTCCATCATTTAAAGGCGTTTACCAAAGGTATGGAAGTAGTTTGGACATTTACGCAATTAGACAGCGGAGTAGATGTTCGCATTGTGCATGACCTGAAATCTAATATACCCATTATCGGAAAATTCATTGCGGAGCAAATTGTTGGAAATTTCTTTATCCATTATGTTGCAAATCAAACACTCACACATATGAAACAATATATTGAGCAAAAATATGGATCGTAGACGAGTCGTTATAACAGGCATCGGCGCTATTACTCCAATAGGACATGGCAAAGATGGCTTGTGGAAAGGCGCTAGTGAAGGAGTATCGGGCGCACAGGTTATTTCAAGTTTTGATAGTTCGAAAATCCGTACTAGGGTGGCAGGAGAAATTAGTGACTTTAATCCTTTAGATTTTTTTGATAAAAAATTAGTCAAGCGAATGGATCGATTTTCCCAATTTGGGCTGGCAGCTGCCAGTATGGCAATTGACGATGCAAAATTGGACTATGATCAAAAGCAACCCAATTCACGTGTTGGAGTAACATTGGGAACAGCATTGGGAGGTGTTGGCGGTGCAGAATTGCAGCATAAGGCATTTTTGGAGAAAGGCCTTCGTGGAGTAGATCCGAGTTTGGCCCTTACGGTTTTTGGTGGAGCTGGATCTAGTAATATTGCCATACGGTATGGATTCATCGGTCCAAGCAATGCAAACTCGAACAGCTGTTCATCGGGATCAATTGGAATTGGAGAAGGATTTAGGTATATCCGTGACGGTTCTGCTGATGTTATGATAACAGGCGGTACAGAAGCGCCATTATTTGAACTAAGTTTCAGCGCCTTTTCGATCATTCGTGCGATGTCTATAAACCCTGATCCTGATTTCGCTTGCAGGCCATTTGATAAAAACCGCGATGGCTTTGTAATGGGCGAAGGGGCTGCAGTTCTTGTGTTGGAAGAATTATCGAAGGCTGTTAAACGAGGGGCAAACATTTATTGCGAAGTGCTTGGTTTTTCCTGTAATAATGATGGCTACCATATGGTAGCTCCACGACCCGACGCCTTGTGCGCGATAAATGCCATGAAAAATTCATTGCAGGAAGCAAAAATAGACATTGACTCCGTGGGATATATCAGCGCTCATGGCAGTTCCACGCCTTTGAATGACAAAACCGAAACCTACGCAATAAAGCAAGTGTTTGGCGACAGGGCTTACAAAATTCCAATAAGCGCAACAAAATCGATGCACACCCATTCATTGGGTGCGGCCGGCGCTATTGAAGCGGCCATTAGCGCAATGATCTTTACACATAATTTTATCCCTCCAACGATCCACTTTGAAAATGTTGACCCGGATTGCGATCTGGATTATGTCGCAAATAAAGGGCGGGAAGCAACGGTAGATTATATCTTGACTAATTCTTTCGGATTTGGCGGAATTAATTCAGTATTGGTTTTTGGTCGCTACATTCAGTAATGCAGCAAAGCTGCAAACATAAAATGACCTTAGTAACTATTCGGCTATTAGCTATTAGCCATTGGCCATTGGCCATTGGTATCCCGACGCTTAAGGATTGGAAAATAAAGAGAGAAATATTAGGACTCTGAATATTTGGCAAAAAGGTATTTCCACAGTTAAAACAAGTATACCGATTGGCAGAACAGAAATACGGGCTAAGAAGTTAAATCTGCCGTTCGGCTGTAACTTTACCAAAAGCCAACAGCTAAAAGCCAATGGCTGAATAACATAATGCAATCTAATGAATTCCAAGTCATAGTGGTAGGTGGCGGACCCGCCGGTTCAACTTGTGCTGCGTTATTAAGCAAAGCCGGTCTAAAAGTATTAGTTATTGACAAAGCAAAATTTCCACGACAAAAAATTTGCGGAGATTGTATCAATCCTGCAACGTGGCAAATTTTCGATTTGCTTGGGATTAGTGATAAGATCAAAGCTCGAAATCCTAGTTTCATAGAATGGATTCGTATTCATAATAAGAATGACGAAGTTGTTCAAGTTCATCTTAAGAGATATACCGCACCTTTTTTTGCAATGAGTAGGAGTGAATTGGATGATATTTTGCTAAATCATGCAAAGGATTTGGGTGTGATTGTCCTGAATGAATCTCGCGTAGTGGATCTGATTTACGACGAAAAGTGGCATGTTTTTATTTCTGAAAATAAAAATAAAAATAGAAAAATTGTTAATTCAAAAATATTGGTCGGCGCGGATGGTAGAAATTCTTTTGTAGCAAGCAAATTAAGCAAGCAATCTCAAAAGAATAAATCATTCAATGATAGCAAAAACACAGATCGCGTCGGCATTCAATTATTCTTTGACAGTCATGGGTTTGAAAATAATTGTGTTGATTTATTTTTTTATGATTTAGGATATTTTGGGATAGTAGGATTAGGCCAAAATTTAGTAAATCTTGCAATGGTAACAACTCCGGGAATTGCAAGGCTTGTTTCTGAAGACCCATTAAAGTTCCTATCAAAAAACATTAAATCAAATAGTCCCTTCAATCAAGTTTTTGAGAAAATTAATAAATTTGAGAAATCACTAACTGCTTTTCCAATTAATCCAAGAAAACGTCAAACAGAATTTAAGTTTAGCTATTTAATTGGAGATGCAAGAAAAACTGTGGAGCCATTTACAGGGCAAGGAATATATTTCGCTCTTCAAGACGGAGTGATAGTTGCAAAGAGGATTTTGGAACATTTTGGCAATAAAACCGATTATCTGGAATTTCCCAAAATAAATCGATTTTGGGTCAATCATGTATTTTCACCAATCCTAAGGAATTCCACCGTGACGAATAAATTGATTTCATTAGGATCCAGAAATTTAAAACTTACGAAACTAGCTGCGAAAAGTGTGTTTAATAATATGATATTGTAATTCAATTGGAAGTGAATAAAGGAGAGCATCATGAAGTTTATCTTTAAATTCTTAGCCCTTGTTGTTACCCTAAATCTTGTACGTTATTTAGTGGCAGGACCTATCGAGCAGTTTACGATTCTGCCAAAATTATTCGGTGCAATGTCGGAATACCCTACTGTCTTTAATAATAAATTTACCACAATCGATTGGGTAACTTCATTTTTTTATAATTTTATGATGTGGTTCATTGTAACGGTAGTTTTTGTATTAATGCATAAAAACTTACAGGGAAATATGATCATAAAGAGTTTGAAGGTGTTTGGATTGATGTTTTTACTCTTCGCGAGTATTAGTGCAATCTATATGAATCATTACGCCCATGCAAAGACATTTTATATTTTTAATATTTTGGATGGCGTGATCGCATTTACGATAGTTGGGTTGGCAAATGGATTGCTTTATCCCAGGTTTTTTAAAAAGGAATTGTGGAATGGTTTATTGATTAATCCAAACTATTACTCTTATCCGAAAATTGCTTTGAAGATATAATAAAAAAGTATTGCACCAATAGCTCCTACCGGAATTGTAATAATCCAGGATATAATAATATTGACCACCACTTGTAAATTTAAAGCCCCAATGCCGCGGGCCATCCCGACACCGATAACAGCGCCTACAAGTGTATGCGTTGTGCTGATGGGAAGGCCTAATTTAGAAGCAAGGACAATAGTCGTTGCCGCAGCGAACTCCGCAGCAAATCCTCGGGTAGGTGTTAATTCGGTGATTTTTTTACCAATGGTAGCCATTACACGCCAGCCCCAGGTCGCTAAGCCTATAACAATGCCAACACCACCCAAACCTAAAACCCAAAGCGGCACTGTAGATTCTAGATCCACAACACCGGATTTAAGCGTTGCTATTACGGCTGCAAGTGGTCCTACAGCATTTGCAACATCATTTGCGCCATGAGCAAAAGCCACGAATGATGCACTAAGTATTTGTAGAAAGATAAAAATCCGTTCCACTGTTCTAAATTCACTGGAGCTTTGTTCAACCTCGGTGCCCATTTCAACTTCTTTATGAATGGCTTTGAGGTCATTTAGCATATGATCTGTCTGGTTTTTGATTATTCCTGTTGCGTTATCCGAAACCTTGGAGAGATGTTGAATGGCCTTTTCTACATTTTTGTTAACTACTATTGGTTGTCTTATCGTTATCCTATCTTCCATATGATGAGTAGGAATCCGATTTACCAGGAAAAAACTTACAAAAGCGGCTAATAAGCCTACCCCAATAGCTATT
>CAYXGW010000164.1:0-8908 GCA_964464595.1 uncultured Deferribacteres bacterium
TGCAATTTATTAAAAGTTAGTGAGGAGACATTTATTTTTCAATATAGGAACTGAACGAAGTGAAGCGGAGTGAAGGATCTTGTTTGAAACTCGTTGTAACTCTTGTATAATCAGGTTTTTAAGGGAAGTACTATTCAATAATAATCGATTTTTTAAGAATACACACCCCTGAAAACCCTCCCGTCTGGACGGGAGAATTTTCTTCCCCCTTCGTCAGGCTCAGGACACAGCCTCTCAAAAGAGGGGATTACACTCTACCAATATCATCAGTACTTATCTTAAACGTTGCATAATCAATAATTTGAAATATTATACAAGTTCGGCGTTTAAATAAATTGCAAAATAAAATACAAATTGTGGCAAAACAATTTTCTTTTCTTCAATTAGCCAATCTGTTATTTTCTATTATGTAGTGTATTCTCACTAAAATAGTATTTGTTTTGAAATTAAATTATTCCCAATTTCTATTTATTCTACTTCAAAAACATCATCTTTTTAATGTTGGTAAAGTTTTGAGCCTGAATTATATACCAATATACACCGGAAGCAACTGGCATACCGAAATCATTTGTGCCATCCCATTGAATAAAATAATGCCCGCCGCGCTGATCCTCATTGACCAGTGTTTTCACTACCTGGCCAAAAAGATTAAAAATCTTGATTTCCAGATTTCCATCCTCCGGAACCTGGTAATGAATTGTGGTGCTGGGATTAAATGGATTGGGGTAATTTTGTGAAAGATTGTAAATATCAGGAACATTGAAAAACCCGGGTGGGTCAAAAAGGATAGTAATATCCTGGGATCTGACATTCGAGGTAGCAAGATCCAGGTTGCCGTCTTTATTAAAATCGCATGAGACTATAGAGTTGGGCCCATCTCCGGTGTTGAATAAAACTTGCTTTTTAAATTTCCCTTTTCCATCTCCATACAACAAAGATACATGATTTTTATTGAAGCCGGCTACTGCTATATCCTGGTGGCCATCATGTTTAAAATCACCCACAACCACTGCCCGTGGTTCTTGATCGACATCCAATTTCGTGGGTTTTTCGAACGTCCCATCCCCGTTGCCTAACACCAGGGTAATCACCTTACTGCTAAGGCCAATATCATCTTCATTGGCAACGACGATATCTAAGATGCCATCTTCATTAAAGTCCCCGGTTGCCATATGAAAAGGAGCACTGTTAGGATTAAAGCTTTTTTTATTTTGAAATGTACCGTCACCATTCCCTAGTAACAGCGATCCCTTGCCCGGGCCAGAACCAGGCTCGCTTGTTGTATTATCTCCACTGGCGGAAGCGATATCCAGCTTACCGTCATTATTGAAGTCTCCTATTACCATTGACCTGGGAAAACCATCCACAGGGAATGTCTTCTGTGCTTGAAAAGTCCCGTTACCATTCCCCAACAAAACAGAGACGTTTTTATCGAAGTGGTTATTGACAGCCAGGTCCGGGTTGCCGTCGCCATTTAAATCGCCACTTTGGATTGAATTTGGTCCCGCACCAACCGCAAACAGTTGTGGACTCTGAAAAGTCATATCACCATTGCCTAACAGAATCGATATGAAATCGCTAGATGCTTGGTCCTTGTCAGCCGTGGCAATCGCCAGATCCATATTCCCATCGCGATTAAAATCGCCGAACGTCAAAGAGCCTGGAATTCCACCGACACGAAATTCTCCTGTTTTTCTGAATTTCTTTTTACCGGTCCCTTTTTGGAAAACGATAACTTTAAAATCTCCCCTGGTTACTGCAATATCCGGAAAGCCGTCATTATTAAAATCACTTGCAACCAGGGCGCCTGTGTTATTGCCCACAGCATATGGAGAAAATCTTGACTCATTATAACTACCCCCTCCATTTATGGATTGAACCTGAAAGGAAAATACATAGGGCTCCTGCAAACAGAGAGCACCGGATAAAGTGACCGACACAAGTTCTCCTATTCCGAAATCCTTATCAGGATCGAAAGTCACAGTTTTGTTGCTATCGCTGAGTGTAAATGTTCCTGAGTGAAGGCCTGTCTGTGTTCCGAAAACGACGAAGTTCTGATCTGTAAAGAAGCTGGAGTTTACTGACCCATCAAAAATAATTGGAATATTAGCTTCAAATATAACATCGACTCGATTAGCCAGCGGAGCGTCTAAAACCATTGTTTCTACCGGGATGATATGCCTTGCAATCCAAACAAGATCGTCGAAATCGTCATCTACAAAGTTTTCGTATCCAACGAAAAATTCGTTCTCGAAGGGAGTTTCAAACACTCTAAATCGATCTTCGTTGCCGAGATTTCTTTCGCTTTCAGAAAAATGCTTTAGACCGTTCACTACTCAGTCAAAGTTTTCGACAAAAAAACCAAAGCAGCTTTTTTCATCGATTTGAGATATATCACCCGGGATAGCGTTCAGGAGAAGTTCTTTTTCGTTCAGGCCAAAATACGTGCCAAGAACAAACGAATCCAGAGCAGCGAAAAAAGCTTCTATCTCTATTGAACCTGTATTCGTTTTTCTAAACAAGCCGGATTCAATTGTTTGGGCAGGTAGAGTACTGCCGGGATATGCAATAGCGTAGATTTCTGCCAGCCCCGGTTCATTTCCAACAGAAATTGTGGCCTGATAGGGTGCAAAATTCTCTTTTTCCACCATCAAGTTTAAGCTATTTCCACTCAGTCCGGTATTCTCAATTCTTAGAAAGGTTATCCCTTTCTCATCAGTCACACCATCTGCGCTATTGTCTGTGTCCTGCAAACTGACCATGGCACCCGCTACCGGTTGCTGCGTACTGGCAGCCAGCACTTTTACTTTAAGCCACTGGTTTGGTCTTCTTAGCGGAACAGTAGATACATGCAGGGCAACCAGGGTGTCTGGGTCTACTACACATGTCCCATCCCACCTTATATCCTCACACTCCAGGTTGTCAAGGTTATCTGCCAAAGTCTGAACTGCCGAGCCGCTGGTTATTCCCGGATTTCTTCTTATATCTAAAAGGGTTAAGTCATCTAAATTATATAAATGCATTAAATCATCATTGCTAAGTCTATTAACTTCGAGCCTAAGCTCATTCAAATTGATCAAGTTTTGCAACGCTGTTATGTCACTTATTTGATTTAATCCAAGATCAAGCCTATTCAAACTAGTCAAATTTTGCAGCGCTGTTATGTCACTTATATGATTGCTTACGAGTCGTAGAAAGGTTAAACTGGTCAAATTCTGCAATGGTGCTATATCACTTATTATATTAAGTACCAGTTCAAGCCTATTCAAACTAGTCAAATTTTGGAGCGCAGTTATGTCTCTTATTTGAATGTCTGAAAGGAAAATCCTATTCAAACTGGTCAAGTTTTGCAGCGCTGTTATGTCACTTATTTGATTATCTGCAAGGGAAAGCCTATTCAAACTGGTCAAATTCTGCAATGGTGTTATGTCACTTATTTGAGTGCTTACGAGTCGTAGAACGGTTAAACTGGTCAAATTCTGCAATGGTGTTATGTCACTTATTTGAGTTTGTACAATAGCAAGAAAACGTAAGTTTACTGCATGTTCCAAACCTGTTAAATCAGAAATGTTTTTGCTATTTGCAACCAAGGAAGTCAAAGTAGCCATATCTCCATCTGTAATATCTCCTGTAGGTTTGTTCAGTGCATCTCTCACTACCTGCTCCAGGTTGGGGTCATTGAAAACAACAATTACCGTATCTTGTAACTCTTTGTATGAATCAGCCTTTGTTTTGCTATTGACTGCTCCATTATCATGGAGCTTTGTGCCGTTAATTTTCATGGGTGTATGTGCAAATACTGCGGTTGAGACAATCAAGGAAATTACATAAACAATAAACAATTTTGGATTTTTCATGATGAAACTCCTTTTTAGAGTAAGAATATGGCACTTAATCATTTGGCCATTAACGAAAATACCACGACCCCAAAAGATTGAAATGTCGTGGCCAAATTATTTGGTACAGTTGATAACTTCCTCACTTCTTTCACGGTTTGTGAGGATCAATCGGTGATTAACGTTGCGGATGTTCACATCCCCTGCCCCGAAAACGCAAAACCCAAAGTCGCCTGCTTCTTGTTTATTGGGCGAGACCAGGGTAAGCGTATCTAGTGTTTGGCTATAGCCTAGGCTGTAGCCTGCGCTACTGGCAACCAGCAACATGGCCAGTAAACAACCCGTTACTCTTAAACTTCTGTTTTTACTCAGCATAATTGCCTCCTATTATTAGATAGTAAACCTTGGGACTATTGAATTACAAAATTTAAATCAGATTACTCATCTTTCCTCTTCTCATATCATGCTACTTCAAAATCATCCACCTTATTTATTGTGAGTAAAAGTTTATTTTTCTCAAAATAAATGCTTTTTCCCTAAAACTAATGATATTCGTGTGATTTCTGTATTCAATCATCCACCCCCAGTCAATATGAGAAGCAATATTCGGATAATGGTGGACTGAGAACCATTCAAAAGGAAATTCTGTAAATTGTACTACAGGCCATCAGATAATGCAAACAATATATTACAAATGGTTAATTTTATATCTGATTTAACATTGTGATTAGGGCTTCTTATGATTTGGTAAAAAATTCTCCCCATATGTCAGAACCGACAATCACGAACCAAATCTCCCTCAATAGAGTCTCCATACTATCATTTATTTTCAAAACCATGCACGATAGTAGCCGCTCTGAACAACAAATCAGTCGATTGCAATATTTTTCCTCGCAAGCGGTGAGGATAATTCTTTTTTTCCTTTAAGAATTGATTTACAATTTCTGCTGCTTCAGTTGAGTTATGCCCTCTAAACGTAACATCCAACCAGCGTTTGGGGAAAAAAATATCGCCGGTTTGTTGGATTTCCTGCAATAGTTCCAGGCTCTCTCTTAAATATTTCTGTGATTGTGAACCACGAATGGGGTGATGCAAATAACGCAATCCGGTTAAGACCCAGGGTTCATGGCTCCTGTTTTTATCATCTTTCAGACTTTCGAAGAATTCATCACGAATTGTTTGATGAGCCGATAATGCCGGCAGTATAAATTCAAACCTGGCTTTTCTATCCGGACTTTTAATTCTTTGCAATTGGCCGCTTAGCATATCTTCAGATTCAGGAATGCCGCGAACAGCCAATTCAAAACAAAGAGTCGTCATGTCATTTTCCTGGATGAAAAGTCCGGGAATCGTCAGTTCTTCCTGCCAGATTTTAAGCAATTTTGTCACAGCTTCTTCGGTAACAGCAATACTGCGGAAAGTTCGGAAATAGCTTGTGATCGCTTTCGGATTCATAGGCTTGTTGATTAAATCCCATAATAACTTTTCAATCGATGTTGACAATTCCAGGCGCTGGCTGTCTTTATGAAACTTCCAGAATGCAGTGTTCAAGTAACCGAGAATTCGTTCGATGTTTTGAGAATCTGTTTCGTGTTGTAAAGCTGTTTTGGCTGTGTTGAGCAATGCACCCGGCAATACTCGAAAATGCAGCATCTCCTCCCACAGCGTAATCCAGGCAACTCCTCGAAAAAGGGCGTCATCAATTTGGTGAATATGGTTTAGCAAATAGTTCCGGCTGTCGATATCGAGTTCAAAATTGCCGTAACCCAATCCGCGGCCATTTGCCAGCACAAAATCAGGTTTAGGCAATCCCACCACTTCTTTAACTTCAACAACTTCCTGATTCATTTGAACGGGGAAGTGTTTACTTTTATTGTCCTTCACAATGACCAGGTTCATCAACTGGTTCCAGGTTCGTCCCTTATTTTGCTTGTCTTTTTGGTTCACCAGTAATTTTGCAATATTGCCATTTTTATCAAGAGTTATTTCTGTGGTAAGATGGGGTCTGCCGGGTTGATTTACCCAAACTTCGCTCCAGGCCTTCAGGTCTTCTTCTGATTTTTTATCGAGAATCCCGATCAGATCCGGCCAGGTTGCATTGCCATGTTTGAATTTCTGCAGATACTCCCCTAAACCTGATTGAAAGGGTTTCTCGCCTATCAAGCGTTCCAGGTGTTTCATAACAATGGGCGCTTTTTGATAAATGATAGCTCCATAAAGTGTTCCGGCGTTTTTCAAATTATCCAAATCCTGGCGGACCGGATTGGCGCCTGCAGTTCGGTCGACGCCATAGGCGCCGGGAAAATGAGCCAGGAGGAAACGCAGGGGATGATTAATCTCCGGAAAGCTGGGATTGACGATTTTGGCAGCCATGAAATTGGCAAAGACTTCCTTCATCCAGACATCATTAAACCAGTCCATTGTGACTAGATCGCCAAACCACATATGAGCGGTTTCATGGGCAATCACACTTGCCCGACCCAGCTTTTGATTTTGGGTCGCTGAACGTTCCAAGAATAGTCTGGAAGCGCGGTATAAAATCGCACCGGGATGTTCCATTCCGCCATACTGAAAAGAGGGAATCAGAACGAAATCAAATTTGCCGAACGGGTAGGGAATACCAGTGTAGTTTTCCAACCATTCGAGCGCGGAAAAATGTAAATCAAAAATAGATTTTATATTAGATTGCACTTTTTCAGTATCGGTTTCCCGATGAAACATGCGCATTGTACGACCGTTCCGCTCCTCGCTAATAATTTCAAATTCTCCTCCTGCGAAAGAAAATAGATATGTGCTGATGGGTTTGGTCTCTGCAAAATCAAAACGCATTCGACCTTGTGAAGTTTTAGTTTTTATCATTTTTCCATTCGCGACTGCTTGCCAGGTTTCCGGAATCTCCAGTGAAAGTTTGTAGACTGCTTTTAAATTTGGTTGATCAAAACATGGAAAGGCAAA
This sequence comes from uncultured Deferribacteres bacterium, assembly GCA_964464595.1. Lineage (GTDB taxonomy): Bacteria > Zhuqueibacterota > JdFR-76 > JdFR-76 > DREG01 > JADFJB01. Next base: position 6,792 of record CAYXGW010000164.1, read on the forward strand.
TGACGCCCGGTTCGGAACAAAAAGTGTGTAGAGAAATTTGTCATTGCGGTTAAGTGAGCTTTCACCGGCCATAAAATCGATGACGAACTTATTTTCCCCCATTTTTAAATAAGTCGGCGAAATTACAATATGGCCATTTATGAATTTGTAATCGATCTCCGTTTCCTTATTTCCGACACGAATGACTTTATCGGGGTTTTCATTAAAATCAATGATGAGTGGCAAAGAAAGATCGTTCAATTGAAGGCTTATAACAACCTGGCCCTTGATCTCTTGATCCAATGATTCCGGAATGGAGAAATGTATTTGGTAGTGGAGATTGGAAATGGTATTTGCACGATGTCTGGCGATTTCGAGAGATACACCTTGCACAATATCCAGGCCTGACTTTTTTGAACAACTTAATGGAACCAGCGCAAACAAAGTCAAAGGAATTATGAGAATTTGTAGGAATTTTATTGACATGTTTCTGACTCCAGTCTTGTATAATAAGTTTTCACAAGGATATTTACAATTTGAGACTTCTGAAAATTTAACAAAATGTCATTTCAACGAAGGCCTTCGGCTGCGCTCAGGATAAACTCCGAGGAGAAATCTTAATAGCTAATAGCAATTTATGTTAATGAATAAAAAGATTTCTCGTCGTAAACTCCTCGAAATGACAGTAAATAATTATTCTACAGAGTTTCAATCTATAAATGCGATTAACCACAAAACCGATTGACTCAAGGATTTATTAGGATTTTACTTTACCTGGCAAGAAAAACCGGGTAAATATGGGGAAATTAAGATGCCGTTAAAAAGGGTAATATTTGAAAAAAAAGAATTAACCGTTAACCTGGATCTGGACAAAATCGTCATCGACACCGGAGCATGGGCATAATTCTATCTGGTAGCGGATCTCATCACGTAAATGATCTAGTGCATTAGCGGGACTCAGTCCACGGGCACTGGCCATTTGTTCGGAGCATAGTGCAATAAAATCGCCATCTTCAGTTTCTTCTACTGTTGCATGAAAGATCATATTAAGGTCACTTCTCCTTTCAGATTTCATTTAATTCGTAGCAGAATGTAGCAACTGTTTTTATGGAAAATCAAGGAAAAGTGAGGATTGCAAAATTTTTTTTATCAATCGATTTAATAATCTCTGGTGAGATTTTGGTCACCCAAGAATATTTGTACCGCAGTTTTGTCTCAATAGATATTACAAAATTTTTATGATTAACGAGATAATCTAATCAAGTCGCGAATATTTTTCCTGTGCGCAAGTAGAATTAATAATACCAGTGCTGTAATTCCCAACTCATTGATGAGTGTTGGATCAAAACCGAGATAGACAATAGGAGTAAGAACAATTATGATAAGACCGCTCAAAGTATATTTCCTGATGATAAAAAATACGATACCAAAAAGCACAAGTAGAATAATAATTAGCTGGTAGTTAAAAACCAATAACGCTCCACCAGCTGTTGCAATTCCTCTTCCTCCGGAGAACTTTAGTTGAATCGGCCAATTGTGACCTGCGACAACAGCCAGCATTACGAATATAACTCCCATTTCAGTAAGTTCAAAATAGAAAGCAGCCCATACCACAATGGCTCCTTTAGCAGAATCACCTAGTAAAGTTATAGTAAAACCAATTTTACCATATTTTCTACCTACATTAGTAGCACCGGTAGCATGGCTGCCATGGTTTCTTATATCTTCTGAATTTAACAGACGAACCAAGTAATAACCGGTTGAAAGGCATCCAAAAAGGTAGCTTAGAAAGATAAATATGATCTCTTTGTTCATAAAGCAATTTCGTGTTTCCAAAACGATGTTTAAATAATTTCCAATAAATGCTTAACAAAAATTACTACCTGGTTAATACCCGGCCAGCCATCACATTCGTAAATTCTCCGTCCAAAATGCCTGCCTTGCCATTGACAAAAACATGAACCATCCCTTCAGAAAGGTGGTAGGGTTCAGTGAATGTTGCATGATCACGAAGTTTATCGAGATCGAAGATGACCAGGTCCGCATAAGCGCCCTGCTTTATTAAACCCCGGTTCCGAAGCCGGAAAACCTGGTCCGGCAAGCTCGTCATGCTCCGGATCGCAGCAGGCAGACCAAGG
>CAYXGW010000165.1:0-8841 GCA_964464595.1 uncultured Deferribacteres bacterium
TTGATTTTTTGATCAGCCAAAATATCTTTCTTTTTATAAATTCATGCTAATTCATTCACTATATTCACTGAGTGATCTCTAAGAGCAAAGCCGAATACCGAAGTAAGACTTAAGGATATTATGCATTAAATGTCGTGTGAGATTTGGATTGTTCTTCTAAGTTCTTCTTTTAAATCCATTTTGGCGATATCCTAAAAATTGTTGGGCTTTACCCACCTTAGCTAGGGAATGCTGAGTACCTCTTTTCATTTATTATTAAACAAATTCGCTTACGGTAACACGCTGGTCATACGCAATATTATTCACAATAAATTATCGTCATGATTACAATTTATCTTTGATATTTTTTATTAAATTTGGTCGGTAGAATTGCAAAAACCCCCTTTGTAAAAGCTCTATCATAGCGATATGGTATTTAACTACTCTTTTTCGATCAACTTTACAAGTTACAAAATACTTGCCCTTATATTTAACAGTTAAATACTGTGAAACATGCAAAATGGCTTCAAGCAGAAATTAGTTAATTAAAGGTTTCGGAGCATTTTTGGCATTGGCCAACCCTAGACCCATTAAAAGAAATCGAATATTTGGATTTTCCCTTAAAGAATTGTTTTGGATCGTGAAGATATTGAGCTAGGGATTTCTTGATAGAATTCTGGCCTATAACAGAGCCATTCGTAATTGTCTTTATGGTTGCTTTATGCGCCAATTCATGAAAACTTCATGCCCCAATTGTCTAGGGTTCCGCATCAAAGCAATCGTTTTTATAGTGGATATGGCAAATAAATCATAAGAATAACTTAAAGTATGCTATTTTCATTCAGAAATTTCCAAACTCAATTAGTTCAACACAATATCATAAACTTCCATCAATTTCTGATAATGCACTTCTGCGCTGTGCTTTTCTTCCACATAAGACCGTGCTTCTTTCCCCATACTTTTTATTTTTGACTTATTTTCCACTAAATAGTCAATCTTTTCCGCTAAATCGCTACAATTTCCGGGGTCAAAAAGAAGACCAGTTTGACCTTCCTTAATCTGCTCAGGGATACTTCCGATTCGTGAAGCTATAATAGGTTTTCCCATTGCAAAACTTTCATAGATACTATTCGGACTATTATCATAACAGATAGTCGGACAGACTGTAAACATAGCATTTTTTAATATTTCTTTAATTTCAGGAAGTGGTTTGTATCCCAATAATTCAACGTTTTTAAGTTTACAACCATTAATTAATTTCTTAACCTCTTGCCCTTCAGGCCCATTGTCATTGCCAATCATAAGTAATTTTACATTTGATTTAACATTATCAAATGATTTTAATAAAATATGTACTCCCTTCTCTTTCGCGATTCTTCCTACATATACAATATAATTATCCGACTCATAGCTTGGTTTAAATTGGCAAACATCGATAAAACTAGGCACATATACAATTTTATCTTTAGAAAAACCATTTTGAATCATCTTTTCCTGCAAAAAATGGGACGGTACTATAAATAAATTAACTTTATCAAATGTTTTTCGAAAGCGATGAAACCATAAAGATGTTGCCCTTAAAGTACTGGCTTGTAGCGAATTTTGAACACATTTGTATTTAATCGCATAAAACATTGATTTACTGCATTCTTCGCAGACCTGGTTGTCCCTGATGAAATTTTCCGAAGGACAGATGAGTTGATAATTTGATAATCGGCAGACAATTGGTAAGCCATAATTCTTAGCAGCATCAATGAGGCTATATGACATAACAGTATGGATTTGCAACGTTTGTACAATATCAGGTTTGTGGTCATTGATTAAATGTTCGAGATTCCTTTTTGCTGAATTGGAATAAATGGCGTTTCGCGCTAATCGCAATTTTTGAAATGTGGTTAGTTGTAAATCTTTATAATAAACCTGGCTTGGATCTGCTGGTGGTTTAACAAAATATTTACTGTATTCGGTTTCTATGTTGTCATTATAGTCTACACTGAATGGAATTGGATGATGCCCTTTGTTTGTTAGTAATTCCATTAAAGAAAGCATGTATCTTTCAGGACCGCCACTTACAAAATAACGATAATTACAGAGCACGACTTTCATTTGGATTTTCCTTTATTTATCAACAAACGGCGACACCATATTTCGAAAGGATTAAAGACCAAAGCTGATAAAGGGTCGTTTGCACAATTTGAATTCGCTCCTGTCTCATTAAGCGAACTACTTTAAACACAAGGCTGATATCGAAACTAACTTTTTTCTCAAAAATAACTACCTTGACACCGAGTTTTCCGAAATTGTCCTGCAATGGCCCACCTTGACCAACCACACAAATTTTGATATTATACTTATCCTTTTCAATAAGTGATTGGATCAGTTCCAGCAGTTTTAATTCAGCGCCGCTAATGGCCAAGCCATTTAACATTTGCAAGGTATTGATTTTTTGATCAGCCAAAATATCTTTCTTTTTATAAATTCATGCTAATTCATCAACAATATTCACTGAATGATCTCTAAAGCAAAACCGATTACGAAGTAAGACTAAAGGATATTGCGCTTTGAATGTCAGGTGAGATGGGGATTGTTCTTCTAAGTTCTTTTCTAAAATCTATTTTGGCGATATCCTAAAAATTGTTGGGCTTTACCACCCTAACTAGGGAATGCTGAACACCTCCTCTTATTTATTTTAAACAAATTCGCTTACGGTAACACGCTGGTCATACGCAATATTATTCGCAATAAATTATCGTCATGAATATGATTTATCTTTGATAATTTTTATTAAATTTGGTCGGTAGAATTGAAAAGAATAACAATTTTTCTTGATTAGCTTGGTTCAATAGATAAATTTCTATCTTATTGGATGAATATTGTGGATAAGAAAACCGTGTGAATTAGAAAGCAAAATCAATTAGATTATAAAACTCACAATAATTAGGAGAACTATGAAGAACAAAACTCCCTGCATTATTTTTTTGATCAGTAACGGTCTTCTTTCTTAGGGCTTGCTTTTGAATCTCGGGTGCAGCTCCGAAAATCCACAAGATTGGATTGTGGAATTACCAAAAGTTCAAACCCACGTTCATTTGGATGGCAGCGTCCGCCTCAACACAATTTGGGGAATTGCACAAAAAGACAGCATTGACCTGGGCGTTGACACCATTCATGAACTTGCAGCTATTTGCCGTGTTACTCAGCCCATGAAAAATCTGCAAGAAGTATTGGATGTATTTTCGGTGCACCAAAAAGTGCTCATTTCATATGAGAATATCCGCCGGGTCACTTTTGAAAATATTGAAGATGCCTATCATGATGGCGTGAAACTGCTCGAGCTACGTTTTGGCCCGACTTTTATTGCAGCCGGGAAACCGGCATTGAGAAATGATGATATCATCCGTGGCGTTCTCGATGGCAGCCAGGATGGCATGCAAAAATATCCTATCGAAGTGGGATTGATCGTCATCGGCGTGCGAGGAATGGACATCGAGCTAAACCGCATTGCCTTAATGGATGTTCTGAAATTCAAAAACAGCGGCCATCCGGTTGCGGAACGCCTGGTGGGATACGATTTAGCGGCTGCAGAAGCAGGCACAGAACCGGAAGATTTCCTCGGTTTGATAGAAACAGCTCGAGAGGGTGGATTACATATTACTATTCACAGCGGCGAGGATACCGATGCCGAGTATGTGAAGCGCACTATTTTGAATTTAGGGCCAGAAAGAATAGGCCATGGCATTAAAAGCTGGGGCAATGAAGAAGTATTGAAGCTGATTAAAGAGCGGGATATCCATTTGGAGCTTTCCGTGACTTCCAACTGGCTGACACGATGTGTCGAAAGCTTGGAAACGCATCCCATCAAAAATCTATACCAGGCAGGGGTTTCCATATCCATCAACACCGATGATCCCCATCTCATGGGAATTAACCTGGTGCATGAATATGAATTGATTGCGGACAAATTTGGCTTGACCCGGGAGGATTTCATGAAAATCAATAAAAATGCCCTGCAGCATTCATTTTTGTCCGAAGCCATTAAGGCGAAGGTGAGGATGCAATATTTTGAATAGAGTTTATTTTCTAAAATGTTCTTGACTTCCTAGCCTGAAAGGTTAAATTACAACGGAAATACAAGGGTTACTTTTTGGATTTCAAGAAATTTAAATTGCTATTGAGACGAATTCATAAACCGTTATTGAATCTGCTTCTGGGATTTGGACTGCTAGTATTAATAGCAAGTATCATATTTCTAATTTGGAAAGCTCCTGAATATTTGCTGCCAGATAGCCTGCTCGAAATTCCATCCGTAACCACAAACGATTCTACAATTGCTGTTTATTCTACCGCTGCAAACTCCTTAAACGAAACAAAATTAACACTTAAACCAAAAGAGCTACTAGAGCTTCGAAACGAATACCGTAGGACCATTTACCAAATGGTGGCTGGTGTTATTCTTCTATTTGGACTTTATCTAACCTACCGAAGAATTACTGCAACAGAAAGAAGTGTCGAGGTAGCACAAGAAGGACAAATTACTGAACGATTCACCCGTGCCGTAGAACAGCTTGGAGACCAAAAACTTGAAATTCGAATAGGTGGTATTTACGCTCTTGAAAGAATTGCAATAGATTCTGAAAAAGATCATTGGACAGTAATGGAAATTTTGTCTGCCTATGTCCGTGAACGGGCCTCCATTAAAAAGAAACCCGATAAGCAAGAAAAGGCTGAATCTGAAAGAACAAATAAAGCTGAAGAACTACCAGAACTCTCGACGGATATCCAGGCAATCTTAACAGTTATAGGTAGAAGAAAATGGATTGATACAGAAAAAAATAGAATTGATCTTTCTTCTACCAACCTTGCAAATTCAAATCTCTCCGGAGCAAACCTCAGCACGGTAAACCTCAGCAGAGCAGAACTTAGTGGAGCAGACTTCAGTAACGCAAACCTTATCAAGGCAAACCTCAGGGGTGCAAACCTCATCGAGGCTAAACTTATCCGTGTAAATCTCAGCAGAGCAAACCTCAACAGGGCTAACCTGTTCAAAGCAGACCTCCGTTTGGTTAGACTTTACAATGCAAACCTCTTCGAAGCAAACCTCACCGGAGCAAAACTCAGTGGGGCAAACCTCACCGAGGCAAAACTCACCGGGGCAGACCTCCACTTGGCAAGACTCATCAATGCAAACCTCATTAATGCAAACCTCACTCAGGCAAAACTCATCAGGGCAAACCTCACCGAGGCAATCCTCACCGGGGCAGAACTCAGAGCTGCAAACTTCACTGGAGCAAAACTCAGCGGGGCAAACCTCACTGGAGCAAACCTCAGCGAGGCAAAACTCACTCAGGCAAACCTCATCAAGGCAAACCTCACCGAGGCAAAACTCATCAATGCAAACCTCTTCAAGGCAAACCTCAGCGAAGCAAAACTCAGCGGGGCAAACCTCACCATTGCAGAACTCAGCGGGGCAGACCTCACGCGTACCTATGGTTTAACCGCTGAACAGCTTATAGAAGCGAATGGTTGGGATAATTCTATTTTGGATTTTACCTTTAGAGGAGAGATTGAAGAATTACTATCGAAACTTAAAAAGGAAAGTCGTTAAAATCAACCAACGAACCAACCTGATTAAAAAATAGCATAAGGTGTTTTGTCGGAACCAGAATGATCATAAATGCCTGCTACAGTTATGAAGCCATCTACATAAAAACACGATTCATTAATTATTCAAGTTGCTTATTTCCCACCAGTTGGGTATAATAATGGAATATTATCTCGAATAGGAATTCAATTTGAAAAGTATTCTGCTGCTTGCCCTTTTTCTAAGTTTATCAGCTAGTCAACTGTTTTCCCAATCTGCGCTGCTTCGCGGCAAGATTAGCGATCTTGAATCCGGCAAAGCGTTAAACGGCGCAAATATTACGCTCTCACCTGTAAATGAAAATCTGCAATCCCTGGGAACCGTTTCCAATTCAAATGGCAATTATGAAATTAGAAATATCCCGCCGGGAAATTATTCAATAACTGTTTCCTATATTGGTTACGAAAAATTTACCCTCGAGCAATTCGTACTAACTGCTAATGAGCAGCGAAAATTAGACATTTCATTAAAACCGCAAGCGCTGGAAATGAAGCCTGTCATTGTATCCGCCCACAAAGAGACCATCGATCGGCAAAGCACCAAAATACTTGAACCGACTGCATCGGTGACCATACTGGATAGTATTCAAATTCAGCAAAGACGGCCAATGTCCCCGGCCGATCATTTGGTCGGTTTGGCAGGGGTGGACGTAGTCAAAACCGGCATCAACCAGAGCATGGTGGCGATCCGGGGATTCAACGATATTTTTTCCGGTTCTCATTTGTTGATGGTGGATAACCGAATCGGCCGGGTGGCTTCATTGCGGTTCAATGCCTACAACTTTCTGGCAACCGCAAATTCGGATATCGAACGCATTGAGGTCATTCGTGGTCCTGCCGCATCTTTATACGGTCCCAATAGCGCCAGCGGCGTTACCCATATTATCACAAAATCACCCTTTGGTTCGGAAGGAACTACAATCAATTTTGGTCTTGGGCAGCGCAGTATTTTTACGACGGATTTTCGCTTTGCCGCCAGTGTCAACGATAAATTTGGCTTCAAGGTTACCGGCAGTTATATCCAGGGCTTCGATTTTCAATCCCGGGACGCCTTTGAAGACTCTGCCCGAATCCGGCTATTCGAAACTGATTTGGATTATCAAAGAAGAGGATTGCTGAACCCAGATCCATTGGACGAAAATGACAAGAGAATCGGCATCCGAGATTTTTACCTTAGTAAAATGGCCGGCACCGCTCGTTTTGATTACCGAATCAACAATAACCTGACCCTCATATTTAACGGCGGCTATAACAGCGCCAGCAATATGGAATTGACTAAAATATCTGCAGCAGTCGTTGATAATTGGAGGACTATTTATGGGCAAGCGAAATTGATTTACAATAATTTGTTTATGCAAGCCTATATAAATACAAGCAATTCGGGAGAAACCTACCTGACTCGTGATGGCGGAGATTTAGTCGATCAATCGAAATTCATTTCTACACAAATTCAAAACAGGACCTCACTTGGTAATTTCCAGCATTTTACTTATGGCATCGATGCTTATTGGACCCGCCCGGTAACCGCCGGGACGGTGAATGGATCATTTGAACAGGACGATCAAATCAATGAAACCGGGATTTATCTTCAATCGGAAACCAACCTTGGCGAGCAATTTAAATTTGTTTTGGCCGGACGATACGACTTTCATAATCGCATAGACGAGCCATTTTTTTCACCAAGAGCCGGTCTGGTTTTTTCTGCCAGCCAAGACCATAGACTCCGTATTTCGTATAGCAAGGCATTTACAACTCCTACAACGGAAAACCTGTTCCTGGATCGTCTCGTTAGCCCGTTAATCCCGGATCGATTTCTTAGTTTAAGCTCTTTTGCTGAATTCCAGCCATTTAACATACGGGTTCGTGGCGTTCCGGATAACGGTTTCCAATACGAGCAAAATGCAGCAGGGGGTATAGCCGGTTTGTATATGCAGCCTATTCCATTGTATTTCCCCAACGATAGTGGTTTTATCCCGGCTGATGCGACAGTCATGTGGGATAAGGTTGTAGAATTAATCACCCGGATCAGGGGAAGCGGCCTGGATTTTTTCTTTGACGGTCTAAAAGCAATTCCGGCCCCAACCGCTCAGGACGTATCTTCCGTCTTAAAGACATTCAATACAACAACCGGGGAGTTTGAGCTTATCGATCCTGAAATTATCACCAATATCCAGGGTCTTGAATCCACAAAAATAACGACATTAGAATTGGGTTATAAAGGAATTTTGAAGAATAAATTCATCGTGAATGTCGATTTATATTATAACCAAATTAAAGATTTCATTGGTCCGCTTTTGCTTGAAACACCCAATGTCTTTTTCGATGAAGAGTCTCTTAACGAATTTCTGCTTGCAACGGAAGCCTTCACCTCGAGCACTCAACCTTTTATCACTTTGGCTCCCACTTTTGCCCGGTGGATCTCAACCATTCCAGTCGGAACAGTGACGCCCAACGAATCCATTTATCCAGGTGACTTAATGCTTACTTTTCGTAATTTCGGTGACATAAACCTGGTGGGTTTGGATTTAGACTTCTCCTATGCTGCGGCCAAAAATCTCAATATCTCCGGAGCGTATTCATATGTAAGCAAAAACCTTTTCCGGGATGAAAATAATGTTCGGGATATTGCCCTGAATGCACCCAAACAGAAGTTTAGTCTCGGTTTACAATATCGAGAACCCAAATCCGGATTAGGCTGGGGATTTCGCTACAGGTATGTTCAGGGTTTTCCGGTGAATTCCGGCGTATTTATCGGCGAAGTTAATCCTTTCGGAGTTCTCGATTTAAATGCCGGGTTAGACCTCCCAGGCGAAACCGGAATTCGCCTTACTTTAACGGTGCAAAACCTGCTTGACAATAAACATAAGGAGTTTGTCGGAGCTCCCGAGATCGGCCGTCTGGCACACTTCCAGGTTAAATTTTACCCGGATAAATACAAAGATTAAAGAATTTGGACAGGATTAACAGGATGAACAAGATTCATTTAGTTAACAATAAATTAGGATAAATTAAAGTTAATAAAAGTGTCATCGCGAACCCTTCGGCTACGCTCAGGATTAACTCCGCTACGCGGCGATCTCAACATTAAATTGCAGGAGATTGCTTCTCCTGCCGTGGAGGCTGTTGCAGAAGCTGATAAAGATAATGAAATGTCATCCTGAGACATCATGTTAAAAAGTAATTGTAAATAATAATAGATAAGCTCCTTTCTTACATTAAAGT
>CAYXGW010000166.1:0-8489 GCA_964464595.1 uncultured Deferribacteres bacterium
TGGGACTTACGATTAGTTTTGAGGCTGGGTATGAACTGTCGGCTTTTGGAAAAGCTGTGTTGAAAAAATATAAATAGGAAGTTTAAATAAAAACCCTCCTTCACTTACGAATGATCAGTCAAATAATCATCTTTAATTTTCCATATATTAAAAAGCGGTGATATTTGTATGATAAAATCAGTCAAATTGTTACATTATGAAAAAACATTTTATTGGGTTCATAACAAATGCAAAAAAGTTTTAATCCACAACCTGTAGTATTGCAAAACAATATAGTGCGGCTTGAACCGCTTTCATTGGAGCATGCCAAAGATCTTTACGAAGTCAGCCAGGATGAAATAATCTGGAAGTACTTACCATTGGAAGTGCCAAAAAATATTGAGGATACACGGGAATGGATCGGCTTAGCATGTGAAGAGGCAAAAGTGGGACAAAAAGTGGCATTTGCAATTATCGATCGGTTCGGTAAAAAAGCCATCGGCTCAACAAGATATCTGAATATCTTGCTCGATGAGAGAGTTTTAGAGATCGGTTACACTTGGCTGGGCACACAATACCAGCGAACCAGGATCAATACCGAATGCAAACTTCTGCTGTTAAGCCATGCTTTCGAAGAATTGGGTGCGTCTCTAGTGAGATTCAAAACCGATCTTCGCAATGAGCCTTCCAAAAAAGCGATAGAACGTATTGGCGGGTTACAGGAATCGATTATCCGTAATCACAAGGTGGAAAATATTGTTCGTGATTCGATTTTTTACGGAATTACTTCTTCCCGGTGGCTGGGGGTAAAAGAGCGGCTTACCCGGTTACTTACTTCCTAGATTAAGGAGGTCTAAATGTTCATTGGTCATTTTGCACTGGGATTCGGTGCGAAAAGGGTTTCTCCGAATCCATCTCTCGGGACCCTGTTTCTGGCGGCTCAGTTCGTAGATTTGCTCTGGCCTATTCTGTTGTTATTGGGATGGGAAGCCGTACAAGTGGAGCCTGGCAACACAATTGTTACACCTCTGAATTTTACGGATTACCCGATCTCCCACAGCCTGTTGATGTCCATAGTGTGGGGATTAGTGGTTGGGGGGATCTATTACATGCTTCGTAAAGATAAAAAAGGTTCCGTTTGGTTGGGTGCGTTAGTCGTCAGTCATTGGTTACTGGATTTCCTTACCCACCGTCCGGATTTGCCATTGTTCCCCGGTAGTGTCAAAGTCGGATTGGGATTATGGAATTCGCTATTGGGGACAATTTTAGTAGAGGGATTCATTTTCGCTGCTGGGATCTATCTCTATTTGCAAGCTACCAAAGCAAAAAGTAAAACCGGTGTTTACGCTTTTTGGGGATTAGTGGTTTTCCTCGTGGTCATTTATTTGAATAATTTGTTTGGACCGCCACCACATGATTCCAGCACGACAATCGGTTTCGTTGGCCTTGCCCAGTGGTTATTGGTTGCCTGGGGATATTGGATTGATCGAAATCGGATGGCAGTTGGGCACTAAAGGAGCGCGAATGGAGAAGCGAATTGCATCTCATTTCAATAACTCGTTTAAATTATCGTGCAATCGCTCTGTGATTATATTTCCAACTCTATGTATAAAAACCGATGCCATCCTACAGGGTAGTAAAAATCTTTATATTAGCGAGCGCTTGGTATCACATAAAAGAACACCGACATAAAATGACAAAAACTACCCATTAAAACAAATATATGAAAGATGGCGTGATTAAATTTTATTTTTTTAATGCTGTAAAAAATTGCACCAGTTGTGTAAGATATTCCTCCGGCAAAAAGCCAAAGTAAACCCTCTAAAGGTAAATTATTAATTAAGGGTTTTATGGCGAAAATGATAACCCAGCCCATTATTACATACACTATTGTCGAAATTAAATTATATTTCCCTGTAAAGAAAAGTTTCAAAATTATTCCAGCTAAAGCCAAACCCCAGGAAACAGCAAAAATCACCCAGCCTATTGTACTATTTAGAGTAACAAGTGTAAAAGGAGTGTAAGTTCCAGCAATAAGAACATAAATAGATGCGTGGTCAAATATTTTCAATCTTTTTCTTAATCTTGGCTTTTTTGCATTGTGATAAAAAGTAGAAGCGGCATATAAAATAATTAAACTTACCCCGAAAATGCTAAAACTTACAAGATGCCAAACGTCTCCGTGCAAATTTGCATGCCTAACTAAAAATACCAAAGCAACAACGCTTAAAATAAAACCGATAGCATGGGAAATGACGTTAATTTTTTCTTCTATTGGCGGGTAATATTTTATTTCTTCTCTATCTTTCATTTAATCAGTGCCTTTTGTTTGCATTTCTTAATGATAATAAACGGAATCTAATAAAAACCTGCACCCAGTTAATTGAAACTGACTGTCTTTTCAAAAGAATTATTAATAAGTGCTATAATGGCAAATAGCTACCCTAACTCTCGAAGCGGCTTTTTTTAAGTTACTGATTTATGAACTTTTATACCTGCCAATTTGCTTTTTCTACTATTTTAGTCGAATTTATTTATTGACTGAAGGTAGACTCTGATTCAAACCGCTTATTAATTGTTGATCTTTTTTTATCCCGAATTTAGCGTATTTCTTCTTGTAAATGTTTACCCAAATTATTGAGGCTGGAATACCAATAAGCGCCGGTAAAATCCATGGGACTATTGCCAGGCTGCCTGTCAGAAAAAGATTGAAAATTCGGGCTCCGCCAAATACGGCAAAAGCAGTATGAAACGCAATTCCGCCGCCCAGCATGCCGCCTATATGTTCGTACACCCAGCTTTTTGGAGAGATCATGCTGTTCAGGTACTTCAGCATTCCGTAGCCGGTTGATAACCCAATAGGACTTAACGCGAACAATATGATCTTATTGGGAGGGGCGAATGTGATCGTGTATGCAACAAGCAACACACTTGCCAGGATAGCTAAACCCGCCATGATCCGGTTACCTGTTGTTTGCAGAAGTTCCGGATTTTTCTTATAGCGTAAAACCAAAATTGCATGGCGAATCATGATAAATGTAACCAAAGCTAGGTAACCCAAAAACATAAGAAAAGCAAATTCCATCGGTGCATCTGCTGGTCCCTTTCCTGCAAGTAGAAAAGGCACCAGCCGGTAGATGACAGAAATTTCAGCTGAACCGAGAACAATGTAGGCACATATCAAAAAGAGATTGCCGTATCTTACGTGCTGTTTCCCCCCTTTACGGGTTAGTATTGGAATCCAGAAAGCAGTCAGTCCGAGAAAACCAAAAATGATGTGTGTATATCTTAATCCGAATTCAAGCCATTCCATTTTTTCTCCTTTTTTTTAGACAGGATTGACAAAGATGAATAGTAGATTAATATCCCAACAAGCATAACAGGTTTTCTGAAATTTTGTTGATCCGTAATCCTGTCAAATTCTTCACTCAGATTTTGACATCAATTTACGGTGGTTCTTTTTAAATAGAACAAAGAATGGTGTGAATAACTGAATTATGGTGTGAATTGCGCAGTTCTACTAAATCAACCCATGGTTTGCAGAATTTCCTGCAGTTTTTTCGTCTTGCTGCGAGCTACCTGCACAGACTTGTCAAAATCAGCGAAATTCAATTTATACGCCTGGGAGTTTTTTTCAACGGATAAAACGTTATCAACATTTACAATGCAGGTTCTATGACAGCGAAACAGAAAGGGATAGCTTTTAACGCTATTTTCAATCTCTTTTAACTTGTTCCGCAAAAGTTCGGTTTTTACCTCATTTTGGGTTCGATAATACACATAGATATAATTGTTTGCGGAGGTAATAAAGAGCAGATCCTTTAATGATAACCTGACTGATTCTTTACCGGTCTCGGACAATAAAGTAATAGAATCATTTTTCCGTGATGCAGATTGCTGAGATTTACTGCGAATCTGCGTTAACTGTTGATTCAGTTCTTCAACTAATTTAGACTGCTCTTTTAATAGCTTATAGCGATTGAAAAACAATAATCCTGCCACCGGAAAAACACTGACCAATAATACATTGTACTGTATCTCCGGGTAGATAGCTGCAAAATTTGATAAACTGTAAGTTAGACCCTCCATGTAAATCACAATCGACGTGACACCAAGTCCAATTGAAAATAAAATAGCGATTATAATCCCAATTTCATCAACCAGACGCCAACTTTCCTGGTTAAATTTTTTCGGAAACAAAAACTGACCGCCAATCGAAATGAAGGCCTCAATGGCATTCGAAATCACTGCATTCAGCAAGCTAAAATAGATCAGGGTATTTGTTGAAGCACGATCCAGGCCAAAGGGTTTGAAGAATACAAAAAACAAAAAGAGGAAAAGACCAATTCCGGCAGATGATTTTAAAGTCTCTTTTAGGTCACATTCATATGGATAGGATTGGGTAAGTATTTTTCTTATTTTTTTTAGCAAGCTGGTTTATTTTTTCCCTTGGGTAATATTGTTAGGAAATTCTTTCGGATTAAAAACTATACGTTAAGTTCATTTGATTGTGACATGAACAATAATTTTTCCTTCAATTTTCATCTTCGTCTTTGGAGTTGGTTACTTCCACGAAAATTTTTATAGGTTTGGTCATCTTTTAATTTCCACAGGTAAAAAAACTTACTCGAATTATCGAGGTAGGTACTCGCTGATTTTATAAAATTGAAATCGGTCACTCCAAAGAAGCCCAATCTCATTCGTATCTTCTTGAATTTGAAACACAACTTCATCGCCCTTTTCTAAGTCAATAAAATTTAATTCATCGAGTGCAGACAATTCGTTAGTATCATTGTTATTGGGATCAAACACAAACAATTTGTCGTTTTTTAAAGTTATTTCAATGATATAATCCCCGATATCGGGAACCTGAAAATCAAGTTTATATTTACCCAAAAGTTTACTAAGTTGCTCCATAGGTTGATCAATAATATCAACTATTTTTGAATTATAAATTCCCCATTGATAATAATTTGAAATCGATCGTTGTATTTCACCAATAAGTCGGCCACCGTTATCGGCATTGGTCATTATTATCAAAGCTTCTCCATTATAAGCAAACGCCATCAAGTTGTTTGTAAATCCAGCATTCTTGCCACCATGTTGAAACCTTAAAGAATCAGCATCCCAAGCCAATGAGGGTCCAAGCCCCCAATCACCATTATGTTTGGTAAGCATCATCTCAATAGTCTCTTTGCTTAGAATGCCATCGGTTTTCCCTGTAAGAATGTCCTGCACTCCAATACAATACATTGCTAAATCTCTTGGAGTCGTCCATAAACCAGCCGCCGCTTGTTCAGGGTAATTATGCCAAAGTCCCTCAATTAATTTTCCTTCAGAATCGTAGGCAGCACTTGCGTTTTCATGAAATTTAGTTGGTAAAGGTTGCTCATACGTGCTGTTGTTCATTCCAAGGGGTGTCAGAATGTTCTGTTCAAGATATTCGTCTAGCGGCAACCCGCTAACATCTTCTACTACTTTTTCCATAATCGTATAACCTCCTCCTGAATATCTCCATAATGTTCCCGGGATTGTATCTGCAACTATTTTTGGAGTATTTCCTTCTCCGTTTAAAACCTGTTCAATTGTGGGAAATGTATCCGTCTGTTGATAGCCGGGAAAACCGTGAACTGTCACCCCTGCCGTGTGAGTTAGCAATCTTCGCAGGGTTATTTTCTCTTCCTTTGTGAATTCGCTTTCATCTATTTTCCAACTAGTTAAATAAAAATTCACATCCACATCCAATTCCACTTTGTCGTCTTCAAACAATTTCAATGCCGCTAATGCTGCTATAGGTTTACTGATTGAACCAGCTTGAAAAATAGTATTCGTATCAATCAAAACCCCACTGTCCGTATTAGCTTCACCATAACCCTTAGCCCATCGGATTTTACCTCCCTTAACAACGGCTATACTTAATCCGGGTACGTTATGAACCTCCATTCTATCAAGTATAGAAAATAATTGCGGTTGCTCCCCCTTAACGAGGATCGCTGTTGTTAGACCATTTTCAATGGCACTAATTTCCTCCTCCAAAGTTGGTGATCCCGCGGTTGCACATCCTAGAATAAGGGGAATAAGTATTATGAACAAAAATTTTGGGGAAAGGTGCTTCATTTTTTCTCCGAACACATAACTATAGTGCGATTAGATGTTTTTGATTTAGTCAGTAGATACTTTCAGTACTGCATTATTGAATTTTACAAATTGATAAGTCCAAAATCAATAATTTTCCGAAGTCTATTAATTCTCTTGAATATTGGAGTAGCCTACACGCTACGAATATGCAGAGCGCATTGGGTTAAATGAGCCTATGTGACCACCGGATCATCTTTGTAAACATCAAAATTGATATTTTCTATTCGGAGTGTTCGTAGCGCAGCTCCGAGGCCTATCAATACAGTAAACTGTAAATACAAGCTCATTATACTAGGCTCTAAATAATCCAAATCAAACTCATCAATACCTTCCACTATCATTAAAAATATACTCATTCCAATGCTCATAAAAACCAATGATTTCACGGTAACCCCCATTTGCCTTATTCTATCTTTACTGGCCTGGTATGGGTCTAATTTTTTTCCATACAGGTTCCAGAAGATTATTCCTGCAAATAAAATATTGCTGGCAGTTAGAGCAATTGATATTACGAATGTATCATTGCTCATCTGAAACTGGAATTGATGTATGTAGTAGTAGAACAGTATACAAGCGATATACAAGAATATCGCCACAGCGACAATTATGGGTGAAATAAAACCAAACAAACGACGCGGATGCAGTTCAGCCTTTCGACTTGTGCGTAAATCGGCTTTTCTCATTAGCCTAAAATAAGCGAATCCATAAACTTCCATTAGAATAAGAAGCAACATTTGAACCATAAAATAACCCCATGGAAAAAGTTCAGCTATATTCCCGTCAGATGAATAGTCCCAATACCCAACAGCGAATATCAGGATAAAACCTACCACCAATATAATTTGATTTATAATCTTGTAATTTCGCTGGGCTTTCTGGTGATATTCGATCGATTTCGTGTAAAGCCTAGGGTATTTCGATGGCGGATATGTTTCGAGTACAACCCCTATCCGGTTAAGCATTTTTCTTGGATAATAAAAAGAGATAAGAAGAATCTGGCTTAAAAATACAAAGTAAAATAAAATATTGTCTGGCATCTCTAACTCCTCACTTGTTACGTTTATTTTTCATGTTCCTGAATGCAATCCGGATTTGAGAATCCGTTGCACCCGTCCTTTCAGGATGAAAGAGTCCTTTAGGCTCTTCTTCATTTTATAGTTCCTCTACTTATATAGCTGGAGAAGACCCTTTCCGCAAATCTAAGAGAACTCCGATAACCATTCCAAGAACCATCCCAATCCCCGCTCCAAATACAAAACCTTTTACGGTCCCTCCCTCTATTACAATAAAAGCGCCGAATAGTAAACCTAGACTTAAACCTATCCATAGACCTGCACCCACATGACTATTGGAGCTCTTTTCCTCGTTCATCATATAACTCTCTTTTTCATTACTTTCCTGGGACGAGTCTTCTTTATACACTTCAAAATTTATGGTGTCTATGCGGAGCGCGCGTAAGCCAATCACAGCTATTAACTGAAAATACAAGCTCATGGCCGTAGGCTCGAGGTTACGCATATCCAAAATGGCAAGGACCACTTCTATTGTTATAAACAGGGTCGCTGCAATGCTAATAAAAACCATTTGTTTCACGGCGAGCTCTAATTGCCTTTTTCGATCTTCATATGCCAGGTATGGGTCTTGTTTTTTCCCATACATGTTCCAGAAAATTATGCCTGCGAAAAAAAGGTTTATCGCCGTCATCCCAACTATATTTCCATATCCACCAAACCAGGGAAATTCGAATTGTCTGATATAGAGGATGAACACTATAAAGGCAAGATACACGAGCACCGCCAGGCCGATCAATTTGGGTGAAACAAAATCAAACAAGCGGCGAGGATGCAGTTCGGCCTTTCGAGTGGTGCGTGAATCAGCCTTTCTCATGAGTTTATAATAGTTGAAAGACGACATTTCTATTAACATCATAGGAATAAACTGGACCATAAAAAACGGAAACACAATATTGCCAAAGTCCCATTCACTACTACCTGAATATCCTAACAGCACCGCCATCAGCAACAAACCAACCAGCAGTATAAAAACATTCATAGTCCTGTAATTGCGCCGTCCTTTCTCGTAATATTCAATCGGTTTCGGATAGAGCTTAGGGTACTTCGATGGTGGATATGTTTCGAACACATACTTTATCCGGCTGAGCATTTTTCTTGGAAAATAAAAAGAAATAAGGATGATCTGGCTTAAAAATACAAAGTAAAATAAAATATTATCTGGCATGTCAATCTCCTCAATTGTTACGTTTATTCATAATATTCCTGAATGCAATCCGGATTTCGGAATCCGTTACGCCTGATTCTCTAAATGCTTTGATTGCTTCACTTAATTTGGACATCACCCACGGATTCAAATCG
>CAYXGW010000167.1:0-8303 GCA_964464595.1 uncultured Deferribacteres bacterium
TTGTAGGGACTGCCCATATTTCACAAAATTCAGCATACCTGGTTCGAGAAGTTATTGAAAATGAAAAGCCCGACTGTGTTTGCGTTGAACTGGATCCACAAAGATACAAAGCATTGGAACAACAAAAAAAATGGGAAGATTTGGACCTGAAATCAATAATTCGTCAAAAACAGCTGGCTACATTAATTGTTAATCTGTTGCTGGCATCTTACCAAAAGAAGCTTGGAGAAAAACTTGGTGTAATGCCTGGTGTTGAGCTGCTTGAGGCGACCAAAGTCGCAAAAGAGTTACAAATTCCAGTTGAATTATGCGATCGGGATATTCGTATTACTTTACGCCGAGCCTGGAATTCAATGTCCTTTTTCAAAAAATTCCAGTTGATTTCAGTTGGCTTAGCTGGTGTATTTGAAAAACAGGAAATCTCTGAAGAGCTTCTTCAAGAAATTAAAGAGAAAGACGTTCTATCAGAACTAATGAACGAATTAGGCAAGGCAATGCCGGTTCTAAAAACAGTGTTAATTGATGAACGGGATGTTTATCTAACCCAGAAAATGAGACTGGCATCAGGGAAAAAAATTGTAGCTATAGTAGGCGCCGGACATGTTAAAGGAATTAGTGAATCCCTTGAAAAGAATCACCAACAAGATTTGCGGGAAATTGAAATAATACCGCCAGTTTCGCCAATCTGGAAAGCAATCGGCTGGGGGATTCCGGTGATTATTCTAGGTTCAATCGCATATATAGGGTATATAAAAGGAGCTTCTGCGGCCGGAGATAATTTGCTTTATTGGATTCTGGCTAATGGAATTCCAAGAAGCATTGGCGCTATTTTGGCTTTAGGTCATCCGTTTACCATTATGGCAGCATTTTTTGGGGCGCCAATCACCAGTCTAACCCCGCTGATTGGTGCAGGTTATGTCACAGCATTTGTACAGGTCTATTTTGCACCTCCTGTTGTGAAAGAATTTCAGACTGTTAGCAGCGATGTTCTTAACTTTAAAATGTGGTGGAAAAATAAATTATTGAGGTTACTCCTAGTCTTCCTGTTAACAGGAATTGGCAGTGTCATTGGCACATATGTTGGCGCCTATGAAATCATTTCAAATCTTTTTTAATTTGGATTTTTTTGATTCTATCGTTTGAACAGGATCGATAAGATAAACTAGATTTGCTGCGGTTTTATAAGGGGAATCTGGTTGAATCATACCCTTATTTTGTTTACCAGGAATATTATTTTCCTATCCCGTAAATTATGTCTAAAACAGTTTTCCATATCCACATAATTAATAAATAGCTCTAACCAAAACTTAAGAAGTTTCACAAAGACGCCGATGCTATATGCATGACACAAGTTGTTCAAAATACACCAGATACAAAACAAGCAGATTCAATCTTGCTTGATATCCTCAATAAAACCGACGGATTTTCCGAACCGCCACTCATTCTTAAAAAGATAATCGAATTATCCAATGACCCAACAAGTTCGGCTGCAAAGGTAGCAGACGTAATTTGCGGCTCTCCTTCCGTAGCAACACGAGTTTTGCGATTAGCCAATTCCGCCCATTACGGATTTCCAAGAAGAATCAACAGGATTCAAGACGCAGTCGCATTATTGGGAATGCATTCTATCCGAAGTTTAGTTGTAGTAGCAACAGCGTACAACTTATTCTACAAACCGGGCCCTTTTGAAAAATATTACCAGGGCTTGTGGGAACACAGTATCGCAACAGCAGTCTTATCAAAAGTTATTGCGGGGAGAGGCGGGATTCCGGATGTAGAATCCGCTTACATATCAGGATTGCTCCATGATATCGGTAAATTGGTTCTTATCGAACGATTTCAAGATCAGTATTTTCAAATACTTAAATTGAAAGAACTTGATAGCCTCAATTTTTTGCAAAGTGAAGAAGCAATGTTTGGTTTTTCTCATTCTTTAGTTGCTGCCGTTCTCCTTGAAAAATGGAACCTGCCGGAAGACATAGTAGAAGCTGTTGCGGCACATCACCATATCGTTTCCAACGATTCTTTTTCAGGGATCGTCGGTTTAGCTAATATCCTTGCCACAATTTTAGGATTTAATATACACTCCCCTTCTGAGGAAGAAAAACCTATGTTCGATGAGTTTGAGCTCGCTGAAGACAAAGATTATTTTCAGGAATTGATAGGCGATCAAATCCGGCTCTTCAAAACTACCTAAATTTAGAACAAGCTCTTCCTTCCAATTCATTAATTTACTAATTCATCAAAAGACTGATTACACTGAGTTTTTTCTAGAACTTATTATTTCAATGTAATTCATCCTGTGTTTTTTGGTAATTCAAGATATTAGTGTATTTCTTAGTTTAAATTTTATTTTTTGTATTCCCGGCGTCTCAATGGTGAATTTTTCAAATTATTTACTGTTAAAATAAAGGATCAAAATTATAATGTCAAACTTGAAATTGCTATTGGTTTTCAAGTATTTTTGAGCTATCTTATTGAAATCACCTGAAAATTCTTTTCAATTATAAAAAGCCAAGGAGGGCAAAAAGTGAAAAAGCTTACCTATATCCTGCTTATTTTGTTTTTATTTTTAATGATTTTACCCAACTTTATCATCGCGCAAGAAAAAAGGGTTGCTGTTTTTGATTTCGAAGATAAAACCAAGAGCAATTACCGATGGTGGCATGGTAAGGGTGCCGGTTATGGGATGTCCGACATGCTGGTAACCGCCCTGGTTAAATCCGGGAAATTTAAGGTATACGAACGTGATGCTCTGGACAAAATCATGCAAGAACAAAAACTGGGGCAATCAGGTGCAATTACACAGCAGACTGCAGCCAAAGTAGGTAAATTACTTGGTGTTCAATATGCTATAATTGGCAGTATAAGCGAATTTGGCTATTCCAAAGAAAGTTTAGGTGGCCGCGTCAAAGGTATCGGGGTTGGTATAAAAAAACAAGAGGCGACGGTTGCCGTCGATATTCGAATTGTAAATGTAGAAACCGGTGAAATTATTTTTTCCGACAATATACGAAAAGACAAAAGCAAAAAAGGTCTATCCCTGAGTACACCCAAGCTCAATTTCCGTAATCGCAGCCAATTTGATGATTCATTGGTGGGCAAAGCAACCCGTGAAGCCATCAATGATGTCGTTGATATTATGGATAAGCATATCAAGGCTGGTGAATTAATTGCCAAAGTCATTAAAATGGATGGAGATACAAGAGTAATCATAAATAAAGGCTCTCTTGCCGGCATAAAGATGAATGAAGTTCTTTTTGTTTATCGAAAAGGTGAAGAGCTCATCGATCCGGATACCGGCATTTCTCTTGGTGCCGAACTAGAGAAAGTAGGGACAATCAAAGTGGTTTCTGATATGGTTGGCGGTAAAGCTTCCAAAGCTGAACTCGTATCCGGCAGTAATTTCCAGGGAGGCGATGTAGTGAAGCGAAAATGAATTACGATTGGTTATTAGATATTAGGTATTTGGGGATGATAATTGTAGAATCAGAGTCTGGAACTAACCTGGAAACCGACTTTCTTAAAAAAAGTCGGTTTCTTTTTTTTGATCATAACATTAACCTTTTTCTAAATAAAAAAGGGCAACCAACGGGTCGCCCTGTAGACGCAGCCAAGCATATCTGCGTTAATAAATCTGCCAAGCATTATATTTATGGCAGGATGAGTATTTTGTCTCTGTAAGTTGTTACTCTGTCTCTGGCAACTGGCAAATTACCTCAATAACATCAATTTCCGCACTTCAGTAAAACTACCCGCCTGAATACGATACAAATACACACCACTCGACATACTTCTGCCCGTATCATCCCTGGCATCCCAAACGATTTCATGAAAGCCAGCTTCCATTTGCTGGTTCACCAACTCTCGTACTAATTGGCCGCGCAAATTATAGATAATCATCACGACTTCGGTTGGCTCCGGCAACTCGTATCTGATCGTGGTTTCCGGGTTGAATGGATTCGGATAATTCTGATGCAAAACAAAATCTTTTGGAAGTTCCAAGGGTGTTGGTTCTTCTACATCTGTTGTAATAGATATCAATTCTATTTTTTCATTCTTTACATCAACAAAAAATTTCAAACCAACACTTCCTGTTGATTTTGCCAACGGAGATGATGTAATGGGTATTCCAAATACATTAGCAGTGAAGAAAAATTTCACATCTCCCGGATCATTGAATATCCAGGTTTTAAAGTCTGTTGGGTCATTTGGATCTAGCTGATTGTCTTGTCCAAGTGAATTGCTATAATCATAAAAAGCCCCAACTCCTGTACCACCGCCATCTGAATTAGCAACGGTAACTGGAGGTCCAGGATCTTCAGTCAATATTTCAACAAATTCTACAAACAGCGGTGGAAACAGAACTGCTATGGCACTGGTATTCCGGATTGCTAAATCAAATTGAAATTGGTGAGTTTCAAAATTGAAAAATGGAAATGAGAATTCCGGGGCTATAGTAATATTTACGTTTTGGATACCAACTACACCAACTGGATTTATGCTAGCTGTTTTGCTATTGTTATCCGGATCATCATCCTGGGTTGCTGCTACGATCGCCTCATTGTTTATACTACTTCCAGCTGAATTCAAGTCCACTTTTACTTTGAATCGAATGGTATCTTTTTGTGAGACAGCCATACTTCCCAGGTTTACTGTAATTGTGTTAACAGCAAAATCAGAATTATCTGCATCCACAACATCCGTTCTTGCCGTATCATTGTGGGTGATGCTTTCAGGTACATAAGTGACACCAATTTGTAATGTGTCTGAAACAACCACATTTTTTGCCGTGCCTGGCCCATTGTTTCTAACAACGATAGTAAATGTTATGGTATCACCTGCTGTAGGTGTAATGTCTGAAATACTCTTCTCAACCAATTCCACATCCGAACCCTTTACAATCACCGTATCAGGTTCACATAAGTTGTTTCCTTCATCACTTTCTTTAACATCTTTATTTGGATCTACCTCGCAAATGCCGTTTTCTCGCGGGTTGATCAGCGTATCCACCACACTCGGGGTGACATTATAAACCACATTAAAAGAGCCGGCGCCAAGCCCGGCAAAACCACCGATTGTCACATCATCACCTAACGCTTTACAAACCAAGTCTTTAGAAGCTGCACCTGTTATCGTGCAGTTAATATTTGCTTCGTTAGTAATTTTAACGAAGGTTTCAGGAGTAACGTCTGCGTAAGCAACGGTGCCATTTGGCAGGTTGTCCACAATAATCGTATCGCCATCTGCAAAGACCGCATCACCGGCGCCAGTATTAGAAACAGTATTTGTCCACTGGAAAGTGTCATTTACATCTACCATTCCTTCTGTATCATTGGTTTTGGTAATTTCAAGATCAGGCGGTTCAAATTGGTTGCTGCTGGTGGTCCAACGCGATAATGCATCTACGGCTGCCAACGAAATTTCATTGGTTGCTGTATTTAAAGTTCCGCCTCTGAAATTCCAGGTGTTGCCCCCATCTGTAGAACGGAATAATTCAAGGCCTGCTTCTGTATTGTTTTTAAGCTCCGAATCGTCATAATGAAAAATGATGGTTGCATTGAGCCCGGTATTATTTCTCAGAGATACATCAAAAAAACGCAGGATACTTTTATCCCCATTGTTACTTTGGACCGCGTGACCTCTTTTGATTAACGTAGAGCCAAGATTCTCAACCGAAGTAATTTCGAAACCCAATCCAGCAACATTATTGTTGGTTGGGGCATTAAGGCTACGGGTTGTCTTAATAAAACCTGACCTGCCTTTTACTGTATTTCCTGGTGTTTCAGCAAGAAGAGCTCTTATGCCCATGGTAATGTCATGTCCATTTAGATTTACATCACCATTTAAAACGGAAAACAAACCACTTATTTCCACAGGATTATTTATTTCAAGGAGCCCGCCTGCTTTATCAACAGTCACATTGTGAAAGGTTTCGCCATTGGGATTCGTAATCGTTTGTTTCGTATTCCCATTAAAAGTCACTTTGCCCCTTCCAGATTCAAAGTTGCCATTGTTGGTCCAATCTCCACTGAGTACTATTTCAATATTTCCCGAAGATAAATTTAAATTGGTCTCAATAGAAACCTGGGCGAGAATAGTTGTCGGCAATACCAAAAAAGGCAACATTAAAAATAGGAGAAATGGCAACCAGCTATTTTTAGCAGGCCAGCTAAGATTATTTTTTATCTGCATACATATGATGGGAGACATCATGATCTCTGTCCTTTTAAGCATTTAAGAATTTTAGTTAAAACATTGTCCATTTTTTCAAAAAATATTGAACAATGAACCTTATTCACTTCCGGTTACATTAGATACTTTTCGGACAGAGTTGCCTGCCAATTTTTGCAAAACAGATTGAAATTGAACCAGCTTTGTTTTCATTTCATCGAACTCAGCCATTTTACTCTTGATCGCTTGCAATTCTGCATTCACTGTTTTGATCTCTTCATCTTTTTCCTGCAGTAATTGATACAATTCCTGGATTCCTGCGAGGGCCACACCGCTGGCATCGATCATGTCGATATGTTTGTTATCTTTACCAACATTAAAAGCAGCATAAAAATCCTGCGCCATCGGTCCGATATGGCGAATGGATGAGTCTTCAAACTTATA
Organism: uncultured Deferribacteres bacterium; assembly: GCA_964464595.1. Lineage (GTDB taxonomy): Bacteria > Zhuqueibacterota > JdFR-76 > JdFR-76 > DREG01 > JADFJB01. The sequence continues at coordinate 6,619 of CAYXGW010000167.1, forward strand.
GTTCCAGGTTTGTATGGATATCCCTTTTAAATTTTCCAAAATTTGCGTGCCTCGTACAGGCTTAAAATGCTCTTTCAGATTACGATCGCTTGATGAAGCTATAGCTTCCCATCGATCACTTCCCGGACGAAGCCTCACACCTACAACAGGGTTAATACCTGTAATAAAACGAACCCCACCCGTTGCACGGGCCGTAAAACTGTCATCCCTTCCAGAAGTAATATTTTTTTCTTTGCTATCGCCCCAAACAAAACTACCTTTATGGTTTGCCTGAGCACGATGACCTGCTGCAAAACTGAATTCGCCTGATGCTTCATTTTTGCTACCACCTGGAATTGTAGAATTCTTACCACTGGCAATGTTGCGATTTCCTCCGCCTACCGTTGAAGCAATACCGGAAGCATCATTTTGTCTTCCACCAGCGACAGTGGCATAATCACCTGGATTTGGTGACATATTCGCTAGTTCGATTCTTTTAACTATTAGCCTTAAATTCGCACCAGCTAAGTTACCTTCACCACCACCAACTGTAGTGAAGGAGCTGGTAGCAATATTGGTTTGTCCACCTGCAACTGTTGCAAAATCTCCCTGCCCTGGACCTAGAATACCAATATCCGAACCTGCTTGATTACCACTCCCACCTGAGACAGTTGCATAATTACTAACTGCACGATTGCCATTATTCTTAATGTCAGGAATCCCATTACAATTTCCATTGATGCAAGGTAATCCACCCCCACCAGCTACTGTAGCGCCAATTGCACTAGCAAAATTATTTTGACCCCCGCCAATAGTGGAATATGTGCCACTAGCGCTATTGCTATTTCCGCCTGATACGGTGGCATAGTTACCGTTGTATTCATCATTGCCATTGATTTTAAGATAATCCCTACCAGCCATGTTATACAATCCGCCACCGACTGTTGTGTAAGAACTTCTGGCGGTGTTGTCATGCCCACCGGAGACTGTGGCATAATCGCCTTGCTCCCTTTTCATGTAAGCCTGTCCGTTTTCATCCAGTTCACTATCTGTCAGCTCGTTAATAACATGGATTCTACCAAAAGCGCCGGCGATGTTACCTGAACCACCTGAGACGGTAGTATACCTGCTCGAAGCAATATTGCCAATGTTTTTTATGTCCACTTTGCCATCATTGCAATCAACCATACACAATCCACCGCCTCCGGCAACAGTGGCACCAATGGCTCTGGCGATATTGTGCTGGCCACCGGATACAGTAGCATAAAACCCTTTAGCCCTGTTCCCTGCTCCTCCGCCTATGGTAGAATTTCTGCCTAATGCTCTGTTATATAAACCTCCGCCAACCGAAGCGAAAGAGCTTCTGGCTATGTTTATATAACCACCTGAAACTGTGGTATAGTCGCCCTCTCCCTTTCTCATATTTGCTACCAGGTTTTCGTTTTGCTCGTCTTCTTCTATCGCATTAATAGCTGCCAACCTTCTTAGCGAACCGGCAACGTTACCCTCTCCTCCAGCAACAGTTGAATACCTGCCAGTGGCAATATTACCAAGATTTTTGATACCCAGTTTTTCATCAACACAATCTTGAACCACACAGCCTCCGCCGCCTCCGCTAACAGTGGCGCCGATGGCATCAGCGACGTTGTTCTGTCCGCCGCCTACTGTGGCATAGAACGATCTCACAAAATTTCTTGATCCTCCTC
>CAYXGW010000168.1:0-7720 GCA_964464595.1 uncultured Deferribacteres bacterium
AGACAATGAAAACAAACCTGGATCATTAAAATGCAATTTGGATTCATCATCGACAACCGTAAATGTATTGGTTGTCACGCTTGTACCGTAGCATGTAAAGCAGAACATGATACCCCCCTGGGTGTCAATCGAACCTGGGTGAAATATATTGAAAAGGGTGAATTCCCAAACACACGCCGCTTGTTTTCGGTCATGCGCTGCAACCACTGTGCGGATGCTCCCTGTGTGGATATTTGTCCGACAGGAGCCTTATTCACTCGTAAAGATGGCATCGTCGATTTTGATAAACGTCGCTGCATTGGTTGTAAATCTTGCATGCAAGCCTGTCCGTACGATGCCCTTTACATCGATCCCGAAACGGATACAGCAGCAAAATGTAATTATTGTGCCCATCGAGTGGATATCGGTTTAGAGCCGGCCTGTGTGAATGTCTGTCCGACTCATGCGATCATTTCCGGTGATATGGACGATGCACAATCGGAAATATCTCAGCTATTGGCCCGCGAGCAAGTCACGGCAAGGAAAGTCGAAAAGGGAACCAGACCTAAATTGTTTTATATCGATGGAGATGAAGCGTCTTTAAATCCTGCTGCAACAGATCAATCGAGCGATTACATGTGGAACTCACAAATTTCCGGAGTTGGCCATTTTGCAAATTATGCTGAAAATCGGATTGTAAGCTCTGATCCACAAGAATTGCTCAACCAATTAACCGGCAGTAATGGGGATGATAAACAATGGCTGGCCAGTGCGGAAAACCCTGAAGAAAAAGTGTTAGTTCCTGAAAGCCAAAATACCGAAACTACTCAACAAAAAGCCAAAGATGTTGTTGAAGAAACAACCAAGCGAGTTTATGACAGTCCCGACAAAGGCGTTCTATGGGGTTGGGAAGTGCCGACTTACATCTGGTCCAAATCAATTTCAACGGGTGCATTCCTTGTGCCATTCCTGGCGATTGTCGGTGGTTTTACACCGGTGAGTAATACGGTTCAATGGCTTGGATTGAGCCTGGGATTGTTATTTCTTGCTTTAACCGGCATTCTGTTAATCAAGGACTTGGATCAACCCTTTCGGTTTGCTTATGTTTTGCTAAGGCCCCAGTGGCGTTCCTGGCTAGTCCGTGGCGGCTATGCAATCACTTTTTATGGATTATTGTTGACTGTCGGGATTATTGCAAAGTTGAGCGGATTAACCACTCTGGAAATTTTTGTGACATGGCTTTGTGCCATATTTGCAATTATAACCTCTGTTTATACTGCATTCTTATTTGCCCAGGCTAAGGGCCGGGATTTTTGGCAAAGTCCAATCTTACCGTTACATATGATAGTCCACTCAATGTTAGCCGGAGCTGCTATTTTTGCTTTTCTGTCTCCCATTGCCGAATTTGGTGAAAGTTGGCATTCATATTTGGATCATGTTTTTTACACTTTTATAATTCTAAACTTACTGATTATTAGTGTGGAGTTATTTACACCACACCCGACAGCAGATTCAAAGACCGTTGTTGATATGATAATACGAGGACGGTTTAAGAGGCTATTCAAAGTGGGTGTTGTAATTATGGGCAATATCGTTCCATTATTCTTTGTTTTACTAGGCAGTCCTGAATTATTACCGTTTGTGGGTTTGTTGATTTTGATGGGAATCTATTTCACAGAACATATTTGGGTTCTGGCACCGCAACTTGTACCTTTGAGTTAGGAAAGTGCCAAAATTGCCAAATGCTTACTTTCATATATTTGTGTTCCACCAATAGGAGTATTTAATGTCCGACCGGAATTCGGGAAATCTAATTGAAAAAATAGCCGAGAAACTACATCTCATTCCGAATCTACATAATGAAACTGGACCTGATCTTCAAAGTTTGACCGAAGCCGGCAAATTAACGGATTTTCCTCCTATAGAAAAATGGGACGATTGGGTTGAATATGAAGCGAAAAGCTGGCCGCAACGTGATCCCAAGCATTATATGATTATACCAACGACATGCTTTAATTGTGAGTCCGGCTGCGGCTTACTAAGTTACGTCGACAAAGAGACTATGACTGTCCGAAAGTTTGAAGGCAATCCTTATCATCCGGCCAGCAGAGGGCGGAATTGTGCTAAGGGGCCGGCAACAATCAATCAAATTAATGATGAGGACAGAATCCTTTATCCGATGAAGCGAAAAGGCAATCGCGGGGAAGGTGGCTGGGATCGCGTTTCGTGGGATGAAGTTTTGGATGATTTTTCGGGACGAATACGAAAAGCGCTTCAAGAGAAACGAAATAATGAAGTCGTCTATCACGTTGGTCGACCGGGACATGAGGGTTACATGGATCGAATATTACAGTCCTGGGGTGTGGATGGACACAACAGCCACACGAATATTTGTTCTGCCGGAGCGCGATTTGGTTATGCGATTTGGCATGGCTTCGACCGGCCTTCTCCGGATCATGCCAATGCAAAATTAATATTGCTGATCTCTGCTCATCTCGAATCCGGACATTATTTTAACCCTCATGCACAAAGAATAATAGAAGGATTAATGAACGGATCCAAATTGGTGGTTATGGATCCACGGCTCTCCAATACCGCCAGTATGGCTGATTATTGGCTGCCTACTTATCCAGGCAGTGAAGCGGCCGTGCTCTTGGCTATGGCTAAGGTGATTCTTGATGAAGGTCTTTTCAATGAAAAATTTTTGCACGATTGGGTAAACTGGCAAGAGTTTCTGCAAAAAGAACACCCAACTGTAGAAGTAAACTTTGCTAATTTTATTCGATTGCTGAAAGAAGCTTACAAGGAATACACACCGGAATTTGCCGCTAACGAAAGCGGAATTGATGCTGAGACCATTATTCAGGTTGCTCGAAAAATTGGCGAAGCCGGAAGTCGATTTTCATCCCACAATTGGCGCAGTGCGGGTAGCGGAAATTTAGGTGGCTGGGCTGTCTCGCGCTGTTTGCATTTTTTGAATGTGCTCACGGGTAGTGTCGGAACAGTAGGTGGTACGTCGCCAAGTGGTTGGAACAAATTTAAACCAACAGTCTTTGATAAACCACCTGCGCAAAAATTCTGGAATGAATTACATTTTCCTAATGAATATCCGCTCGCCCATTACGAAATGAGTTTTCTATTGCCGCATTTCTTGAAAGAGGGGAGAAGTAAGCTGGATGTGTATTTCACCCGGGTTTTTAACCCGGTATGGACTTTTCCTGATGGTTTTACCTGGATTGAAGCGTTGCAGGATGAAAGCAAAATTGGCCTGCACGCTGCCTTAACTCCTACTTGGAATGAAACTGCTTATTTTGCAGATTATGTTCTGCCGATGGGTCACGCAAGCGAAAGACATGACTTGGTCAGTTACGAAACCCATTCCGGCATGTGGATTTCTTTTCGTCAACCTGTTTTGCGTGAGGCTGCTCGAAAAATGGGTAATCCCGTAGCATTTACTTATGAAGCGAATCCCGGAGAAGTGTGGGAGGAAGACGAATTCTGGATCGAATTATCCTGGCGGATTGATCCGGATGGAAGCCTGGGGATTAAACAACATTTTATTTCGCCTTATAGAAAGGGAGAAAAGATCACCATTGATGAATATTATCAATTTATTTTTGACAATGTACCGGGTTTGCCGGAAAAAGCGGCTGAAAAAGGATTGACTCCGCTGGAATATATGCGAAACTACGGCGCTTTTGAGGTGGAGAAAACTTCATATCATAAACATCTAAAACCGCTAACTGAGGCCGAGTTAAAGAAAACTAAGCTTGATACAAAAACGGGAACTATTAAAACGAAAGAAAAAATAGTCGGCGTTTATGCGGATGGAAAGTCTTATGCCGGATTCCCGACGCCTTCTAAAAAGCAGGAGTTTTATTCCCAAACGATGGTCGATTGGAATTGGCCGGAGTTTAAAATACCTTGTTATGTAAAGAGCCAAATACATCCGGATCAAATTGATCGGAGCAAAGGAGAATTCCCGTTGGTGCCAACTTTTCGTTTACCGACACTGATTCATTCCCGATCTGGCAATGCCAAATGGCTTATGGAAATTTCGAATCGCAATCCAGTTTGGATGCATACTTCAGATGGAGAAAACCTGGGAATAAATACTGGAGATTTGCTGCGAGTGAACACAGATATCGGTTATTTTGTCGATCGGGTTTGGCTAACGGAAGGGATGAAACCGGGCGTTGTGGCGTGTTCTCACCATCTCGGCAGGTGGCGGCGGCCGCAAGATGCAAAAGGAAATAGATGGGCAACCAATTTGGTTTCCATCAAACAAATGAAAAACGGCACATGGAAAATGAGGCAATTAGACGGCATCCGCCCCTATAAAAGTAAAGATCCGGATTCGTCCCGTATTTTTTGGAGCGATGGGGGTGTACATCAAAATATCACTTTCCCGGTTCATCCGGATCCGGTAAGTGGTATGCATTGCTGGCACCAATAGGTAAGGATTGAAAAAGCGCATCCGGAAGACAAATATGGTGATGTGCTGGTGGATACCAATCGCTCTTTTGAAATTTATAAAGAATGGTTGAAAAAAACTCGTCCGGCACCAGGTCCAGGAGGATTGAGAAGGCCACTTTGGCTGAATAGACCGCTCCGTCCATCGGAAGAGATGTTTTACATCGATTTATAATATGCTCTAGTTTATTATAAGCAGATCTTCAATTTTATCATTTTTAGAAGCTTTTTTCCCTTAAAACGTCATTTATTATTTATATGGAATTATTCAAAATTGGCGATAGTATTCGAACTTATAACAAAACACTATTTCGCCGTGATATTATCGCTGGGCTCACTGTCACCTTTGTGGCAATCCCACAATCTATGGTTTATGCACTTATAGCTGGTGTTGAACCGCAATATGGTCTATACGCATTTATGGTGGGTTCAATTGTCGGATCGATTTTTGGTTCATCTCGTCATCTGCAAACTGGACCTACGAATGCCACATCAATAGTTATTGCAAGCACCCTGGCTTTATATCCTGTTGATGACCAATTTTTAAAAATGGTTTTTCTATTGGGATTCCTTTCCGGATGTTTGCAACTAGGTGCCGGACTTTTAAAGTTGAGCAACTTAACTCATTTTCTTTCTCGCTCAGTATTAGCTGGTTTTATCGCCGGGGCGGGCCTTTTTATCATCGTCAACCAAATTCCCAATTTAATGGGATTTTCAAAAAATACAAATTCCTCTGTTTTTGAAGGAGTAAAACACATATTTAACAGTTTGGATCAAATTCAACCAACTGTTTTATTGGTGGGAATCGGATCTATATTATTAACACTCCTTATTAACAAGCTAAGCCCAAAAACAACTTCAGGAATTCCTGTTTTACCATCGTACCTGATTTCTATTTTATTATCAGCAGCCATTATTGTCTTATTTGACATGGAGGAGACAGTTAAAGTGGTGGGAGGTATCCCCGGGTCGCTGCCACCTTTAAGCATGCCGCTATTTGAGTTGGAATCCATTCAAACTCTAATGCAAGGTGCAATAGCGATTGCATTTATAGGATTAGCAGAAGCGACATCAGCAGCCAAAATAGTAGCAGACTTTGCTGGTGATAAGTTGCAAGTGGACAAGGAATTTAGAGGGCAGGGACTTGCAAAAATTGCAACATCCTTATTTAGCGGAATACCTGTTTCGGGCTCATTTACCAGGAGCATACTTTGCTACAGAGCAGGTGCAGAGACAAAATTAGCCAATATTATGGCCGGCATTTTTGTTGCAATTGTCGTGTTATTTTTTGGTCCGGTTATTAAACACATCCCATTAGCGGCTTTGGCAGGTATTGTTATGTTGATTGCAAGCAATATGGTTGACTGGAAATACGTTAAAATGGCTCTTCGCTCATCGAATGTGGATTCATTAGCTATTCTCGCAACTTTTTTTGCTGCCCTGGTATTTCCATTGGTTACTGCAATTTATATTGGTGTTGGGATTTCCCTGGCCCTGTTCCTTCGCAGGGTAAAGAAGCCTAACCTTGTTGAGTTAATATACGATGATAAAGTCGGGTTCAAAGAAAAAACTGAATCTAATCAAAGTACCATTCCAGAGCTTACCATTATTCATGTTGAAGGAGATGTTTTTTTTGCCAGCATAGATTCTGTGGATGATGATATTCAAAAGTTTGCTCAACGAAATGCGGTGAAAGTGATTATACTTCGATTGAAAAGAGCCTTTAGCCTCGATGCAACTTCCATGATGGTATTTATGAAAATCTACAAGGATTTAAAAAAACAAGGTAAATTATTGCTCATCTCAGGAGCTAGTGGAAGAGTTGAAAAGATAATTCACGAATCAGGTTTGGACAAAGTAATTGGCGAAGATCACATTTTTTATTCAAATGAAATTTTATTTAAATCTACTCGAAATGCAATTACTTATGCTCTCCAATTCATCAATTCGAATTATGGTACAAATTATACAATTTCTAATTTGTAATTGTATGTTGACTCTGAAAACCAACATTCTTTCGAATCTTGAAAACCGAGACATTGATTCCATCAACAAATATTACTAACATCATTTGAGGTCACCAGAAAGTCAGTTTTCACGCGAATAATTATATGTTTGAAAACTTATCAGCTGCCATCATTGCCGGAGGAAAAAGTGCCAGGTTTGGAGAGCATAAGGGGTTGGCTGTTCTAAATTCCCGACAAATGATTGATTATTCGCTTGCCCTTGCAAAAGAGATCGGTTCTCCTCAATTCCTGGTATATGGCAAGGAAAATTACTTTGACCCAATTGATATTCCCTGTTATTCCGATATCATCCTACATTGCGGGCCAATAGGCGGAATTTATACTGCATTGGTAAAAGCACAAACAAACTTAGTCGCAACCATCCCTTGTGATATGCCTTTTCTAAGCGCGGATGTGTACAGATTGCTTTATGATAATTATGTGGATAACAACCCTGTTATTGCAGTTTCAGAAAACGGCATAGAATCCCTGGTCGCTATATGGCCAAAAGCATTTGAAAGTAAATTGAAGGATGCAATTGATAAGAAATTATATACTATTTATGAAATCATTCAAGATGATACGATCCCTAAAATATCCATTCCTGAATTAATGACAGATTATGATGAGAAAATTTTTCTTAATATTAACACGAAAAAAGAATTAGCAGCAATCCAAAAAAATTCTTATTGGAGTAAATAATGAAGCTAGTTTGAACTTAAGCTGAATTGTTATATTTTCCTGTTCATCAATTTCAAACGCGTCGCTGGCAGGCGTTTAAGTCGTTGATTTCTCGGATCAACTTCGATGCCCACAGATTCAAGTGCAGTCACACCGAGAATTGGCTCAACGTCTTTTCCTCCAAAAATGACAGTCCCACCTACATAATCTCCCATAAATTCAATATCAGCAGTAGTTATATCCATTTTGATCTTACTGCCATCGGCGAGTTCATAAATTCTTTGGCCCTTGGGTATTAGACCTATACTTTTTAGATGCTGCCCTGGAACGAGAGTATCAATTGCTCCGGTATCCACAAGAAAAAGTCCTTCCCAACTCCTGTCAGGTTCGGCAGGGTTTCGTATTGTGACTGTAACTTGAGTGGATCCCATTATTTTACCTTCTTATAATATAAATTTAAATCAACAAGTCGATTTGATTAATTTTAATCTGGCCTATATCAGAAATATGTCCAAACATTCTTAGTGGCGAACTTGCTTTAATATATTCAGATATCCCATAAAATCAATATAAAACGACAC
>CAYXGW010000169.1:0-7622 GCA_964464595.1 uncultured Deferribacteres bacterium
CCCAGACGCCAAACGCGCCGATGATGTGGAAGGCAGACAATAGGGCAAACACGGCCCCGAGTGAGATCGCTACTCCGCCCTTTAAACCTAGAGGTATTTTTGCATTACTCATTTTAACCTCCTTCATTTAAGTCAGCTTGACTTTGAGTAAGTCAGCCAACCTAAAAACAAAAGAACCGTGCCAGTTGCTAGGCCTATTGCAGGGTATATAAACCAAAAGCGCACAGCCAGCCAAAAGTAAATAACTCCAACCAACACCGGCGCTAAGAGCGCTGGCTTGGGCAAAGCCAATGAGCGAAGAAAGATACCAGCCCCAACGCAAACAAGCCCGAAAACTACCGCCCCAAGACTGTGACTGATGTTGAAACCCAACCAGGCATCCCACATGTTCATTTGTCCACGAGTACCCCGAACTCCCGTTGAAGCCATTTGATCAATAAGAGCGGGATCCATCGGAATCAATGCCCGGTTTTGATGTTGATAGACATCACTGATAAAGTGAATCCCATGACTCAAGCCCGCAAGTAAAAATATTGAGCCACCGATAATTAGTAGATATTTCGCCATTATTAACTCCTTTCATTCTTAAGGCTACCGAACACCAGTTTAACAAGGCTGTGCAATCAGCATTATGGTATATGTTCATTGTGAATGAATGACCGCATAATATACACCTTCGAGCAAACAAAATCGTCCTGTTGCATGAAGTAGGACATTTTTTTGGCAAATAATAGATCCGGATTGTTAAGGCGGGGTGCTCTAATTGACGGGAATCAAGCCAGCTCTCCTCATGAATTGATAGCTCCGGATTTGCACAGCTTCTTGAATTCGCGAGGCGTCATGTCGGTATGCTTTTTGAAGGCGCTATTAAAAGCGGATTTGGAGTTAAATCCTATTTCGTAGAGTATCTCCAACATATTTTTCCTATTACCGGTCGAATCGGATATCAGGCGCTTAGCCTCTTCGATTCTATACCGGTTGATAAAATCGAAGAAGTGCTGATTCAATTTCTCATTTATCGCTTGTGATAAGTGCCTGGACGGAATGTGGAGTGCTCTGGCGATCTCATCGATCGAGACAGATGGGTGCAAATAAGGCTTTTGAGCATCCATGTATTCCAAAAGCTGCTTCAGGATCTGTTCGCTCTCAGCACTTGTCAATGTGGAATTCTCGTACTTGAGTTTCTCAGTTGTCAGAGTTTCTCCCAAGATGAGTTCCGGTTGCCTCAAACTTTTGAAGACGGCAAGATTGGCAAAGATAAAATAGAGGGCCATACACAAGAAACTAAAGGCAAAATACAGTATCAGGGGGAGTTCAACGACCTTGCCAATCAGTTGTATAATTAGATGAACCGACCACATGATCAGGAAAACTGATAGGCCGAAAGTAAGCCAGTTCAAACTAAGTTCCTTTACCCTATTAATATATTGGCATCGAAATCGACGCAGATTACGCAAGGCAACAGCCAGGTAGGCAATGATTTGAAAATGAAGGAAAAGGTAGATTATTTCCATTCCCGCCCAGTACCGTAGGTAATTGGATGCAATCAAATCCAGTTTTACTTCTAAAGGTTTAGAATGATAAACAATCACCATGCAAGCCCAGAAAAGCAAGAACGGCAACAGATGAACCAGGTGCACTTTCTTGAAAACGAAATCTCGGTCTGTGGCAGTTTTCGCGTAGAAATAGAGCAGCGGTCCTTGCAGAAAGGTAAATGAAAATCCGGAAAGCAAAAAGTATGGGAACTTCAGATGCAATTGAAAGCGCATATGAAGAAGATCGATTATAATCAGTGCGCTTGTGATTAGAAAAGTTGCAAGGATTTTGTTGCGGAGCCGGTTACCCTTTTTTTGAGTGACCAGAAATATGGTTAGCAAGAGCAGTTGAGCGGCAGCAATAATACCAAGAATCTCAAAAACGCCAAATCGCATTTCAGAAATTACCGATATTTCCGATAGAAATCAACAATTTAATAGCTCGCCAGCGAATGGGGCCAGTAGTCCCATAGAGGCTCTGAACCCATCAATGCAATGGTTTGTCCCGCATCGATGCAAAAGTTCAATTGTTTAAAGACAGAAACTTCCTTGTCCACATCTTGATAAGATTTACTAATTTGTTCTGCATTTATCACTTCGATAGATTTCCTTTTGTGATTTCCTTCAGCCAATTGCCTGCTCAAATTAACAAATTATTGGTTTTACTAAAGGGCGATACAAAATCTGCAGCAACCAACCAGGTACCTCGCGGCGTAATTATTGGGTCTTTAGAGTGCCTAAAAAACGTTCCTTTTTTGAACATCGTGAATTTCGTTCGAATTCGTCGACCACCCACTCCAAAAAAAGAACAAAATAAATAATCGTTTGTCCTCAGCGAACAGCACGGACGTAGTCGCCGTAGTCGCCGGGGGCGGTAGAGAATGAGATACCGTGGTCGGAGCAAAAACCACGGTCGAAACTGACGTACCAAGAGAAGCTTAGCCACGAATCATAGTTTCTATCCGCCGTCACAATCTGGGATTGTTTCTTATTAAAAATCGAGGCGATGTGCAGACCTGCGTCATTTTTTTTTGGCTCCATGAGCGACATGGCTTCTTCCAACGTCGGCAACCGCCAGTCAGAGTAACCTCCAAGCTTCCGGGTATTCAACTCTCGGATGTACTGTGAAATTTCTTTTTTATACGGCATTTTGTTTTCAGAGCCAGACCGCTGCCAAGTTAAGCCAGTTGCCAAATCTACTATAAGTGAGTCTTCCTCTAACCCATAACATACATAGAAGTGTTCTATGCCTTGCCCATACTTGCTTTCGTAACTATCATAAAAATCTTGCTCCGCCAGCATTATTTTTACACCTGATTTCACCAGTGTCACTCCTTTAGAGCGAGCTGCCTTTCTACATGAGTTGTCTTTAGCCATTTCCGACAAAAAACGCCCCATCTGATTTGACCAGAACATCTCTGGCCGCTCTTCGGGCTTCAAAGTAATGAAATGTTTGACAAATAAATACTCCATGATAGAGCGGTGGGCAAACCGAAACCTGTCTCCAGTACGGATAAGAAAAGAGCGACTGATTGCTTTCCAGGTGTCAAGATTAAGTTCCTTAGCAAAGGGTATAACCTCCTCATAACTCAACTCTTCAGCGTAATTAGCCCCCTCCTGTTGACTCCGTTGCATCAGTTCCACTGCGAGTGTTTTGGAAAAATCCCGTAAAGAATCCTCTCTATTTACCAGACCTCTGCCAACCTCGCGCTTTAGCCAGGCCTTGACGATTTCTTCGTAAAGCTCATGGGAATATTTGAAGGTACGTTCGCCTTCAAAGAGGTCTTCGATGTTCTGTAAAATCATTGGTCTAGCCATCAGTTCACGGTACTGTTCAATTAATTTCTTTGCAGAACGATATTGGGGCCAGTGAAAAAGACCATATTTGCGGCGCAAAAATTTATTGACTTGCCGGTCGTTAAATGGAGAGAGATAACGCTTTTGAAAAATGTATTCACCGTCTTCTCCAAGCTTGATAGCTCCTATTTTTGATATTTCTGTCGGGCCAGGTTCTTCTTCTTGGCGGGGGAAAAACTGGGTCCGGCAAGTAATTAGGACAGTACGAAAGCCTTCGGTCATTTTACATAGGTTTGAAACACGCTTACGGTGATTCTTAATGGCTTCGCGGTCTTCATCCAAAGCATCCAGAAAAAGGACCGTTTTTGCTTTATCTTCTCGGGTGCGACTTTTCTGAATTTCCGTTTCAGAAATATTAACCGGTACAACGCGCAGTTGGTAGCCTTTCGATTTGCGGTCAAGGTGGCGTGCATAATAATTGAGCAGGAATGAGCTTTTGCCGGTTCCCGTTTCCCCCAGCAGGAGAATGTATTTATCATTCCCGGGACTATCTAACATCTGGTCAATCGTTTTAAAGAGGTCTTGCCGCCGTTCGTCTGTAGCAGCACGGCCTGTCAGTACGGCCTTTTCATCATCCGGCCTATGAGCGGGATTGTTTATCTGGCAATGCGGTTTGATATAATTATTGCTTGCCTGTTCGATGTCCTCGATAAGATAGTGGCCTATCTCCTCCTCAACAAAACGGTTGCGTTTGATGGTCTTTTGCAACCTGGACCAAACGCTCACCATAAATGTGACAATGCCTAAGATGGCAGATATTAACCCAAGCCAGGCTGGCCAGTCCATATGTTTTTCCTAAAATCTGAAAGCATGTTGCTTTGAATCCAAACTAGATAAGAAATGTAGCTTCGCTTTAACCTCCCACCGTTTCACGAAATTAAACTAAGTTGTTATTAATTAACCACCTGCCGCTATGCGGCTACATCTAATAAGTTATTCCATAGTTCTGTTTATTTCCCCAAGTTATTGTTTCTCACATTGACTCACAAGATAATTTTCTCAAAATACATTATTTTCCTGCTATAGCTACAAGTTTAGCATCACAAACTGGATAATATATTGAAGCCGGTTAATTTCCTATGGTTACCCCTCGACACGCGCCATGTCCGCCTTTCAGTTTCAAAGTTCGCGTTCGATAATTCAAGCCATTAATTTTTTGCCGTTGCAAAATTTTGTTGTTCAAAGTTCATAGCTTGAGTGTAAAGTTGCATCGCCTTATTCTCATCAATCGTGTGAGACTGCTGATACGCGTTTAAAAAATTCCCCATAGCATAGGCGCCATCCGGGTGGTTATTGCCTGTAATCCACGGTGCGTATAAATTCCCTTTCGCGGCAGGACTGAGCTGCGCTCCCAACCATGCCCATAGATATTCACAGGGCAGCATTGTTATCAGGCAATAAATAGGGTCTTCATTTGCAGCTACATTCGTTTCAAATTGTGAATAATTTTTACAGGCTTCACTTGGCACAATTCCATTGGCGTCTTTAATGTGCCAAATTACAGGAAATGTTGCATTATACTTTTGATAGCTTTGATATTTTTTCATTAAAAATGCTTTAAGTGTTACATCAGCAGCCCTGCTTTCGGCGGCTAAATAATCTTCCGCGCCATGGAAACAATAGTAGGCATCGCTCACATTAAAGCCGCCATAAATGACCGGGTCAAGGGTGCCATTTTTTATTCCCATGATAAAATCGGTTTCTAGCGTTTGATTTGCAATGGCGGTACATGCATTCCACATCTGCCAAAACAACGAATCTTGCGGCGGTGGATCCGTTGATAATTTATGTTTACTGATGAAATTTTCAGTTAAATCAAGTCTTCTGTTGTTTTTCATTGTATTGCCCTCAATGTTTAAATTAGCTTTATTTTTTCAAGTTAACCTTTTTCACATTGACTCACAAGATAATTTTTTCACAAGCTTTGATAATTCATGAATTATAATCTTAATATTACAGTTTTCTAATTGTAATCCCGTCGCACAGGCTGTAGTAGAATAGGCAAAAAGCCTGGAATTGTCATCCTGAACGGAGCGAAGCGGAGTGAAGGATCTTATATGAAACTCGTTGTAACTCTTGTATAATCAGGTTATTAAGGGAAGTACCAGCAAGATTCTTCTCCCGCCAAGTATAAATTAGTTGCAAAATAGATCCCTCCTGAATGACAGTAATAAGGTTTCTAATAAGTCGGGATAATTATGGCAATGTAACGAAGTACCACATACTCAGTCTTTTCTGGCTACTTTTGCGATCCGTTTATTTTATAGTTCATTTGATTTTTAATTTTGGGATACATAATATGTTTGAAATAAGGTTAATTTATAGGTACTGTATTTAATACAATATAACGTACCAAAAGGAGTCGAAATGAAACGGATGAATATTAGTGAAGATATACGTTCCTTATCCGAATTTCGAGCGAATGCAGCAGCTCTGATAGAGCAGGTTCGAAAGACAAAACGCCCAATGGTTTTGACCCAAAACGGAAAAAGCTCAGTAGTTGTCCTGGATGTTGATGAATATGAATCCTTACTCGATAAATTAGAACTTCTACAGGAAGTTGAACTTGCGGAAAACCAGTTGCAGACAGGAATGCGAATTGATAATGAAGAAGCGCAAAAAATCATCAAAGAACGTTATCAAAAAAATAAATGAAAATCGTCTGGTCTCCCCTGTCCCAAGAGAAAATTATTGAATTTGCGGATTACATTGCAAAAGATAGTCTTACTAATGATATTATCCAAAACAAAGCTTAAATTAAGACATGGCATATGAATTCAAACTAAAAAAGCTTGTTGAGTTTGCAGAAACGGATGCGGCTGGAATCTTGCATTTTTCGAATTATTTTCGTTTCATGGAGCTTACCGAGCATGCGTTTTTCAGATCGTTAGGTTTTTCGGTGCATGAGGGAACCAGACCCACGATTGGCTGGCCCAGAGTGCATGTAAAATGTGATTATCTCAAACCACTCAATTTTGAAGACCTGGTTGAAATACAACTTTTGGTAAAACAGAAAAAAAGCAAAGCAATCGAGTATCATTTTATTTTTCGCAAGATAAGTAATGGTTCCGCTCAATTGGAGGTTGCGCGAGGAACCATGACGGTAGTTTGTATTGGCTTTGATGAAAATGGCATGATTAAAGGTGCAATCCCGATTCCGGATGAAATATCAAATAAAATAGAATCTGCACCACAAGAACTATTCGAATAGGAGTTTGTTATGACGAATTCAAATCCCGGACTTCTCTGGTTAGTGTTTGCATTAATGACTGTGATCAATTGGGGGTTGTACGGTGTTTTTCTCCATAACGGTCAAACCGCAATGGCAGATCCTGTCAATGGACGTTATAAAGCCTTTTTCTACGTCGGGGTTGCTTATGTAGTCATAGCGATTATTGGTTCGGTCATCATGCTGATGATTAACGGTTCGAATTGGTCTTTTCCGATGAAAGGGGTTACATGGTCGGTGATAGCCGGCGTGGTCGGCGCAATAGGCGCTTTCTGTGTGTTGCTGGCTTTTGGCGCTAAGGGATCTCCAATCGTCGTTATGTCGATTATCTTCGCCGGCGCACCCATCGTCAATGCAATGACTGCATATCTTACCAATCCTCCTCCTGGCGGATTTAGTAATTTCCGCTGGCAATTCATTGTGGGAATATTGTTGGCAGCGATTGGCGGTTGTCTGGTTACTTTGTATAAACCAGGTCCTGCGGTAAATGTAAAAGCACAGGTTTCGAATGTAACAATTATGGAAGACAAAAAATGAAAATTGAAAGTTCAAAACGGATTTTTAGCTCAATCTTAGTTCTTGCAGCTATTCTTAATTTCATTGGTTGTAATAATTTGGATGATCAAAGTTTGATCAAAGAGGATTTGAAAAAGGAAGCGTTGGCTGCTGCAGATTCCATGCAGGTGCCGCAGGAACTATCCGACTCACTTTTGATTGAATCCACTGCGAGAGTCACGGAATTAGAAAATCGACTGGAGAATTTAATTTCAGTGTTGGAAGAAAAAGAGAAAACTTTAATCTCCCGCGAAAATAAGTTATTAGAGCTCGATCATTCTTTGGATGAAAAAGCAGCAATATTGGCTGAAAAAGAGATGGCCGTGAGAAGACTGGAAACCATGTCCTGGATTGTTTTGGCAATTGGGTTGTTGGGCATGGTTGCGGGATTTGTGGTCATAAGGCACTACTTCAAAAAACAGGCAAGCCTGGACTCGGTGGTTGAG
>CAYXGW010000170.1:0-7602 GCA_964464595.1 uncultured Deferribacteres bacterium
CAATTTGAATAAAGTTTCATAACTTCTAGTCTAATGGGAAGGATCTTGTTAAAAAACAGCACCTTACATGAGCCAAACAAGATTCCTACTGAATGACATTAGTTCAACCATTTATGTTTATTTATCCGATATTTGTGTTTTCACACAGCCTCTTCATCGCGGGGATTATGAATGTATTAAAATATCATAGTCCCATTCGGGACGAATGATGAAAAAAGATTCAAAACTATTTCAATGTGACCAGGGAAATATTAGGATTTAATCATCTGTAATCATTCGTCCTTATAGGACTGTGGTTTTTGTATTGATTACCAATTCCCACCAATAAATTGGTGGGTTTTATAAAATTCATCCTTGGCAGGATTTAATAAATGAAAACTGTTAGTTTGTTGGGATTTCTTTTACTCTTTAAAGTCAAATCTAACATATATTTTGTCAGTATTTTTGTAATGACTGATTGCTAATGGGCACAACGTGTTAATATAGTAATCCATTCCTTTAATTGGAATAGAATCGATTCGTAGAATCCAGCTTGAGTCGAAATGCTCTGTCCCAAACAAGATTACCGTTTTCATGAGCCAGTTTCACCAAATCAGGGGTGTTCAATCTTTTCCAGTCTTCAAAATTGAATCGATGGTCGATATGGTGCAAAATCAAACTGATAGCGTTGCCGTGTGAACTGATCAAGACGTGTTTGCCGGAATTTTGATCGATAGCCCTAAGCAAGGCTTTCACAACTCGAGTTTGACATTCCAATGCCGATTCACATTTTGGCAATTTGTAATCAAAATTTAACCATGATATTTCTAAAACATGCAAATAATTATCAATGACTTTATTAGAAACTTTTCTTTCCTGAATTTCAGGTTCTTCGTGAATGGGAATTCCAGCTTTGATTGAAAAAGGATGTATTGTCGCCAATGCCCGTTCATAATTTGAAGAATAAATAATATCAATATTCAATTGTGACAGCGAGGTTATTAATGATAAAGCCTGGTTTTTACCACGGGATGTTAGCTTGTCATTCGTGTCGCTTTCAGCATGCCTCAACAAATAAATTAATGTTTGCATTGAAGGCTGACCAATTTGAATACTACATAACCATTAAAAGGTATTAAAGATAAAATCAATTAAAAACTGATAGTACTAATTTATAGAATTTGTAAGAGTTGATCCATAATAATATTTTTCAATAATCTTATATTAGAAGCTTGCTTTTCAAATTATTGTTTTGCATATTGGTCGCATTCTCTTCAAAATAACATATAAATCCACAACGGAGGAAGAAATGTATTTCATACTATTATTGGTGATAGGATTGGCTGCAGGATGGCTAGCCGGGGTTGTTATGAAAGGCAAAGGCTTTGGGATGGCAGGAAATATGATTGTAGGAATCGTTGGGGCATTTATCGGAGCTTATTTGTTCAAATTTATAGGATTTGTTATATATGGATTGATCGGAACTTTAATCATGGCCTTCGTTGGTGCAGTCGTTTTGATTTTCATCATAAGATTGGTCAAAAAAGCTTGAAGCAAAAATCAATTAAACCCAGTTTTATTAATCATTACTTAATACGATTTTCTGTATAAATCAGAGTATATTTAATGGTCAATCGAGTAATTAATTTGGTTAAAATATCAGTTGTTTTGGGGATTTGTCTTTTATTTACGACTGCAAATGTTAGGGCAAAGCAAACTAAAACTGAAAATAAAACTGCTTTTGTAAACGTCAACGTAATTCCGATGGATACTGAGCGCGTCCTAAATAATCAGACCGTAGTCGTTCATTTTGATCGCATTATCGAGTTAGGTCCAAGTCATTCGGTTAAAATTCCGGATAATGCTTTGCAAATAGATGGAAGTGGAAAATTCCTAATGCCGGGTCTGGCTGAAATGCACGGACATTTACCTGGAATTAGAGCTTCCGATGAAAATATTGAAAAAGTCTTGTTTTTTTATGTAGCTAATGGCGTAACAACTGTCCGGGGAATGCTGGGACAACCCAACCAACTAGAGTTAAAAACCAAAACCAATAGCGGGAAATTATTTGCACCTACTCTTTATTTAGCCGGTCCCAGTTTTAATGGCCGCACTGTTGAATCTCAGGAGCAGGGTGCACAACGGGTTCGAGATCAAAAGGCAGAGGGTTGGGATTTACTCAAAATTCATCCGGGTCTAACTCTCGATCAGTATGACGCAATTGCCACTACTGCGGCTGAGGTCGGCATTCGGTTTGGCGGCCATGTTCCTGCCGATGTAGGTTTGCTGCATGCGATACAAATGGGTCAGGAAACTTTCGACCACATGGATGGTTTTATGCAATTTCTAGATGCCTTTGATAAACCGATCGAAAATGCTGGCTTAAGACAAATCGTTCAACTTGTGAAAAGCGCTAATGCATGGGTGGTCCCAACTATGATACTCTGGCGGATAGGCATTATCGGCTTGGAAGATTCTCAAGATTTGAGCAAACTTCCGGAGTTGAAGTATTGGCCTAAAGAATCTCTACCTGGAGTGGAAGGTGTAAAAAGCTGGGGCACACGCCAGAACAGATCAGCTGTGCGCAGGAAAGAAGATCCAACCCGTGCACACAATTGGGATAAAAATCGCATGCTGCTCTTAAAGGCATTGAGTGACGGCGGTGTTGGGATTTTAATAGGAACTGATTCGCCGCAAATGTTCAGTGTACCGGGTTTTTCCCTGCACAATGAAATGGCAGCAATGGCTAAAGCAGGAATGACGCCGTATGAGATTTTGAAATCCGGCACCATAAATGTAGGCGAGTATTTCCAGCGTTATGATTCGTTCGGAACCATAGCTGTTGGCAAGCGAGCAGATTTAATCTTAGTAAATGAAAATCCACTGGAAAATATAGCCAATGTCAAAAAACGGGTTGGTGTAATGATTCGTGGACGATGGATGTCTGAAGCGGATATTCAAATGAGATTACACGAAATCGCTTCTTCCTGGGGAAACTAAATACCGATCTTTCTATGTCTCAGTGTACATTTTGTGATATCGTAAAAGGTGAAGTCAATGCAGCCTATGTCTACGAAGACGATACATCCGTAGCGTTTCTTGACCACAGGCCGTTATTTCCAGGACACATTCTGCTAGCACCGAGGTCTCATTACGTTACTTTGCCAGACTTACCAACCGCTCTTGTACTTGAGTTTTTCGTGACTGCCCAACTTCTTTCCAGGGCGGTTCAATTAGCGATGAAATCACAGGGAACATTTGTGGCGATAAACAATACTGTTAGCCAGAGCGTCCCTCATCTTCATGTTCATATTGTACCAAGAAACAAAGGCGATGGTCTGAAAGGATTCTTCTGGCCTCGAACTGCATACAAAGAAGTCGACCATATTATACAAGTACAGGAATCCATTCGGGCTGAAGTTAGAGACTTGATAAAGCAATAAGAAAAAAGGTAATTTTAATTATTTATCCGGAGTTCATTATGGTTTTTAGAAAAATAATTCTGCTATTTGTTACGATGATTTTTTTTACATCACCTACTTTGTCACAATCAGACAAACCATTGTTGGGATTTACGGCAGATCAATCCAAAGCTCAACGCCAACTCGAAGCTAAATTTGATGCCAACTTAAATAGCGACAATCTACGCAATTGGATGAAGCAATTATCAGCACACCCTCATCATGTAGGTTCTCCACACGGAAAGCGTAATGCTGAAATGATTGCATCGTTGTTTGAATCCTGGGGTTTTGAAACAGAAATAGAAGTATTTCATGTTCTTTTTCCAACACCTAAACTCAGACTTTTAGAGATGGTTGCGCCAACCCGCTACAAAGCTGCTTTGTTTGAGCCTGCTCTTAAAGAGGATAATACATCCGGACAATCGGACGAGCAATTACCAAGCTATAATGCTTACTCTCCTGATGGTGATATTACCGGAGAATTAGTTTATGTCAATTATGGCATTACTGCGGATTATGAGGAGTTGGATCGTCTCGGCATCGATGTGAAAGGCAAAATTGTGATTGCCCGTTATGGCGGTTCCTGGCGTGGTATTAAACCCAAAGTGGCGGCTGAAAAAGGCGCCATTGGCTGCATTTTGTATTCGGATCCGATTAATGATGGTTATTACCAGGGCGATGTTTATCCGAAAGGCCCCTTCAAAAATGAACATGGAATCCAAAGAGGTTCTGTGGAAGATATGCCTCTTTACCCAGGAGACCCCCTAACTCCGGGTATAGGCGCCACAAAAAACGCCAAACGCCTGGAACGAAAAAACGCACCTAACCTGGTTAAAATACCGGTTCTTCCCATTTCTTACAGTGATGCTTTACCGCTTTTGAAAGCGATGGATGGACCTGTAGCTCCATCAAATTGGCGTGGAGCGCTGCCTATTACTTACCACATTGGCCCTGGACCGGCAAAGGTGCACCTTAAGCTAGAATTCAATTGGAATATTGAACCCGCTTATGATGTCATTGCCAAGATCAAAGGGTTTGAGCTTCCGGATGAGTGGATCATTCGCGGAAATCACCACGATGCCTGGGTCAATGGCGCCGATGATCCAACCAGCGGTATGGTTGCATTACTTGAAGAAGCCAGGGGAATAGCAAGTCTGGTCAAGTCCGGCTGGAAACCAAAACGAACCATTATTTATTGCGCCTGGGATGCGGAAGAACCTGGTTTGTTGGGTTCAACCGAATGGGCGGAACATCACGCTAACGAACTCAAGGAAAAAGCAGCTGTCTATATTAACACAGATTCATATGGACGTGGATTTCTTTTTATGAGTGGTTCCCATACGCTCGAGAAATTTATTAACCAGGTCGCTCTTGATGTGGAGGATCCACAAAAAGGCATCAGCGTATCGAAACGCGCTCGTGCTTTAAGAATAATGAGGGGTAATGCTGAAGCACGTCGCGAAGCAAAAAATAGAACCGATTTGCGTATCGGAGCATTGGGTTCCGGCTCTGACTATACACCTTTCCTGCAGCATTTAGGGATCGCTTCATTGAACCTCGGTTATGGTGGTGAAAACCGTGGCGGCGAATATCATTCCATCTATGATTCATTCGACCACTATACGCGTTTTGGCGACCCCAAATTCGAATATGGAATTGCCCTTGCCAAAACAGCCGGCCGTGCTGTTCTCCGCCTAGTTAACGCCGATATTCTGCCGTTTGATTTTCAGAATTTTACCAATACCATTTCAAAATATATCAAAGAAGTGAACCAGCTTGCTGATAAATTACGTGACGATACCGAGCGCGATAATTCATTGATTACCGATGGTATTTACAAAGCTGTTTATGATCCGACAAAGCCATATGTCATGCCGGATATAAAGGACGCTGTCCCCTACTTCAATTTTGCACCACTGCAAAATGCTCTTTCTGATCTAAAAATAAAGGCAGACAACTTCGAACAAGTGTTAAGTGACCTTATGGATTCAGGGAATTCTTTGAGCTTAAATCAGCAAAAAGAATTAGGAAAAATACTTTATCAAACTGAACGAACTCTTACAAGAAAAGAAGGATTGCCGCGAAGACCCTGGTTCAAACACCACATCTATGCCCCCGGCTTTTATACCGGTTATGGCGTTAAAACCCTGCCTGGAGTTCGTGAAGCAATTGAGCAAAGGAATTGGCAAGAGGCTGAAGAACAGATCCCTATTGTTGCTGAGGTTTTAACTAATTTTGCCAAGCAGATTAATGCCGCTACAGAGTTGATGAATAAATCTTTGGATCATTAAACTTGAAATAATAGCAATTTGGGTTGTCTAAAATAAATTCCGTGAATTGCGATACCGCCCTGGCAGGCTGTATCAGAATAAACATATTTGGCGAAATGTCATCCTGGACCAAGTGAAGAATCTCTTGAATTTATTTGGTTTATGACATTTCTGAGATCCTTCACTACGTTCAGGATGACGATTGTTCTGCAACAGTCTTCCTGAGAACGGAAAAGAAAATGTGGCAGCATTTTCAGGGGTTGTGCAACACTATGCAACTAAACCCATAGGCTCAAAAAAAAACCTCCCGGGCCTTTGGGAAACCCGGGAGGTTTTACTTTGCTTTAGCGTCTATTTTACTCTGTTACTTTGTGCCTATTTACTTTGTCACTCTGTTACTCTGTCACTTTGTGCCTTCTTTTACCTCAACAACGTCAACTTCTTCACATCTGTAAAAGCGCCTGCCTGGATGCGATAAAGATACACTCCGCTAGGCAGGTTGTTGCCGGCATCGTTCTTGGCATCCCAGGTAACCTCATGGAATCCCGTTAGTTTTTTATCGTTTACCAGCTTCCTGACCAGTTGGCCTTTGAGATTGTAAATGCTTAAAATCACTTCCGAAGGCTCAGGCAGCTGGAATCTGATGGATGTCTCCGGGTTGAACGGATTGGGGTAATTCTGCTGCAACTCAAACACTTCCGGAACCTGTGCAATCGTCGACACGGAGGTGACAGTTCTGTATATCTCCACCCAACTATTTTTTGTGTTCACGACAAAGTAGAAAGGTGCACTACTTCCGCTGTTAGCAATTGCAGGCGATAGCGATGGCGATGGCGATGGCGGAAGAATGCCAAAAACATTAGCAAAGAAGGTGAAATCGAACTCATCGGATAACTGGAATTTCCAGAGCTTATCATCGGTCGTTTCACCGGGGACTAACATGTCATCGGGTCCAAGTGAGCTGCTGTAATCATACTCAGCCCCAATACCAGTCTCACCATTATCGGCGTCAACAACCGTAACACTATCTGGCGGTGGATCAAGGTCATCGATCCTGGCAAACAATGGTGGGAAAATCGTGTCACTGGACGTGTTTGTCAGGTTAAGCAGGAATTCAAAGGTATTAACCACCGGTGTAAAAATCGGGTCTGAAGAAAAAGCAGAGATTTTAGAGTTAATATTGACTGGAATTGGTGTCCTGTCAGTAACCATCAAAATATCGCTGGCCGGGTCGCCTGTCAGCGGTTCTGTCCCGACTGTGGCTGTAATATCGCTTGTTGTGTTCGTGAAACTGCCTTCCTCGGCAGTGACTGGTACCAGCAGCGGCACATTGAAGGTACAGGAACCTCCCGGTACCAGGCTGCCGCCAGTCATCGACAGTATATCCGTGCCGGTCATTTCCGAGCCAGCTCCGCAGAATCCATCCGGCGGCAGCGCACTCGCCGCCAGCCCCGCTAGCTCTGCATCGAGAGTATCGGTAAAGGCGATTTCTGTGGCGTCGCTCGGGCCGGTATAACCGATGGTGAACTGTAGGGTCACAGGATCGCCGGCCACTACCGGATCATCGGTGAACGACTTGGTAATCACGAGTGAGCTTTCCGGATCAGCTACAACCAGGTCGTCTGTCGCCGGAGGCAGAAAGACAACGGTGGTGCCGATGATGGCAAGATTAAAGGTCGTGGCATTGGGATAGGTGTCGGCTGGCGTACCCGCTGGCACCAGCAACGTGACGCTGTACATACACATGTCGTCCGCCGGGACTTCGCCGCCCGCTAACGAGAGTGTGGTTCCGCTAAACGTGAGGGTCGAACTCGGACCGCACGGCGTCGCCGGCAGCGTCCCGCTCGGCGCGAGGCCCGATAGAACCGCCTCGAGGTTGTCGTTGACAAAGA
>CAYXGW010000171.1:0-7246 GCA_964464595.1 uncultured Deferribacteres bacterium
CAAGTCATAATGTCATATTTCGGGCACGCAATCATGTTCCTGTGTTTTCTTATATCCCGATTCACGCATCAAGTCAGGTTACATTTTCACACAATGTTTCCCAATTTCGGGGAGTCGACGGCCACACACGCGTTGAAGTCTTTTATCTATCCCCATTATTAAATAATCTAATCACTGTAAACAAAGACACCGTTACCGAATCCGTATCATTAGAATTTAGTGCCATGATTAGAAATCGTTTGCACAATCCCATAGCAAGAACTTCCAATAACTCAAAGGGACCCATTGATCTGTATGAAAAAGAAAATCTAGCCAATGCCATAGGTTCTTTGACTTTAGAAGCAAAACCACAAACATCCGAATTGATGATGCAAATTCGCAACATCTCACAAAACCAGATCGGCTTTACCCGGTTGGACCTGGACATTCGAGATTTTACCAGCCAAAATTTGATGATCAGCGATGTTCAATTTTATATGCTTATTGAGGACCAAATTCTAACAGAAATTTTACCAACTGTTGAAAAACAAGATTTTGTTCTTTACCCTTATCCTTTTCAAAAAATTAAAAAATCCAAAATTGTTTATTGTTATTTTGAAATTTATAACCTGGTTTTATCAGGAATTTCGGAGAGCTACGAATTAACGTATCAGATCACTTCCCGGAACGAAGACAAGGGTATATTTAGAAAACTAACTCGTTTGTTAAGGGGAAAGGAAAATATTTCAATAAGTATGCAACATCAACAAATTGCCAGTGAAGATTATGTTGAAGAGTTGATTGGTCTGGATTTAAGTAATCTGGCTAACGGGAAACATCTTTTGGAAATACAGATCTCGGACAAAGCAGATTCAACTCTAACCGCGAAAATATCCAGGGAAATAAATATTACAAATTAACTATAATGTCTTGACATTCGTTTTTTCAACTAGTAATATATTTGTTGTTAAACCTAAACCTCAAATGTATCAAAGTATTAATAATCCACCCAGGTCATGTTTGAAAAAGGATTAGTACATGAAAAAATCAGTTTTATTAATTGCTCTAATAATCACTATTTCCGTTAGTTCCAACAAAGCCGAAAGCCAGGATTTCGACAAAGAAGAATTTGCCCAACGGCGGCTACAATTCATGGAAAAAATGAATTCCGGAGTCGCTATTTTCACCAGCGCCAAAGTTGCCAATCGAAGCAACGATGTGGATTATCAATACCGCCAGGACAGCGATTTCTATTATCTCACCGGTTTCGAGGAGCCGGAATCTGCTTTTCTGCTAATGCCGGGCGCAAAAGATGAATTTATAATGTTTGTCAGGCAAAGGAATCCAGCAGCGGAAACGTGGACCGGAAAAAGGGTTGGCGTTCATGGCGCAATGCATACTTTCGGCGCAGACACAGCTTTTACTATAGATAAGTTTGAGGAAATGCTGCCACGGTTCTTGCGGAGAAAAGAAAAAGTTTACTATAGCATGAATGATGAAGCGGTTACCGGCAAATTAATGAATGTGTTTAAGCAAACCTGGATGATACCTCCGGAGCTGATTAATCCTCTTTATTTAATACATGAACAGCGGCTGTTCAAAAGCCCGAAGGAAATCGAGCTGTTAAGAAAAGCGATAAACATTACTTGCGAAGCCCATCGAGAAGCCATGAAAGCCGCCGAACCTGGTATGTACGAATATGAGCTTGAAGCCATCATCGAATATATTTATCGCCGTAACGGTTCGGAATACCCGGGATTTCCATCGATTGTCGGTTCCGGACCCAATTCTACTATTTTGCATTATGAAACCAATAACCGGAAGACTCGGAATGGTGAAGTTATTGTAATGGATATTGGTGCAGAATATGGTTATTATACTGCCGATGTTACCCGCACGATTCCGGTGAACGGCCGTTTTAGCAAAGAGCAGCGGGAGATTTACCAGATAGTCTATGATGCGCAGCAGGCTGGCATCGACATGGTGGCGCCTGGAGTTGGACTACGGGAAATTAGCGGAAAGATTGCTGAAATTGTCAAAGATGGATTATTACGTTTGGGTTTGATCACAGATACAGGCAGTCGCTGGCAATACCGTATTTGGTATATGCATGGGCCGTCACATTGGCTGGGTATTGATGTTCACGATGTTGGCGATTCCGGTTTCATGAATCCAAAGGGACGAAGTCTCGAGCCCGGCATGGTATTTACAGTTGAGCCGGGAATTTATATTAATGAAAGTTCACTGGATAATTTATCTTTGATGGCCGGAAGAATGAGGGCCTCTGAAGAAGAAATTGCCAGTTTTATTGAAAAAGTAAAACCTGAGTTTGGAAAATACGTAAACATCGGGGTTCGCATTGAGGATGATGTTTTAGTAACCGAAACCGGTTATGAGCTTCTTTCTGCAAAAGCGCCAAGATCTATAGAAGATATTGAGAAATTAATGAAAGAATCAAGTTATGTAAATAAATAGGCAGCAATTCATAAAAGCAAAATAAATGAGTTATTATCCTAAAATAAACCGGAGGTATGAATGAAGAGAGTATTATCAATATCGATTATTTGTTTGGTTTCGTTGGCAATTGGATGCGCAGGCGCCCTTAGGATCGGCCAGATAACGGTAACACCCGATGAGGTGGAAGCCGGATCTACAACAACAATAATGATGGTAATTAAAGGTCCAAAAAATAAAATAGCCAAGGTCATTGCAACGGTGAGGGAAAACCCGGATATTTTCTTTACTTTAAATGATGAGGGCAAAGATGGCGATGAAAAGGCTGGAGATAACATCTGGACTTACACCGCAACAGTTCCTTACGACGCACCGCCATTGGTATACAACCTTGATTTTAGCGCGTATGATAAAATGAATAATGAAATCGTCACCGAAGGGTTGGAGAATCAAAGCATGGGCAAAAGCGGAACCGCGAAAGTAACTGTTAAGTAGTAAAGCTACATTAATATTGAGCATTTGATTGTGACGGAGTTTAACTCCGTCACAATCTATAATACTATCCCTAGAATGAAGCAGAAGCCGTTACATTTATCTGACCGTACGTTTTATTAATTAGTAAAAATGCTTAAAGGTTGACTTTTAATCCCACAGTAGTTATGCGCGTTATGGCAATAGGAGGGGAAGTGAAATCAATTTGTATTTTATTCATTTCTTGATGATCTTTGCCATTTCTTTTGGTTAAATTTTAAGCTATATTGTTTCAACAGGCCCGATAGAATGAACCATACTTAATTCATTTCTATAATGGAACGATTGCATTGATACCGTTTTTCATTTTATGATTAAATGTTTAAAAAATCATGTTTCGAGATTTCAAACATCGATCTTTCTTAGTTCAATAAATTGCGAATATTCTAAATCTTTCAACTTAAATGTTGCCACAAAAACGTAGCTGGATTTTCAGGTTAACTTGGCCGATCACACATTATCTGGTTACGCACATATGCGTCACAGCAGGTTACCTGTTTTTTCGTTTTTTGAGTAGAACGACAGTTATCGGCAGAAAGAATGTTCCAAACAAACCAAACACGTTACTTTTATCGAACCACCAAAGTATGATTGATAGCTTTTTTATAGGTATTTTTGCTTTTTACCCTCAATCCCTTATTCGACCTTTTCTGATTCCATGGAACCCTGCGGCAGAAGAAAATTTTTATCGAAATCCAATCTTTGCGTGGCTTGCAGACAATTGGAAATGTATACGCATAAAAAGGGGCCGAAAGGATCTCGGAGCTATATTTAAAATGGCAGAAGCTCTTAAAAGTAGCCCAATGACTCTTTTTCCGGAAGGCACTCGCTCAAGAGGTGGCGTTATTGGCCGGGCTCGTGGAGGTGCGGGACTTCTTATAATAGAAACACATCCCAACGTAGTGCCCGTCTTTATTGATGGAATGGATAAGCTCTTACCTATTGGTTCAGTTTTTCCAAGGTTTTTTAAAAAAATCTATATCTATTATGGGGAGCCATTAGATTTATCTCACTATTACTTGAAAGACAAATCAAAAAAAATGATACATGCAATGATGGACGAAGTAATGGATCGCATCCGTCAAATGCAATCGGAAATTGAACAAATGAAGGTTGCTAATTAGTTGGTATAACAAAACGCTAGCTTGGTCGTTTAGGGCGAAACAGAAAATCCTTTACCCCAATAAGAAAGATTGACTTTAATCCCATGGTAGATAAGTGAGTTACGACAAAGGGAGGGGGAGGTGAAATCAATTTGAATTTTTATCCGTTGCCTGATAGTAATATAAGGTTTTTCGAACCCAATTTTCAGGGTTTTCCTGATTGACTATGTTGTTCCTTGAGTATAATTTATACGCAATATTTGCATGGAATTTATATGACAAAAACACCATATAACACGTGTATATTGCACTGTGTACTGGTTCATTTAGAATCTATAAGTTTTATAATTATTAATGTTGTAACATTTGTTTTCGCGGGTTTAGTTAACAGTTATTCCACTAGCCCTGTGCGTTCACGATGAGCCAAAGCATCAAGGGGGCTTTGGATAACTGAAATATCTTTTTCCATTACATGTGTATAAATTTCTGTAGTTTTTACATTGGAATGACCCATTAATTCTTGCACTAACCGAATATTCACACCGTTTTCCAATAGATGAGTTGCAAAACTATGACGGAAAGTATGGCAACTGATCCGCTTGGTAAAACCAACTTTGCAAACTGCAGTTTTTACCGATTTTTGTAAACCTGATTCCAAAACATGATGCCGGCGAATTACACCGCTTCTAGGATCTTTACTCAGATTTTTGCCGGGAAAAACATATTGCCAGCCAAATTCCTTTGCGGCGTTTGTGTATTTCCTTGCCAGCGCATTTGGCAGGTAGACTTCCCCATAGCCTTGGGATAGATCGCGTTCATGCATGAGTTTTACTTTTTCCAAATGAACTTGCAGATCATGATGAATACTATTTGGAAACAAAGTCGTTCTGTCTTTGCCACCTTTTGCGGCCCGGACATAAATGGTTTTTCTGGTTAAATCCAGGTCCTGAGCCCGCATCCTGACACACTCCATTAGGCGCAGGCCGCCGCCGTAGAGCAGTTTCGCCATAAGCGAATGTATTCCTTTCATCTGCTGCAGAACCTGGTTCACTTCATCCTGGGTCATGACAACTGGCAAATTAGGTCTTCGTTTGGATCTAACGGGCTGAAGTTGATCTTCGATTGGACTATTAAATACTTCACGGTATAAAAACAGGATCGCATTAAACGCCTGGTTCTGAGTGGCAATAGAAACTTTGCCATGGGTTACCAAATGACTCAGGAAAGCTTCGATCTCAGTTTTACCCATGTCGCGGGGATGTTTTTTAGAGCCATGATATTTAACGAAGCGAACTATCCAGCTGCAATAAGATTGTTCTGTGCGATAGGAATAGTGATAATAACGTAGCGTCTGCTTCACCTGGGGAATGAGTTTCAAATTTTGATCGGGTTTAAACTTTTTTTGATTTTTTTGATTTTCCAATGACTTTTGATATTCCATGTTTTACAATGATACTAGCTAATGGTGGAAAAAATGAGTACTATTTTCTAGGAATGACTAGTAATATAATAATAGATGGACATAAAGTCCATATATATAGAAAAAATACATGGAAAATAGTTTCCGTATATTGACATGGTTAGCTTTAAAATGGGAAAAAAATGAAAAACTCAGCGGTCCTTTTAAGTTTTTTAATTTTTCTTGTATCCGACATTGCCTTTGCTAAGTGTCCTACCATTGGTTACGAGATTTCCGGTAAAATAATTGATGAAAACGGGCCTGTTTCAGGAATTAGTGTTTATATTTTTCTCAATGATCCTCAACAGGATTTATTTCGCAAAATTGGCCCTAAAAATCGTGATTATTTTACAACTGATCAGAACGGGGAGTTTAATGGAATCCTTTACTTCTATCCAATGTCGCCATCGAAGGACGAAAAATATTTATATAGCTGTGATGCTGAGCTAAAGAGAATTGAAGTTATACCAATTGCCAACTCCTATAAAACAATGAGACGCATTTTCAAGGCCGATGATTTAAAAATCGAGAAGGACAACAAATTAAAATTAAAATCCATACGGATGATAAAGAGCTAACAAATCATTCCAGCCGACAAAAACAGCGTGCCGCTGGTTTTGCGCCTGAATTCAAACGTTAGGCGCAAATATACCTTGGGCTGGAAAAATAATTCGTGAAAGACTCTAAGAAATGGGAGGTGGCCCTGCATGAGCTGGCTTCTCTATACTCGGAAATAGAGCGTCGGAGCCTATCTATTTCGACATTTTCGTTTATGCCTTTTGCCATCTATTTTTGGGCAAGTACAAAGTTTCTACTCTGGTTCTACCTTGATGTTTTAATCATCATTCCAATGAATTTGGTGATTTTTGTTCGAAATCTCTTTCCAGGACATTGGTGCTATCGTTCCTTCTCTGGAAAATATTTCAAGCTTCTTGCCCAATGGATCTGGTCTGGAGAAATGCCTATAGTAGCAATAGTTGCAATGCGCCCAATAACATATGCTTTCATAAGAATGCACTTCCATAATCGTCTTGAGTTAGTACGACGGAGTATACTAATTGAAGAGAACCTTCCAGAGGAGCAGGAGAAGAAGCTTGTAGATATCGTAGATAAGATGATCCTCCGCTGGCCATCCTGGAAGTTACCACAATTATTGGTTACTTACGGCCTTCCTATTCTTTCACCTATTGTGGGATTGTATCAGCTAGTTCTACCGGGACCACCGCCCGCGTGGGCGGGATTTGTGATCCTGATGTCGCTCTCATGGGCTATAGCCTTTGTTGCATCTGGGTTTTTGATCAAACGCGGTTTAATGTTAGGTGGTAATGCACGATCAGCGTATTTTCCTGGATTTATATCAGGTAGAGGTGCATACGCTATTGAAGGGCGAATACTCAAAGATTTCGGTGTTACTCGGAAAGAATTTCCCCTCGGTTTCGCTCTTAGTTTACTTCTTATTCCGGTTGGGTTTCTTCAGGCATTGAGTATGTATGACTTCGGCATCTACAACGCCATGGCCGGTGAGCAAGCTTTTAGCAAAGTAGCCTACCTTGCACAAGGTATGGCTGGCTCAACACTTATTGCTATTCTTGGTTGTGTGGCTCTCGTTCGACGAACACGTCTCGGACGATCCTAATAGTTCTAGAAACACGTGACTTATGCTGAACCCAAGACGCCTAATCGAGTAGGCGGCTCCGGCTGAAGACAACCGGAGTACGCC
>CAYXGW010000172.1:0-7160 GCA_964464595.1 uncultured Deferribacteres bacterium
GGTTGGTATACCCAATTCTATCTCACATCTTTGTAGACATTTTCAACCTTTCAGTGGCTATGTTTTACGGATTAAGCTTATCACAGTTTAGACTCAAATAGCTCACTGGCTGAATAAGCAACCAAAAATTGAGACAAAAAGACCAAATAGAACCAATAGCTGTAAGATTCCCTCTTTCTGGATGTGATCGAAAAGATAACGTATAGTGAAAGGTATAACAATGAAAGTTGAGCAAAAACATCTTTTCGGCCCGGTGATGTACTGGACGATTCTGACGTCCGTGTTCGCGTGGCTACCACTCGTTCGAATCATGGGTCATCAGGAAGGTTACCAATGGAGCATCCCTGGACTATCCGGCACAGGCACTGAAGGCCCGTACTGGGTATTCATATTGCTAACACTCTATGTTCTCATCATGCAATTCAGTGCGTATCGTGGACCACGCAGGTTGTTTTATCCCATGCTGATTCTATGGCACCTGGCCGTAACAGTAGTCGTAGTTATGGCTACCATTCTTGGGGATACCGAATCCACATGGCAGGGACAAGGCCTGCACTTCTCAATTCCTATGTGGCTGTTGGTCATCCCATTCACACTGTTTTTTGTGCTCGCAATAGCCTGCATGGTGACAGATTACCGCGCGGGTGGTGTCCCGGAGAAGGTGGCCTGGACGCGGGCGAACTCTCGTCGGCTAGTAATATCTGTCTTGCTTCTGGTTGTGGCGCTGGCATTGTTTAGAACAGGAACCAATTACAACTGGGTGACGGCCACGGCAATCATCACGACGATTTTCCATTGGATTTTGCTGGTTGAGTCGTTCCAGCCTATGCGTGCTGGTGCGGGCCGGACCTAGCTGGAATCCGGCGCTTGCCAGCCTGGCCGCATAACCATCCGTTGCAATGACAAATAGAATTCCTATATTAGCGTTTTTTTCAAAATGTTCAGCTACAATTCAGTTTTGTATCTTAACTTACTTAGTTATATTTTAATTAGTGTCTGAACGAAAACTCAGAAAACAATCTCATTCAGACAATTGTTTTGACTGGAATCTTATCGTTTCAAGCTGGATTCCCGATAAGATCATTCGGGAATGACAACTTAGGTGTTTTCGTTCAAACACTAATTAACGATTAGTTTGCTTCATATACGGATTCATCAAAATTAGTCTTATGCGGATACTGATTGTAGAAGACGAGAAAGAGATAGCTAATTTTGTCAAGAAGGTACTGACCGAAGAGACCTATGCGGTGGATATTGCAAAGGATGGGCGGGAAGGCGAAGAATTAGCCTTGGTGGAACCTTACGACTTGATCATCCTGGATATTTTGCTTCCTAAAAAAGATGGAATTCTCGTATTACAATCTATTCGTAAAGCTGAAATACAAACACCGGTACTTATGCTAACTGCCCTTGGGGACGTTCCCGACCGGGTAACAGGTCTGGATGCCGGCGCTGATGATTACCTGGTGAAACCTTTTGCAGTGGCAGAATTACGAGCAAGAACCCGGGCATTGTTGCGGAGGAATTCTTCGGAAAAATTATCTCTTTTAACCGCAGGGGAATTGACAGTAAACACTGCGACACATGAAGCAAAAGTAAATAAAGAATTAGTCGCGCTTACCAATCGCGAATATGCAGTACTGGAATACCTACTCCGTAATAAAAATCTTTTGTTAAGCAAGGGGATGATTGCAGATCATGTTTGGGATTATCATTTCGACAGTGATTACAATTTGATCGAAGTCTATATGCGAAGACTTAGACAAAAGATCGAAAAGCATTGTAAAAATAAGCTATTTCATACTGTCCGTAATGGAGGTTATTCCATAAGAGATCCCGATCGATGACGCTTTCTATACGAACAAAACTTACCCTATTGATAGCAGCAGTATTTCTGTGCGTATTAATTTTCTTGACAATTGCTGGTGCGATTGGCCTTTATGTGGGGCTTAACATAGAAATTGATAAATCCTTAGCCATTGAAGAAGATAGATTAACAGAGCTTTTTGAGGATGAATTTATTTACCTGATTGGTGCAACCGGCGTTACAAAGGATACTTTAACTGAGGATTTATTGGATGAGCTCAATGAATTGTATGGATATAAACAGCAATATGCTCTCTTTGTTTTGGACTTAGAGGAAGGTCAACAAACTTTTGAGGGCGGGGGTATAAGTGATGTACATCTTTTATTGCCAGAGAATTTCCTAACAAGAGAAGAGGGAAATTATAACCAAAACTATAACGGTTTGCATTACCGAATTTTAACCAGTAAAAATGACTGGGGGACATTGGTTTTGATTATGGAAAATCGAACTTATTATGATGTCGTGGATCAGTTGAAGGGCATTTTGGTGGTAGGTATTCCAATCACGTTGATCCTGGTTCTCATTGGCGGCAGATTTCTGGCCCGCCTCACAATGAAGCCGGTTGTCTCGATAGCAGAAAAAGCGGAGAAAGTTACTCTTACTAATTTTGAACAACAGCTCTTTGAATATAAAGGGAAAGATGAATTTGGCAAACTAGTTGTGACGTTAAACAGAATGATCGTGCGAATAGAAGAAGGCGTAAAACAAATCAGGCAATTCACACAAGATGCAGCTCACGAATTACGCACACCCCTGACTATCCTTCGCGGGGAACTAGAGCTACTTTACCAGAATGAAAAGCTCAATGAGAGCAATCAAGGTCTGTTACAAAAAGTAGTCGACAGAACAATTATATTGAGTAAGATTGTTGATAATTTAATGTTGTTAGCACAGTCGGATTCCAATGGTTATCCAATTGAAAAAAAGCAATTTTCATTAAATAATGTATTAAAAGATGTTGTTGAGGATACTGAAGTTCTCCTGGAAAACCGTAAGATAAAAGTCACTTTACAAAAAAGCGAACCAGTCACTTTCCATGGAGATGAACAATTGATCAGGCGTCTTTTGTTGAATTTGTCAGAAAATGCAATAAAAAATACAGCACAAGGTGAAATTGAGTTTTGTCTGGAATCTAATGAAAATGAAATCACATTATCCATTAAAGATACGGGAACTGGGATTCCACAAGAAGAATTACCGCTAATTTTCAATCGGTTTTACCGAATTGACAAAGCCCTAAGCACCGTTGAAGGAAGCGGATTAGGTCTTGCGATTTGCAAATGGATTGTCACCGCCCATGCTGGTGAAATAAAAATTGAAAGTGAAATGGGAAAAGGAACCGCTGTTACAATCTCACTGCCAAATTATTCTTGATTAAAATTTTACTAAATCTTTAAGGTTTAGTAAAGATATAGAAACCGCGGTTACCATTTTAATTCTGGGGAAGAAATAATTTTTCCATAAAATATTTGCAATTCAGGTATAATTCAGGTTGTCGAGTTATCTTTGTCCAAAAAATAAAAAGAGACCAACTTCAGAATGAAAAATCTAGCAAAAAGTTCGCCAAAATATCATGTGATATTTCGTACCTGCGATCAGGTTGTTTCCGTGCATGGTCTGCCTCGCCCTTTTGGTCTTGATAAACAAAAATTGATCAAAATATGCTTTTTGAGTCTGTACGAATCCCTCCAGGCTGTACCTCATAGTATCCATGTTTTAGGGGATAAAATATCCGAAAGCTTAGAGCAATTCTTTAATCAATATCCGATAAAATTGATAACCGGAGATTGGGGTAACGACGCGTCCCTGCGGAAAAGCTTTGAACTTGGACTTAATTTTCCCTCAAAAGATTGGGTATATTTTTGTGAGGATGATTATTTGCATCAACTACAGACCTTCAAGTTTATTGATGATTTAATTCAAAATCGCACTAAATACTTGGAATATATTCCCAGGCCATTTTATATGCGATTGCCTATTAAAAACTTTACTCGAGTTCCATTGGTTATCCACCCTCCTGATTATCCAGATCGATACAAACCGAAGCAACTCCGCCCATCATTTATTTTTCTTTCGGATTATTGTCATTGGCGGCAGGTAACGAACACAACTTTCACTTTTTTACTTCAAGCACAGACTTTGAAGAAGTATGAAAAAGAACTTCAATATAGTTCTGTTGGTGCCAAGGATCGTCGACTTAGCCGCAAATTATATGGATTTTTATTGTTTCATCGCAAAACCCTGTGTCTTTCTCCTCTACCAGGACTTGCATGTCATATGCATGAGCCCGTATTTACACCTTTTGTGGAATGGGAAAAAGTGTTTGAGAAAAATTGGGATCTGTATAAGAATAGATATTCCGAAACGCTCTGGGTCGTTTAGGATAAGCAAAGATAAGAGTTGACAAAAATTTGTTATACCTCAGGTTTCAGCTACAGTTCAGTTTTAGGATTTACATTGATGATGCTATTATTCATTAACAATAGATAGCAGCCATAAATAAGGAGAAAAAGATGAAATCGACTGTCTTGTATTTGTCAATCTGCATCTTCAATATTTCTGGTTCAACAGCAATGCCAAACTTCAATAATGTTTCAAGTGTTGAAGATTCTTTCGGAGCCGTTAAAGGAGTTGTTTTAGACGTAAGGACACGCAACCCACTAAGAGGTGTTAATATTACTGTTGAAGGTACTAGACGAGGAACAGTTACCAATCATAATGGAGAGTTTATAATTTCAAAGGTATTAATCGGTAAACAGACTATAATATTTAGTTATATCGGTTATGCCAAAAAGACGGTTGATGGTGTAATGATACTGCCTGATAAAACAGTTGATTTACAACTTATTGGAATGGAAGAACAACCTATCCCCTTGAAAGAAATTGTGGTTACGCCAGGCAGTTATTCCATTATGGGCACTCAACCAACATTTAGCCAGACCCTAACAAATGATGATATTAAGATGATGGGATGGGCAGAAGATATAACTCGCGCAGTGCAGCGGATCCCAGGCACGACATCCGATGAATATTCAGCAAAGTTTAGCATTCGCGGTGGGGATACTGATGAAATACTCGTTTTAGTGGATGGAATGCAACTATTTAAACCATTTCATCAAAAGGATTTCGGCGGTGGACTCTATAGTACAGTGGATATCGAAACGATTGAAGGTGTTAACCTGTTAACAGGCGGATTCGTAGCAGACTATGGTGACCGGATGAGTGGCGTTTTGAATATGAAAACCAAAACACCAAAGAAGAATCAAACTCAAACTTCAATAGGTTTGAGTATAATGAATGCCCGTTTATTTTCTATGGGAACATTCAATAAAAATAAGGGGTCGTGGCTCTTGTCCGCAAGAAGGGGGTATCTTGACCTTGTTAACAAGTTGATGGGAAATGCTTTTAAACTTGAACCCACTTACTATGATATTCTGGGTAAGCTTGAATTGAAGCTAAACAAAAATCATACATTGTCGCTTTATGGTTTTCTTGCAAATGATTCTTATAAATTAGATGAAAAGGTCAAAGAACCAAACACCACCTGGTTCAATATAGATTTTGTGAACACAAAATATGGTAATAACTACAGCTGGCTTACCTTAAAGTCCCAATTGTCACGCAGGTTATATGCGCGGACAATTTTGTATGGTGGTTCAGTAACCCAAAAACGATTTTGGAACCTGTTTGACCTTGACCCGCAAGCACATTTGAACAGTGCCACACTTAATGGCAATAGGGATCTTGGATTTTTCGGGCTAAAGCAGGATTGGGATTACCAGGTTTCTAATCATATTTTCTTCAAATTGGGTGCGGATATCAAAAGGTTAAATGCAAAATACAACTATTCCAAAGACATCAAGAATGAATTCATCACCACAGATAATAACCTGATTGAACAAGTTGAGGAATTCAAAGCTGATAAAACAGTGGACGGCACACAGGTTGGAATATTTTTATCCAGCCGTTTTAAAATTCTTTCACCGCTGATACTCGAAACCGGTATTCGTTACGATAATGCCTCTTACACAAACGACAAACTATGGAGCCCGCGCATAAGCATGGCTTATTCATTGACCAAAACAACTGTATTACGCGCTGGCTGGGGATATTATTATCAAATGCAAAGCATCGATGAGTTAGATATTCAATTTGGTGACCTTTCGTTTCATCCCGCAGAATTAGCCGAACATTATGTTATGGGATTTGAGCATCTATTTCATAATGGACTCCAACTGCGTGCTGAAGGATATTTCAAAAAGATGAGCAATCTTAGGGATGCTTATTATACTTTCCGAGATATTGATGAGTTTTTTCCTGAAGCCAAGAGTGATTTGATTCGCCTGTCATCTAATAAAGCAACAGCGAAAGGGATAGAACTCTATTTGAAATATGATACCGGAAACAAGTTCTCATGGTGGTTAAGCTACGTTCTTTCCGATGCAAAGGATGAGGTTTTGGATATCCAATATGAAGGAAAACTCATTAAACAGACCGGAGAACTGCCCCGTCCCTGGGACCAGAGACATACTTTTAATCTCGATGCAAACTATCGACTCAGTAAAAAATGGCATTTTAATATTGCTTGGCAGTATCACACCGGGTGGCCTTCTACAGATTTTACTGTCCAACGCATAAAAAGAGAAGACGGCACTTTTGCCTATTATCATGATCATGGCATATTTCGGGGTAGTCGAGTCCCCTCTTACCAACGTTTGGATCTCAGAATTAATAGACAATATTTTAAATCAAGTGGAACGATTACTGTCTTCCTTCACGTGATTAATTTATATAATCATGTGAATATTATCCGTTATGATCATGATATACTGAATGACAATCTTGATACTTTTAACGCAGAAATAGGGCCGGAATCTTGGTTTGGCATTTTACCATTTGCAGGAGTCAGTTGGGAATTTTAGTTTTTCTTTTTGATTTTCTATGCTATTTCAGTATTATAATGACTAAAATACCGAATATCGATCATTAGAATTAAATAAAATCTAGTCCAACATAATGCTCAAATTTCGGTTACACTTCAGTTTTTCAAGCATATTATTTGTTCTACTTTAAAATTCTTCAGAGGTTAAAATGCGGTATAAGCTTTCGTTCACAATGCTCATTTTCATGATTATTATTCTGGTTGCAAAAAGCGGATTTTGCCAAGCTTCCGATCCAGAATCTAAGAATAACGCACTCAAATCTTTAATCTCAACCATAGGAAAAGATTTTAGTCATGTATTATCATCACCATTCCGCATGTCCAAAAATGATGCCTTACAGCTTGCATCCT
>CAYXGW010000173.1:0-6985 GCA_964464595.1 uncultured Deferribacteres bacterium
AGGGAGGCTTGCAAACTGCTTACAAGCAGAGAAGCCGGTACACCCTTACCACTCACATCAGCGATGACTAAAGCATACCGGCCATCTTGAAGTTGGATACAATCATAGTAATCTCCGCCTACATCTTTCGAAGGAATATTGATGCCAAATAAATCATAGCCGGGAATTTTGGGAAGTTCATTGGGAATAATTGCCTGTTGAATCGCTCCGGCAACTGAAATCTCCTGCTCGATTTTTTGTTTTTCAAAAGACTGCTTTAATAAATAATCATTTTCCAAAGCGGCGTTTACCTGCCTGACAATGCCTTGCAAAATCATTGCATCTGTATCATCGAATGGAACAACTCCCGATCTGCTTTCCTTTTCAAACAGTGTAAAACAGTACGATTTGTTCTGGTATTCAAACGATTGGGTGATCACACTTTCTTCTAATGAGGGTTCTTCACTCTTAAACTCACCAGGAAAATAAATATCGTTTACAGTTTCTTCATCAGTAATTCTTAGGTGAGCTTTTGAGGCATTGGTGAGCGAAGCGACACTTTGCAGTGATAGTTCAAATAGTGAAAATGGATTATCAATCTGATCGTCCTCATGTTCACTTTCAAGAAGGGCATTAAACTCCTGAACGGCATTTTGTTTCGCCATGCTTGCAATTTCGATTCCGGTATCAATTAAATTATTTATTTGCAGGACTCTGGAATTTAATGAAAATATTAGGTCTTTCTCTCTTCTGAGTTGATCGTATGCTTGATACGCATTGCTTAACAGGTTAATCAAAAATTGCAAAGTGAGTTTATCCAAATCGGAAAAGCCTGATTTGTCAAGTTTATTTCCAATAAGAATATTGAAAGTTGACCCGGTTTTATTCGGCAGGATTATAGAAATATGATTCGATTCAGGATAGTCGTAAGAAATACTGAATTTTTCGTTTGAACGATGTGTAACCTTGTTTTCAATCGTCTTGGAATGACTGGAAAATAAGGTTTGCCACTCATCTGA
Organism: uncultured Deferribacteres bacterium; assembly: GCA_964464595.1. Classification (GTDB taxonomy): domain Bacteria; phylum Zhuqueibacterota; class JdFR-76; order JdFR-76; family DREG01; genus JADFJB01. The sequence continues at coordinate 999 of CAYXGW010000173.1, forward strand.
ATTCGAAGAGCAATAAAAAACACTCACTCCCGATACCAAAAGATTTCCTTTTATAAATTGGGCATATTTATTGGCTAAATCTTTTAACGATCTTGAAGTTAAGAGAGAATTAAATTCTTCCTGGAAGGAATCGATGTTGAACGAGAAACGTTCCAGGAGATTAGAATTGCTCATATTGTCAATTTTGTAATTTGAAAATCCTTGCTTCTTAATTTCAGTTAATTTGGATTGACGAATTCTATTGCATAGCCGCTTCTAAGGAATCAGCCTTCTTTGCATATTGAAATAATCCCATAATCGTAAAGGTTTTTTCAATGGGTGGTTCCAGGTTAATAAATGTCAGCGTACCCTTTACATCATTGAGTTTTTCAATCACTTCAATTAGTACCGATATCCCTATCGAGTTCACAACCTTGGAATCTTTTAAATCCAGAATCACTTTTGTTGTGCCTTCATCGATATATTTAAAGCACTCCTCGGCAATTTTTTCTCCACCATGGTGATTGATATAACCTGATGTAGTTACTACCAAATGATCGTCTTCCATTCTGGATGTAAATGTTAGCTGTGTCATGAAACCCTCCACATATTTAGGTCAAATTTTTGATCATAGTGATTTTTGTTCCATTGGGACTGGATTCGATGATAAAATCGTCTGACATTGATTTCATCAGTTTAAGACCCCACCCACGTTTGTTGGCGGAATGTATTTTCTCCTCTATTTTGGGGTCTTCAACCTTGTCAGGTTCGAATCCGGTGCCATAGTCTTCAACAAAAATGACTAATTTCTCTTTCGTCATTGTAAACTCTACTCGAACTTCCTGGTTATCTTCACCGGCATGACCGAGCGCATTAATAATGGCTTCGTTTACCAGTATCTTTGCTTCACCGATTTTCTCATCCTGAATACCGAGATGCTCTGCGAGGTGTTCCATGCCTTTTATGGCTACAACCTCAACATCTGGAATTTGCGGAAGTATTACGGTTAGTTTTACAGATTCATTTTTCATATAATCCTCTCAAATAGTTTTCTATCCTATTTGTGGGCGCTGAGTTAATATAAGTAAATAACATTATGAAATGAAATAATTTATTTCAAATATAGCACATAATAATATTACTATTAGAATTTGGAAATGTTGGTTTAGAAAGTTCCGCGATTCCATCGCTGCTAGCGATGGAATCTCTCTATATTGGTACTATGTCCTCAAATATGAAGCACCATTCGCATCTACAATACATCCGGTTAAATATTCCGTTTCTTTCGATGCAAGGAATAAAACCGTATTAGCAATCTCTTCCGGTCTTGCAACGCGGTTTAATGGGCTTTGCCCGCGAATTTCATCGCCCTTTTTCCCTTCCAGATCATTAAAAGCCATCTCGGTCTCAACAAATCCTGGCGCTACCGTATGAACGAAAATGTTATGTGGAGCGAGAGATTTTGCCAGAGATTGTCCCATTGAATGCAATCCTGCTTTACTGGCCCCATAAGCCGGGCTGTCCGGCTCACCGCGAAATGCGCCCCGTGAACCCACATTTACAATGCGTCCACTACCCTGTTTTAGAAAGTGCTGCACAGCGCAATAACAGAGATTTGCCGGGCCAATCAGATTTGTTTTCAAAGTTCGATCCCATTTATTTTGCCATTGATCGTATTTGACACTATGAGCCGGGTGTTCTTCAAAAATGCCGGCATTGTTCACCACTATATCCAGGCTACCCATTTCTGATACAACCTGATCAACCATATTTTGAACAGCAGTCGGATCACCGATATCCGTTTGAACGATCAAATGCGGACCTCCACTGAGAGAAGCTTTGGTTTCTTCCGCAGCGCTGAGATTCCGGTTATAATTAATCGCAACTCTTGCACCGCTTTCTGCAAATTGTTGCGAAATACTACGGCCAATTCCGCGTGAGCCGCCAGTGACCAATACAATTTGGTCTGTAAAATTCATATCAATTTCTCCGTATATTTGTAGACGGGATAAACAGGATTATCCAGATGAAAACAAAATATTCAATCTATCCTGTTAATCCTGTCAATTTCTTTCATAAATCACTTTTCCATTGACAATCGTCATCAGGATTTTTCCATCAAGAATTTTACCGGGATCTGTTTCACCCAACAGAAAAGGATCTATATCCATCACAGTGATATCGGCCCAACGTCCTATTGCCAGGACTCCAGTCTCATTTTCGAGGAATGCTGCATAAGCGCTCCAATTAGTATAACCACGGATTGCCTCTTCCGGTGTCATATTTTGGTCCTGGTACCATCCTTCAGTCGGCTGCTTATCTTTACTTCTCCTAGTCACTGCTGCATGTAAGCCATAGAATATATTGTGATCGGAACCAGGCAAATCTGAATTAAAGGTTAGCCTAACGCCGATCTCTCGGAGTGTTCTCCAGGCATAGGCTCCTTTTACACGCTCCGGACCTAACCGATCTTCAGCCCAGGTTTTGTCTTCAACAGCATGGGGCGGCTCCATGGAAGCAATAAGACCTAATTCAATAAATCTTTTAAAATCATCAGGGTGGATTACCTGGGCATGTTCAATACGGTGGCGATTGGATTTAACAGATGGATCTTCTTTGATTACAGTTTCCAAAAAATCCAGTGTCTCACGATTACCGGCATCACCAATCGCGTGAATAGCGACTTGAAATCCTCTTACCATCATACTGGCTACAATTTCTTCGTCAAATCCATATTCATTCCCACTAATCCCGCGATGACCAGGTTGATCGGAATAATCTTGCAGTAACCTGGCGCCTCGTGAACCAAGAGCGCCATCATAATAGGCTTTCACAGAGCGAACAATTAGTTTGTTGCCTGGATTGGTCCTGGGACCCATCAGGAGCCATTCCGGCATGAGAGATTCATCGCGGGCAGAAAGCATGGCATAGATTCGAATGGGTAATTTACCTTCATCATCCAGGATTTGCAGTGCATCCATCATTTCTCTTCTTACACCGGCATCATGTACAGCAACAAAACCGTCTTCTGCCATTGCATTAAGACCGGCTAGCAAATACTGCTTAACCTGCACTGGAGTAGACCCCGGAATTGCAGTTTCGAGCAAATCCGTTGCATTGTTGATTAGTATACCTGTGGGATTACCATTAGCATCTTTGCGAATTTCCCCGCCTGTTGGCGCCTTTGTATCTGATGTGATACCTGCTTTCTCGAAAGCCATCTTATTGCCCCAAACTGCAAAACTATGTAGTCCTCGCAAGCAAACAGGATGATCCGGAATTTTTTCAGACAACAGTTTCATATCCGGATAGCGATTAGCCCAGGCACCCTCATCCCAACCACGACCAATTACCCATTCTCCTTTTGGAATATTTTTGGACCATTCTACAGCTTTTTTTACTGCTTCCTCTTCAGTGTCAACATCAACTAAATTGAGTATTGAAAGCGCTTTCCCCAAATTGGTTACGTGAGTATGGGAATCTACCAAACCTGGAAGAATGGTTGCACCATTAACATTTATCACCCTCACCGCCCCTTCCTGGTTATGTATCAGCGCATCTTCTGTCGAGCCGACAAACAATATTTGTCCGCCGCCGATCACAATAGCCTCAGCATCAGGATGCCATCCATCACTAGAATAGGGAGCATTTGATGCAGGATTTCCGTCAGGGGCAGGTTCATCCCAGGATAAAGTGTAAACTTTTCCATTAGTGAGAATTAATTCCGGGCCGGGTTCCTGACCACAACCTTGAAAAATAAGTAAAAATAAAATCAGGCAGGAACAAACCTGGATTAAATCATTTCTAAACTTTAGTACATTAGACATAAATTGATTCCCTAATTGTTAGTATAAAATTAAATAAACTATGATCTGTTTGGCAGTGTTATGTATACAAATGAAAGGTACGGGAAAAAAAACTAAAAACAATGTCCTAATTAAAATATGGGGCTATTTTCATTTCTTTTATTAAGTTAATAAAAATCTCTGGATCATTAATTTTATTCATTTAATAATTTAAAAATCAATTAAAGCATTTACACAAATAGTTAGTGTTGTTTAACAATCAAGTGTGGGATCTTATCCAAATCCCAATCTAAAACCAATCCCTGCCCGGTTCTGTGAGCGCTGGCTTTTGAATAGAGCTTTTCAACCAAATATAGTGCAGGCTCATAACTCAGCGCACCACCAACGGAGGTGATGTATTTACCATCCTCGACAAAATTCACATCATAGCGAACGTCCACGTTAGGAAACATCTTTGCAAAGCGATCCCGATCCCCAGGGAAGGTCGTGGCAATTCGATTATCCAAAACACCGGTTGCAGCAAGAGGGAAAGCGCCATCACAAAGCGTGATTATAGTTTTAGAAGAAACAACTTTTTCTTTGATCCAATTCATTAAGTTTTTGTTTTTTAAATCGGAAGACATGCTATTCTCAGAGCTTGGAATGAGTAGGATGTCGATTGGGGGGCAATTGTCAAAAGAATAATGAGAAATTATAACAATACCCTCTGAAGTTGTAAATGGCTTACCATCCTGGGTTACGATAAAACAGCGAATATAATTACTTGAATCCCGATAAACGGTATGCTGCAAAATATCGTAAGGAGCCATGAGTTCTGAATTGTAGACTTTCTCTACGCAAACAAAACCGGCGTTGAGAATATTTTTATTCTTTTCGGATTGTAAATTTATTGAAAGCTGATCGGCATTTTCTTTTTGAGCACATGAAATTAGAATACATCCCCACAAAATTAATACCAATTTTATACTCTTCTTCATTAACCTCCGAACTTCAATATAATCCATGATCAAAAAATTGGCCTTAATAACCAGGTAAATTATATTAGAATTTCTTTTATTTGTCTTTCCAAGGGAGATATTACCCAGAAATTTAAGCAAATTCCAAGTATTACCTTTAAAACTAAAAACAATATAATATCTATTTTCTAATAGTTCGCAAGGATTTTAAACACATTAGTATGATATATTAGATTTGATTGAGTCTCAAACGCGGCGTTAAATTGTGATTTACTGTTTAATTACGAACTTAAGATATATTCCAAATAGAAGTAGGGGAAAATCATCCCATCTTATGATTCTTACTTATTACGGAAAAATCCCCATCTCCATGTATACCAATGCAATCTTTTCAATCGCACAAATGAATGTTGACATTCGGAGATCTATTTCATTATTATGATCTTCTTTTATCTGTCTAATATCAATATAGGCGTTTATCATGGTTTCTTCCAAACCGGAATTGACCAAATCAGCTTCTCCCGCACCTTGTGCCAGGGATTTCAATTCATCATCTGAAAAGGACTTGCCGGAAACTCTTTCCATAGCCTTTAATAATTGTAGTTGTGTTTTTTCCTCGAAACGTTTTTCCATTCGGCCAAATCTTACATGGGATAAGTTTTTGAGCCATTCAAAATAGGATACCGTTACACCACCTGCATTTAAAAAAGCATCGGGTATGATCATAATATTTCGTTCTTTTAGCATTTCATGAGCTTCACTTGTGGTGGGTCCATTTGCAGCTTCAGCAATAATTTTTGCCTTTATTTTAGATGCATTCTCTTCTGTAATCTGATTTTCCAGAGCAGCAGGGATAAGAATATCACATTCCATTTCCAGAATTTTAATCGACGGTGTAATATTATTAGCGCCCGGGAAATTCATTAACGAACCGGTTTCTTTACGGTGTTGAAACACACTTTCAACATCAAGCCCATCCCCATTAATAATGGCTCCTTCATATTCAGCGATTCCAGTTATAGTTGCACCACCCTCTTGCAAGAATTTCGCAGCATGATAGCCGACATTCCCCAAACCCTGGACAATAACTCGTTTGTCTGCTAACCCGGTTCTAAGTCCTAAAGACGCCATGTCTTCAACATGCTCACACGCTTCCCGGATGCCAAAAAAGGTACCTCGGCCCGTTGCCTCAATACGTCCTTGAACCCCGCCCTGAGCAAGAGGTTTACCTGTAACGCAAGCAAGA
>CAYXGW010000174.1:0-6783 GCA_964464595.1 uncultured Deferribacteres bacterium
AGCACTAAACTAAAATATTTCAAAATGTCTGGTTTTTGTCTGAAACAATTGGATTGCATTTAATTGATTAAATCGTATTTAAACATCGTTTATTAAAATTTTCTGTCGCCCCCATTGGATCAGAAGCTTTTGGATAAATCGAAAATTAGTCATTAGATACCTGCGCAGTAAACGGCGCGGCTCCTGACTCAATCGAAACAACCATTCTAACCCTCGTTGCTGCATCCAACTCGGAGCCATTTCCTTAGTCCCTGCTATAAAATCGAATGCGGCGCCAACACATACCTGGACAACCTTAAGACGGTGTTTATTCTCAAATGCAAATTGATCCTGCTTGGGACAACCCAGGCCCACAAACACGATACCTGCCCCGCTATCATTAATTCGTTTTACCATATCTTCCGATTCGTCTTGCGTTAAAGTCCGAAACGGAGGAGACTCAGCGCCAGCAATTTGCAACCCTGGAAACTTTGAAACCAAATTAGAACATAGTAATTTAATAACGTCGGGTGAACTTCCATAGAGATAGACGGGCACTCCCTCTTCTGCAGCTTTTCTGGTAAGTCGAATTGTAAGTTCTGGACCGTAAACTCGATCACTGAGTTTAGTCCGGTATAGACGGTTTAATGCCCATCTCACTGGCTGCCCATCCGGAACTATAAGATCAAAAGAATTGACTTGATTCAACAACTGATTATCCAAGCTAGCAGAAATTATTGCGTGGACAGCATGGCACGAAACCACGGAGGACTGGCGCAATTTAGCAGCTCTTAAAATTAAAGAAACCGTTTCATCATAATCTGTAGCGCTCACCTTTACCCCACAAAGGTTATATTTTTCTGGCCATTGGATGACTCTTGCTGTTTTATCTTTTATCATAAAATTCGGTCTAATAAATTTTAAAATATGGAAATAATTGTGACACGGGTAAATGGATGGCTAAAAGAAAATAGGTTGAATAATCACTTTATTGTGCATGCACTATAAAAACCAACCTTAGTTGTTGGCATATTTATCCAGTGTTTCATAGAGAGCATAATAAGCTTAGCAGTACCGAAACCAATAATAAAAATAGATAATGACATACCAAATGATTTCTTAGGAATTCTCATATTAATAACGCTTTTTGAAATGGAAAATCATTAAATAACAAGTTTCCGACAATAAAAAGCTTCAGCGTATTTTTCTATAGAATTAGATTCAACTCCCCGAATCCTCAATAGAGACCAAAAAGTATCTTCGGTAAACCAATTTTTGGATCTCTGAGTTTGAAAAGTATTATAAATAACTTCGATCTTTCGTTTACAAATTGATTTATCTAATCGAACAAATACATTTGGATGGCCAAGATCACCTTCATATTTTGGAATCTCATACTCAAATATCAAATGGTTCCGAAATGTATTCCATGTTAACTCAGATACGATGCGGTGATCTTGATGCATATCTTCTCTTCGATGAGTGAAAATCAAATCCGGGTTACATTCTCGTTTGAATTGATTAAAATACTCTTTGATTTCCAAGCCACAATAAGGGAAGAAAGAATCACGAAAATTTTTAATCGATACTTTTTTATCAGCGATATTCCGGAGAAATTGTTCGCTGCTTTTGAACGCTTCTTCTTTACGTTGTTCCAGAGCGCTTAGAACAATCCAATGGACCTCTATTGAACTGTTTTCTGCAAATATCTTCAAAAGAGTACCACCGCAGCCAATCTCAATATCATCCGCATGGGCGCCAATACATAAAATCGATCGAATATTCTCGGTTTTAAGATCAATCATTTATTTCTTTAAAAAGTAGCCACTTTTTCATAATTATGATCAATAGTCTGATATTTAGACTTTGAATTTGTTCTCCAAACTTGCCAGGGCGGATTACCCTGGGCATACTTATCGTCGAACATCTGTTTTTCTTTGTAGGTGTCCATGCACCCCCAAAAACCATCATATTTCAATGTGGTTAACTTTTTCCCAGCGATTAATCTTTGGAAAGGTTGGTTTACTAATTCTTCGCCATCCTCAATATAATTAAAGATATCTTTCTTGAGGACAAAAAATCCGCCATTCATCCATACGTCAGAATCTTCGATAGGCTGAACCTGTTGGACCAATCCACTTTCACCAATTTTGACTGAATGAAAACTGCTGTTTTTTGGTTTTACCGATAAAAACGATGCTGTTGCTTGCTGTTTATGAAAAAGATCAATTAAATCAGGTAAATGAAGATCGGTTAAACCATCGGCGTAATTTGCCAAGAATACTTCATCATCCTCCAAATAATGTTCCACAGCTTTTAAACGTTGTCCAATATTGGCAGCAGCGCCCGTATCTACAAAAGTAACATTCCATTCATGAATGTCATTGCTGAGTAAATCCATTTGTAAACAGCTTGATGGAAGTAAAAAGTCATTTCGCAGACATTCGTTATAATTTAGAAAATAATTTTTTATAGCGTCCGCTTTCCAACCAAGGCATAGAATAAAATCCTTATGGCCAAAATGCGCATAGTACTTCATGATATGCCACAAAATTGGACGATATCCTATTCTAACCATCGGTTTAGGAATGGATTCCGAATATTCTCTCATCCTCATGCCAAAACCGCCGCAAAAGAGTACTACCTTCATAAGATTTTCCTTAATGGTCCTTGTTTCTAATTATTTTTATTCAAATACTGTTAATTCTGGTATCGGAACTACAAACTTTGCGCCCCATTGACGTACATAATCTAATTGTTCCATAATCTCTTCTTTCAGATTCCAGGGTAAAATTAAAATATAATCCGGCTTGGTCTCGGCTATCTTTTCCGGGGAAAAAACGGGTATTCGAACGCCAGGCAAATAATTATTCTGCTTCATTGGATTTCGGTCGACTGTATAATCGATAAAGTCTTCACGAATTCCGCAATAGTTTAGCAAAGTAACGCCTTTACCAGGAGCGCCATAGCCGACAATTTGTTTACCTTCTTTTTTCGCCTGTATGAGAAACTCCAGCAATTTTCGTTTGGTTTCTGTTACTTTTTCAGCAAAATTGTCGTAGGTCTCTATTTTAGTATATCCGGCTGAAACTTCTCTGTTTTTCATTTTAGCAACAGATTCTTGAACCGGTTTACTCTCATCCTCTGTGTGACGGGCATAAATTCGTAAGGAACCACCGTGAGTCGGTAATTCTTCCACGTCAAAAATTGTCAAACCGTGCGCTGCGAATACCTGTTGTGCGGCAATAAAAGAAAAATAACAATAATGCTCCTGGTAGATGGTATCGAATTGATTGTCTTCTATCAAATGCATTAAATGAGGAAATTCAATGGTAATCACGCCATCGGATTTGAGGAGAATTTTAAAGCCCTTTATGAAATCATTCAGATCAGGGACATGAGCCATCACATTTTTCCCTGCCAGCAAATCAGCTTTAATTCCTTTTTCCACTAATTCCCGGGCAGTCTGTTCACCAAAAAATTTGACAACAGTAGACACTCCTTTTTGTATGGCCGTTTCAGCCACATTAGCTGCAGGCTCTATGCCGAGCGCGGGTATTCCCTTTTCAACAAAATTTAGCAGCATGTAGCCATCATTACTCGCAACTTCTATTACCTGACTTTGAGAATTTAAGCCAAATCGTTCTATCATCAACTCTGAATACTTTTTGACATGGCGCAACCAGGATTCAGAATAGGAGGAGAAGTAAGCATAGTGACTAAAAATTTCTTTACCACTTACGTGTTCAATTACTTGAACCAGGAAACATTGGTCACACACATAAGCCTTAAGCGGATAGAATGATTCCATTATGTTTAACTGATCTGCAGATACCCGTCTTTGACACAAAGGCGACATGCCCAAATCTACAAACACATGTTGCAGATGAGCACCACAAAAACGACAGCCGTGCTTGGTGTTTTTGTTGGTGGATAATGATTTTTTAGGTGAATTATCTACATCAGTTAAACCATCCTTGGTTTGCAACAATTCCGGATCTAATGTGACGCCATTACCGTTTGAGTTTGAATAATCCATAATATCCTCCTTAATTATTATTTAGTTATTTAGCAAAAATTGATTCTTTATAATTTTATTGAAAGCATTCAAAATTAGGCCACTCGAGCCTGCTTATCCCGATTTTGAGGCGAAAGATCGAGCAAGTGGCTATCTCCTGGACTTCGTCCGGATCTAGAAGTTCTCTTACTGCAATGTGGTATCGTTCAATTTCTGCATTTTCATTGGACAATGGGGATGGAGCCGCGCCTGTCACTAAGATGAATTGTGTTTTGAACGGAGTCACTCTCGGAGCGCAGATTGCTAATCCGTGTGTCATTCTCTAGAAATTCTCTGAAACCACTTGAATTCTGTTTTAGATACTTCTCCAATGCCTTGGATGCTAATCCATTAGCACGTTTGTTAGGATGGTAATCAGTTTTCGACACATGCAATTCTGAAGGCTTTTTGCCGAGAAAGTTTTCAAATAAATTTAGACAATTAATACCATTTCCCAGACACATTTTTTCTACTTTTTTGTTGATAAGCCTATCATAATAATCGTCATCCAGTTTCTGTAACGGCGGATATAATATCGTATGAAACTCAACACCCATCCTTCGTAACTCATGGTTTATGAATTGAAGCGAATTGAATACCAATTGAAATCCTTCGGAGTCCAAATTAGAATACATGATATTTTCTGACGATTTTAGATTAAGACCCAATTTCTGCAACATCTCTTTCGTTCGTATTCCTAGAAATAACAAAAGTTTGGACTGATTCTTCATTTTTTCATATAAGTTCCAAAAGTTCATAATAAATCCCTTTTCATTCTCAATCAATCTCACTTTCTTCCCTGTCGATAATCCAGTGAGTGACAAGCTTTCCCTCGGTACGGTTCCATTTTTTACGAAGTAATCAAGATCTTTAAGTGAATAACCCTTTAATTGTATGTCATTATAAATCCAAACGATCATAATGATGTCCGGGTCAAAACGCAACCCGTAGTTCAAAGCGTACATAACCTCCTCAAAGGTATTCATTCCAGAGACTCCAAAATTCAAAACCTGGACATCTGTGAAATTGCTAGAATACTTATTAAGCCTTTTCTCGAGCTGACTCGAGATTGTTCCATCGAATGAAACGCCTCTACCAAATGTAAAAGAATCTCCGAATAGCAAAATCCTGTACGTATCTTGTCCTTTTTCAAGATCTATTTCCTTGTTTCTAAGACCCCATGCGTTAGTTTTTACTGGCACACTTTCATAAATTACGTCTGAGTTTGGGATAAGTGGGGGCTTTTGAAAATCGCGATTCCATTGTTTATAGTGCAGTCGCCCACTAAACTTTGGAGTCGGTAGATATAAACGCATAAATATTTCACCAATAATTGCAATAACCATTAAAGTTACCCCTAACACAAGGATGTTGGCTAAATATTGCCTTCTATTTCTTTTTAAATTGGAATTTAACTCATTTTTCATGATAGCTTCTCGCCAAATAAAAAATCAATAATTTTTGAAAATTTTTTTATAACCTCATAGCTCAGTAAAATCAAGAATTAAATAGACAATCTCAGAATCAAGTTGATTAGCACAACCTGATTAATGTTATTAACTCTTTCAATTATATTTGCGGTAAACGCTTTTGGAAGGACGACCTACCAGGAACCGATCAACCCCATCTTCTAAAGCATTCTGGTAAATCCCTAATGCTTCATCAAATACCTCAACAGTTCGATCTATATCTTCATCGGAATGAGAATAACTGACCACCAGCGAAGGTCCAATAACCCCTCTTTTTATTATTTCTTGCAGGAAAAGACTGCGAAAAGATTGAGATGGTTTCTTCTCTTGATCTTTTGTCGCGAACACAAGATTACAAGGTTTGCCGATAACCTGGAAATATTCAAATAAATTTCTTTTTTCTATGATATTCTTGATACCCCTGGTTAAACGTTCACCTTGCCTGTATAATGTTTCAATCACCGGCTCTCTTTTATAGGTTTTGATGACTTCCATTGTTGCCGCTAGAGAATGGGTTTCTGCACCATGAGTTGTGGACAACAAAAATACGCGTTCTCTATCATGATTTAATCCACCCAGTTTCATTATTTCTTTCTTCCCTACCAGAGCAGAAACTGAAAATCCGTTTGACATCCCTTTTCCAAAAGCGGATAAATCCGGTACGATATCATAATATTTTTGCCCCCCGCCAATATGCCAACGAAAGCCCGTAATCATTTCATCCAGAATAAATACTGCACCATTTTGTTTACAAATAGCTTGAACTTTATGCAGAAAATTATCTTCAGGATCTTCAAATTTTGCGGGTTCCAAAATCAAACATGCAATTTGTTCAGGATATTGTTCAAATAATAATTTAACACTTTCGATGTTGTTATAGCGAAATGACAAAGTAAGGTCCTTAATTGCTTTTGGTATGCCCGCATCCAGGGGTGTAGTTCCCATAAACCAATCATTTATGGAAAAGAAAGGCTGGTCGGCGCAACATGCCACAAGATCCCTGCCGGTATAGGCCCTGGCAAGTTTTAGAGCGGCGGTAGTGGCGTCTGATCCGTTTTTACAAAATTTCACCATGTCTGCGCCGTTGACGACACTTAAAAGCTCTTCTGCGCACTCTAATTCTATTGGCGATGGTCGAGGAAAATTTACGCCGTTTTCCAGACCATTTTTTGCCGCTTCTACAAATGGACTAAAAGTATGGCCAAGGGTAACACATCTATTTCCCATGCCATATTCGATATACTCATAGCCATCAACATCCCAAACATGGCAGCCTTG
>CAYXGW010000175.1:0-5988 GCA_964464595.1 uncultured Deferribacteres bacterium
TGAACCGCTTCCGGGCTGAGTCCCTTTTGTTTTATCGCCCTGTTTAACAGGCTTTGCGCCATTCGCCGATGAATGTCATTGGCGGGAGATTCGGATTCAACCACTGGCGAGATTTTACCGTTGACATTGACTTCAATTGAAGGAATATCGGTGCGCACCGGGTTACCTTCAAACACATTTTCGAAGGTTGGCGCATTGGCCGTTCTTCCACCCAAGCCCCACTTATCCTTGGGGATCCCCATCATATTCAGAATAGTGGCGATCACTGATGTATGATCGTAAGGCGTATCACCTTCGGCACGAAATACTGTCGATTCCTGCACGAGTGGTGAAACCAGGATCAAGGGTACCCGAACGCCAAAGCGATCAAATTTGAAACCCAATTCTAACGTTTCAGGAGCCGGTGTGCCGTCGCTTTCCCACGGAGGCGTAGCACCCCACGGTGGAGCAACGTGATCATAAGTACCGCCATGTTCATCAAAGTTGATGATCCACAGCGTTTGTGCCCAGGCCTCTTTGTTGGTCGTTAAGGCATCATAAATCTGTTTGACAAACACTTCGCCTGGTGCCAAATTTGTTGGCGGATGATAATCTGTGCCACTAATACCAATATCCTTATCGAGAACAGTAATCTCTAATCCCCATTCAGGTTCCAAAAAACATACCGAAGGTAGTGTGCCCGCTTTGGCTCTGGTGAAAAAAGTATCGATTTTATCAAAGTGTTGATCCAGTGATTTGCCCTGCAACTTCTCCATCAAATCACGGGTATAGGAATATCCTTCAGCGCCCAGGAAATCTTCCAACCAACTGCCGTGGCTGTAATAGTGCGTCCAGTCAGAGGGCTGATTTTTACCATTGTCACTCAGCACATTCCACATAGTCTTCTGATTAAACTGTCTGCCCACAGGTTGACTTGCATGTGGCGGGATAAAACTGAAATCTCTATTATTAACCCAGGCCTCCAACTGCCCCTTATCATTTATCCCCAACGTATTTCCACAGGCGGCAAAAGCCCGATTACAATTGGTTTGGGTCGGCACCGAACAGAAATAACGGTCAGATACGCCAAAATTACGGGCCAATCCATTAAGAACAGGCAACTCCTCAGGTGTATATGACTGCATGATCTGTTCAGTGTGATCGTTATAAGAGGCAAAATCCCGATAAAAACCACCCATGGTTGGCTTCTGAAGAGAAACCGGATTGGTTTCGCTGCCAAAGACCTGGTTATTGATGTGCGAGTATTCTTCATGGGGATCATGAATGGGCACATTCATATTGTTCTCGGTTCCCTTGACGACATATTGCGCAATTCCAGCTTTATCCAAATTAAAATAGGTATTCTGTTTTAAACCATCATAGGTTGGCGGCGTTTGTGCCGGAATATTGACTTTGGGCGGGTTTTGCTCATCATATAACCAACCCAAAAGTTGATCCATTGAACGGTTTTCCAGCATCAAATAAACGATATGTTTGATTCCATCCATAGTTTTTTCTCCTCATTAAAATTAATTACTTACTCATTAGGCTTTTCGGTAGTCGCCCCGTTTTTTAAGTGATCTCTGGTCTCCACTATCGCAAATGGTCTGCATGTTGCTAATGGGCAATTGATGATGGCCATAGAAAGTAACATGTGCATTAACCTGAATCCTGCGTGAAAAGAACCACCTTAGAGACTTGAGTGTGTTGAGCCAGTGTATCCATGCCGAACTCGGTAACCAAATTTCACGTCCATTGTCTCACCTTATTTGCTGGAATATAACCAGGATCACAATGGAATACAAGAAAAAGTTCAGCCCTATCCTAATATAAATCTTATAGACGCGGATTGGCAGGCGCCACGCTATCAACATTAAGCTTATCGTGCTGAGTAGATGTAGTACCCATGCGTTGGACAACAAAACGCGCTTGCCTCAGCCGTTGTAATTCAATTTAAAAGATCGGCCAATTACGGTTTTCAGTATTTGAGATGGAGTAAATTATAGAACTCCTGTACTATCGTCCATTCTCGAAGGTACCGGATCCCAGATAAAAACCCGCAATTTAATCATTTGACTACAAATTCCTACAATTAAAAAGGCTTTTGATCTGTTTCTTTAACATTATTATTTTTTTAAAAAAAGATGGAGGTTCGATTGCTTTTTTCCTGTGATAAATATACCCCGCAAAATCTTTTATTATGTGTTACAATAATTGCAGTTTTCTCATTCCAGGGTTGCAGTTATAATTCGCCTTATATTCGAAATGGAATATCTGCAACAAAGCCAACTGTTGATTATTCTAAAATAAAACACAGGATTTTATTAATTGGCGATGCCGGCAATCCCAAAATCAATTTTGAACTACAAGATTCAGTTTTAGTCGATCCGGTATTAAAACAGTTGTCAAAGCGGGCAGCAGAAATGCCACAAAAAACAACTGTTCTCTTTCTCGGGGATAATATTTATGAAGTGGGTCTTCCGCCATTACTCGACAAAAAAAAAGCAGATATTGCATCGAAAAAACTTCAGGCCCAAATTAATGTTGTAAGCAATAGCAAATCGCGCGGAATTTTTGTTCCGGGCAATCACGATTGGCAGAATGGCAGAGACGGCGGATGGGCAGCAATAAGAAGGCAGGAATCATATATTAATAAAAATGGATCTGAAAAAGCTGTTTTACTGCCAGGCAATGGTTGTCCCGGGCCGAAGAAATATGATCTTGAGGATTTACGTTTAATACTGGTGGATACTCAATGGTGGCTCCATCCGAATAATGATAAACCATTGCTTGATTGTTACGAGCAAACAAAAGATATCTCTTCAACAAATACAGACAGCCTGATCCAGGTTGTAAAAGCAGTGTTTATAGATTCACTCAATTACCTGGCGAACCATGCGGAAAAACGGGAGGTGCTGGTTATGGCACACCATCCTCTGGCCAGCCATGGTCCTCATGGCGGCTTCCTGGATTGGAAAGATTACATTCTTCCTTTTCCCCTTGCTAAGCCATTGATAAAGTTATTTAAAATTGGCAATCGCCAAGATTTATCTGGTTCGGATTACCAGAAATTAATCGAAATTTTCAGACGGTCATTTGCCACCGGAAGAAAACCGCTATTAATTGCTTCCGGACATGAGCATAGTTTACAAATTTTAGAAGGCAAGAACTTTGCTAATTACTTATTGGTTAGCGGATCCGGTTCGATTACAAAAGTTTCTCCTGTATCTAAAGGAAATGATACCCTGTTTTCGCTAAGCCGGGCTGGTTTTATGGAATTGAATTTTACCACATCCGATAGTATATTTTTGAATGTATTCGCTTTGAATGGAAAAACTAATAAAATGGAAAATGTTGTTTCAATCTGGCTGAAAAACTAAAAACCAGGTTTGTTTGTCGCAATCATTTGGCATGAAGTTGTTAAATCTTAAGGTAATCCCTATTTGGAGCCTGTTGCAGAATATGCAAAAAGCCTGGAATTGTCATCCTGAACGGAGCGAAGCAGAGTGAAGGATCTTGTTTGAAACTCGTAACTTTTGTATAATCAGGTTATTAAGGGCAGTACGAGCAAGATTCTTCTCCCGCCCAAGGCGGGATCAGAATGACATTTCGCCAGATATGTGTATTCTGCAACAGCCTTTTAGGTCGGCATCCTACTTTATAGGCAAGATTATCGAAAAGGTCGTTCCTTTTCCAACTTCACTCCTTACCTTGATTTCTCCATTATGCTTTTGAATTATATTATACGACGTTATCAACCCCGCCCCCATTTTAAAACGCAAACCATCCGCTGAAAAGCCAAAGTCAAAAATTTTATTTAATCGGTCCTGTGGGATCCCTTTACCGGTGTCGGAAATCTCGACATGAATATGATTTTTCCTCCCAAAGGTCTTAATCCCAATTGTTCCGGAATCCTCCATGGCCTGGGAGGCGTTCTTCAATAGGTTGATGAACACCTGATTTAGTTGACCGGGATAACATTCAATCTTGGGTATCTCACCGTATTCTTTCACGATTTTCAGATGGTTCGTCAGTTCTGTTCCAAGCAATGTCAGACTGCTTTCGAGTCCTTCATGAATATCCACTTTCTGGTAATCCGCTTCATCCAATCGGGCAAAATTTCTTAAGCTTTTCACAATAGTCGCGACACGGTCACTTGCTGTTATTGTCACATTGAAGTTATCTTTGAGAATCTTCAAGGCCTTTGCAAGCTCGCGGTTATTTCTTATCTCTTCTATCGATTCACCTTTTTCCAAGGCAATCTCTATTTTGTCAAGACAGCGCAAAGAGACATCGGTTGAACTGATTACGGTTCCGATAGGACTATTGATTTCGTGAGCAATGCCGGCCACCAGGTCGCCCAACGACGCCATTTTTTCTTTCATCAAAAGCTCGTTCTGCGTCTTCTTTAGCTGGTACATAGTTCTGCCAAGATCTTGATTCTGCGCCTTAAGTTTTTCAGCCTGATGTTGTGTTTTTTCTTTCGCCTCCCGAAGTGATGTGGTCATTTGATTGAATGACTGAGCAAGACTTCCAATTTCATCCTTGCTGGTAATATGCAATTGAACGCCGAGATCTCCTTTTGCAACTTCTCCAGCCGCCTGCTCGAGCTGATGAACCGGTACCGTGATAAACCGTACGAGCCCTAAAGCGATGAATATCGACAAAAGTATTGTACCACCAAAAACAATGGTCATAATTGTATGGGTAGAATTGAAAGTGATTTCAGCGCGGGCAGCCGCCTCGAAAGAATCTCTTTTATTCACTGCAACCAGTTTCACCAAATTATTGCTAAACTCCTTATACAAATCTTTGGCCCGGCCATTTAATAATTCAATGGCTTCTTCGTTTTTGTTCTGCCGAATAAGTTGGAAAAATTCAAAACTCAACTCTAAATATTCGTCTAATTTGTCGTCGAACGCTGCGTAAAGATTGGCCTCCTCCTCCGAATAAAGTTTCTTTTCTTCGGATTGAGTTTTGAGCTGTTCGTAGGTATCTCTGTTCGCCTCTATTTGTGTAATTAATTCAGCCATCGTAAGGAGTTGTTCTTGCTTTAATTCATCATTTGTTGCAAAAACATGCTGCAATTGGTTGCTGCGTAATTTGGCAGTGTTTATATTAACATCCGAAATCGCCACAGCGCGCGGTAGCCAGCTTTTGCTCACCTCATCTATTTCCAGCTTGAGATACTCCATGTTGCTGATGGAAAATATATGATCTCCGGCCATGATGGCCAAGATGATCCCGAAGCCGATGACCTGCTTCGTACGGAGGCTTAAGTTTCTGAACTTCATTTGTTAACCTTATTTTTAGAAATTTAATTTCACATTAAGATGAAACAACTTGCTTGGACTCATAGAGTTATATAATCAATACCAGGCGGGTTATTTGGCGATTTTGATTTCAATTGCTTTGTACAGTTCTTCAAAACCGGATTCCTTGTACAATTCAGGAGTAAGTGTGTTCATATTCTTTAGAGTTTTTGTAAGTTCGGAGATTGTATTCCTTATCTCAGGTTTCATCCCGTCGGCTCCAACTAAAATCTAATTCCTTAAGTTGTCTCTTTTTGGCCTTTTGTATTTTTGGCGAGCCCATTTAGGTGTTTTGCTCATGGTTTGCTCTTTGTAAAAATGATCTAAAGCAAGGAAGGTCGTGATTTCCCTAGATCTGTTTCTTTCCTATTACGATAAGCGTCTTAACATTGTTGTTTACTTTTGATTGATTTATAAACCCAATTGCACCCGGCGTCGCTGCGATTTTCTCCAGCATTTCTTCTTCGGATTTCAAAACTTCCGGCGGGTCGCCTTCGCCTGAAAGCATATTTCTTAGCCAAATGGATTTCATTCTCGATGGCGTCTTGCCAAGAAACTTGTAAAATATCTTTTTTACCTCCCCTTTTGGTTTAAGGTCATTGACAATCACCTTATCACCATTAATCCACTTCTTAATATCCGCGGTATAGAAATCAAGTAACTCGGACTTCTTAATCGTATCAACTGGCACTGATTT
>CAYXGW010000176.1:0-5807 GCA_964464595.1 uncultured Deferribacteres bacterium
ACCGTCTAGGGCAGCTTGCAATGGACTCTTGCCTTGGGCACGGTGACGCGAGATGTTTTCCAGCACCACGACAGAGTTATCCAACAACATGCCAATTCCGAGGGCAATACCTCCCAACGACATGATGTTCAATGTTAAATCAGCGCCATACATTAAATTAAATGTGGCAATAACGGATACCGGGATGGAAAGAGATATGATGACTGTGGACCAAAAATCACGCAAGAAAAAGTAGAGCACAAAAATCGCCAAAAATCCACCTATAGCTCCGGCCTGGATAACGCCATTTACAGCCTGGCTAATAAATGTCGATTGATCATATATTTTCACCAGCTTTATGTTATCCGGAAGAATTCTACGGACTCGATTCAGCCGTCTCTCTACGTCTTTGGCGACTGAAACCGTATTGGCGTCGCCTTCTTTGTAAATTGCAATTTCAACCGTTTCCGTACCGTTCATCCGTATGATCGATTCCCGTTCTTTAAAGCCATGCCGAACCAGGGCGACATCTCGAAGATAAACCGGCGCACCATTATGTGTGGTTAAAATAACCTCTCCGATTTCCTCTACGGATTGAAATTGATTGAGGGTTCGAACCAGAAATTGTTGCGTGCCTTCTTCCAGGCGACCGCCGGAAAGATTGACATTCTCCGCGCCCAATTGTTGGGCAATTGATTGAACCGAAATATTGAGCTGGGCCAGTCGCGCTTGATCTACCAGGACCTGGATTTCATCCTCCAAACCACCACTGACTTTTGCAGCAGCCACACCAAGTGCAGATTCCAATTCCTTTTTGATTTGCTCATCAGCAAATCTTCGCAGGTACTTAAGTCCCTCTTCATCAAATTGCTCTGTCGCAGCACCATCAGTCAGCGATGTTAGTGCAATTTTCAAATCATCACTGTCCCTGGATTCTTCCGTCAAATAAAGCCCGATACGCACGATCGGATCTAGCGACGGATCGAACCGCAGAATGAAAGGCCGCTGCACATCTAAAGGTAATTGCAAAATATCCAGCTTCTCCCGAATATCCAGGCTGGCAAAATCCATGTCCGTGCCCCAGGCAAACTCAAGCACCACGTCGGATTGTCCCGAACGCGAAATCGAACGCACTTCCTTGACATTTTTTATAACTCCCAGTGCTTCCTCAATCGGTTTGGTGATTAAGTTCTCCACTTCGGCAGGCGCAGCGCCTATATATTCAGTTCGAATGGTAAGTGTGGGAAAGCTTAAACTTGGCAGAAGGTTGACATTAAGCCGAAAAAAAGACACCAGTCCGAATAACAGGATCGCAATGGTGAACATGGCAATAGTTACACGACGCCTGGTTGATATTTCGATAATTTTCATATTTTATTCCAAATTAAGATTTCTTTTGCGCAGAGATCGTCGATAATTTACTCCGTGTTCTCTGTGTCTCCGTGGTTGCTCAATTTTGTGCTGTTAATTCTTGATCAATAATTTCAACCCTGGCGCTGTCTTTCAAACTGCCCTGGCCGGTTGTGACGATCGTTTCCCCGAGCTCTAACCCATTTATTATTTCCATTTGGAATTGGTTACTATAACCGGTAGTTACAACCCTGCGAAAAACAAGGCTGTCTTGTACAACAAATATTGCGGATTCGGTATCTTCCGCCAGAATAGCATCTTTGGGAATGAGCAAGGCATTTTCATGAACATCATAAATAATGTTAACACGCACAAACATCCCGGGTTTGAGTTGCTTACCCGGATTTCTAACGCTTACAGTTACCTTCACAGTTCCGGTCAGTGGATCGACCACCGGGCTTATTCTTTCTATTTTTCCCGGGTAAGCTTTATTTTCCAATGCATCGATCTGGAGGAGTGCGGTTTGGCCGACTGCCAGTTTGGAAATTTCGCGTTCCGGGACATAAAGCACTGCCCGCAATGGATCGAAACCGGTAATCTTAAAAGTAACCGCATTATTTAAAACCATGTTGCCGACCTTAATATGCCGTTCAGCAATCACTCCGGTTATCGGTGCACGAATGGAGGTATAATCCAGGTCTAATTTGGCCAGGTCAAATGTGGCTCTTTGAGATTCAAATTCAAATTTTGCTGCCTGGAATTCTTCGGCGCTGATGAGCTTCCTGTTAAATAATTCCTGGTTTCGATTGTAATTGCTTTCCAGCTTGCGGAAATTGGCTTCTGCCTGGGCTGCCAGGACTGCCAACCGTTCTTTATCCAGACGGGCAAGCACCTGGCCTTCTGTAACATTCTGGCCTTCTTCCACAAAAATTTCTTTCACAACACCGCTCACTTTGGCAACCACCTGGGCTTCATCTTCAACCTCGAGGGTCGCAGTACCCGAAAAATATGCCTCAACACTGCCCATCGAAACCAGGGCTACTTCTACGGGGATGGCAGGCTCTTCTTTACCGTTTTCGGCTTTGGAATCTTCTTCCGAGCCGCAACCTGCTAATGAAAAACAGAATAAACCCACGAGACTCATCAAAAAAATAGCGCTTAATCTCTTCATTTATTTTCTCCACGTGTTAGGATTCAATGTATTTTGGATTGGTTTGCAGAAATTTACGATGGTTCCAAACAGAAGTTGCGTCCATCAATCGCAAACCATCCTGACTATATTTTTTAAAAAGACAGGGGTTTGGTTAGAATTGTTGCAAAAGAAAAAAAATAAATTTAGAGGGATAAACGATATGGGACAGAGGCAATGAATACTTTGAATAATTCACGAATTTCGGACTGAATTTCGAACTGTCATCCAGAAGGGATCTATTTGGCCCTTTATCTTGAGATTTCGAAAATTGTTTATTGGTATTTACTGTAATTTGAAAATTCCGATTTGGAATTTTCTTTATGCTCTACTTCAATGCCTTAATAAAATTCACGATCCGGTCAACTTCCTTAAATCCCAAAGCTTTGTGAGCTGCAATACTGCCTGAGTTTTCAATCTCCGCATCACTTGCCAATTCACGGAAGCCGTTTTCTATCGCCCATGCTTCGGCAGTATTCATCAATTGTTTTCCGTGTCCTTTGCCTCTAATATCCGGATTGATGTACCATCCTTCAACATAAGGTATTTTTGTTGAACTGCTGCCTTCTGCATAGTTGCGCACATTGAGTTCGATGAAGCCGCCAAGTTTTCCACTGCTTCTTTCCAGGACAAATACCTCGACAATATCAATTTCGAAATTTGCAAAGTACTTTTCAATCTCTTCCAAGTGCTCTTTTAAAGATGCAGGCCAAAGTGAATTTCTCATTCTGGCCCACTCATTTTTGTCGGTTAAATTTACTATTCTGATGTTCATGATTTGAAAATATAGAGTATTCAAGATTATTTATCTTCAAAAAGAATTTGAAAGTCTAAAACATTAAACCTGACTTTTTAATTATTGGCTAATTGTTTTTGAAAAATAAAACATTTGGTGGTGGATGAGAAATTTATAATACAATCCCAAAAGTTATGCCATTTTAAAGGCGTTGTTGGATAATCAATGTTTAAATCGCAATGCGATCATAGAAAAGAGACCCTATGTCAGCTATATTGGAATGAGTACTGCTTCGTTCTAAAATGTCTTTCAACTGCTGTGTTTAGCTTATCGTTCTGTCAAATCCCGCACTTTAACCCCATGGATTCGCTCTTCCTGGAATTTACTTTAGATTTAAGAATTGCGTATAACCTTTTTACTGCTTCGGGCAAAGCCAAAAACCCCTCTTTAGATGAAAGGTTATGGTTTAAATCTCTTTCATAAAACCCCTTAATCCTGATTTCCATCTCGATAAATGAAAGAGGAGAACCCAAGGCTTGCAAACAGGCATGCAGCTCATTCTCTGCATCATCTTTAAGACAGTCGTAATCAACCACCACTAATGGCGTACGCCTAATTGATTGAAGCAGCCGGGCATTATATTCAAACCACAGAGCCAGGCCGTGGTCTATACTAAATTGATTTCTAGTCTTTAAAGATTCAGCAACCCCTAAAGGATTTCGTAGACAAAGAACTATGGCTTCAAGAGAAGGACAGTGTTTTTCCCATAGTTCTGCGGTAAGGCAGATTCTTGGATCTTTAACAATCTGGCTTTGATATATATGGGATATATCGTTGAAAAGAGCCTCAAACAAGGTGCCGTTTTTTAGAATATCTGCTTGCGAAGGAGGATGTGACCAAGATCCGCCGCAATAATGAAGCAGCGCGTCATTAATTATAACAGATTTGTAATTCTCAAAATGCCCCTTCTTGTTATCTAATTGCGGTTCATTCCTGTTCAAAAGATCTTGGGCTTGGCCGTAAGAGTATCCACATTGGCCGAGGAGCCCGGCAATGCAGCTTGTACCGCTTCTATGCATACCTGTAACTATAATCATGATAACACTCTACTAATTAGCAGCCTTTATGATATCTTGATTATCGGAATAAAACAGATAATCTCTTTAGTAAAATAAGTAAGCGAGGAATCTTGATATTTAGATCGAAGAAAATCCTTTAAAACTATACATTGCGATACAAAATTTCACAAACATTTTGTGATTTAGCTAGTACAAATATGTCATAAAATTGGTAAGCTTTAAAAGTAAATTTCTTGAGGCTTCCTCTAAGTTCGGAATCGATGTACCATCCTTCAACATAAGGCGCTGACAGACTTGCTGACTTCAGCATAGTTGCGCACATTGAGTTCGACTCCTTTAGGGCAAAAAATAGAATTTTGTGACTTTTTAATTCTTAGGATCGACTAATAATACAAATGGACTAATATTTTCGGGTTTGCATAAATAACAGGCTCCTATTAATGCCATCTGTACAAATAACCAGAAATTGCCCCATAAATCTGTGTGGCGAGGTTGGCATGGGCTTTTAAAAAAAAAGCAAGATAAATAATTGCTACCTCAGAACATGTAAAATTCTTAGGTTAGGTGTAGAAGTCTGGAATAAAAAGCGTTCGACCTTGACATATTAATGATTCAAAGAAATATCTTGACATTTTCAAATAAATATTGTATTTAAGGTCATATTTCAAAATCATTGGGTTTTTGACTGCCCCAGATCAATATGCTGGGAATTTAGCAGGAGTTTATACGAGTCGCATAATGTCCAAACTCAAGCTTAGTTTGGCTTTCTTATACGACTAAATAACGTGTGTATTTTTTTTATTTTCCTCAGAAAAGATCAAGTTTGAAGACCATTAACTTGATTAGGGCGTGTTGGTGTGTTGGGTAACAAACTGAAACAATTAAATAAAAGGAGGTAAGAACCATGAGTAAATCAAGAGGAAAACAACGTGGGTGGGTATTAACCCTGTTGCTGCTTACATTCGTACTGGCCCCGAATGTGATTCAGGCACAGATTGTGATCAGCGAGATCATGTACAACCCTGCCAGTTCGGAAGACAACTGGGAGTGGGTGGAACTCTACAACGCTGGTGCCTCGACGGTAAGTCTCTCGGGCTACGTCTTAGACGACAACAACAGTGTTGCTCATGGCAGTGCCAACATCGTCGGCGGCTCGATTCCCCCCGGCGGCACCGCCATTCTCTACAATGCCGACGATGTCACGGCTGTCGACTTTGCGGCGGCCTGGGGTCCGGGAATCAACCTCGTGGCTGCTACCAATTGGAGCGCCAATGGACTCAACAACAGCGGCGACAAAATCGGGTTGTGGTCGAACTTTGCCAGTTACAGCAGCGACAATGTGACCCACGCTAACATCGTGGTGGGCTTCACATTCGATGACAGCAGTCCCTGGCCTGTTGATAATAACAGCGGTTCGATCTACCTGACGGATCTGAGCGCTGATGCCAGCGACGGGGCGAACTGGGCGCTGAGC
>CAYXGW010000177.1:0-5478 GCA_964464595.1 uncultured Deferribacteres bacterium
AAAGAAGAAAAATGAAAATTACATATTACGTCGCAACAAGTTTGGATGGTTTTATTGCAAGAGAAGATGGAGATGTTTCTTGGCTTGATGATATGAACATTGACATGACTGATACAGGTTACGATGATTTCTTTGCAAGTATCGATGGCCTTGTAATGGGGCGTAACACTTATGACTTTGTTTTTAATTACGGATCATGGCCTTATGGAGACAAACCAACTTGGGTTTGCACAAGTAGTGAACTAGAATCGTTAGAAGGTGCGAATCTCAAAATGGCAAAAACAGCAGATGATGTTGTCAAAGAAGCAGAGTTAAAGGGATTAAAGCATCTTTGGCTGGTAGGTGGTGGGTTGCTCGCGTCTTCGTTTTTGGAAAAAGGTTTGATAACTCATTTAAGTATTTCTGAGATGCCAGTCAAACTCGAGTCAGGTATACCGCTTTTTTCAGATCATAAGCTAGAGAAACTTTCAACAAAAAAGACTGAAAGATTCCAGAAAAAAGGTTTTAAACAATTAGAAATTTCATTACGTAATAAATAAACACATAACAAGCACATCAAGACCGACTGGCCTGCAGCACCTGCTGATTTCCGCGTTAGGCCCAAAAAATAGTGAAAATATGAATAAATCCATAGATCAGGACATTGAAAAATATCTTGAAGATATCCATTTGATTTCAGAAAAATTCTATGAAGCTTTGATAGAGGTAAGGCAAATCTTCTTTGAAGAGTGCAATATTTTGACTGAGGCAATAAAGTATGGCGGAATCGTTTTTTTTAAAGATAATGAATTGATTGCCGGCATCTTTGCCTATAAAAAGCATCTTTCTATTGAATTTGGTAATGGTGCACAACTAGCAGATCCGGAATCAATCCTGGAAGGAAAAGGAAAATTCAGAAGACATATCAAATTGAAGAGCGTTAAAGACAT
The DNA here is from genome assembly GCA_964464595.1 of uncultured Deferribacteres bacterium. Classification (GTDB taxonomy): domain Bacteria; phylum Zhuqueibacterota; class JdFR-76; order JdFR-76; family DREG01; genus JADFJB01. The sequence continues at coordinate 930 of CAYXGW010000177.1, forward strand.
TAGTAAAAAGAATGTCCGAGAATTTGTGGGCGAGTCGATTGCAATATGGAAGGAATAGCAAGGCCAATGCAGTCCGGACCCGAGAGGCTGTTGCAGAATGCGCAACATCATCTAAAATGTCATTCTGAGCGCTAGCGAAGAATCTTGCTGGTACCGCCCCTGATTATACAAGAGTTACAACGAGTTTCAAACAAGATCCTTCACTCCGCTTCGCTCCATTCAGGATGACAATTCCAGGCTTTTTGCCTATTCTGCAACAGCCTCCCGAGGGGTCGTTGGCGATTTTTAGTTCATTGGCTTTGCTGAGCATTATCGTAGAATTTAGCTTCCCGCCGTCGTTCGCGCGCGGCTGATTGGCGCGTTATACTGCTAAACGTATGATAAAGAAGAATTATCAAATATCAATTATTCTTGATTTTTCATGTGATATTCTTGACTTTTTGTTTAGTATTCTTAATTTTAATATTGTTGAGGCGGAGGTGAGAGGTATCCAGCGCTTCCTATGGATGAAAAAACAGCTGTGCGAAGTCGGGATTGTAGTCACTTTAAACAAAATTAAATAAAAAAAGCGAGGAGGACATCATGGATATCAATGCAAGATTTCTTGAAAAGATGGGCGTACGACGGGATAGGGCTCAGCGATTTGGACCTTCCTTTACAAAAGAACTTCCTGAATACGGTATCGACACAGACCTGCGCCAGGAGCATTTTTTGGCACAAATTCTTCATGAATCCGGTATGTGCCGCTACACCAAAGAAAACCTGAATTATTCCGCCAAGGCCTTGCGCGGTATATTTAGAAAATACTTCCCCAACGATGAAATTGCCTCGGAATACCAACGCCAACCGGACCGTATAGGCGCCCGGGTTTATGCAAACAGGATGGGTAATGGCGACGAGGCCAGCGGCGAGGGTTATCATTACCGTGGCCGGGGCCTGATTCAACTCACCGGCAAGAACAACTACCGGAAATTTTCTGACTGGTCAAACCAAGAAGTGGTCGATGCCCCGGAACGGGTCGCCGAAGAATTCCCCCTGCTCTCTGCTCTCTTTTTCTGGGACAGTAACAATCTCAACGAATATGCCGACAATGATGACCTTCGCGGCCTGACCAAACGCATCAATGGCGGTTTTAATGGCCTGGAACATCGCACCCAATTGTTGGATCTGGCAAAACAGTTGATTGGAGCCGGGGAACTTCCTTCGGAAAACGAAGATAGTTACCTGGTCAGCGCCTCCAGCCTGAACCTGCGCGCTGAGCCCAAGGTTGCCGACAACGTCGTGAAAAGTCTGGTTAAAGGAACCCGGGTTTACAGGCTGGGAGAGCCCGATGATGGTGGCTGGGTTCACATCAGAGTTGCATCAGATGACGCCGAAGGTTATGTGGCGGCTCGTTACCTGCGGATGGTTTAACGGCAGGGATTTAGGGCAGACTGCGGACAACTTTTGAAGGAGACAGATTCAGGCTCTACACGCCTGAGTTAAAATTTTCTCGTTTCTCTTTTGCTTTAAAGTACATAAAGTAAATATGGAAAAGCTTGTTTCTTTTTTAATTATGTGGACTTCTTTATTGGCCTTCGATAGGGTTCATCCACAAGACAACCAGACCATTTACATAGAGGGACGATTTAAGAATGAACCGCTAAAGAAAATTCTCACCGATCTTGAAAACAAATTCGAAATCACGTTTTCATACCTGGACCAAGCGGTTGAAAATAAACTGATAACCGCTGTTATAAAAAACCAACCCTTTCCCGGCGCCTTGAAGATAATTTTGCAGGGCACAAACCTGGCGTTCGAAATTTTCGACTCGCAAAATGCTGTCATTTTTAAGAAACCTGCAAATGAAACTTATGCGATTCATGGAAGCATCAGAGAAAAATACAGCGGCGATGGGATTCCCTTTGCGAATGTGATCATTGCAAGCCTGGGCACAGGCGATGCTGCGGACAGCACAGGGTATTTTAAAATCGATAAATTGGCGCCTGATACTTATGAGATTAAAGTTCAAGTTATAGGTTATAAAACGCTTTCAAAAAAACTGCCCTTAACCGGCAATACAGAGTTAAACTTCGAATTAGAAATTCAAATGATAGAGCTGGGTGCAATTGAAATCACGCCGGGCATTATCGAAATCAGTGCCGCTGAACCCGGAGCCAACACCCTGACTTCCCAGGAAATCCTTTCCGCACCGAATTGGGCTAAAGATATTTATCGCAGCATCCAAATCCTGCCTGGTGTAGCGACTACGGATTTTCGCGCCAAGCTCCATATTAAAGGCGGCAATCCAAACGAAACGGCTGTGTTTTTAGATAATATGGAACTTTATGAACCGTATCATCTTTCTGAGCAGGATTCACCCGTTAGTTTAATCAACTCGCAAATCATAAAAAATGCCAAGCTGCTCACCGGCGGATTTTCCGCGAAATACACCGATAGAATGTCCGGTATTTTCAACCTCGATACCATAAATGAAAAAAATGAATATATGGCAAACCTCTCTTTAGATGTATTCTTTGCATCCTTTTTGTTAAACAACAGAATCAATGAGAAATTGAGTCATTTTCTAAGTGTCAGAAGGAGCTTTCTTGATTTATTGGGTGTGAATTTAGACACACATGGCGAATTCAAATGGCCGGTATATTATGATATTTGGAGCAAATTAAATGTTCAGGCAAATCATAAACATAGATTCTCTTTTAACTTCTTGTTTTCAAATGATGAAGAAGTGTATGACGATCCACGAGCTCTAATCAGGCCTGAATATTTTACCAGTCTAAAAAGGAACTACTATGGCTGGATAAATTGGCACTGGTTAACGAATCGTAATCTTTACATGACAACCACAGTTGGGTTTCAGGATTTGAAAAAGGAGTCTGATTTTGAATTTGAGTTCAGCCTGAGTGAAAATAATGTCGACAACAGGCACACCAATATTCTCTCAATAACACAGAATTATTTTTGGACGCAATTCAACCGCCATTCCCTGGAATTTGGCTTTGAAATGAAAAAGTTCTCCAGTGATTACTTCTTTAGTGAAATTCGAACTAATCGCTACAAAACCACCGCGGAAAACATTGTAATCGATTCGATATTCGTTGATTCACAGTTTAACGGTCAATTGCTGAGTGGTTTCCTGCAAGACACCTGGGCAATATCAAACAGGTTTAAATTTCTTATGGGTTTAAGAATTTCCGGACAAAATTATACGAACGACATTCAAATTGCGCCGCGATCGTCAATAAGCTACAATCTGCGCGACAATTTAAATTTCAAACTTGCTTATGGTTAGTATTATCAGCCGGATAATTTTCAAAAATTGCGATCGTATGAAGGTCAAGGTCGTCCTAATAAAACGGTCTTAAAAAGCATCCACTATTTGGCTGAGCTGAATTATCATTTCCGCAAAAAGACAACCCTGAAATGGGGTGTTTTCTACAAGGATTACAAAAGATTGCAGGAAGATTTCGATTTCGACTTTTTCAATCGCTATGATCTGGAAAACATCCTGGATGAGCCTTTTAATCCAATCTCCGGCTATTCCACCGGCTTCGAAACATTTATCCGGCATCAATATGCCAGCAGCAATTTGTTCAGTGTTGCCCACACTTATGGTGTTAATAGAATCAGGAACGAAGCCGGCACGGTTGTCCCGCGCGATTTCGATCGTACCCATAGCATCGCGGTAAACAGCATTTTTAATTTTAACCCTGACATCATCCTAAGCGCCTTATGGCGATATCATACCGGCGATCCCTATACGCCATCGCAAATTGGAACAATAGGTGACGGCATAATCGGCGGCAATACGGTAATTTATTATGAATTCGGCGAGAAAAACAGCCGGAGACTGCCGGTCTATCATTCGCTGGATATTCGGTTGGAAAAGAATTGGCAGATTAATAAAACAAGCCTGCAGCTTTATCTGAATATCCTTAATGTTTACAACCGCCTCAATGTAAAAAATGTTTTTTGGTATGGTGATATCCGAAATAACCAGGTGGTTGGATTTAATTCGGGCGGTTTCGCATTTTTTACAAGATTTCTGTCACTTGGTCTGGGTGTGTCATTTTAAAAAGATATACGGGTATATGCTGCGGAGAAAGGATTGCCGATTCCACCAGAATAAATGGTTTAAATACTGTTTTTATGATATTAATAACTATTATCAAATATTTGGATGAACGACTTGATTTGTCAACTATAAAGGGTATGAGCGACTTGTTCATAACAATGTTATGTGCTAGAAAAACGTAGGAGATGATAATGGAGCAGATATTATTGGATAGAATCATGCCATTTAATATGGTGCTAAGTACGGTTATATTTTACTGGGCTGCAAAGATATATTTATTGCCAAAGTTAAGAGAAATATCGACAACGACTCTGTTTATTCCAATATTGATTTTACATTCACTAAGGCATCTTGGTTTAATGTTTATGACGTCCGGTGCAGTTTATAAAGGCATGCCCACACAATTTGCATACCCTGCCGGGATTGGTGACTTTATAGCAGCATTACTGGCACTATTTGCATTATATGCAATTA
>CAYXGW010000178.1:0-5131 GCA_964464595.1 uncultured Deferribacteres bacterium
TCAATAAATCCAATGTTGCTAAAAAATACTTGATTTAGTCATAGAAATCGGGATGACAGTGATAAGGTATATGAATAGATCAGGTTAATAAATCAAATGGAAATTGTATCACTATTTGGCGCTTATCTCTTGCAACAACTTGCTGGCATTCCCTTTATTCCATTCATCATCCTGGTCGGTTATGGGCATCGATGGAATATTTGTCAACACTTCACGCGCATCTTCGAATTTCTTCAATTGCACTAAAAGACGGGCATAGTCATAATTGTAAAGCACTAGATTGGGTCTAAACTTGAGCGCAGCTTCATAATATTCCTTCGCTTTCTTTTTGTTGGCCCAACCCAATCCTAATGGGAGCCGGAACAATTTCCCCTTCTCTGCAATCTTTTGATGTGTTCGTCCAAATACATACATTGCAATGTCGTCATCAGGGTTTAATTCCAGGGCAATCTCCAATTCTTTCCTCATTTCTTTAGCCAATCCGATGGATTTCCATACACCTTTAAACAGAGCAATCTTGCCAAAAGCGATCGCCCGGAAGGTGTGTCCCTCAAATCCATCCGGGTTGACGTAAATCGCGCTATCGGCCATAATTTCCGCTTTCCGATAGTAAAAAAGCTGTTGATCTTTAGGTAGATGTTCGCCAATTTCCACATATACACGGCTACAACGCCAAATCGCATGGTATTCCTTTGGGTTCAAGTCCAGCGCTTTTTGATAATATTCCAATGCTTGCACATTCTCGAATTTAACAAACGATGAGTCACCTAAAGTGATGAAAAATTCAGTGGATTTTTGATCTGTGCTAAGAGCGGGCGAAAAAAGAGTACAGATATAAATAATAGATAAAGCGAATTTGGTTGCTACATTAAAATGAATTTTGTAATCCATAACATTCTCAGAATTATTTGATCAAGTATTTTAAACCTGTTTTTCAGGTTTGGAGTTTCAATTCATTGCATTCTAATTTGCTGTTAAATGATTTCAAACTTACTTTATAAAATTTTGATTTCTAAAGAACTTCAATTACTAACCGACAAAGCCTCATCAAAATTTCACTTCTGATCAGAAAAAACATTTACTTTATTCTATACTAGTTATAGGCATTTTTTAACATTTTTATAATAGAGGATTTTGAAACTCCGAATATGAACTGTTACGGTACTATATGCAGGTTGAGATTGGACTTTAAAATCTACCATCATAATAATGGATAATTTGTTATAATTCTTTGTATATCACAAGCCAACTCCGTTAGGAGTGAAATGTTTATAGAAGATATATGTCTCTGATTCGAAACTTCAGAGGAGTGGAATATTTACATTAATGTCATCTGCTAATAAAAGATTTCCATATTTCACTCCTAAAGGAGTTTTCATATCTTCTTAGAAATTTATAGCCTATAAACATTCCATCCCGATGGGATTGGCAATTCATTTTTTTGAATTTATGATGAGATAATCAAACTAATTTTAAGACATCAAGTACAGGTAAGTGAAAAGTTTTTCAGTATTTTTAAAAAAAAGAATCCATTTTTATGATGAGCCTAAGTAAAACCAACTACAGGATTAAATTTATACCCTACAATGCAACCTTAGTATTGATAAAAACCTGTCGTTCTGCCGCTGGGAAGAAGGAACTTCCCTCCCCATGAGTAATGTACAATGTATCAAAAATATTTTGCAGATGAAGTTGAATGGTCAATCCGGCCAGTCCGAAACGATTGGCAAAATGATAGCCAAACATGCCATTGGCTACTGTATATGCATCCACAGTATTTTCTTCATTCTTAAAATTATCCGTGTACTGCTTGCCCACATGTTTGAGGGTTAACGATGCATTGAAACCTTTGTTTGAATAGTTGATCCTGGCGTTTGCAAGAATATCGGGGAATCCTGCGATCGGGTTGCCATTTAAAACAATTGGGGAGGCATCGCCGGAAAATACTGTATATTTCTTCAATTCATTATTACTAATGGAAATATTTCCGGTCGCTGTTATTCTATCTGTCAGACGCCATCCACCATTCATTTCAATCCCGGAATGAAGCGTTCTTTCCGCATTACCGGTAATGGGTTGGCCAAATCGATCCAGTTGACCTTTACTAATAATTTCATCCTTAAAATCCATGAAGAACAGGTTAACATCCGCAAAAACATTTTCATTCCGGTAACCCAATCCAGCCTCAAAATCGTTCAGCGATTCCGGCTTAACCAGCGGTTCATCAAAATTGAAAGAACCATTCGGAAAACGCTCGAATTGGGGAACGACCGCTCCCCAGCTTGCAGGCGTGCTGGCTTCGGCCGCATCGTACAGATTTTTTAAACGGGGATCCCGGCTGGTACGGGAATAACTAACAAATAAGTTCGTCCTGCTGCTTAGGTGAAAATTAAACCCGATCCTTGGGTTGAGAAAATTATAGACTTGCTCAAATTCAGTTTCGATAAAATTCTCGTCGTAAAGTTTGTAACGAAGATGAGAAAACTGCAAATCGAAACTTCCATAGATTTTGTCATTAAATTTATAACCACTGTGAATGTAAGGAGACAAAATGTCTTTTCCGCCTTTATATTCGTAGTAGTGGCGGCTGCCGATATAATTATGTCCACTAAAATCGCCTGAAATCGCACGAGGCAATTCGGTTGAACCTTTTTGAATGCGCCCCCAATGTAGCGAACGATGCAGCCGGATTTCACTTCCCAGGACCACCGTCGCTTTTTTATGCTGCCAGGTTAGATTGGGCAGCCAACCGATCTGCTTATTATCCACATAAGCACGGATCAGCAGATCATCGACATAAATGTTCTCCGGATCGCCTTTATCGGAAAAACCGAATTCCGGTGTTAAGCGAAAATAAGAAGCCGGCGCCCAGGAGCCGTCGTAATCGAAAAAGCCGTAACCGCGAATTCCGAAAAGTGTATTGTTGAGTGTTAGATTTTGATTGATTTGGTACTGATGAAAAAATTCTGCATGGGGTTGATTGAAATTTTCGATCTCATCGGGACGAACAATGGGATTTTCTCTGCGGGATTCTTTGTTACCGGCAGCTTCTTTTGAAATACCATAGAACACCAGGTGATCTTCAATCGGGCCGCCGTAAACGTGCAGCCGTGTGGTCGATCGCTTGCCAAATCGTGCTGCACCAAAGAAATAGCTCTTAAAATTTACCCAGGATTGATTCCGATAACCGTCTGTTTTGATCTGTGAAACCCGGGCATTTAGAATGTATTGGTTTTTCAGGAGACCGCTGTTATAGGCAAGCGAGTATTTCTGTGTATCGTAACTTCCGGATCCGGCATAAAACGAAATTTTGCGTTCCGGTGAAAATCGTGTGGTGGTGATATTTACCGAACCGCCAATAGCCGGTGGTCCGTAAAAAGCGCTGCCTGCACCGCGCTGAACTTGTATTTCTTCAACATTGCCCAGGAAATCCGGGAAATCGACCCAATAGACATTGTGGTCCTCCGGGTCGTTTTGCGGGATGCCGTTAATCATCACAGATATTCGCCGTTGACCGAAACCCCGGATGGAGAGATAATTGTAGCCAATGCCGCTGCCGCCCTCGGAGTAAAAAATAGTTGAGGGCAGTTGGCTTAGCAATACCGGCAGATCCTGGGTGTGATAATTTTTTTCGATGTCTTCCCTGGTTAATGTACTAAACGCTGCCGGCGTTTCGCCTTCTGTTGCCCGAATTGCCGTAACCACAACCTCATGTCCGGGCAGGATTACGGAAGTTAAAGAAAAATTTACTTCTATAGCATTTTGATTTAAAGTAACCGAACTTTGCGCAGTTCGATATCCGACAAAACTCACATTCAGAATATATTGACCAAGGGTAAGGTTTGAAATTGTAAATTTTCCATCTTCCCCGGATATGGTTCCCAGGTTGGTATTTTGCAAAGCTATGTTTGCCCCTTGCAGCGGCCGGCCATTTGCAATATCGGTTACAGTACCGGTAATTGTTCTTTTTTGGTTCTGTGCTGTTAAAAACCATGGTATCAAAAGCAGTAAAAATATGAATACGGATCTTCTCATTTTAGGAGTTCCTTATATTGTTGCGTACTTATTTCTTCAAAAGCATTAAGACAGGATTAACAAGATGAACAAGATTTACAAAATGATAAATGAAAGTTGTCATTTTTTTAAAACCGTTGAAACGGTTATAATACATTGTTTTTTGTCAATAACACCTGGCTTAAGAGGCAGTAGAATCCGCAACATTATCTGAAATGTCATTCTGAGCGCCAGCGAAGAATCTTGCTGGTACTATCCTTAATAGCCTCATTATACAAGAGTTACAACGAACTTCAAACAAGATCCTTCACTCCGCTTCGCTCCATTCAGGATGACAATTCCAGGCTTTTTGCCTATTCTTGCAACATCCTCTTAAGTCAGGTGTTAACAGGATTTTGAATAGTTTTCAACTGCTTTAGCAGTTTTTGGCCTTAAACTAAAAAAGCCACAAGCGGGAGGGTTTTGTGGCAATCAAATCAATACATATTGATGTGTAAATTCAAAATCCCTGCGCTGGTATTATCCGGATCAGGTTCAACGGGTGTACTCTCAGCCTTGCACTGATGCAAAGCACCCCGAGTCGAAAATCAAAGAACTTGGTAAATATAATTTGAAAACTGGGTGAATTCAAGGTGAAAAGCATATTCAGAAAGTTTGAGATATTTTTTAAAAAACGACTTGCTTTTTTATGATAATTTCTTAAACTAGCTTTGTGGTAGAACTGGTTTTTTAAGGGTTATGGTAAAATGATTTTTATACAACTTTTTCATTTGTATTAATAATGGTTTAGCAGGGAAGTTTAAATAATGGCTGAAGCAAATAAAGAATCACTGGAAGACCAGCTCAGGGAAGCAGAAATAAAAAAACTTCAGGCTGAAAAATTGCAGTCTGAAATTGATAAGAACAAGGCTGAGCAACGTGAGATTGAGAAACGGACGCAGGAAATTGAAAAGCGACTAAGTCAAAGAATGATATTTGGAATTCCGGTTTACCAAACTATCGTGGGGGGAATTCTTGCCGGGGTGTTTATTATCACTTTTTCGTGGACATTTTTGACGCCAATTCTCAAGAAAGACTCTGAGATTGCAAGAAAGAATGCTGAGCTTTTAAATATTGA
>CAYXGW010000179.1:0-3689 GCA_964464595.1 uncultured Deferribacteres bacterium
CGAATCCATTTAACCCGACCACAACCATTGCTTTTGCCCTGCCAAAACAAACCGAAGTGTCCATCAAGCTGTTTGATCTGCAGGGAAGAATTGTGTCGATTCTGGTTGACAATGAAATGGCAGCCGGTGAATATCAAATTGTCTTCGATGCCAAGAATATCCCAAGCGGAGTGTACTTCTACAGAATAGATGCAGAAGGATTTGTTCAAACTAAGAAACTTACTTTGCTTAAATAATGTCAAATGACCAAAGTATCTACAATAAATAAACCTCTACGAGGTTATTTTATGATCAAGTTATAACTTAATCTAACTTCAACACTTAAAATTATTATTTCTCTAAATCATTCCGTAGGAATCTTGTTATTGATAGCAATGGATTATCTTAAACCGATGGTGAAATCAACAATAATGTTAACAACGCATTCCTTTCGATGGTTTTTTCGATATCAATAAATTCATGAAACGCATGCGCTCCCCCACCCACGGCGCCTAATCCGTCTAATGTGGCTGTGTAAAGACTGGTGATATTTCCATCTGAAGCGCCACCTGATATTTCTTCGTGTAACTCAAGTCCGATTTCGTTGCCCATTTTTTTCGCAAGTTGCCATAAAGCCTGGTTCCTGGGAGTTCTCTCCACAGGCCCTCGTTCGATTCTACCTGAAACAAAAAGTTTGCAGCCAGAGGTGGTGGGCTTAAGATTCAAAATTGTTGCTTCAATTCTTTTTCCATCTTCGGCAGTTAAAATTCGAACATCCACTGAAGCTTCACTGTTGGGGGCAATCATATTCGTGCGCAGCCCTCCGTTAATCGTGCCAACGTTTACGGATATGCCCTTTTGCAGATCGTTCAGCTGAAATAATTTTTGAATGACATGGGAAAGCTCTAGAATTGCGCTGACTCCTTTTTCAGGGTCCATGCCAGCATGAGCGGCTTTTCCTTCAACTTTGATTTTAAAAATCCCGACCCCCCGGCGTGCAGTTTTCAATTGCCCGGCTCCTTCCAAAGAAGGTTCCAGTACAAACGCTCGATCCACATTAGCAGCTATTTGTGTAATATATGGTTCTGATTCAGGACTGCCGATTTCCTCATCGGAGGTTATCATGATTTGGGGAATGACGGAAATCTCAAGTTCCAGATCACGAATTGCGCGCAAGGAAAAGATGATCTGCGCAAGGCTGGCCTTCATATCGAAAACTCCCGGGCCTTTTATCAAACCGTTCTTTATCTCAACCGGCATTTTTTCCAAAGTGCCAACCGGCCAAACAGTATCACAATGACCGATAACCAATTGCCGGACATTTCCAGGATAGGATTTAACCGGACTTGCTAAAATATGACCGCCAGTTTGTTTTCCTTTTACTCTTTTCACTTCATAACCAACTTCCTGAAACGCGTTTGTAAATATTTGAAATAATGGCTCCTGTGTTGCTGGTTCTAGTGAAGGAGATTCGATCGTAACTAACTTTTGCAGAAAATCGATCATTCTCCCCTGCTCTTTTTTATGATAGTCAAGAATAGCTGGTGGATTAAAGTTCATTCAACGCCTTTTTTATTAACAAAATAAGATCTCATTAAAAATCATTTTTAGTTAGAATAAAGATTTTATTTTGACTTCGCAATAAAAAGGTTTAATTATAAGAAGGAAAATTAATAGCTTAAAAACGCTTGTACCACTAAGTTACGAAGAACACAAAAAAGAATGGCTTCATGAACATCATATTTTTCGCGATGATATAATTGAGGAGTTAATTATGCAAATAGCAATCATTAAAAAAACCGATACAAAACTTTATCTTGCTTTATTCGTGTTATTATCTTCACATATCAGTTGCAGTGAATCTACATCAACAAATAATGCAACCGTAGCCTATGTTTCAGAAATTGAGGAATGGCATAATAAACGAATAGAGGATCTCAAGTCTGAAGATGGCTGGCTGAATTTGGTCGGCCTATTCTGGTTGGAGGAAGGGTTGAACACTTTTGGCTCTCATTCATCAAACGATTTTGTATTTCCGGTGGGAAAAGCACCGGATTTTATGGGCTCGTTTGGCTTAAATGAAAAAGCCGTAACCATTCAAATTACAGATGGTGTAGATGTCATCCATAAAGATAAGGCAGTCAAATCATTACAGTTGACGAATGACAATGGCGATCGAATAATTTTAAGTTACGGCTCTTTACGATGGTTTATCATTCAACGAGGCGATCGTTTTGGAGTTAGACTTCGAGATCTTGAAAGCCTTACCCTCACTGAATTTCATGGCATCGAATCCTATCCAATTGAATCCAACTGGCGTGTCAAAGTGAAATTCGAGCCGTTTGAAAAGCCAAAATTAATACCCATTCCAAACATCCTGGGGACTGTAAACCAGGAAGCCTCGCCGGGTGAACTGATTTTTGAGGTTGATGGCAAAGAATACCGATTGAATCCGTTGGGCGAAATGACAGATGACAGACTCTGGGTCATTTTCTCAGACGGAACTACAGGCAAATCTACTTATGGCGGTGGTCGTTATTTATGGATGAACACGCCAAATGATGGCAAAGGAATTCTCGATTTTAATAAGGCCTATAATCCACCTTGCGTGTTTACAAATTATGCCACCTGTCCACTCCCTCCGGAGCCGAATAAACTTACCGTTGAAATTATGGCCGGTGAAAAATATTATGATAGTGGACTTCATTAAATAAGTTGGATTAGAAAATTGAGGCTCATCATCAAATACTTACTTTACAAACCCTTTGTTTTTATCAACCAATTCAACTCCGATAAGAGTGATATATTTATAGAAATAAATTAGACCCCTGATAAAGCACTCCGTAGGTGTGCAATATTGGTAATTGTGATCTAAAATGAGGCCAGCTTTTCAACATTTCACTCCTAAAGGAGTTTTAAAAGTTCCTACTATTCTATAACTATAAATATTTCATCCCGATGGGATTCCAACAAACTTCCAGAAAAGTTATTCGAGAAAAAATAGTGCAATTTCAAGTTCATTAAATAAAGAGGTTGATATGGACCAAAATCAAACTGACTCACCAGACTCTTCGAACATGAAAAGAAGAGAATTTCTCCAGCTTTCAGCCCTCGGTGGCGCTATGGCTTTAACCGGGGCTGCGGTATCGTGTAGCCAGAATATTTCAAAGACTAAAGTTGGCGATTTTGAGTTGGATGAGATGACAATTGCGGACATGCAAAAAGGGATGGAATCCGGACAATATTCTGCTAAGAAAATTACAGAGCTTTATTTATCCCGAATTGAAGAGATTGACCGCTCGGGTCCAAAAGTGAATTCCGTATTGGAAGTCAACCCGGACGCTATTGAAATTGCCGAAACGCTGGATAAGGAACGCGCCGAAAAGGGCGCTAGAGGACCTATGCATGGGATTCCAATCCTTATCAAGGATAATATCGATACAGCCGACAAAATGACCACTACAGCGGGTTCACACGCCTTAGCCGGCTCAATTGCGTTACAGGATTCATTCGTAGCTCAAAAACTCAGGGAAGCGGGTGCAATTATACTTGGAAAGACCAATTTGAGTGAATGGGCCAATTTCCGTTCCAGGCGTTCATCGAGCGGATGGAGCGGTCGTGGAGGTCAGACTAACAATCCCTACGTTCTGGATCGAAATCCATGCGGCTCAAGTTCCGGTTCGGCGGCTGCAGCCGCTGCGAGTCTTTGT
>CAYXGW010000180.1:0-3441 GCA_964464595.1 uncultured Deferribacteres bacterium
TAAATTTTATAGATGGTACGATCTCCATTCAAGATAAAAGTGGTGGGAATGAACACCGGACTAAACCGGGGATCAGTCTCATCAGCAAGATCCAGTTCTTGTAAAAGTTCGCGTTTCTTATCACTTAAGAAGGGCCAGAGGGCTCCAACCCCATTCCGCATTTCAATGCTTTCCAGACGAGGTTCTGTGGTGACAGTCAGCAGTTTACAATAGTTCACTGAAAGTTCGGGTTGAAAGTCTGTTGCATAATTGAACAATTGACGGCGATCTTTGGGACAATAGTTGCCTCGATTGAAAGTAATAACCGTGGGCATTCCTTCCATAAACTCACTCAAGGTCACCATCTCTTTTTTAGTGTCCGGTAAACTGAAATCCGGAAATAAGTTGCCTGGTTGTAAATCGTCTCTCATTATCTCCTCACATTAATTATTAAAAATTTAATGATGATTCTTCCTCTTCAGAAGAATTTTTACATAGCTGGAAGTTTGGATTTACTCGATGAAAGTACTCATCTATAAAATGCATAAAGTCCAATTATAAGCTGATTCTGGTTCAAAGTAAACAACAGGAGGCAAAATAGAATATACAAAAATATCTTTTTGGATAAAGATTTCTACTTTAATTTAAACCAAGTATTAAGACTAAAAATAAGACGATCTATGCAAGTCAGGAGAAATCTATTATGAAAAAGCATCTTGAAATAAATAGATTCACATCGACTGACTTATTACCAGCCTCCTGGTTGGCATCAAGGTTTTCCTTTGGAACAAATATATTTCTTATCTCTCCAAAATTGGCTATCCTTGTATTGTATTATGCAACGGTAAAATTTCAGGAGGAGTCGGTGTGACACCGACTTTTTGCAGAATTGGCATCAACGTTTGTCCGAAACGATCTAAAGATTCAGCGGAAGCCCAGACATCTACCACACACCAACCGCCGTCCTTTGCAGCTGCTATATGGTATTTGCGTCCTTCAGGATGTCCGGCGCCTGCTGCTTCCAGGTCTTTGGTTGCTTGATCGTATTGTGCGGAAGTCATGTCTGGAATATTAAAAATCGCAACGATAGCATTATCTGATGGCATAATATTCTCCTTTTTTTGTGTGAATAAATTCCGTTTCTAGAAATCAGTGACTAGTATTTCAAAACAATGATTTATAAAATCTAAAACTGAATCCAAACCCTTCGGCTTCGCGGTCCGTCAAATTCACAAAAGAAAATTGCCTGCCATGTGCCTAATTGCAATTCTCCATTTTGAATAAAAACCGACACTGACGAACCCATCATGCTGGCTTTGATGTGGGCAGCCGAGTTCCCTTCAAGATGCCGATAGTTATCCTCAAAGGGGACGATTTTGTTTAGTTCTTTTGTCATATCAGAAACAACATCAGGATCTGCGCCTTCATTAATGGTTATCCCGGCAGTTGTATGCGGAACAAAAATATGGCATATCCCTTCTTGTATCTCGTTCTCTTCGATTAACCTTTGAACTTGAGAAGTGATTTTTGCAAATTCTACCTGTTGGTTCGTATTTATCTGAAGTTCTTTAAGCAATTAAATCCTTTTAATTATTGATAGGTTCATGATTAAAAATGATCTCGCTATTCTTTAGTATCTTAACAATCAAATTCTTGCACAAAAGGCAAAGAAATTTTCATTGTTGCGGATTTAACATAGATATAAGCACCAAATTACAAACAAATTCCAATGACCAAAATTCTAAATTCCAAACCGTATGATTTATGATAGTGCTAAAAAGCTTCTTCCAAAGACACCGGGTTTGCTTCCATTAGGTTGAAGCCAGGGTAATAAAGACTTTATAGCCTTGGATATTTGGTCATTGGAATTTGAGATTTATTTGTTATTTGTCATTTGCGATTTTAAATCTTAAACCTGTTTGGCTACTGCTCGGCCGGGTTAGGTCTACCAGTAATTTGTAAATAAATGAAATAGATAGTTAAAATCAATTTAATTGTAAAAGTTGTTATAAAAAATAATTAATAAGATGAAAAACCAACCTAATCACTGGTTATTTTACTTTGCAAAAATATATTCTATTCATTAAAGGACATCATTGTGTTATTGAAAAATATTGAATGGAGGCAGATTAAAATGGCAAATTCTATTCGGGTTATCCAATATGGGCTTGGACCCATTGGCTGTGCTACAGCGCAATACATAATTGAACGCCAGGGTCTTGAACTCGTTGGTGGTGTGGATATCGATTCGAACAAAATCGGACGGGATCTTGGCGATGTTATTGGAACACCAAACAGTTTGGGATTGTCGATCAAAAAAACCATTGGTGAGGTTCTTGCAGATACCCATGCAGATGTTGTACTGCAAACAACCAACTCTTATTTTGATTTATTTAAAACTCAGGTTATTGAAATTTTAGAAGCCGGATTAGATATCGTATCTACTTCGGAAGAGCTTTCTTTTCCGTGGATTGCCAACAAAAAAATTGGAGAAGAGATTGATGCAGTGGCTAAACGAGTTGGAAAGACTGTCCTGGGCACAGGTGTAAATCCTGGTTTTTTGATGGATGCCCTTCCCTTGAATCTCACTTCAATTTGCCAGCAAGTAAACCATATTTCAGCAGCACGAAATATTAACGCATCAGAACGGAGAGGACCTTTCCAAAAGAAAATCGGCTCTGGGATGAGTGTGGATGAATTTAAGGCGAAGATGGACGAAGGGCGCATGGGTCATGTGGGTTTACCGGAATCCGTCGGGATGATATTTGATACTTTTGGGAAAAATCTGAAAAATTACGAATCCAGTGTAGAGCCGGTCGTTGCCGAAAAGTTAACCAAAACCGATTTTGTTGAAGTCGAACCAGGAAAAGTTATAGGATTGAAGCAGGTTGCACGAGGGTACACGGAAGGTGAAGAATTCGTTAAGCTAACTTTTATTGCTGCCCTTGATTATGACCATGGCGGCGACGTTATCCAAATAACCGGCAAACCCAATCTTGAGGTCAATTTAAAAGGCACGAATGGCGACATTGCAACGGTAGCGATTGCAGTGAATGCAATCAATAGAGTGCATCCGGCGGCGCCCGGTCTGGTCACAATGCGGGATTTACCCATTGTCCATGCCGGTTAGAGTTTAGTTTGTTTTAAAAGTTTCATATGGATTATGAATTTTATTCGGAATGTTTTTCACAAATTGCAGATCAGTCAGTGGATAATTACATATTTGAATATTTAGCAGAAGGACTGGATAACATTCAATAGATAAATAATTTTTTAAAAAAACGCAATAATCTTATTGTTATTATATTTGTTAAACCATAAATTAATACATAGCAGAAAAACTAATTACTCACTTGTTAGATGGCTCAGTGACCAAAGACATACACAATAGGACGAATTCTGGAAAGGATACATACACGGCGGTTTCTGCGAGGCTGTATGTGTTGACATAATAACTTTGGA